>NZ_JBQZFV010000002.1:0-638223 GCF_052691735.1 Serratia sp. NA_13
GGTTAGAATACCTGCCTGTCACGCAGGGGGTCGCGGGTTCGAGCCCCGTCCGTTCCGCCACTTATTTGATAAGCCCTGAGTTTTTGACTCAGGGCTTTTTCATATGCAAAATTCAACGAAAATGAATATAGCTGCGTGATTTATGCGGTGAAAATCTGCTCTGATAAATAATTATCCGAATTGCATGCCAATATAAAGGTTAATATACCCGGCAGTAGACCTCCGCCGGGTAATAAATTTTTTGTCGTTATTGAATATTCTGACGTGCCAGTTCTAACTGAATATCCTTATCCAGGTTGGCCACCCAGCGATTATAGTTTGGATGAATTTTTCCGTCTTTGGCATCCATATTACCGCTAGCAACATAGTTAATCTGATAACTATTTGTATTGTAAGTGATACGTATACCTGCGCTGTGGCCACGTAGCAAAATCTTGCCATCGATCACGCCATCTGCGGTAGGGTTCATAATCCAGCCGCGGCTCAAGCCGGCGGAGAGGATCGCCTGGCGTACCTGTGCATCACTGCGACTACCCGCAATGTTTTGGCTGACGTTTTTAACGGGAGCCGTGCCTGCGCAACCGGTGACCAGAATAGCGGCGAATACGCCAGTTAAAATGAGCTTAAATGGTTTCATACTCTTGTCCATGAGTGTTGGTAAATAAGAAATGTATTAATCATGCAGGGGAAGTGATGCATGACGATCCCTGACTAAGATACACTCATCGGAAAAATTCGACAAATACTGCTGTTTTTCATCGTTGTAATTCCCTTTTTTCTCAAGTGTTGCCAATTTGTGCCGATAATTAAGCCTAATCGTTTAATCAAATACACCGTGTAAAAATAGGAATTTTGGGAATGCATTCTGGGGTTAGATATAATAAATTTACCCACGGAATTTTTTTGACCGGTAATCCCCTTAATGGCGGGCGACATGAATATACTCAGTTGGTGGGCAATGGCCCCCGATCGTGGAACGCGTGATGCATGGCGCCAATGGGCTACGGATAATGCTCTTACCGCTGAAAATCCGGGAGTATTACCCGGGTGCTCTCATATCCCCATGATGTCACTGCGTCGAATGAGTATCGGAACGCGCCTGGCGGTAGAAAGTGGGCTGATATTATTGAATGATTACCCGGCGGATATGGCAATTTTTACCAGTCGTCATGGCGAGTTGGAGCGGACGCACAAAATCCTCCAGCACTTGCATCAGCAGCAACCCTTATCGCCAACGGATTTTGCCATGTCGGTACACAACACGGCGGCGGGATGGTTGACTATTATGGCGAAGAATACTTTGCCGACCACTTCACTGGCCGCCGGCGAAGACAGCTTCCAGCAGGGGATGATTGAGGCCCAGGCCGCATTGGCCACGGGCAGTGCGGAACGGGTGTTATTAATCGACTTCGACGGGGTCGTACCGGATGTTTACCGGCCTTTTGCGCCTGAAAATTCGGTTCCCTATGCTGTCGCCCTGCTGCTCGAAAGTGGTGGCACGCTGCAATGCCAGGCAATAACGCCCGAACAAGTGAGTCACCAGGAGCCGCAGGGCCTGTCTTTTTTGCGGGGGTGGCTGGGCGCTGATGATGAATTTACGGTACCGGGCCCAAGGCACGGCTGGTGGTGGAAACGCTGATGGCTACAACGATCCCTGCCCAAACGGATCCCGAACAATCCTCATGGTTTAATCGCTGTTGGCGGGTGGTGGCTACGGGCTTTTGCTTTTCGCTATTTGGTTTGGGTGGCCTGTTACTGTCTGGCGTCTGGTTTAACCTGATGCGTCTGGTAGTGCGAGATCCCGCACGCCGCAGCCGGTTAACGCAAAACTCAATCCGTCACAGTTTCCGTTTCTTCCTGGCCACGACGCGTTTTTTTGGTGTGCTGGATTACCATTTCGATAATATAGAACGCTTCAGTGAGGATCGCGGCTGCCTAGTGATCGCCAACCATCCCAGCCTGTTGGATTATGTGTTACTGGCGTCACAAATGCCGCGCTGCGACTGCATCGTCAAAGAGGCCTTGCTGAATAATATATTTGTCAGTGGGGTGATCAAAGCGGCGGGATATTTGGCTAATGCGCAGTCGGATATTCTATTGGAACAATGTCACCAACGTCTGACCAGCGGAGGGACCATCCTGATCTTCCCGGAAGGCACCCGTACCACGCCGGGCAAGGCGCTGACGCTGCAACGGGGGGCGGCCAATATTGCGCTGCGGGGGCAATGTGACATCCGGGTTGTGCATATCCACTGCCATCCCTCCATGCTGACGAAGCAGGGTAAATGGTATAAGATCCCGGCGATAAAACCGCAGTTCCATATCACCGTTCAGGATAAGATCGACGCCCGCGCATTCATTCATGCAAATGACGTTTCTCCCGCCCTTGCGGCAAGAAGATTAACCCAGCATTTAACTGACGCCTTACAGTCAGAACCTATAAATAATGAGATATAGCGGAATGAATTTATTGAGCACTGAAATCAAGCAATTGATCATTGATACGCTCAATCTTGAAGGTATGACACCGGAGGAGATTGACGCCGAGGCACCGCTGTTTGGTGATGGACTGGGTCTGGACTCCATCGATGCATTGGAATTGGGTTTAGCATTAAAGAACCGTTATGGCGTTGTGCTGTCGGCTGAAAGCCAGGATATGCGCCAACATTTTTATTCCGTGGAAACGCTGGCAAAGTTTGTTTCTGCACAGCGTAGCAAATAAGGGTTTTTCATGGATAAGCAAGAAATTTACCTGCAAATTAAGGCGTTGCTGGTCAAACTGTTTGAGCTTGATGCCGATGACATCAAGCCAGAATCCCGTCTGTACGAGGAACTGGATCTGGACAGCATTGATGCTGTGGATCTG
This sequence comes from Serratia sp. NA_13, assembly GCF_052691735.1. Lineage (NCBI taxonomy): Bacteria > Pseudomonadati > Pseudomonadota > Gammaproteobacteria > Enterobacterales > Yersiniaceae > Serratia > Serratia sp. NA_13. Next base: position 2,867 of record NZ_JBQZFV010000002.1, read on the forward strand.
GTGGTGCAACTGCAAAAAACAACCGGCAAGAAGATCAAACCGGAAATGTTCAAGTCGGTGCGCACCGTGCAAGACGTAGTTGATGCCATTGATGAGTTGCTTAAGTCAAATAGCTAAGGCCGCTGCGTTAAGGTGAAAACGTCCCCTTGGATACACCCGATGTTGCGGCTGTTGCAGGCCATGACCTGGCTGGCGCTGCTGCTTTATCCGCTGGCGGTCTGGTTTGGGTTGGCGCGCTGGGGCACCAACGTCCTGGTACCGCTGCTGGTGACTGTCTTCACCTTACGCCTGATATTGCTGCGCGGTAAACTTCGTCAGCAAATGTGGTTGGGCAAGGCCTTGGCGATTGTCGGCATCTTGCTGGCGCTTGCCAGTTGGGCGCTGAAGCAAAGCCATTGGCTGCTGTATTATCCGGTCTTGGTCAACGCATTACTGCTGTTGCTGTTTGCATACTCGTTGTTTGCCTCCCCCACCGTGGTGGAGCGATTGGCGCGTATAACCGAGCCACAGTTGGATGCCGCTGGCGTGGCTTATACTCGCAAGGTGACTCAGATCTGGTGCGGGTTCTTTATTGCTAACGGTGCAATATCGCTGGCAACCTGTCTGTCTGGGGATATCACACTCTGGACGCTGTATAACGGCGGCATCAGCTACCTGCTGATGGGGGCATTAATGGGTATTGAATGGATAGTCAGGAAAAGGGTCAGGCGCGCCTGAGTTTACCGATGAGCCAATGGCTCAGTGTGGAGCGTGATGATGGGGTGCTTATTGCCTGGCGTGGCGCTCAGGGATTCTGTCTCGGTCAGTTTCGCCGTGATGTCGCCGCATTGGTCGCACAACTGGCAGGCAGGGAAGAGCAGCGTTGGGCGCTGTGTTTTGATGATAGCTATCGTTTTGCCGTTGCGTTGTTGGCCTCTTTGTATGCCAGCAGAATGCCGGTAATTTTTGGTCATCAGCGCGAAGCTATCCTCAAAGAGCAGCGGGCAGATTTCGACGCACTGCTAACTGATTTACCTCTCGCTCTTGATGTACCGGTTTTGCCGGTACCAGAAGGGGGCAATACGGAGATAGCATTGCCCGTCTGGCCTCAAGACCCAAGGTTCATCCTTTATACTTCCGGCTCGACCGGCCAACCACAGGCAGTGACCAAGTCCGTTGCCTGCATGGATCGTGAAAGCGAACTGTTGGCCGCAAGCTGGAAGGATGTCTTTCAGGGGTGCAGCGTGATCGCGTCGGTCTCTCACCAGCATATGTATGGCCTGAGCTTTCGCTTATTCCTGCCACTGGCTTTTGGCCTGCCGTTTGATGCGCAGTTAACGCAATATCACGAGCAGTTGATTGCCCGTCACCAGGGGCGACGTTTGCTGTTTGTCAGCAGCCCCGCCTGGCTTAAACGTTTGGATAACCACCTGGCACTGGCCGAGTGCGTTGAGGTATTTTCCGCTGGCGGTCCGCTCTCTTACGCGGAGGCTAAACTGTCGCAGCGAGCATTGGGCGTATTGCCGCTGGAAATTTACGGCACAACGGAAACCGGCACGCTGGCATGGCGCAAGCAACTTCGGGAGGTCACCCTGTGGCGGCTGTTTGCCGGCGTGACGCTAACGGCAAACCCAGATAACAGCATAAATGTTGCGTCGCCCCTGATACCCGATACCGGTGAACTCGCACTGAGCGATGTGATTCAGCTCGCGCCGGATGGTCGGCAATTTCAGTTAAACGGCCGCGTTGACCGCATTATCAAGCTGGAAGAAAAACGTCTGTCGCTGACCGAAGTTGAGCGCCGGCTGGTTTCCCTGCCGGAGGTCGCCGCTGCTGCCGTGCTAACGCAGCAGCAAACCGGGCGCACAGTATTGGTCGCGGCGATCGTGTTGTCACCCTATGGCGAAACCCGTCGACAAAAATTGCCGGAAGGGGAGTTAACCCGCGAACTGCATCAGGCGTTGCGGGGCTGGCTGGAGCCGGTGGCTCTGCCGCGCCGTTGGCGTATTATCGAGGCTATCCCTCTGAATCCGCAGGGCAAGCGTGCCTATGCTGAACTACAGGAGCTGTTTTTATGATGCAACCTGAGGTGCTGCAGCAGCAGGTGAGCGATGCTACCCATGCCAGCCTGCTGCTGCGTTTGCCCACAGAGCTATTTTGGTTTCGCGGCCATTTTCCTGAACATCCGATCCTGCCGGGAGTCACGCAGTTGAATTGGGTGATGCAGTATGCCCGTCAGTTGCTGGCTATCGAGGCCGGATTCAAAGGCATTGAAGTGGTGAAGTTTCAACAGCCCTTACTGCCGGAGCAAAGTGTGTTATTACAGCTTGAGTGGCAGCCGGCACGGCATAAACTGTTGTTCAGCTACCGCGTGGGTGAGGCGACCGCCAGCAGCGGCAAGATCTCATTATGTCAGTGAAAGTTCCCTTTACTCCCTGCATTGTTATCCCCTGTTTCAATCATGGACAGATGATGGCCGCAGTGCTGACCAGGTTAGCCGATTATGGCCTGCCATGCCTGATAGTGGACGATGGTAGCGATGCCAGCACCGCCGAAGAGCTGCAGAGCCTGGCTGCTGATCGGCCATGGGTCAGGTTAATGCGGCTGGATGAAAACCAGGGAAAAGGAGCGGCGGTGATCGCCGGCCTGCAACTGGCGCAACGGCAGGGCTACAGCCACGCTTTACAGGTGGATGCCGACGGCCAGCATCAACTGAGTGACATTCCGGCAATGATTGACGAAGCCCGCGCTCATCCGGATTGTCTGATTTCCGGCAGTCCCATTTACGACAGCTCCGTGCCAAAAGCACGCCTGTATGGTCGCTATGTCACCCATGTCTGGGTGTGGATAGAAACCCTGTCGCTTTCGCTGAAAGACAGCATGTGCGGTTTCCGCGTTTACCCGGTGGCTCCGACGTTGGCGTTAACGACGCGTCATCCGCTCGGTAAACGGATGGATTTCGATACCGAAGTGATGGTCAGACTGTATTGGCAGGGCGTGCCCAGCCGTTTTCTGCCGACGCGCGTCACCTATCCGGTTGACGGTGTTTCTCATTTTGACGCACTGCGCGATAACTTACGTATTTCCTGGATGCATACCCGCTTGTTCTTCGGTATGTTGCCGCGTATTCCTCGTCTGCTGCGCCAACGCCGACAAACGGCCAGTCCGAAACACTGGTCGGCAACCCAGGAGCGCCACGGCCTATGGGGCATCCGGTTGATGTTACAAGTCTACCGACTGTTTGGCCGCCGGGTTTTTCAATTATTGTTGTATCCGGTGATTGGTTATTTCTGGCTGACTGGGCGTAGCCAGCGTGAGGCATCACGCGACTATCTGCAGCGCCTGCGGCAATTCGCCGAGCAGCGGCAACAGCCATTGCCTGCACCGCTCAACAGCTTCAGTCACTTTATGAGATTTGGTGATGCGATGCTCGACAAGCTGGCGAGCTGGCGCGGGGAGCACAATGACATTCGTCTGGTGGATCGTACGCGTTGTGAACGGCAGATAGCGTCCGGAAAAGGCACCCTGATCCTGGCTTCACACCTGGGGGATATCGAGTCTTGCCGCGCACTGGGTGAGCTGGATTCTGGCGTAAAGGTGAATGCCCTGGTGTTTACCGAGCACGCCGAGCGCTTCAATCAGGTGATGAAAGAGGTAAATCCGCGAGCAAATCTGAACCTGATCCAGGTGACGTCGCTGGGGCCAGAAACGGCCATGCGTCTGCAGGACAAACTCGACGCTGGCGAGTGGGTAGCTATCGTTGGCGATCGCACTTCGGCCGGCAAGCATCAGCGGGGTGAGCAACCGCGCGTGGTATGGAGCAACTTCCTTGGCCAACCGGCGCCGTTTCCTCAGGGGCCATTTGTCCTGGCCGCGGCTCTGCGTTGTCCGGTATTTCTGATGTTCGGCCTCAAGCAGCAGGGGCGTCTTAACGTTTATTTCGAACCCTTTGCCGATCCGCTGTTATTACCCCGTCAGCAGCGCCAACAGGCGTTGCAAGATGCGGTGGACGGTTATGCCGCGCGGCTGGAGCATTATTGCCTGTTGGCACCGCTCGACTGGTTTAATTTTTTCGATTTCTGGCAGTTGGCGGCGCAGCCGTTAGTGCAACAGGGGCCTGAGACATGAAGCTAAAAGACGATCCGCGATTTTCCGTCAGCATTGAAATCGCTATCCCTTTCCATGATACCGATGCCATGGGCGTGGTATGGCACGGCAACTACTTCCGTTATTTCGAGGTCGCGCGTGAAGCGCTACTCAAACAGTTTAATTACGGCTATCGGCAGATGCAGGCTTCAGGCTATGTCTGGCCGATCGTGGATACGCGAGTGAAATACATCGCGCCAGTGCTGTTTGAACAACGCATCATCGTCTGTGCCGAACTGGAAGAGTATGAAAACCGCCTGCGCATTGGTTACCGAATCCTCGATGCGGATAGCGGCAAACTCACTACTCGCGGTCATACCATTCAAGTAGCGGTAGAGGCTGACAGCAAAGAAATGTGTTTTGCCTCGCCACAGGTGCTGTTGGATAACATAGAGGGGGCACAATGAAGTACGGGTTATTGTTTCTTATCACCTTTTTCAGCCTGAGCGTCCAGGCGGTCACGCTGCCGGAGCTGCAACAGCGCTTTAGCCAACAGCCGGTGCTGCGCGCCGAGTTCGAACAGCAGCGCAGCATCAGCGGTATGGCGAAACCCCTGAAATCCAGCGGTGAGCTGCTGATTTCACAGCAAAAAGGGCTGTGGTGGGCGCAACAAAAACCCTTCCCACTGACCCTGCTGCTGGATGATAAGCGTATGGTGCAAACTCTGGCCGGCCAGCCGCCGCAGGTAGTGACGGCAGAAAACAACCCGCAGATGTTCCAGTTCAACCACTTGCTGACCGCATTATTCCATGCCGACAGTCAGGCATTGGAGCAAAACTTTGCTTTGCAGTTCAGCGACCTGGGTAATAACCAATGGCGACTGGTGCTGACACCGAAAACCACACCGCTCGACAAACTGTTCAGGCGCATCACCCTTAATGGTGCGCAATTCCTGGAAACCATTGATATCGATGACATGCAAAGTGATGCCACCCATATCCGTTTCTTTAACCAGCGTACGGCACCACTGACGCTGACCGCCGGGGAGCAACAGCGTTTTGCGTCCTGAGCTGCACCGGCGGCTGGCGTTTGGCTGGCTGGCGATTTGCCTGCTGTTGTTGGCTGCACTGTGTTGGCTGCTGCCGCGCAGCCAGATCAACAGCAGCGTATTGGCGTTATTACCGAAGCAGCAACTGGTGGGCGTGCCGGATGAACTGGCCGAAGGTTTCAGCCGTCGGCTTGACCGGCAACTGATGTGGTTGGTCAGCCCGCCGCCGGGGGCGGACAACGCTGCGGTGAGCTGGTGGTGGCAGCAGTTGCGCCAGATGCCAGAACTACAGCAGGTAGGCGGGCCTATGGATGCGCAGCGTCAGCAGCAGTGGGGGCGTTTTTTCTATCAGCACCGTAATGTGCTGCTCGATGACACTACCCGGCGGCGTTTGCAGCAGGGCGCGGACGCGCAAAGTCAGTGGATCCTCGGGCAACTCTATTCTGCCTTCGCCGGGGTCAGTGGCAAGGAGCTGGCGAACGATCCGTTGATGCTGGTACGTGCCTCGCAGTTGGCGCAGCAGCAAAACGGTGGCTTGCTGAGCCTGTCCAAGGAGTGGCTGGTGGCGCGTGATCTACAGGGGCGCAGTTGGTATTTGTTGCACGCCGAGCTTAGCGCATCATCTTATGACATCAGCAGTGCCCGGCTAACGGTAGATAAACTGACAGCATTGCAGCAACAGCTGCAGCTGCGCTGGCCGGGAGCTGAAGTGCTCAGCCGCGGCACGTTGTTTTACAGCAACTATGCCAGCCAACAGGCCGAAAAGGATATTTCCACGATTGGCCTGGCGTCGGTGGCGGGCGTGTTTTTATTGGTGTTGTTTATGTTCCGCTCACCTTTGCCGCTGTTGTTGTGCGCGCTGTCGGTGGGTATTGGCGCTCTGGCTGGCACCGTCGCTACGCTGTTAGCATTTGGCGAAATACATTTGATGACGCTGGTGCTGAGCATCAGCATCGTCGGCATCTCAGCCGATTACACGCTCTATTTCCTGACCGAGCGAATGGTGCATGGCCGGCAGTCGACGCCATTAGCCAGTTTGCAAAAGCTGTTGCCGGCATTATCGATGGCGTTGCTGACCACCGTAGTGGCCTACCTGGCGCTGTTGATTGCGCCGTTCCCCGGTTTGCAGCAGTTGGCGGTATTTGCCGCTGCCGGATTGAGCGCCGCCTGCATTACCGTTATTTGCTGGTACCCGCAATTGTCGCGACGGTTGCCGGTACGCCCGGCACCGGGATTAACGCTGATCCTGAATTGGCTGCATGCCTGGCGCCATCGGCCGCTGTTGCGTTATGGGTTGCCCGGCGCGGTGCTGTTGCTGGTGGTCGCGGGGTTCAGCCAGTTGAAGGTAGATGACGATATTGGTCAACTGCAGGCATTACCTGCGGCGTTACAGCAGCAAGAGCAGCGTATCGCCGCACTGACGGGCCAACATAACGATCAGAAGTGGCTGGTGGTCTACGGCGCTCATGCCGAGCAGTTGTTGCAACGTATCGAGCTGTTGCAACCCAAACTGGCTGAGGCCAAACGACAAGGTGTGCTGGCGGATTATCGACTGTTGCCTCTGCCTTCTCTCCAGCGCCAGCAAGAAAACATCGCTTTATTGCAGCGCGTGGCGCCGCAGGTGATGAACAACCTGCAGCAGGCAGAGTTGGTACTGAGTACACCAGATTTAACGCCTGAATGGGTGAGCCCGCAGCAGTGGCTGGGTAGCGTGGTTAGTGAGGGTTGGCGTCTGCTGTGGCTGACGTTGCCCGATGGACGCAGTGCGGCGCTGGTGCCCGTTAACGGCGTGAAGAACAGTGCGGCAATGAAGACATTGGCGGAGCAGGTTCCCGGCACCGGTTGGATCGATCGGAAAACCGAGTTCAGTGACCTGTTTGGTCAATACCGCCTGTATCTTTCTTATCTGTTGGCATTGTCGGTTGCAGCGATTGCGCTGATTTACCTGTGGCGTTTTGGTCTGCGTCACGGTCTGCGCTGCATGGTGCCAACGCTGCTGTCACTGGGCAGCGGCATTGCGGTATTGGCACTGAGCGGCCATACGCTGAACCTGTTCTCGCTGTTGGCGCTGGTGCTGGTTTTGGGGATCGGCATCAACTATACGTTGTTCTTTACCAATCCCCGGGGCACGCCGACCACCTCGATGTTCGCCATTTTTATGGCGGTATTCACTACCCAACTGACGTTCGGCATGCTGGTACTGAGCCACACTCAGGCCATCAGCAGTTTTGGTATCGTATTGAGCAGCGGAATTGCCGTGGCATTTTTATTGGCACCGCTGACGTTAGTAACGAAAAGAAAAAGAGGAAAAGCCTGATGCGCGGCTTACGAATGGTGCTGTTAATGTGGATTGTCGTGCTGGCCGGCTGCGCCGGTTCGCAGGATCCGACGCTGCCACAGGCGTGGCTAAAACCCGGTACGCAGGTGACCTTACCTCCTCCTGCGCTGGCTCAGCCGATTAATCAGCAACAGTTGCTGACCGCCGAAGTGAAAGGGCAGCAACATTCGATGCTGGTGCTGCTCAATGCCGACGGCCAGCGCTTGCAACTGGTGGGCATGTCGCCGCTCGGTATCCGTCTGTTTAACCTGACCTACGATCGTCAGGGGATCCACACCGAACAATTGATCAAGGTGGGAGAACTGCCGCCAGCCAGCCAGGTGCTGGCGGATATCATGTTGAGCTACTGGCCGGTGAAGGACTGGCAACCCTTGCTGCCAGCAGGGTGGCGACTGGAAGACCAGACGCTGGTGCGTCGCTTGTATGACGAGTATGGGGCGGTGATCAATGAAATCCGTTACCAGCAGATGGACGGAAGGCGAGAACCGGTGTCGATCGCTCAATCCGCCTTCCATTACCGGATCATCATTCAAACGCTGGGGAACGAATAATGATCTATTTCTCCGCCGTAGGGATGGTGAATGCGTTGGGCAGCAGCCTGTCGCAGATCGCGGAAAATCTAGCGCTTGGCGTGTCGCCCGGCATGCAGCAGCAGACGCAGTGGCTGCTGGACGGGGAACCTTCCTGGTTCGGTAATGTACAGGGTGAGCTGCCCGTCATTCCTGAACTTCTCAAACGGCATAACTCGCGCAATAACCGCCTGCTGTTGGCGGCACTGGCGCAGATCGACACGCCAGTTCGTGCAGCCATCGCCCGCTACGGTGCGGATCGTGTCGCGGTGATTATGGGCACCAGTACCTCCGGTATCCATGAAGGCGAGCTGGCGTTGCAGCAGTATCAGACGGGACAGTGGCCACCGGGTTATGACTATCAGCAGCAGGAGCTGGGCGATCCGGGGCTGTTTCTTAGCGCTTTTCTCGCGACCCGTGGCCCGGCCTATACCCTGTCTACGGCCTGTTCCTCCAGCGCGCGAGCCATCATCAGCGGTAAGCGGCTGATCGACGCTGGGCTGGTGGATGCGGCGATTGTCGGCGGTGCCGACAGCCTGTGCCAAATGCCCATTAACGGTTTCAACAGCCTGGAGTCACTGTCCTCACAACGTTGCACGCCGTTTGCGGTCGGGCGCAGTGGCATTAATATCGGCGAGGCAGCGGCGTTGATGCTGCTGACGCGGGAACCTGCGCCGGTGGCGTTGTTGGGCGTTGGCGAGTCATCTGATGCCTGGCATATGTCAGCACCGCATCCCGCCGGTGAGGGGGCTGAACGGGCCATCAGCATGGCGCTACGGCAGGCAGGTCTCAATGCCGGGCAAATTGGTTATATTAATCTGCACGGCACCGCTACGCGGCTGAACGATCAGGTTGAAGCGCAGGTAATCAATCGCCTGTTTGGCGAGCGGACACCGTGCAGTTCGACCAAGCATCTTACCGGGCACACGCTGGGTGCGGCCGGTGCGGTGGAGGCGGCGTTGAGTTGGCTATTGCTGACTCAGCCGTTGCCGCTGCCACAGCAAGATTTCAGCCGCGTGCCGCGCGATGCCGAACTGGCACCGATCGGTTTGGTTTGCCAGCCACAACCGCTGGGGCTGCGTGCGATTTTGTCCAATTCGTTCGCCTTTGGCGGTAACAATGCTTGTCTGCTGCTGGGGGATGCCCGATGAATCGTTATTATGCTGCCGAACACTACCTACCCCATGCCTCTCCCATGGTGCTGCTGGAGCAGGTGCTTGAAGTGGGGGAAGAGCATGCCCAATGCGCCGTCACGGTGAGTAGCGACGGCGTGCTGGCACCGTTTCTTGACGCACAAGGCGCACTGCCGGGTTGGTATGGTATTGAGTTGATGGCACAGGCGATTGGCGTCTGGAGTGGCTGGCATGGCCGTCAGAGTGCCAAGACGCCGCAGCTTGGCATGTTGCTGGGCGGGCGGGCGATTCACTGCGAGTTACCGGCTTTTCCTGCCGGGAGTAAACTGTTGGTTAGCGTGCAGCAACTGTTGAAAGACGAAAAGCTGGCCAATTTTGAGTGTGAAATCAGTATCGATAATGTGTGCATCGCACAGGGCAGGCTGAACACCTACCAGCCTGATCAACAAGAAATCATTCAATTGACGACCTTAAGGGGAGACGCATGATGCGTTCCGTTTTAGTCACCGGCGCCAGCAAAGGGATTGGTCAGGCTATTGCCTGCCGCCTGGCTGCCGATGGCTTTTTGATTGTAGTCCACTACCACAGCGATAAGACCGGGGCAGAACACACCTTGCAGCAAATTGTCAGTGCTGGCGGGCAAGGGCGATTGATTCAGTTTGATATCAGCCATCGTAGCCAGTGCCGTGCGGCGCTGGAGCAGGATATTGCCACCCACGGTGCCTATTATGGCGTGGTGAACAATGCCGGCATTACCCGCGATGGCGCTTTCCCGGCGCTGAGCGAAGACGATTGGGATGGCGTGATCCACACCAATCTCGACAGCTTCTACAACGTGCTGCATCCCTGCGTGATGCCGATGATTGGCCTGCGCAAAGGTGGGCGGATCATCGCGCTGTCGTCGGTGTCGGGCGTCATTGGCAACCGTGGACAGGTAAACTACAGTGCGGCCAAGGCCGGGGTGATCGGCGCCTGCAAGGCACTGGCGATTGAGCTGGCGAAACGCAAAATTACCGTTAACTGCATCGCTCCTGGGCTGATTGACACCGGCATGATCGACATGGAGCCGGCGGCGCTGGATGAAGCGATGCGGGCAATCCCGCTTAAGCGTATGGGTTCGGCGGAAGAGGTGGCCGGGCTGGCCAGCTACCTGATGTCGGATATCGCCGGCTATGTAACGCGGCAGGTCATTTCCATTAATGGAGGAATGGTATGACGCAACGAGTGGTCGTCACAGGCATGGCGGGCGTTACGGCGTTCGGCAATAGCTGGACAGAGGTGTCCAGCCGGTTGAAGCAGGGCAAGAATGCGGTGCGTTACATGACGCAATGGGAAGAATATCAGGGGTTGAACACCCATCTCGGTGCCCCGATCGAGAATTTCGTACTGCCGGATCACTATACGCGCAAGCGTATTCGTTCCATGGGCCGCGTTTCGCTGTTGGCGACCCGCGCGACGGAACTGGCGCTCGAAAAGGCCGGGTTGCTGGGCGAGAAGGTGCTGACTAACGGTGAGACTGGTATTGCCTACGGTTCTTCGACCGGCAGCACCAAGCCGGTCAGTGAATTTGCCACCATGCTCACCGAGAAGCACACCGGCAATATTACCGGCACCACCTATGTGCAGATGATGCCTCATACCGCGGCGGTAAACACTGGCCTGTTCTTCGGCCTGCGGGGCCGAGTGATCCCGACTTCCAGCGCCTGCACCTCGGGCAGTCAGGCGATTGGCTACGCTTACGAAAGCATTCGCCACGGCTATCAGACAGTGATGGTGGCGGGTGGAGCCGAAGAGCTGTGCCCTTCAGAGGCGGCGGTGTTCGACACGTTGTTTGCCACCAGCCAGCAGAACGATTGCCCCGAGTTTTCGCCACGTCCGTTTGACCGTCAACGTGATGGGTTAGTGATTGGCGAAGGGGCAGGTACGCTTATCCTGGAGTCGTTGGAGCACGCGCTGGCGCGTGGTGCCACCATTTATGGCGAGATTATCAGCTTTGCCACCAACTGCGATGCGGCACATATTACCCAGCCGCAGCAGGAAACCATGCAGATTTGCATGCAGCAGGCGCTGAAGGCCTCTGGGCTGGCGAGCAGCGATATCGGCTATATCAGTGCTCACGGCACGGCCACCGATCGTGGCGATATCGCGGAAAGTCAGGCAACGGCGGCGATTTTCGGCAATCGAACGCCGATCTCCTCGCTGAAAAGTTATTTTGGCCATACGTTGGGCGCCTGTGGTGCGTTGGAAGCCTGGATGACGTTGGAGATGATGCGCGAAGGCGGCTTCGCCCCTACCATCAACCTCAGCGAACCGGACAGCGCCTGTGGCGATCTGGACTACATCATGGGCGGCTATCGTCAGATTGATACCGAGTTTGTGCAGTCGAATAACTTCGCTTTCGGCGGCATCAATACTTCACTGATCCTGCGCCGTTGGGCGTAATCTTGCACTGCCGGAGGTTTTCCTCCGGCAATTGTTGCTATCTAATCAAAAGTCTTATGCACAATAGGGCGTTTTTGATCAACAAAACAGTTGCCATAATCCTCCCATATCGCATCAACATCCTAATGAGAGAATAAAATTATGAGCATCCCTGCATTTGGTTTAGGCACCTTCCGTCTCCAGGATCAGGTGGTGATCGACTCGGTCACTACGGCACTTGAGCTGGGATACCGCGCGATCGATACGGCACAAATCTATGAAAACGAAGCGGCGGTGGGGCAGGCGATTGCCGCCAGCGGCGTACCGCGTGAAGAGCTGTTTATCACCACCAAGATCTGGATCGCCAATTTGGCGAAAGGCAAGCTGATCCCGAGCCTGCAAGAGAGCCTAAGCAAGTTGCAAACCGGCTATGTTGATCTGACCCTGATTCACTGGCCTTCGCCGAACGACGAAGTTCCTGTTGCCGAGTTTATGGCCGAACTGGCGGAGGCGAAAAAATTAGGCCTGACGCGCCAGATTGGAGTTTCCAATTTCACTCTGGATCTGATGCAGCAAGCGATTGACGCTGTTGGGGCAGAGCAGATCGCCACAAACCAGATTGAGCTTTCGCCCTACCTGCAAAACCGCAAAGTGGTGGAGTTTGCCCAGCAGCACGGCATTGCCATCACTTCCTACATGACGCTGGCCTATGGCCAGGCGCTGAAGGACGAGACCATCAAGGCGATTGCGGCACGCCGCAATGCCACTCCGGCACAGGTTATTCTGGCCTGGGCGCTACAGCTGGGTTACGCGGTGATCCCATCATCGACCAAACGTGAAAACCTGGTGAGCAACCTATTGGCGCAGCAGCTGACGTTAAGCAGTGAGGAAATGGCAGAAATTGCCAAGCTGGAAAACAATGGCCGCCTGGTCAGCCCGGAAGGCCTGGCACCGAACTGGGATTGATTCTTTCTCATTTATGCATTGGGGCGCCCAAACGGGCGCTTTTTTTACGCCAATTGCTCACTGATAAAATCGATAAAGCTGCGCAGGCGGTTGCTGACGGCACTGTCGCTGTAATACACCGCATTGATTGGCATGGCGACCGGCAGCGTCTCCTCCACCAAAACAGGCACCAGATCGCCCCGCTCGATGTCTGCGCTAATCATAAAATCGGACAGGCAGGCAATGCCGTTGCCATGCAGGCACAAGTGACGCTGAGTTTCACCACTGTTGGTGGTCAGGCCTGGGGTGATTTCCAATTGGCGACCATCGGCACAAGCCAGTGGCCAGCGATTCAAACTAGGCAGATCGTTAAAACCGATGCAGCAGTGTTGCGCCAGGTCTTCCACCTTTTGTGGCATACCGTATTGTGCCAAATAGGCAGGGGAGGCCAGCACGCGTCGATAACTGGTCATCAGTTTGCGTGCCTTCAGGCTGGAGTCGGTCAACTCACCGACGCGGATGGCAATATCCACCTTACGCTCAATCAGATTAATAAAGTTCTCTGACGACACCAGTGACAGCGACATTTCCGGGTACAGGGCCCTAAATTTCGCCACCAACGGCGTTAATACGTGCAGCACGACTGGCGTGGCGGCATCGACGCGTAATAGCCCCTGCGGACGCTGACGGCTCTCCATCAGCGCATTCTCCGCCGCAGCCATATCACTTAGGACCTTCTGCACCTGACGGAAATAGTTTTCCCCTTCCTGCGTCAGACTGATCTGGCGCGTAGTGCGGTTGAGCAACGTCACGCCCAGCTTGGCTTCCAGCTTCTTGACCGTGCGGCTGACCACCGAATTGGCCTGATTAAGTTGTTCTGCTGCCCGGCTGAAGCTGCCGCTTTCCACCACCGTGACAAAGGTAATTAACTCATCAGAATTCGCTTTCACTGTTGCTCCTTTGGCAAAATTAATTTGATATTTTGAGCATTTTTATCATTTAAGCACGGGTCGATAATAGCCGCCATCAACCTGAATGCTATTTGGAGTAAAAAGATGCCTCTCGCATTACTTGCATTGACCATCAGTGCCTTTGCTATCGGCACCACGGAGTTCGTAATTGTCGGACTTATCCCGACTATCGCAGAACAGCTGGGGGTGACCGTGCCTTCTGCCGGGCTGCTGGTGACCATCTATGCTATCGGCGTGGCCATCGGCGCACCGGTGCTGACAGCCTTAACCGGTTGCGTGCCACGTAAGTTGCTGCTGATTAGCCTGATGGTGCTGTTCACTCTCGGTAACTTATTGGCCTGGCAGTCGCCTGGTTATGGGACGCTGGTGGTGGCCCGTTTGCTGACTGGCCTGGCTCACGGGGTCTTCTTCTCAATCGGTTCTACCATTGCGACCAGCCTGGTCGCGAAAGAGAAGGCCGCTTCGGCGATCGCCATCATGTTTGGTGGCCTGACCGTGGCGCTGGTGACAGGGGTGCCATTGGGGACCTTTATCGGCCAGCACTTTGGCTGGCGTGAAACCTTCCTGGCAGTATCACTGATTGGGGTAATCGCCACCGTAGCCAGCGTTATTTTGGTGCCAAACAACATTAAAAATCAGGCCAGCGCCAGTATTAAGGAACAGTTTAAAGTGCTGACCCATCCTCGCCTGTTGTTGATTTACGCCATTACTGCACTGGGTTATGGCGGCGTGTTCACGACTTTCACCTTCCTGGCACCGATGATGCAGGAACTGGCGGGTTTCTCAGCCCCGGCAGTAAGCTGGATCCTGTTGGCCTACGGCATTGCCGTGGCGATTGGCAACATTTGGGGCGGAAAACTGGCGGATCGTCACGGGGCGGTACGCGCACTCAGCTTTATTTTTGCCGCGCTGGCCGTTTTGCTGCTGGTGTTTCAATTCACCGCCAACCACAGCATTGCCGCGTTGCTGACGGTGATCGTTATGGGAGTGTTTGCCTTCGGTAACGTTCCAGGTCTGCAGGTGTATGTGGTACAGAAAGCCGAACAGTACACGCCAAACGCGGTGGATGTGGCTTCCGGCCTGAACATTGCGGCTTTCAACGTGGGCATTGCGCTGGGTTCGGTGATTGGTGGGCAAACGGTAGCCACTTTGGGATTGGCACAAACTCCGTGGATTGGTGCTTTGATTGTGCTGATGGCTCTATTGTTGGTTGGCCTAAGTGGACGGCTGGATAAGAAATATCGGCCGCAATTGGTCTAATCCGTAGCGCTTTCTCTTTTCAGGCCCGCATTTTGCGGGCCTTTTCGCATTTATGACACGGCGCCGCCAACCTTTACACACATATACTGTCAGAATATTGAAATCCCTGCATCACGCCCCTATAACTGAAAGGGTATAACCCCTAAAAGCCATGCCGTCAGCCGAGGGCAGGCGTATAATTAATTCATTGTTGGCGGGAATGTCACTGCCAGTTTTATCCTAATGGGAAATGGGCGAATAGCGTGCCGAAACGAACTTATGCAATGAGGTATGTTGCAGGTCAACCAGTTGAGCGAATTTTCCCTGGCGCCATCAACCAACCGCTGCCGCCTGGGGCTGCATTGCCTACGTCCGGCGCATTACGGGTGATGGTGTGGAATATCTTTAAACAGCAGAGGGCCGATTGGCTTTCGGTGCTGAAAAGTTATGGCAAGGATGCGCAACTGGTGCTGTTGCAGGAGGCGCAAACCACGCCTGAGCTGGTGAGCTTTGCCACGTCAAACTATCTGGCTGCCGATCAGGTGCCGGCATTTGTGTTACCTCAGCATCCTTCCGGCGTAATGACGCTGGCGGCGGCGCATCCGGTCTATTGTTGCCCACTGCGTGAACGTGAACCATTGCTGCGGCTGTCCAAGTCGGCGCTGATTACCGTCTACCCGTTGTTTAACGGTCAGCTTTTGATGGTGGTGAATATCCATGCGGTGAATTTCAGCCTGGGCGTGGACGTCTACAGTAAACAACTGGGGCCGATTGGTGAGCAGATTGCCAATCACCAGGGGCCGGTGATCATGGCCGGGGATTTTAACGCTTGGAGTCGTAAACGAATTAATGCGCTATACCGGTTTGCCAGTGATATGGCGCTGCGTGAGGTGAACTTTACCGACGATCACCGCCGCAAGGCTTTTGGTCGCCCACTGGACTTTGTGTTTTATCGCAATCTGGGGGTAGCAGAAGCTTCGGTGTTGGTGACCAGTGCATCGGATCATAATCCGCTGTTGGTGGAATTTCACCCAGAGGCCGACAAGCCGCACTGGTAATGTTGGCTCCGTATTCAGACAATAAAAAAGCACCCCGAAGGGTGCTTTTTTGTGCCGAAAATTTAGGTATCCGGCGACGTTTTATCGCTGACAAACAAGGTCAATTTCAGACCCGGTTGCAGGTTGCTGTTGGCTTTGGCAAGCTTTGAGTTCCAACGCATCACGTCGTTAATATCGACGCCGTGACGACGTGCAATACTGGCAAGCGAATCACCTTTACGAACCTTGTAGGTGATGCTGCTGTTACTGCCGGTATTACTGGCCACTTGCAGGGTTTGCCCAACTTTTAGCGTGCTCTTGGCGCGCAAATTGTTCCAACTCTGCAAATCGCTGGACTTGATATTCAACCGCTTGGCAATGCCCGATACCGTGTCGCCGGAGCGCACTTTATACGAGCTGCCACCAGTCAAACCGCTGTTTTTCGCCAACTGAGTGGTTGGTCGAGTCACTGCGATCTGGCCATCGGCCAACGAGTCTTTCAGCTGATCGGCATGACCTTTGGGAACCATAATATAATGGGGCCCGTTGGGTGCCGTAACGCCTTTTTTATAGCCTGGGTTGTAAGCTTTCATCTTGGTCAGTGAAAGCCCAGCCATCTCAGCCGCCTGAGTTAACTGTATTTGCTGTCCAACATCAATACGCGCCAGAGCACGGGTGTTATCAGTCTTAGGCAGATTGATACCGTACTTCTTGCTGTTTTTAATGATGTCGCTCAGCGCCAGCATTTTCGGGACATAAATTGACGTTTCACGTGGAAGCGACAATGCCCAGAAATTGGTTGGCTTACCCTTGCGTTTATTCGCCTTAACCGCCTGCATGACACGGCCTTCCCCACTGTTATAAGCGGCAACGGTCAGTAACCAGTCACCGTTAAACATGCGGTTCAAATACTGCATCATATCAAGCGCAGCAGTTGTCGAGGCCACGACATCGCGTCGCCCGTCATACCACTGGTTGTTTTTCAAACCATAATTCCGACCCGTTTGCGGCACGATTTGCCATAGCCCTGCGGCGTTGGCACTTGACGTGGCGTGGGGGTCAAAAGCGCTCTCCACTATGGGTAGCAGTACCAGTTCCATCGGCATATTGCGTTTCTTAATCTGCCCGACTATCCAGTACATGTACGGCTCTGCCCGTAATGTTACATCGTGGAGATAGCTCTTACTTTTTAGGTACTTTCTTTTTTGCTCACGGATCCGGGAATTTTCCGGAACCTCCATCTTCAGCTCGTCGCTAATGAAGTTCCACAGGTTCTGTTGCGCGGCACCACTATTGTTATCTAGCCACCGCGCCGAGCTCGCTCGACCATTCGCTGTGTACTCTCCTGCTTCACCTTCTTGACCTGCCGAAGACAAACTCTGTGCATGCTGTTCTGGGGCCGGTGCGTCCTGCCTGGACGACTGGCACCCCACTAGCAAGACTGAGGCGATAAATATCGCTTTAGCCTTCATGTGTGTGTCAATATAGTTGCTTAAAAGACGAGCAATCATACTTGGCTTCGCCAAACAACACAACTAAAAGCTCAGAAGTTGTCTTTACGCAGGCGTAATTCGGAAAAAACTGAATGAAGGTGCTTTGGTGGTGTGTGAAAGCCTAATTCTCTTTGTAAATCAGTGTCATGACAGCGTAAAAATAGGTTAATTTTACGCTCTAATTGTAGCTGGGTGGGGACGCTGGGTTGGCCTTTTGTCCGTAACGCCTCAACTTGTTGCTGATATGTTTCAATCTGTCGATCTTCCGGCAAAATAGCGCGCGCAAACTTAAGATTTGAAAGCGTATATTCATGCGCGCAACAAATTAGGGTGTTATCGGGAAGTTGCGCGAGCTGTTGAAATGAGTTGAACATTTGCTCTGCGGTTCCTTCAAAAAGTTTTCCGCAGCCGGCAGAGAAAATAGTGTCTCCGCAAAACAGATAAGGTGCGCTATAGAATGCTACATGGCCCAAGGTATGTCCGGGAACCGCGATTGTGGCGAATTCTTGGCCGTTAATTTCTATGGTTTCGCCGTCATGAACGATGTGGTCGGCTCCCTTGTCGGCAGTTTCCTGCGGCCCATAGACATTCAGCCCGGAATAACGCGCCACAATTTGCGCTACGCCGCCAACGTGATCGTGATGATGATGGGTCAGCAGAATTGCGTCAGGTGTCAGATTCAGGCGCTCCAGAGCTGCCAATACCGGCTGCGCTTCACCGGGATCGACGATAATGCAATGCCCCTGCTGGTTATCCAATAACCAAATGTAATTGTCCTGGAAGGCGGGAATGCTGATAAGATTCATGTTGGACCTCTCGTTGGCAACGGCTTGAAAGAAGATAATAAATCATGAAACCAGCCCATACTCTACAAAAGCTCACCGGCCCACAGTCCTGGGCTGAGTTGCCGTGGGGGGAATACTATCGTGAGGCGCTCGAGCGGCAGTTGCAACCCTGGTGGTCGAAGCTGTTTGGTTTCCACCTGTTAAAGCTCGGAAATCTCAGTGCCAGTCTGGCGACCGACAAATGCGCCATTTCTCATCAGGTAAATGTAGCCCTGGAGGGGCCGAACCTACAGGTGATCGCGGATGCCTACCAGCTCCCCTTTGCTGCCAAGTCGGTCGATGCCTGCCTGTTGGCGCATACGCTGTCCTATGCTGACGACCCGCACCGGATGCTGCGAGAGGTTGATCGCGTGTTGATCGACGACGGCTGGCTGGTGATCAGCAGCTTCAATCCGTTCAGTTTATTGGGATTGGGTAAGCTGGTGCCAGGGTTACGTCACCGTCAACCTTATGCCAGTCGTATGTTCACCCAAATGCGTCTGCTGGACTGGCTGAGCCTGCTGAATTATGAAGTACTGCATCAGTCGCGTTTTCACGTGTTGCCGTGGCAGCGTAAAGGCGGGAAATTTTTATGTACCCATTTGCCGGCATTGGGCTGCATGAGCGTGATTGTGGCGCGTAAACGCACCTTGCCGCTGACGCCAACGCCGATGAAATTCGGTGCGAGAAAACCCGCTCTCAGCCGCGCCGTCGGCGCGACCAAGAGTTATCGCAAACTTCCTTAACTCTCCGGTTTGTAACCGACATCATCCTGGGTTGGGTTGCCGGCCGCATCACGCGCAAGCACGTCACAGCGTTCGTTTTCCGGATGGCCGGCGTGGCCTTTGACCCATTCCCATTTCACAGTATGGCGTTGAATGGCCAAATCCAACCGCTGCCATAAATCGACATTCTTGACCGGTTTTTTGTCGGCCGTTTTCCAGCCGCGTTTTTTCCAGTTGTGGATCCAGGTGGTAATGCCCTGGCGTACATACTGGCTGTCGGTGCTCAGGGTCACTTCGCAGGGCGTAGTCAGAGCTTCCAGCGCGACAATCGCCGCCATCATCTCCATACGGTTATTGGTGGTCAGGCGGAAGCCCGCGCTGAAGGTTTTTTCAGTCTGCTTATAGCGCAGTATTGCACCATAACCACCGGGGCCCGGGTTGCCAAGGCAGGAGCCGTCGGTGAAAATTTCTACCTGTTTGAGCATCTCTGGTAGACTCTTCCTATCAGTTTTATAAAAGCCAAGTCTGACATAAACAAGCGCTGCGAGCACTGCAATATGAACTCTACAACCACCAGACAGATTGTCCTCGATACCGAAACCACCGGTATGAATAAACTCGGGGTACATTACGAAGGCCACCGCATTATTGAAATTGGTGCGCTGGAGGTGATTAACCGCCGCCCAACCGGTCGTCACTACCACGTCTACATCAAGCCGGATCGGCTGGTGGATCCTGAGGCCTATGGGGTTCACGGCATCAGCGATGAGTTCCTGGCGGATAAACCGACCTTTGCCCAGATTGCCGATGAGTTTATCGACTTTATCCGCGGCGGCGAGTTAGTCATTCATAACGCGGCGTTCGACATCGGCTTTATGGATCACGAATTCCGCATGCTGCAGCAGGGTATTCCGAAGACAGATACCTTCTGTACCATCACCGACAGCCTGTTAATGGCGCGCCGCCTGTTCCCGGGCAAGCGCAACAACCTCGACGCCCTGTGCAGCCGTTACGAGATAGACAACAGCAAGCGTACGCTGCACGGCGCCTTGCTCGATGCCGAGATCCTGGCGGAAGTCTATCTGGCGATGACCGGCGGTCAGACCTCGATGGCCTTCCAGATGGAAGGCGATACGCAAAATAGTAATTCAACACAGGACATTCAGCGCATTGTGCGCCCGGCGACGACGATGAAAGTGGTCTATGCCAGCGATGAAGAAGTGGTGGCCCATGAAGCGCGTCTGGATTTAGTGGCGAAAAAGGGCGGCAGTTGCCTGTGGCGTACTGAGGCGGAATAACGCGGTTTTAATCCGGGCAGATAGTCTTTTGAACCTGTTAGTTGAAAAACTGTGCAAACGGTTCATTTGGTAAGAAAAAGGCATTGACGTCATAGTGGCTCAACCGTAATATGCGCCTCGTTCCTCTCGAAAGAGAAGAACGGCGCGGAGCGGTAGTTCAGTTGGTTAGAATACCTGCCTGTCACGCAGGGGGTCGCGGGTTCGAGCCCCGTCCGTTCCGCCAACATTAAGAAGCCCTGAGTTAGCAATAACTCAGGGCTTCGTTGTTTTAATCTTTGCTCAATTCTGCCCTGGCAAAGGTTACCACCTGATTGGCCGCCCATTCGCGGCGGGCAATAATTCGATAACATCCCCCACCCAGTGCTGCACCAATAAACCAACTGAAATTCGCAACCTGATGCAGGCCCGGCGTGAAACTGATCGCCAGCCCGATAATCACCGACGGCACCAAAGCCCAAATCGCATTCGGGTTGAACCCATTCTTGTACCAATAACGGCCGTTTGGCGTGGCGTTATACAGGTCATCGACGTGCAGTTCACCGCGCTTGATGATGTAAAAGTCTACCAACAGAATGCCGAACAGTGGGCCGATAAAGGCTGCCAGTACGTCCAGCGTGTAATGAATCAGTTCGGGGGACTGGAACAAATTCCACGGCGTCAGCAGGAATGAGCCAACGGCGGCGATCATCCCACCGGTGCGAAAGCTTATCTTTTGTGGCGAGCAATTGGAAAAATCAAACGCTGGCGACACAAAGTTGGCCACGATATTAATACCGATAGTGGCGACAATCATGGTCAGCAAGCCAAGGGCGACGGCGATGTCGTTGTCGAGGCGGGTGACGGTTTCGATCGGGTCGGTAATGAGCTGCCCGAACAGCGGTAGGGTACCAGAAACGATCACTACGGTTACCAGCGAGAACAACAGATAGTTGAAGGGTAAACCCCAACGGTTGCCGCGTTGCACTTCGGCAAGGCTTTTACCGTAGCGGGTAAAGTCGCCGAAGTTAAGCAACGGCCCAGAAAAATAGGACACCACCAGCGCGGTGGCGGTCAGCATCAGCCAGCCTTGCTCACCGGTGCTCAGGTTTTTACTTGCGAGAGTGAGTGAAAGGTTGGAGAAACCGACACGGTAAACAATCCAGCCCGCGAGTGCGAACATCACCACGTAAACGGCCGGGCCGGCGATATCGATAAAACGCTTAATGGCTTGCATGCCGTGCCAGAACACCATCGCCTGCAATAGCCACATGATGATGTAACAGACCCAACCCAGCTGTGACAGCCCGAGGAAATGTGGCTGGGTCATTGGTTCCAGCGACGGGAAGAATTTCAGCAGCGTCAGCATCAACGCGTTGGAGGCCAGATAGGTTTGGATGCCATACCAGGCGAAGGCGATCATGCCACGGATCACCGCTGGAATATTGGCCCCAAACACGCCAAACGCCTGACGGCTTAAAACGGCGTAGGGCACACCGCCGAGCTGGCTGGGTTTGGCTACCAGGTTGGCGCAAAACTGCACGATGCAAATTCCCACCAACAGGCAAATCAATACCTGCCAGCTAGACAGGCCGAGGGCGAAGAAGCTGGCGGCCACCACATAACCGCCCATGCTGTGTACATCGGACATCCAGAAAGAAAAGATATTGTACCAGCTCCAGTTCTGGTCACGCGTGGGTGCCAGGTCGTCGTTACACAGCTTGGGACTGTAATTTTCATTAGGGATTGGCATAAATCCTGCTCCTCTCGAAATGGCATTCGAACGTTTTTAGCAACGGTGGTTAGCAGAGGCTTTGCAGGATCCAGACCAACTCGATATTTCTGGCTATGTTTAATGTGCCTAACCCAGGAGGAGGAGCATGACAATGGGCATTCAAACGACTGAAGGTGGGCGGCATATTTTTATTTTCATCATGGAGTTGAAGGTAACGCCGCGCTTTGGTGCAGTGCAGAGGGAGGTGAAAATGCCCGAGTATGGTGCACAACGTCTGATGCGTAATCAGGAACGGTGGGTATTTTGATTAAAATTCAACTGATCAATCCGAACACCAGCCAGACCATGACCGAAGCCATGGCTGCCACTGCACGATCGGTGGCTGCGCTGGGAACCGAGATACTGGCGGTCTGCTCACAAGAGGGAGCGGCTTCAATAGAAGGACATTTTGACGAGGCCATTGCTGCCATCGGCGTATTGCAACAGGTGAAGTTGGGGCGGGAGGCGGGCGTCAGCGGCCATGTCATTGCCTGTTTTGGCGATCCGGGGTTGCTGGCAGCGCGGGAGTTGGCAAACCGGCCGGTGATTGGTATCGCCGAGGCGGCTATGCATATGGCGACGCTGGTGGCGACGCGTTTTTCCATTGTCACCACCCTGCCGCGTACGTTGATTATTGCGCGGCATTTACTGCATCAATATGGCTTTGAGCGCCACTGTGCCGCACTGCATGCGATCGACCTGCCGGTGCTGGCACTGGAAGACGGCACCGGCTTGGCGCAACAAAAGGTGCGTGAGCGGTGTATTCAGGCAAAACAACAGGACGGTAGCGGGGCGATTGTACTTGGCTGCGGCGGCATGGCCGATTTGGCGCGTGAACTGACGCAGGATTTGGGCATCCCGGTGATTGACGGCGTCAGCGCGGCGGTGAAAATGATCGAGTCGTTGCATGTGCTAGGTCTGAGTACCAGCAAACACGGCGATCTGGATTTTCCGCAGGCAAAACGCTTATCCGGCATGTTCAGCAGTTTTAACGGGTAATCAGAAAAGGGAAACTGCAATGAATGAGTATCAGTTCAATAAAGATTATCCCAGAGATTTAATCGGCTACGGTGGCCGTCCGCCGCACGCGGGTTGGCCTGGTCAGGCACGAATCGCGGTGCAGTTTGTTCTCAACTACGAAGAAGGCGCGGAAAATAACGTGCTGCACGGCGACGCCGGTTCTGAACAATTTCTTTCCGATATCATTGGTGCTGCCAGCTATCCCGAACGGCACATGTCGATGGATTCCCTGTACGAATATGGTTCACGTGCTGGTTTCTGGCGCATTCATCATGAGTTTCAGCGTCGTGGTCTGCCTCTGACGGTATTTGGCGTGGCGATGGCGCTGGCGCGTAATCCGTTAGTGGTTGAAGCGATAAAAAATGCTGATTACGACGTAGTTAGTCACGGCTGGCGCTGGATCCACTATCAACATATGGATGAAGCGACCGAACGGCAGCATATGCAACAGGCGATCACCGTATTGCGCGATCTGTTCGGCAAGGCACCACTTGGCTGGTATACCGGCCGCGACAGTCCAAACACCCGCAGGTTGGTGGTGGATCAAGGGGGCCTGTTGTACGACAGTGATTATTATGGTGATGATCTGCCGTTCTGGACCGAAGTGCAGTGCGCCAATGGCGAGAAGAAACCGCATTTGATCGTGCCCTATACGCTAGAAGCTAACGACATGCGCTTTGCCTCGCCGCAGGGTTTTAACACCGGTGAGCAGTTCTTTACTTATCTGAAAGACAGCTTTGACGTGCTGTACGCCGAAGGGGCAGAGTCGCCGAAGATGCTGTCAGTAGGTATGCATTGCCGCTTGCTGGGGCGTCCTGGCAAATTTCGCGCATTGCAGCGTTTTCTGGATTATATCGAGCAACACGATCGGGTTTGGGTCTGTCGGCGGCAGGATATCGCCGAGCACTGGGTTGCGCAGCACCCGTTCAAGAAATGAAGAAAGGGCCACTTCGGCCCTTTCTTCATTCTGTTTGGGCGCGAAAATGCGCCCAGGCAGGGATCAGAACAGTACGGAGTAGTTCAGACCAAAGGTGCGTCCACGGCCTTTATAGCTGTAAAGCTCTGGTGAGCCGTAGGTTGGGCTATAAAGGATCGGTGCACGCTGGCCCCAGACGGTGGTGTATTCCTTGTCCAGCAGGTTCTCTATGCTGAAGCTGAGTTTACCCACCGGCAGGGCATAGCTGCCGAGGAAATCGATGGTGTTGTAGCCATCAATTTTGCGGCCCTGAGTGGAGCTGGCCTTGGTGTAATCGCCGTCATCCGACACGTCGAAAGTCTGCTGTGACTGCAGGCGCAGGTTCCAGTCGCCCGGCGCCCAGCCGACATAGGCAGTCACTTTGGATGGGCTGGCGGTATCTACCACCAGCTTTTTCCATTCGCCGTTGACCTTGGTCTCGGAGCGGATGAAGTTAAAGTTGGTGCCCGCGCTCCAGTCGCTGTCTTCGAAGAAGTAATCGACCGCGCCTTCCACCCCGTAAATACGGCGTTTGTCCGAGTTGACGTTAATGGTCATGTCGGTTTTGTTGATCGAAATACTCTTATCGGACAGTGAATAGTAGCCGGCGATCTGCGTGCGCAGGTTGTCGCCGGTATAGCGCCAGCCGAGCTCATAGGAGTTAACCTTAATGCCTTCCAGCTTGGAATCGCCGACGTTGACGCTTTTGTTCAGCTGATAGTGGCCGTTGTTCAGCGAATAAGTGCCGTTGCCGTAATATTTGCCCGGATCCGGGATCTCGTAGCCCTGGGAGAAGTTGACCCAGGTCTGTTGACGTTCGGTCAGGTGCGCCAGCAGGCCGGCGTTGAACAGGGCATTGTTATAGTCGGTTTTCCCTCCAGGGATGGCGTCCGCTGAGGTCGCGCCGCCGGTGGCGATGGACTGCTGTTGGCTATAACCGACAAAGTCATCAATCTTGTTTTCAGTGTACTGATAACGCACACCGCCGCTTAGGGTAAATATCGGGTTAATATCGTAACTGGCCTGCATGAACGTGGCCAGATTACTGGTGGTGTAACCCGGATAGCGACCGGTGTTATAGGCATTCTCCAGCGTCATACCGCCGGATTGCTGTGCCTTCGCCAGATTGAAGAACTGCTGGTTGGAATTGAACGTTTCATGCTCGGCGTCGATGCCGTAGGTCAGCGTCAGGGCATCGATAGGTTTGCTGTTCAGCGTCAGCTTGCCGCCGTAAAAGTCGGTTTTTTGCTGGGAAGCGCCGATGCTGCTGACGTAGTAGTTCGGTGCTTTGCCTGCCAGCGTCGGGAACGGGTAGAAGGTCAGCGATTCATCGCGATAATAGACCTGTGCCACCAGATCCTGACCGAGGAAATCGGTGTTGGAGTACTGCAGGTTAATCAGGTGACGTTCAGTGCCAGGAATACGATCCGAATTCAGGTTGCCGCTGTTATAAGCTTTGGCGCTGCCGGTCACGGCGGAGAAATTCTCCCCCAGGAACAGGCCGTGGTCGCCGTCGGACTGGCTTTTGTAATACTGGGTGGTCAGTTGCAGCTGCTGGTGATCGTCGATATTAATGGTGCCGGTACCCATCACATCGAGGCGATCGGAATACTGCAGGCCAGTCTGGGTATTGTCGATCAGGACTTCATTGCCCTTGCCGTCGTACCAACCGCCGTAGCGCTGGTAAGAGACCGACAGGCGGCCCGAGGCATTATCGTTACCGCCACTGACGGCCGCCGCTACGTTTTCGTCGTGGTCGTTATGGCCGCCAAAGCCGGTTTTTCCGCCGATCTGCAGCTCAACCTGCTGCTCCTTCTGGCCTTTTTTGGTGACGATGTTGATCAACCCGCCGGTGCTGCCGCCGCCGTACAGCGAGGTGGCACCGGAGATCACTTCAATGTGGTCGATATTAAACGGGTCGATCGAGTCCAGCTGGCGGCTGTCGCTGCGTGAAGAGTTCAAACGCACGCCGTCGATCATCACCATCATTGAACGGCCGCGCAGGTTCATGCCGTAGTTGGTACGGCCCTGACCGCTGACGTCCATACCTGGGATCAATTGCGCCAGCATGTCCTTGATCTCTTTGCCGCCCTGTACCTGTTGCTCAATTTCCTGGCTCTCAATCACCCAGGTAGTCTGCGCCATTTCTGCTACGGTACGGTGCGCGCGGCTGGCGGAAACCACCATTTGTTCTTCGCTTTTTTGTTCTTCTGCCCAGGCTGCTGCTGGGGCGATCATCGCCAGCAGACAAGGATTTAATACCCAGAGGTGTTTGCGCTTCATCATTATCTTCCAGTGTTTCCCATCATTGGTGTGTATACCCGTCATCTTTCAAGCGGCAGCGTTGTTACCTGCACTAATTTACCCCAGTTACTTACTAAAGTAAGCGCCTGGGGATGAGTGAGTTTGTCGCCTGGCTGCAACTTGAAAGCTATAAGGTAGAATTAAAACTCGGTGTAATTGAGCATAGCGTGTGTCGCTCGGGCAGGGGTGCCCGGTTGCTGGCTGCGCCATTGGATCACCGCCGGGGTGGACGTTAAATCGAACTGGTCGCGTCCTAAAGCCCGGTTGAGAATACGCGCCGAACGCCAGGCCATCAGGCTGAGCTGGGGTTCGGCGATGCCGTGACTGTGCATGCCGGCGTTAACCGCAAACAGGCAGTTTTCCTTGGGGCCTTCCCACTCCAGGGTGAAGTCGGGGGCCACGCGATACTGGTCATCGGCGGTGGTTAACAGGCGGTCCGCCAGCGGTTCAAGGAACGCTGGGCGATCCTGCTGATAGCCGGTAGCGAAGATCACCACATCGGTATCGAAGGTTTCTTTGCCCTGATCGAGGTGGTGGTGAGTCACTAGCTGCCAGCCATTGCCTGCGGCCTGGATGGCCGCGAGCGAGCGGCTGGGTAACAGGTGCGCCCAGGGTTTTTCGCGCAGCACTTCAAATTGGTGATACATCGCCCGGTAAATCGCTAACAGCGAGTCGCTGGTGATGCCGTCAGAGGTCATCTTCTGCTCGGTCAGCATGCGTTGCTTGGCGCTGTCATTCAGGCCATAGAAGCTGTCAACGTAGTCCGGAGTGAAATACTCGTTGGCGAAGGCGGCTTCATCCAGGGCGTTATAGTTATTGCGACGCGAGATCCAGTTCAACTGCGCCGGCTGGCCCCACTCGGCGCGGAAGATGTTCAGGAACAGATCGGCACCGCTCTGGCCGCCGCCGACGATGGTGACGCGCTTGCCGGTCAGATCCGGATTGCGCAACGTCATCTCGCTGGCATGGAAGCAGCGGTCGTTTTGTTCGGTCACGCAGTCCGGCAGCTTGATGCGTTTGCCGATACCCAGACAGACGTGGCGTGCCCGGTAGGTGGTGCGCTGGGTGGTGACGACAAATTGCCGCTGTTGGTCGTCAAAATCTACGCTTTGAATGTCCTGACTGAACTCGATCGACTTCAGGCCATTGGCCGCCCAGTCGAGGTAGTCGGCAAACTCTTCGCGCGACACCGTGCGCAGCTCGGTGGTCAGGAAACGGTAAAATTTCTTCCGCTTCACCAGATAGTTAATAAAGCTGTAGGGATTGGTCGGCGATACCGCGCTGACCAGATCCTTGAGGAAACTGGTCTGCATATGGCAATCCGGCACCATCATGCCGGGGTGCCAGGAAAAGTGCGGTTTGCGCTCGAGAAACTTCACGTTAAAACCGGCAATTTCGCTGCCGAGTGCGGCAATACTGAGGTTGAACGGACCTACGCCAATGCCGATGAAATCCAGGGGCTGATTCATTGGGCAAACTCCTTGGTGACCAGGTAAAGAGGGTTATCCAGATCCTGCAGATAGTTTGGCAACATGCGGCTGCCGCCATCCTGCTCCGAATAGGTGAGTTTCACCGGGTTGAGCACCACGCGAATGATTTGTGGTTTAAACAGATCAAACAGAGCAAAGCGTTCTGCCATGTCCGGATGTTGAGCCATATAGCCTTCCAACACCTTTGCCAGCAGTTGATAGAAACGGGTTTCACTGACTCCGCAGGCTTGCATCAGCGGCGAAATAAAGCGCAGCACGGTGACGAAATGGCCGGTTTGCAAGTCATGGATCAGATAGTCGGCGGACAGACGCACGGTGACGTCCTTCACCACTGTTGGCAGCGACGCCGCTTCGGGGAAGTCCTTATCCACCAGGCGCATATCTCCCTGGAAGTCTTTAAGCAACACGTGTTGCGGCACGTGGTCTTTCATCACCAGCGTGATGTTCTGTCCGTGGGCAATCAGCGCCACGCCGTAGCGGCACATCAGGTGATACATCGGCAACACCACCACACTGAACATCTGTTGCAGCCAGGCTTCAGCGCTCAGGCCGGAGCGATCAATATAGGCGGCGATCAGCGGCTGGCCATGGTTGTCGGTTTCCATCAGCGTCGCCATTAAAATGGCCTGTTCGCCTTCCTGCAGATAGCAGGACGGATTCTCACGCCAGATCACGCCGAGCATTTCCTGATAGCGATAGGGTGCTTTGCTCAGGGATGCGTAGGTTGGGTGGGCCATATAACCCGCCGCCGGTTCACCCAGGATCTCGGCGCCGCTGGCACGCAGCGTGCTGTCTTCGCTAAAGATCTGCTGCAGCCAGCGGGAAGCGGCCGGCCCGGCGCTGATGTACTTGCCAGGAATGCCCCGATAGCACGAGGTGTTGTAAATGGTCAGCGGTAGCTTGATGTCGAAGGCGGAGCGGCGGCTGATGTTGGTCAGGGTACGCAACGATTGCTGCGCCAAATAGTTGTCACCAAATTCCCCCAACTCCACCAGTTCACCTTCGGCCAACTGCGGCAGGAAGTGCAGCGCGATCTTTTGCTGCCACTGCCACGGATGCAGGGGCACCGGGATCCAGTCATGAGTCAGTTTCAGCTCGCGCCAGCGGCGATCGAAGCGCTGGCGTTCGGCGCTGTCCATGGCGCTATCAAGCAACTGGGTCAGCGGATATTCTTCATCAGCACACCAGACGAAGCTGCCACGCTTGGCCGCCACCCAGTGCAGGCGAAACTGGCCCTGGTATTCCGGCGCATACTGCTGCAGCGCGGTCAGGCCCCAACCGCGACGACCTTTGTTGAAGATAAACTTGGGATGTCCGGCCAGCAGGCATTGCAGCGCATCGGCGTCCAGCGCGATTAGATCCTGCGCACTCATACCGTGGCGGGCAGACAGCAACTGCATATCGCCGCGCAGCGTGGCGTACAGGTCTTCCAGATGTTCTGCAACCTGCGCATCGTCCATCTTCAACACCTGTGCCAGTTGGCGCAGCGTTTGGTCGGCGGCTAACGGCAATTGATCGCAGGCCAGCGTAGTCGGGTCGATATGCAGCCAGCCCCAGATACCGCGTTCGGCGTCGAAGTTGTAGTGGGCGTCGCCCAGCGTAATGTGCCATTGGCCGTCGTGATGTTCGGCCTGCAGCGCGTGCTCGTATTCCAGCTCGGCGAGGATCTTGGCGATCATCTGGCGGTTAACGCGCTGCCAGTCGGCGTAATCCGGGGTCATCATACGCAGGTCTCCTGGAAGAATTCGGCACGCTGATTGACGATCAAACGCGAACGCTTATGTGGGAAATCAAACTCTTTAAGGGTGTGATAACCGGCGGCAGGCAGGTGACGGAACAGGCGTTGGTTGTCGGCACGCGGCTCGGCGACCACCCTAGTGGTGCGTGGTTCATCCAGATACAGATAATGCGTCAGGCCGCGTAGCCAACTGCGGATGTACTGCGCACCGCGGCAGTCTTCTTCACCCACCAGCATGTGCAGCCCACGATCGAAGGGTTGCCAGCGATAGTGGCGACCAATGCGATCCTCCGGCGCCCAATAAACTTCGAAATAGCCGAACGGGCGATCGTCAAAGCAACCCAGCAACGGGTAGCAATAGCTAGAGTCCAGTTGGCGCTGCAGATAGGCGGCCTGGGTTTCGAGCGGGCCGCTCATTTCCCAGAAGGCGTCAACGCGCGGTGAATTCATCCAGAGGGTGAACTGTTCGGCGTCGTGTTCCACTTCCGGCAGGCGGAAACTGAGGGTTTTCTTCAACTGCGGATCGTAACGGCGATATACCTCACCGTTGGGACGTGCCGGGCGTTGTGGGTACCACAGGCTGCGTTCCGCGTCATATTGCATCTGGCCGGAGGCGCGGTTGCGTTCAGCCATCAGCCACAACGGTAACTGATAAAAGGTTTCGCGTGGCAGATAGTCACCGCTGACCAACGCGAACAGTGCCTGCGCCTGCGGTTCTTCACGCCATTGCGCGTAAGGTAAGGTGACACCGCTGAGCTGCGGTGCGGCCACCAGTAACTGGTCTAACGCTTGAACCAGCCAGCCCTGTGGCAACGGGCCCGGATAGTGCAATACGGCGCTGCCGTCCAGGCCCAGGCCAAGCTGCAACTCCCGTTCCAGCCGTTCACAGCGGAAACCGCTGGCGGCATGCATCAGTTTGGCGTGCGGCATCATTGGGTGGCCCCCTGGCGCAGCGGGTTAATGAAATCGAAATAAATCACCGCCGGATCAACGATGGTGTTTTCGTTATGGTCGTGCAGGTAACAGAAGAAGTTGCCTTTGCAATTCCAGTGGCTGCTGTCGAGCACGTAGTCCAGGCACAGGGTATTTTTGGCGTTGGCGCGCAGGCCGCTCAGTGCGTCGCGTACCCGGGCCATCAATGCCTCTTCGCTGTCGAAACCGGCCGCGGCCAGTGCGGCGGTGACCGCCAGGCTGGAGTTCACCAGCAGGTAGTAAGGGAAGTAGCGCAGCAACTGTTGCTCGCTGAAGCGGTTTTCCGCATCGGCTTCGCCAATTTCTTCCAGCCAGGGGCCGGCGTCACGGGTAAAACCACTGCCCTGACAGTCGCGATACAGCATGCCGATCGGCAGGTCCTGCTGCATCTCTACCAGAATGTTTTGCTGGTGAGCCAGCAGCACCAGCCCGTAATCGGCTTCGGTACTGAACAGCGGCAGCAACACCTGTTGGCAGTAGGCATCCAGCCAGGTGTGGGCGGCTTGTTGCAACGGTAGATTCAAGCGGCTGGCCAAACGGCGCACCGCGGCAGCCAGCAGACTGTCGCCGCCATCCGGCGCGGCCTGGGTCAGCGTCACCAACACGTTGGTCTGGCTTTGCGGCTGCTCGAACAGCAGGTTATCGCGCAGCGCCATCAGGCTTTCTTCCTGGATGGTGCCGTCTGCCGAGCGAAGACCGGCCCAGCCGTCTTCCTGCATTACGCGGAAGGTCGGATAGCGCGCCTGTAACTGTTGCCAGCGTGGAGTTTGCGCCAGACGTGCCAGGCGGATCCCACGCTTCACTTCTTTTACCGACAGGGTGCGCACCGAGTTGGTCAGGCGCACGCTAAGGGAGAATTTGATCATGTCACGGTTACTGGCGCTGTACAGCGAGCGCGAAGAACTGGTAGGCAGCCAGCGTTCGCCGGCTTCACCCAGATCCTGCAGCAGTCCCTGGGTCACCAGATCCTGGCACCAGCCCTGCGTCAGTAAATGGTCGGCCTGCCAGGGATGCATCGGTAGCAGCCAGACATTATCGCTAAAGTGTGCCAACAGCTGCGGGGCACTTTCGGCGGCAAAACGTTGCAGGCGCTGCTGCAGCGTCAGATTCAGGCTATCACCGCACAGTTGGCGTTTATCGACCGCAAACCAACGCAGCGGGAAGCTGGCGGCAAAATCCGGCAGATAGCGGTGCGCCTGCTGATGGTTGAATGGCTCATGAGACTTCGGTGCCGGGTGGAAGGCGTGCCCCACCAACAGACCCTGTTCCGCCTGGGCGAAGTTCAGCGGCTTATCGCGCAGCGCGGGCCAATCCAGACGAATATTGATCGCCTGCTGGGTGTTGTCATGACTTTCCAGCACTCGCTGACGGAAGCGGGCTACCACTTCATCCGACAGTTCGCCTTTCACCGCCGGTTTTTCCAGCAGCAAGGTCACCAGCTGTTCCACGCTTAGCGCAACCCCGGCACCGTCATCCTGCTGATACAAATAAGCGGGGAACACATACTGGTGATGCTGAGTGGGGGAAGTATGGCGTAAAGCGATGCGAATAGCCTGAGAAGGCGAAAGTGGAATGTGCAGTTGCGGATACTGTTGGTGGCTGGCCGCCGGAACGATTTGCCAGTCCTGGGTTTCACGCATCAATGCGTTGAGAAAACATTGTGTAGCCACGTCGGTCGTCGCGGTTTCAAACTGGATTGTCATGATCCCATTTCACTGTTGAATCAATTGAGAATGATTCTTATATCAATAATATTTATTATTATCAATCGTCCTATGATACAATTTTTCAATGAATTGAACATAACCTTATAATTTTATTAACGGTAAATTTACGTTTGATGCATATTTCTTCTCCCCCTAAATCACCGAAAATTGGGAATACGTCTCCTTCCAACTGGCCGCTGGCGCTTTGCGCCGGGTTGTTGGGCATTGGGCAAAACGGCCTGCTGGTGGCATTGCCGGTGTTGGTCAGCATGACTCATCTGTCGCTTTCCGTCTGGGCCGGGCTATTAACGCTCGGCTCGATGCTGTTTCTGGTCGGCTCGCCTTGGTGGGGCAAGCAGTCCGAAATTCGCGGCTGCAAGTTTGTAGTCACCATGGCGTTAGCAGGGTATTTGTTCAGTTTTGCCTTGCTGGCACTGGCGGTTTGGGGGCTGGCGGCAGGCTGGCTTGCGCCGATGGCGGGATTGGGCGCCCTGATCGTGGCACGAATTATCTATGGCTTGACGGTGTCCGGCATGGTGCCTGCCAGTCAGACCTGGGCCCTGCAGCGGGCCGGTTACGAACAGCGTATGTCGGCGCTGGCCACCATCAGCTCCGGGCTGAGCTGTGGGCGACTGCTTGGCCCCTTGTGCGCCGCGTTGGCGTTGTCGATTCATCCGATGGCGCCGCTTTGGCTGATGGCGTTTGCGCCATTAATCGCCTTGCTGGTGATATGCCGCCAGCATAACGATCCACCTTTGCCACCGGTGGCCCATCAGCAAAACCGGCTGCGTCTCAATATGGTGCCTTATTTGCTGTGCGCGGTCTTGTTGGCGGCATCGGTCAGCCTGATGCAACTCGGGTTGGCACCACATTTGAGCCGTTTATTCAGCCACTCTGCTACCAACGTCAGCCATCATGTGGCGGTGCTGTTGAGCGTAGCGGCGGGTTGTACCTTATTGGCACAGTTTCTGGTGGTGCGCCCACAGCGCTTTAGCGCGTCACAACTGCTGCTGCTTGCCGCGGTATTGATGGTGGTCGGGCTGAGCCTGATGTGCGCTGAGCCACTGGCGTTGTTCTATGCCGGTTGTGCGTTGGCCTCCTTTGGCGCGGCTATGGCGACACCGGGCTACCAGCTGTTGCTGAACGATAAATTGTCCACCGGCAAAGGGTCTGGAGTCATTGCCACCAGCCACACGCTGGGTTACGGTCTGAGCGCGCTGATGGTGCCGGTGGTGGCCAGGTTTTATGGTGAGTCGCAGCTGATTGCGGCGGCTCTGACGATGGCGGTGCTGTTGGGCGGTATCAGCGGCTGGCTGTGGTGCCAGCACCGTGTCAGGGTAAATTCTGCGGGAGAGTAACAGCTATGTCCGGCGTATCAAGCTACAGAGTTTTTGATATCACACTGAAAGTAAAAGAAAACGTATCGCCTTCCTTGCTGCGCTGCGTTTTCGAAGGACCGGACGTCCACCGCATGAAGCTGGAGGCCCCGGATCAGCGCATCAAACTGTTGTTCCCGGCCGAGAATGGTCAGCCTTCCTGTCTGGAAAACAGCGACGACTGGTATCGTCATTATATGGCGATACCGAAAGAACAGCGCCCGGTGATGCGTACTTACACGCTGCGGGCGTTGCGCACTGAACTCCATCAGATGGACGTCGAGTTTGTGTTGCATGGCGTCAACGGCCCGGCTTCCGCCTGGGCGACCGAGGCCAAACCGGGTGATACCCTGCAGGCGGTTGCGCCCAATGCCGATTTTGACGGCGACAGCGGCGGTTATGAATGGGCACCGCCGAGCGCCTTGCAACAGGCACTGCTGATCGCCGATGAAACTGCGGTGCCGGCGGCAGTGGGTATTTTGGAACAGCTGGCGCTGCAGGTCAACCCGCCACGGGTGCAGGCGTTCTTTGAAGTGCCGGTTGCGGGCGACTGCCTGAATATGGACCGCTTCCCGTTTGCCGAGGTGTATTGGTTACCGCGTGACGTGGGGCATCAGCAGATGCACGGCACCTTGCTGGTGGAATCGGTGCGCCAGCGGGTGAATATTCCAGAGTCGGCGCGTACGCAGTCACAGTCGCTGACTGAAAACAGCCTGGGTAGCGACCTGCTGTGGGAACGGGCCGAAGGGGCGAAAAGCTTCTACGCCTGGGTCGCGGCAGAATCTTCAGCGGTGAAGGCGTTGCGCCGCTACCTGATTGGCGAACGCGATTTAGACCGCTCTACCGTTAACTTTATGGCCTATTGGTGTTGAGTTAATCCCTCAATAACCGACTTCACTTTGGTGGCGCACCGCCAGCAGTACTGCGGCGTGGCCATCAAAATGATACAGCGCGATATAACCACTGTTGCCAAAATCAATCGGCCATTCTCTAAATTCCGTATCCATCTCTGCTAGCGGACGGCCTCGGGTTGTCCAATTTTTGTTCAGTCGCAATTATTCCGCCATCAAACTCACATGCGCGGCGACGATGCGCCAGCCGCAGGGCAATTTAACCCAGGTTTGCATCTGACGCCCGACACTGTCGCTGTCGGGGCGGCGGAATTCGGTGCTGGCAACGGCCATATCGTCACCGTAGGTGGTGATGACAGTGTTTTCCAGCAGGCGATCCAGCCCTTTTGATGGCCGCTGTTGGCGGAAGTCGCGGATTTGATCGATACCGTACAAATTCTCCGTCGCACCATAACGGACGGTTCGCCCGTCGTGCCAAAACAGTTCATCCAAAACTTCAATATCATTGCCAGTCAACGCCTGTTCGTAACGATAAAAGGCGGCTTTCATCTCTGCCAGTACTGCCGGCCGATCGATATATTCACTCTTCATCAGTTAATCCTGTTTCCCCGGTAAAACACAGACCGTTACGCCGCGTTGCTCCAGCGCATAGGCGGCTCGCAGCGCCAGATCTTCACGCCATGGCGGTGCGATAAGCTGCAGGCCGATCGGTAGCCCCGCCGCGGTTTTCAGCGGCACCGTCACCACCGGCAGGCCGAGAAAAGAGATCGGTTGTGTCAGCATGCCCATGCTGGCGCGGATCGGCAGGTCAGTGCCGTTAATACGCATGGTTTCCTGACCAATGACCGTCGCGCCGGACGGCGTGGCCGGGGCGATCAGAATGTCCCAGTGTTCAAACAGCGGCAATACCTGTTGCTGGAAATGAGTGCGGAAACGTTGTGCCTGCAGGTACCAGGCGGCGGGCAGCATGGCGCCGGCAAGCAGCCGCTCGCGCGACAGCGGTTCAAAGCGCTCAGGTTGGTTGCGCAACTGCGGCAGGTACTGGTTACCTCCCTCGGCGGCAGTGAGAATAAACGCCGCCGAACGCGCCAGTTCAGCCTGTGGCAGTTCGACTTCGGCGCTGGCTTCCAGCGCCTGAGCGAGCTGTTGTACAGCCGCTTTGGCGTCTTCATTGCACCATTGCTGGAAATAACCGGTCAGCACCGCGCAACGCAGTCCTTGTTGGCCACGCGGCAGCAGCGATTCGGTTTGGGTGATCGGTTTTTCCGCCTGGAAGCGATCTTCGATATCGGTGCCTTGCATTACGTCATACACCGCGGCCAGATCGCGCACCCGCCGGGCGAAGGGGCCGACATGATCCAGGCTGGCGACAAACGGCTGACTGCCGCTGCGCGACAGGCGGCCAAAGGTCGGCTTCAGCCCGAAGATACCGCACAGTGAAGAGGGCACGCGTATTGAGCCGTTGGTATCGCTGCCGAGTGAAAAGGTGACCAACCCGGCGGCGACCGCAGCCGCTGAACCACCAGAGGAACCCCCGGCAATACGCGTGGTGTCGTGTGGGTTACGCGTTACACCGTAGTGGCTGTTTTCGGTGGTGAAACCGTAGGCATAGGCATCCATATTCAGCATGCCGGAGAGCAGCGCGCCCTGTGCCGCCAGCTTGTTGACTACCCAGGCGTCCTGTTTGGCGGACGGGTTATCGCAAAACAGGCTGGCACCGGCCAGGGTGGTTTCCCCGGTGACATCGAACAGATTCTTCACCGCATAAGGTATGGCCGCCAGGCTGGGCAATGTTTGCCCTTTAGCACGGGCGCGATCGAGATGATCGGCCTCCGTCAGCATACGTTCGCGGGTGACGTAGGTATAGGCGTTCAGCGAAGGATTTTGGGTGTCGATATTGTCCAGCGTTTGCTGGGTGATCTCTCGGGCGGAAATCGCGCCCTGCTTCAGGGCCGCGCGGATCTCGGCGATCGACAATGCGCTTATCGGATTCATGCTCGATACACTCCGGCGGTTTCCAGGCGCTGATCGAGCGGCAGCGCCATCAGCGGCTCTGCCATTGCGGCGATGCGGTTGAATTGGATCAGCAGTTCCTGACGGCGTGCGTCATTCAATTCCAGGGCCAGTATGTTCTCCATCTGGCTGATATAAGCCGCCCAGTCGGTGGCAGGTGGGTGGTTCATGGGGATCCCCTTATTGAAAGAGCGGCTAGAAGCCGGCGGCGCTGCCGTTGCTGCGTGGATCAAAAGCGCCTTCGAGCATGCCGTTAGTATGGCGAACAATGGCGCCGGCGTGGCCGACCGCCTCGCTGAAATCCGGTAATAGTTCCACCTCATGGCCGCGTTGACGCAGGTAGGCCAGGGTTTCTTCGCTAAAACGCCCCTCCAGTTTTAATGAGTCGGAGCTTTCACCCCAGGTGCGGCCGAGCAGCCAGCGCGGCGCGCTGATCGCCTGTTGCAGCGGCAACCCCTGCACCACATGGCGGACAAACACCGCTGCCTGGGTTTGCGGCTGGCCGTCACCGCCCATCGAGCCGTACACCAGGGTACGCCCGTCATACAGACGTGCCGCTGCCGGGTTCAAAGTATGGAAAGGTTGTTTACCCGGTGCCAATGCCAGCAGGTGCGCGGCATCCAGACTGAAGGACGCGCCACGGTTTTGCCACAGCACGCCACTTTGCGGCAGTACTACGCCGCTGCCGAATTCGTGATAAATGCTTTGAATAAAGGACACCGCCAGACCGCTGCTGTCCATCACCCCCATCCACACGGTATCGCCCGGCCCTTTGCCTTTCCCCCAGGCGGCGGCCTGTTCAGGCTCGATGCGCCTGGCCAGCGTATCCAGATGTTCGGCCGTCAATAACGCCTGTGGATCCTGAGTCATCTGACGCGGATCGGTGATGAATTGGTCACGCAGGCCGAAAGCCAGTTTGGTGGCCTCGACGATGCCATGTACCACCGCGCCTTCGCTGCGGCCGGCAAGCGGCAGACGGTCGGTCAGCCCGAGGATCGCCAACGACACCAGACCCTGAGTCGGTGGCGTCAGGTTAAAAATCTCACCTTTCTGATGCTCCAGCCGCAGCGGTGTACGGCGGCGTGGCCGATAATCCGCCAAATCCTGCGCAGTAAGTGGCATGCCCAGCCTGGCCATATCTGCCGCCATGCCTTCTGCCAATCGGCCGCGATAGAAGCTGTCCAATCCCTGTTCGGCCAGGGTAATCAGAGTCTCCGCCAACTGTGGCTGGCAGAAACGTTGTCCGGCGTGAGGAATATTACCGTGCGGCAGGTAAGTGCGGGCAAAATGCTCCCGCTCTGCCAGCTCATGATATTTACTGCGGGTAGCCGCCTCCTGTGAGGCCGTGACCGGAATGCCGTCTGCGGCATAACGGATCGCATCTGCCAGCAGGCGCGGCAACGGCAACTGTTCACCGCCCAGTTCAGCGGAGTAATCCAGTGCTTCTTGCCAGCCGCCGACGGTACCGGCGACGGTCAGCGCGGCTTTTGGCCCCCGATGGGGAATGTGAGTTTCACCAGCGTAAAAATCCAGCGTGGCCAAGGATCCGGCTGCGCCGCTGGCGTCGATGGCCACCGGATCACCCTGCGGCGGCACGATCAGCCAGAACCCATCGCCACCCAGGCCGTTCATGTGTGGGTAGACCACGGCGATGGTAGCTGCGGCGGCGACCATGGCTTCAATCGCGTTGCCGCCTTTGCGCAGGATCGCCAGCGCGCTTTCGCTGGCGAGGTGGTGCGGCGTGACGGCCATGCCCAATGGCGCGGTGTTGCTGTTAATCATTTTTTGGCCCTTGTTTGAGGTCAGCGTCTGCCTCAAACACAAGCAAGAGACGTTCCATATTTTCTGCCAGGGCAATAATCGCTTGCCAGCGGGTGGATTGGCCGTGTTATGTTCCGCTGAAACGAACGTTACATCCCCGTCATATTTCACACTGCATCGGCGTTGGCTTCCCTCGCTCACCCCAGTCGCTTAGAGGGCTAAGCTTCTGGGGATTCGTTCGGTTGCCGCCTGGCTGCACTCTGAAATCTATTGGGGAAAGCAGGAGTAGCAATGCAGCAGATTGATGAACGCCTGCGCGGGGAATATCCGCAGCTTACGCCGCAGGAACAGCGGGTGGCCGATTTTATTTTCGATCATTTCGATGACCTGATCAGCTACAACAGTGCTGAACTGGCGCGGTTGAGTGGGGTATCCAAAGCCACCGTTAGTCGCTTGTTCAAACGCCTGGGCTACCCGAGCTATCGCGCTATGCGTGACGAATTGCGCACTCTGCGCCAGAGCGGTATGCCGCTGACCGATAACCGTGACGCGGTGCAGGGCAATACTCTGCTGGCGCGCCACTACAAGCAGGAAATGGCTAACCTTACCCAGTGGGTGAACCATATTGATGCCGGCCAGTTCAACGCAGTGATTGCTGCTTTGGTGCAGGCGCGGCGCGTGGTGTTGATGGGGTTTCGCAACAGCTATCCGGTGGCGATGCACCTGCGCCAACAACTAATGCAGGTGCGTGAGCAGGTGTTACTGGTGCCGCAACCGGGTCAGACACTGGCGGAAGAGCTGGTAGATTTGGCCCCGCGAGATGTCGTGATAGTAGTGGCGTTTCGCCGCCGACCGCGCCAGATACGGGCGTTATTGACGCAGTTGCAGGTTCAGCAGGTACCGACACTGCTGGTGTGTGAACCCCAGGCACAGGCGCTAATCCCGCTGGCGAACTGGCATCTGGCGGCACCGCTCGACAGCGTTTCCGCTTTTGACAGCTATTCCGCCGCCATGAGTCTGGCCAATCTGCTCAGCAATGCGCTTCTGCACGAGACGCTGGCGCAAGGGCGGCAACGAATTCACCAAATCGCAGATCTGTATACGGGTCTGGATGAGCTGGATCAGCGCTGAACCCAGCGCCGTTTTGGTGCTTTCGCACTTTTATGGTGCGCAATTTGCCCGCTTTATTCCTTCACCCTGTCATCACGTTGGCAGGGGAATTCCCAGCTTAATCCCCTAACTTACCGCCACTAAAGCCGATCGTTCCCTACGCTTTTTTTTGGCACATTAGTTGCAGAGTGGTGATCAAAGAATCTTTTGTTTCATCATTTCACCATCGGGGATAGTCTATGAACTTCAAGAAAATCGGCGTAGTGGCTTTAGGTGCAGTGCTGTTGATGGCTCAGACTGCTTCGGCGATGGCGGATCAACTGCAGGAAATCCAGCAGCGTGGTGTGTTGCGGGTCGCAGTGCCCCAGGACTTCCCGCCGTTCGGCTCCGTGGGCACCGATCTGCAACCACAGGGTTATGACATCGATATGGCGCAGTATCTGGCCGACAAGATGAAACTTAAGTTGCAGCTGGTGCCGGTCACCAGTGCCAACCGCGTACCTTATCTGCAGACCAACAAGGTTGATCTGGTGATTTCCAGCCTGGGCAAAAACGCGGAACGCGAGAAGGCGATCGCCTTCAGCCGCACCTATGCGCCGTTCTTCTTGGGCGTCTTTGGCCCGAAAGCGTCGGTGCTGGCAGACGCCGCGCAGTTGGACGGTAAAACCATCGGCGTGACGCGCGGTGCGGTGGAAGACATGGTGCTGAGCGACACCGCGCCAAAAGGCACGCAGATTAAGCGCTATGAAGACAACAACACCACGCTGTCGGCTTATCTGTCCGGTCAGGTGCAGTACATCGCTACCGGCAATCTGGTGGTGAGCGCCATCGCGCGGCAGAACCCGACCAAGGCACCGGTGGCCAAATTTATGCTGAAAGATTCACCCTGCTTCGTCGGACTGCGTCTGGGGGAGCCGGCGCTGAAAGCGAAAGTGGATCAACTGATTGAACAGGCATTGAAGGATAACACCCTTAATGGCCTGTCCGAGAAATGGCTCAAAGCGCCGTTGCCTGCCAATTTCGGCGCATAACGGGGGCGTCTGATGACCTATCAGCTGAACTTTCCCGCCCTGTGGCCTTACCTGCCTGAGTTGCTGGTCGGTTTATTGACCACCATTGAGCTGACGGCTATGGCCACGTTGATCGGGGTGGCGCTGGGGATTTGTGGTGCGGCGATCCGCAGCGGTAAGGCTAACCTGGCCAGTCGCATTTGGGGTATTTACGTTGAGGTGGTACGCAATACGCCGTTCGTGGTGCAACTGTTCTTCATCGTCTTCGGCCTGCCGAGTCTAGGCTGGAAACTGACCGCCGGGCAGGCGGCGCTGCTGGCGATGGTGATTAACCTGGGAGCTTACAGTACCGAAATTATCCGTGCCGGTATTCAGGTGACGCCGAAAGGCCAGTGGGAGGCCGGCAGGGTGCTGGGCCTGGGCCGCAGCCAGATTTTTTTGCGCATTGTGCTGCCACCGTCGCTGCAGCGGATTTACCCGGCGTTGGTCAGCCAGTGCATTATCGTCATGCTGGGGTCATCGGTGGTGTCGCAGGTGTCGTTTGAAGAGTTGACCTTTGCCGCCAACCTGATCCAGTCCCGCACCTTCCTCAGTTTTGAGGTGTATCTGGTGACGGCGCTGTTTTACCTGCTGTTGTCGATATTGATGCGCCAGCTGCTGCTGGCCGCCGGACGTCGTTTTCTAGGGAGCCAGAGCTGATGTTGACTTTTACCGACTGGGACATTGTGCGCAACCTGCTGCTGGCGGCGCGCTGGACTTTGCTGCTGTCGCTGACGGCGTTTTTGGGTGGCACCTTGGTGACACTGCCGCTGTTGTTGCTACGCCTGAGTAAACGTAAGTGGGCGCTGCGCTTTGTTCGCGGTTATTCCGAGCTGTTTCAGGGCACGCCGCTGCTGATGCAGTTGTTCCTGGCTTTTTTTGGGCTGGCGCTGTTCGGCATTGATGTTAGCCCCTGGACCGCGGCCGCGTTGGCACTGACGTTATTCACCAGCGCTTTTCTGGTGGATATCTGGTCCGGCAGCATCGCTGCCTTGCCGAAAGGCCAGTGGGAAGCGTCGCGCTGTCTGGGGCTGAGTTTTGGCCAGACGTTGATGCGAGTGATTGTGCCACAGGCCGTGCGTATCGCCATTGCACCTACCGTCGGCTTTTCGGTTCAGGTGATCAAGGGGACCGCATTGGCGTCGATCATCGGTTTTGTCGAACTGACCAAGGCAGGCACTATGCTGAACAACGTCACTTATCAACCCTTTAAAGTTTTTGGTCTGGTCGCGCTGGGCTATTTCCTGATGTGTTATCCGCTGTCGCGCTACAGTCATTATCTGGAGAAGAAATTCCATGCCGCTCATCACAATTAATCAGGTTCAAAAATATTACGGTCAGAACCATGTACTGAAGGGCGTGGATCTGGATATCGACATGGGCCAGGTGATTTCAATCATTGGCCGCAGCGGCTCCGGCAAAAGCACCTTGTTACGCTGCATCAACGGGTTGGAAGGTTATCAGGAAGGCAGTATCAAATTGGGCGGTATGACGGTGACCGATCGCGATTCGCAGGCGCGTGAAATCAGCCGCTCTATTGGCATGGTGTTCCAGAACTTCAATTTATTCCCGCACATGACCGCGCTGGAGAACGTGATGCTGGCGCCGCGTCGGGTGCTGAAGAAAAGCCCTGCCGAATGCCGCGAGCTGGCGGAAGAAATGTTGAACAAGGTCGGGCTGGGCGAACGGATGCATTATTCACCGGCCAACCTTTCCGGCGGCCAGCAGCAGCGGGTGGCGATAGCCCGGGCGCTGGCGATGAACCCGAAAGTGTTGCTGTGTGACGAAATTACCTCGGCGTTGGATCCTGAACTGGTGGGCGAAGTGCTGAAAGTGCTGGAACAGCTGGCCAAAGAGGGCATGACGCTGATCCTGGTGACCCATGAAATGAACTTTGCCCGCGAGGTCGGTGACCGGGTGGTGTTTATGCACCAGGGCAAGGTATGGGAGCAGGGCGATAGCCGCACGCTGTTCGCCAATCCGCAAACGCAGGAATTAAAACAGTTTATTGCGTCGGTCCGTGGTCTGTCTGAGAACTGATGCCATCAAATCTATTAAGTTATTAAGCTGGTAAGGAATTAACATGTTAGATATCACCCAATTCGATCAGATTAATCCTCCTGCCCGCCTGTTGATGGGGCCGGGGCCGATCAACGCGGATCCGCGCGTACTGCGCGCCATGTCGAGCCAGTTGATTGGTCAGTACGATCCGGCGATGACCGGTTACATGAATCAGGTGATGGAGCTGTATCGCGCATTGTTCCGCACCAAAAACCGCTGGACGATGTTGGTGGACGGCACTTCTCGCTCCGGTATAGAAGCCATGCTGGTCTCCGCCATTCGTCCTGGTGACAAGGTGCTGGTGCCGGTATTCGGTCGTTTTGGCCATCTGTTGTGTGAGATCGCTCGCCGCTGTCGCGCCGAAGTACACAGCATTGAGGTGCCCTGGGGCGAAGTATTCAGTGCCGACCAGATTGAAGACGCGATCAAGAAGGTGCGTCCGCGCCTGCTGTTGACGGTGCAAGGCGACACCTCTACCACCATGTTGCAGCCGCTGGAGCAATTGGGGGATATCTGTCGCCGCCACGGCGTGCTGTTTTACACCGATGCCACTGCCTCCTTTGGCGGTAACCCGCTGGAAACCGACGCCTGGGGACTGGATGCGGTCTCCGCCGGTCTGCAGAAATGCCTGGGCGGCCCATCGGGCAGTTCGCCGGTCACGCTCAGCCCGCAGTTTGAAGAGATTGTTCGCCGGCGTAAATGCGTGGAGCAGGGCATACGCACCCTCGATCACGCTGATGGCGAGGACGAGATGATCTACTCCAACTACTTCGATCTCGGCATGATCATGGATTACTGGGGCCCGGAGCGCCTGAACCACCATACCGAAGCCACCAGCATGCTGTTTGCCGCGCGCGAGTGCGCCAGGGTGATCCTGGAAGAAGGGCTGGATAACACCATCGCCCGTCATAAGCTGCACGGCGCGGCCATGCTGGCTGGCATTCAGGGCATGGGGCTGGAAGTCTTCGGCAGCCTTGATAACCGAATGAATAACGTGCTTGGCGTAGTGATCCCGCAGCAGGTTCATGGCGAGCAGGTACGCCAGATGATGCTGAACGACTTCGCCATTGAGATCGGCACCTCGTTCGGCCCGCTGCAGGGAAAAATCTGGCGCATTGGCACCATGGGCTATAACGCACGTAAAGACTGCGTGCTGCAGACTCTGACTGCACTGGAAGCGGTGCTGAACCGGCTGGGTTTCGCCAGTAAACAGGGCGAAGCGCTGCAGGCGGCATGGAATACCTACGACGACGGCAGCCGTTGATGGCCGCGCTATTAACCGCCCTGGAGGCGGAGCAGGCCGCGGCACGGGTGATGGCCCGCTGCGATGCGCTGGCGGCGATCAGCGCCACGCCGGGCCAGTTGACGCGGGTCTACCTGTCGCCGGAGCATCAGCGAGCCAACCAGTTGGTCGGTGACTGGATGCGCACTATCGGCATGGAGGTTTGGCAGGACAGCGTCGGCAACCTCTGTGGCCGCTATGAAGGCCAAACGCCCAATGCCCCTGCACTGCTGCTCGGTTCGCATCTGGATACGGTACGTAACGCCGGGTGC
Source organism: Serratia sp. NA_13 (assembly GCF_052691735.1). NCBI lineage: Bacteria > Pseudomonadati > Pseudomonadota > Gammaproteobacteria > Enterobacterales > Yersiniaceae > Serratia > Serratia sp. NA_13. The sequence continues at coordinate 46,683 of NZ_JBQZFV010000002.1, forward strand.
TATGACGGTATGCTCGGCGTGTTAACCGCGCTGGAAGTGGTCGCGCATTTGCATCGACAGCAGCGACGTTTGCCGGTGGCGGTGGAGGTGATTGGCTTTGCCGATGAAGAGGGCACACGTTTTAGTATCGCTCTGCTCGGCAGCCGGGGTATTACCGGCCGATGGCCGGCCGACTGGCTGCAACGCACCGATGCCGACGGCATCAGCGTAGCACAGGCGTTACGTGAGTTTGGGCTGGATCCGGCAGCCGTCGGTGAGGCGCGGCGAGCACCCGGTGATATTTGTGGCTATCTGGAATTGCATATTGAACAGGGGCCGTGCCTGGAGGCCGCCGATCTGGCTTTGGGCGTGGTGACGGCGATCAATGGTGCCCGTCGGCTTAACTGTACCTTTACGGGCCAGGCTGGGCATGCCGGTACCGTGCCGATGGGGCAACGCAAAGACGCATTGGCGGCGGCAGCGGAATGGATGGTGGCGGTAGAGACGATCACCTCGGCCGCCGATCGGCACCTGGTGGCTACCGTCGGCCGGATTGAAAGCCTGCCGGGAGCGGTGAATGTGATCCCCGGTGAGGTCAGGTTGTCACTGGACGTGCGTGGGCCGGAAGATGGCCCGCTGGCTGCGTTGCTGACGCAGTTGCTGGAACAGGCGCAGGCGATCTGTACCCGTCGGGGGCTGCGTTTTGACAGTGAAGAGTTTTACCGCATAAATGCAACGGCTTGTGATGCAAATTTGCAACAACGCTGGCAGCAGAGCGTGATGGCGGTTCAGGGGCGCAGTATGGCGCTGCCGAGCGGGGCCGGGCACGATGCTATTGCCGTAGCGGCCTGTTGGCCGGTGGGGATGCTGTTTGTCCGCTGCGATCGCGGCATTAGCCACCACCCGGCCGAAGCCGTCAGCCAGTCCGATGTGGCGTTGGCGATCCAGGCTTACTGCCATACGGTTGGTAGTTGGGAGGATGGCTGATGAGTCTGCAGCGATTTAATCAGTTACCGGAGGCGGAAGCTGAACGCTTACTGCGGCCCTGCGTAGATATTGCGTCCTGGATTGCGGCGGTGGTGGTGGCGCGGCCCTTCAGCAGCATCGACGCCGCGCTGGCGGTGGCCTGGCAAGCGGCATTGTGCTGGCAGCAGGAAGAGGTCAGCCAGGCACTGGCGCAGCATCCGCGTATCGGCGAACGTGCCAAAGGCCAGGGGCAAGAGGCGCAGTTTTCGCAGCGTGAACAAGCGGCGGTCAACGCGCAGGATGCAGAGCTGACCGAAGCGCTGCGGGTCGGCAATCGACGTTATGAACAGCAATTTGGTCAGGTGTTTTTGATCCGTGCCGCCGGTCGTGACGGCCAGAGCATTCTGCGCGAGTTGCAAAGGCGATTGAGCAACAGTGTGGAACAGGAACAGCAGGAAACAGCCGAACAACTGCGTGAAATCACCATGCTGCGTTTTAAGGAGTTACTGAGCGATGAGTAATATCAGTACCCATATTCTGGACACCTCACTTGGTAAACCCGCTGCGGGTGTACGGGTGTGGCTGGAACATCAACAGGACGGGCAGTGGCGAACCCTGACGGAAAGCCTGACCGATGCTGACGGCCGCGCGCGTGATCTAACTTCTGACAGTCTGACCGCTGGGCATTACCGTCTGTCTGCCGATCTCGGCGCTTACTTTACCGCCGATCGGCGTGAAACGCTGTATGCCACGGCAATTATCGATTTCGTCATCCAGGATGCGGCGCAGCATTACCATTTACCGCTGCTCATCAGCCCGTATTCCTATTCGACCTACCGGGGCAGTTAAACGCCCTTAGCGGTTAACCCGCATTGACGAGGTACTTATGGCTCTGTCTCAGGATAAGGGGGCGGTTTCGTGCTGCCCGGAAGATGAAAAATTGCCGCTGGCAAAGACCTTCGCCTACGGTTTACAGCATATTCTGACCATGTACGGTGGGATTATCGCGCCGCCGTTGATCATCGGTTCGGCCGCAGGGTTAAGTGCGCCGCAGATTGGCATGTTGGTGACGGCAGCACTGTTTGTCAGTGGGCTGGCGACGTTGCTGCAAACCCTTGGTATACCTGGCTTCGGTTCGCGACTGCCGCTGGTACAAGGCGTTTCCTTTGCCGGGGTTGCGACCATGGTGACGATTGCCACCGGTGATGGCGGGCTACCGGCGGTGTTCGGCGCGGTGATTGCTGCTTCGCTGGTCGGGCTGTTGATCGCGCCATTCTTTTCGCAAATTATCCGTTTCTTTCCGCCAGTGGTGACCGGCACCGTAGTAACGGTGATCGGGCTGTCGCTGATGCCGGTGGCGGTGCGTTGGGCCATGGGTGGCAACGCCAAGGCGGCAGACTGGGGATCGACCGGGAATATTGGCCTGGCAGCATTCACGCTGGTGGTGATTTTGTTACTCAATAAAGTGGGTTCTCTGGCGCTGAAACGACTGTCGGTATTGCTGGCGATGGTGATTGGCTGCGTGGCGGCGGTTCTGGTAGGTAACGTGAGCTTTGCCGCCGTCGGCAACGGGCCATGGTTGGCCTTCCCCGAGCCATTTGCCTATGGTTGGCCGACCTTCGAACTGAGTGCGATTATCTCCATGCTATTAATAGTGCTGGTGTTGCTGACGGAAACTACCGCTGGACTGATGGCGGTCGGCGAGATTGTCGGTTCACCGGTGAACGCACGCCGTATCGCCAACGGTTTGCGTGCCGATATGCTGTCGAGCGCGTTGTCACCGGTATTCAACTCGTTCCCGCAAAGCTCGTTTGCCCAAAATATCGGGCTGGTGGCGATCACCGGCGTGAAGAGTCGTTTTGTGGTCAGTGCCGGTGGGGGAATTTTGGTGCTGCTGGGGGTTCTGCCGGTGCTGGGGCGGCTGGTAGCCTGTATTCCGTTGCCGGTCCTGGGTGGTGCCGGTGTGGTGTTGTTCGGCTCGGTGGCGGCCAGTGGCATACGTACTCTGGCGAAAGTGGATTATAAGGACAATATGAATCTGGTGGTGGTAGCGACGGCAATTGCCTTTGGCATGATCCCGATAGTGATGCCGAGTTTTTATGATCAGTTCCCAGGCTGGGTACGTACTTTATTGCATTCCGGTATCAGCGCTTCTTGTTTGGTGGCGTTGTTGCTGAACCTGCTGTTTAACCCTATTGATGTTACACAAGACAATACGGCGGGAGAGGAGGTTTCCTGAAATGACGGGCGCAGAGAACCGCGCCCGAGAATATCAATCGTGGCGCAGGAAACTGTCGGCATCACGCCAGGCCGGGAAGGCGCTGCGGTAGCTTTGCAGGTTTTCCAGCGACAGTTCGGCGTCCAGCCGCGCGGCGGCACCGGGTTCGAGCTGGGCCAGTGTTTCCCCCTGCGGACTGAGGATCAGGCTGTCGCCGCTGTAGTTCAGGCCGTTACCGTCTTCGCCGACGCGGTTACAACCGGCCACATACACCTGATTCTCGATAGCGCGTGCCGCCAATAGCGTTTGCCAGTGTTTACTGCGCGGGGCCGGCCAGTTGGCGACGTACAGCGCCAGATCGTAATCCTGCTGATAGCGTGACCACACCGGAAAGCGCAGGTCGTAACAGATTTGCGGTAGAATACGCCAGCCACGCCATTCGAAAATTTCACGTTTTTTGCCTGCCTGATAGTGCAGGTGCTCGCCGGCCATGCGGAACAGGTGGCGCTTGTCATAGGCATGCACCCGGCCGTTCGGCTCCACCAGCAGGAAACGGTTAACCGCGCCTTCGGTGGTTTTCAGTGCCACGCTGCCGCCGACCAGAGCGTTACTTTTGCTCGCCCAACCGTGCAGCCAGTCGACGACCTGTTGCTCCGGTAGTGCGCTTTCCCCGGCATCCATGGCAAAACCGGTGGTAAACATCTCCGGCAGTACAATCAAATCGCGGCCGCTTAAGGGCGCCAACAGCTCATCAAAATGCCGCAGGTTGGCTTCGCCATCACGCCAAACCAGGGGTTGCTGCAACAGGGTAATTTTTAAAGTCGACATAACCGCTCCGCAGCTGCATCCAGCGTGGCATCCTGTTTAGCGAAGCACAGCCGGATCAATTTATGAGGGAAAGGATCGGCACAGAAGACCGACAGCGGGATCGCCGCCACGCCTACGTGCTCGGTTAACCAATGACAGAACGCCACGTCGTCCAAATCGGAGACGGCGCTGTAATCTGCCAGTAAGAAGTATGTCCCCTCGCAGGGCAAAATTTCCAGTCGACTGCTGGACAGCGCCTGCACAAAACGGTCGCGCTTGGCACGATAAAATGCCGATAGCTGCTGCCAGTGTTCCGGCTCGCTGCGCAGCATATCCGCCAGCGCCAACTGGGCCGGGGTGTTGACCGAGAAGGTCAGGTACTGATGCACCTTGCGAACTTCCGCGCTCAGCGCTGCCGGTGCTACACAGTAACCCACTTTCCAGCCGGTCATGTGGAAGGTCTTGCCAAAAGAGGACACCGCAATAGCGCGTTGGCGCAGTTGCGAGTGGGCCAATACGCTGGTGTGGCCGCCCCTGGCGAAACAGATGTGTTCGTATACTTCATCACTCAGAACGTAGATTTCGCGATCGCTAATGGCGTGCCACAGCTGCTGCATATCTTCCGCTTGCCAGGCAGTAGCAGAAGGATTGTGCGGTGTGTTGAGGATCACCAGCCGGGTGCGTGGTGACAGCACTTGAGCAAACTGTTGCCAGTCGACGTTGAACGCCGGGGGCTGCAACGCAATGCGTTTTAGCGTGCCGCCGGATAAGGTCACCGCCGGTGCATAGCTATCGTAGCTGGGATCAAAGCAGACAACTTCATCACCCGAGCGCACCAGCGCGCTAATGGCGGCGAACAGTGCCTCGGTGGCACCTGCCGTGATGGTAACTTCGTTAGTGGCGTCCGGTAGCCAGCCGTACAGAGCAGCGGTTTTCTCGGCGATGGCTTCGCGCAGTGGGGCAACGCCGGTCATCGGTGCATATTGGTTCGCACCCTGGCTGACATGCCAGGCCAGACGTTCTTTCAGGTAGTCTGGGCCATCGAAATCGGGGAAGCCCTGCGACAGGTTGATTGCCTGATGCTGTGCCGCCAGCGCACTCATCTGGGTGAAAATAGTGGTGCCCAGCGCGGGTAGTTTACTTTCGGGAATCAGTGCTGAAGTGCTCATCGTAGGCTAATACTCCTGGCGCTTATGTTGCCGTCAATATAACACGATGTTAGTATTTGGCAATCAAGACGCTTAGATGGCTAAATGAAGAAAAAGTCTTACCCTTAATCAAATCATTCTAGGCATCATTTGCTTATAACCTACAGGTCAAAAAATGTTAATGAATGAAAATCAGCAACTTAAAGCGTTATTGTCGGCCTGTCACTGGATTGGTGAAAAGGGCTGGTGCCCGGCAACCGGCGGCAATATGTCGCTGCGTCTCGATGATCAACATTGTCTGGTCACCGAATCCGGCAAGGATAAGGGCAGCCTGACCGAAACTGACTTCCTGCTGGTGGAAACCGCCAGCAACCATGTGCCGAGCGGCCGCACGCCATCGGCAGAAACTGGTCTGCATACCCTTATTTACCGTTTGTACCCGCAGATTGGCGCGGTGCTGCATACGCATTCGGTGAATGCGACCGTACTGTCGCGGGTTGAACGCGGCGATGGGCTGGTATTGCAGGGCTATGAGATGCAAAAATCACTCGGTGGACAGACTACGCATCTGGACAGCGTGGTGATCCCGATTTTCGATAACGATCAGGACATCCCGCGATTAGCGGCACGGGTGGCCGCCCATGCTGAAGCCACGCCGTTGCAGTACGGCTTTCTGGTGCGTGGCCACGGTCTGTATTGCTGGGGCCGTCAGGTCGCGGAAGCTCGTCGTCATCTTGAAGGGCTGGAATTCCTGTTCCAGTGCGAACTGCAACGCCGTTTACTGGAGGCAAAATGATCCGCGCCATCGTTACCGACATTGAAGGCACCACCAGCGATATCCGTTTCGTTCATCAGGTGCTGTTCCCCTACGCACGTGAACGCCTTGCCACATTTCTCCGTCTTCACGCTGAAGATGCCGAAGTCGCTGCGCCACTAACTACCTTACGCCAGGAGCTTGACCAGCCGCAGGCGGATATTGAGCAACTGATTGCCGCGCTGTACCGCTTTATGGACGAAGACCGCAAATCCACCGCGCTGAAGGCGCTGCAAGGTATTATCTGGCGCAGTGGTTATCAGAACGGCGATTTTCGCGGGCATTTGTACCCCGAGGTGGCCGGGCAGTTGGCCGCCTGGCAGCAGCAGGGGCTGAGGCTGTACGTCTATTCTTCCGGCTCGGTAGAGGCGCAAAAGCTGCTGTTCGGCTACAGCGATGCCGGGGATCTGCAGCCGTTGTTCAACGGTTATTTCGATACTCACGTCGGTGCCAAACGTGAAACCGCTTCGTACCTTAATATCGCCGGTAACATTGGTATCGCCCCTGATGAACTTTTATTTCTTTCCGACATTCATCAAGAGCTGGACGCCGCGCGTGCTGCTGGTTGGCATACCTGCCAACTGATCCGCGATGAAGCCGATAGCCAAAGCCAGCATCCGCAGGTTAACCGTTTTGATCACATCGATTTAGGGGAGTTTGCCTCATGAGTGGATTGACGATTTTCAGCGATAAAGAGCCGCAGCAGCCGCTGTGGCAGAGCCGCGATGCCGAAGCTATTCAGCAGCAACTGGCACAAATCGGCGTGCGTTTTGAACGCTGGCAGGCCGATCGTGAACTGGGTGACAACCCGGAACCGGCGGCGGTGATCGCCGCCTATCAGCATCAGATCGACCGGCTGGTGGCGGAGAAGGGCTACCAAAGCTGGGATGTGATCAGCATGCGTCCGGATAATGCTCAGCGCGAAGTGTTGCGCAGCAAGTTTTTATCCGAGCATACCCACGGCGAAGATGAAGTGCGTTTCTTTGTCGAGGGGGTCGGGCTATTTTGCCTGCATCTGGAGGGCAAGATCTTCCAGATCCTGTGTGAGAAGAACGATCTGATCTCGGTGCCGGCCAATACCCGCCATTGGTTCGATATGGGCTCAGCACCGAATTTCACTGCCATCCGCGTGTTCGATAACCCGGAAGGCTGGGTGGCGCATTTCACCGGCGATAACATCGCCGATGCCTATCCGCGTCTCGACTGAGCGCTATAACGCGGGCGTTAGCCCAACGCCCGTTGGAAAATCCCTTCATTGACCTGTTGTGGCGTGATCACGCCACTGTCGAAGACCCAACCGCTAATCAATGTCGCCGGTGTCACGTCAAACGCCGGGTTATAAACCGGGGCATCGACGGGGGCCCACTGGCATGAGCCAAAGCTGCCGGTGACACCGGTTACTTCAGCTACGGCCCGTTGCTCAATCGGGATGGCTGCCCCGTTCGGGCAGTGTGGATCGTGAGTAGTGTGCGGCGCGGCGACGTAGAATGGAATGCGGTGATAGTGCGCCAGTACCGCCAGGCTATAGGTGCCAATCTTGTTGGCGACGTCACCGTTGGCAGCGATGCGATCGGCCCCCACCCATACGGCATCTACCTGGCCTTGCGCCATCAGGCTGGCTGCCATGGAATCACATATCAGCCGGTAGGGAATACCCAGTTCACCCAGCTCCCACGCGGTCAGCCGGCCACCCTGCAATAGCGGACGCGTTTCATCGACCCACACCTGCTGTACCTTGCCCTGCTGATGAGCACGCAACACTACGCCGATAGCGGTACCGATACCGGCGGTAGCCAGGCCCCCGGTATTGCAGTGGGTCAGCAGGCGGCTGCCGGGTTTCACCAGCTTGGCACCGTGATCGGCAATGCGATCGCACAATTTTCGGTCTTCTTCCACCAGCCGCAGCGCTTCTTCCACCATCGCAGCTACCCATTGTGGCTGTGCCAATGCCAGCTTCATGCGATCCAGATTATTCATCAGGTTGACTGCCGTCGGCCGTGAGGCACGCAGAGTGATTAGTGCCTGCTCCAGTTCCTTACGCGGCAAGCCGCGCTCTGCCAGCAGGGCTAATAACAGACTGGCGGACAGGCCGATCAGCGGTGCACCCCGTACACGCAGGGTAAGGATATGATCGACCAATTCTTCCACACTGTCGCAGCTGCGCCACTGTTTTTCCTGCGGCAAAGCCTGCTGGTCGAGGATCCAAAGTCGGTTGTCACTCAAGGTCAAACTGGTGGTGTTAAGCGCTTGCATCGGCGGTTAATTCCTTGTTGCGTAGTTATTGCATCTGGAAAGCTATTCTGCCAACATGACTTCCGGATGTATAGACGTCCAAATGCTTTTACGTCTAAAAATTATAATCGCTAGGTCAGTGAGAAAGATTAAAGGGGTTGGGGATGTCACATTATCGTACGTTTACTGCTGCTGATGCCGTTGAGTATGCCCGTCAATATGGGAAGTTGGCCGAGCCACAGGTGCTGGTAAGCGCTGACGAGATTGGTGACGGCAATTTGAATCTGGTGTTCAAGATCCGCGATCATGACGGCGTTAGTCGGGTGATCGTAAAGCAGGCGCTGCCGTATGTACGTTGCGTGGGCGAATCCTGGCCGCTAACGCTTGATCGGGCGCGTATTGAAGCGGAAACCCTGTTGATTCACGGCGGTTTTTGCCCAAGGCATACGGTAAAGGTACTCCATCACGATGCCGAATTGGCGGTGATGGTGCAGGAAGATCTTTCTGATCACCACATCTGGCGCAGCGAATTGGTCAAGGGTCACTATTACCCGCTGGCAGCTGGGCAACTGGCAGAATATTTGGCGCAAACCCTGTTTCATACCTCCGATTTTTATCAAACGGCCCAGCAGAAAAAAGCGGAGGTCAGCCGCTTTAGCAACCCAGAGATGTGCCAGATCACCGAAGATCTGTTCTTTACCGATCCCTATATCGACCATGAGCGCAATCAGTTCGAACCAGTGTTATTACCGCAGGTGCTTGAGCTGCGTAACGATGCAGCGCTGAAACTGGCGGTCGCCGGGCTGAAGCATCGCTTCCTGAGCAAGGCGGAAGCGCTGTTGCATGGGGACATTCATAGCGGTTCGGTTTTTGTTGCAGATGGCAAGTTGAAGGCGATCGACGCCGAGTTCGGCTTCTATGGCCCGATCGGTTTTGACGTCGGCACCGCGCTGGGTAATTTGTTATTGAACTACTGCGGTCTACCGGGCCTGTTAGGGCCGCGCGACGCCGCTGCCGGGCGTGAGCAACGTCTGCAGGATGTGCGCGAACTGTGGTTGATTTTCGCCGATCGCTTCCTGGCATTATGCCACCAACAGACCCGCGAAGCGGCACTGGCGGTGCCGGGTTATGCCGAACAATTCCTGCAGCAGGTGTGGGCGGATACGGTAGGTTACTGTGGCAGCGAACTGATTCGCCGTACTATTGGTCTGGCACACGTGGCCGATCTGGACAGCATCAGTGACGCCGAAATGCGTGCCGAATGTCAGCGCCACGCATTGAGCCTCGGCCGAGCGCTGATCGTCAACGCTCCGCAGATCGAACATATCGATGCACTGCTGGCGCGTATTCGCCAAAACGGCTAGCAGCCTGACGGATACGGCGAGGAAGGGTGCTCATGGATCTGTCGTAACAACCAACAGGCGGGGCGAACCCCGCCGTTGGGTTGCCTTATCCTTCGGTTTCGTAAGCCAAAATGGCGGCAACCTCCGTGTCTCCCAGTGTGATGCGCAGTTCACATAGCGAACCGCGGGTGATCCACATCAGCGCTATCAGCGTTATGCAGATAATCATCAGCCTCAGAACGACCCGTTCTTGCTGCATTTTTGACCTCCTTATCCTTGCCTTGCGGCGGGGAAGAGGCTAACCTGACGTTGCTAAGCGTTCAGAGTGGCCTCGGGTTGATAATATCGACTCGGGGCCTTTCTCTTTCTATCCGTTACCAAGACTCCGGACAGAAAGATCCAGAGCACCCACCGGCAGTCTATCCGATAATCCCCAGGGTTAAATTAGCCGTTCTTATAAGGTTGCGGAGCGCTACGCAATTTTAAGCAGAAATAGAAAAGGGGCGATGATTATCGCCCCTCGGTAAGTCAGTTTATTGCAGTTACGCGGCTTCGGTGTGTTTCAGGCGTTTATCCTGCTTGAGCGACTTTTCCGGCTTACTGGCTGCCAGCGCATCCGGCTCGAAGTCATCCACGTTGATGGAACGCAGACGGCTTTCTTCGGCTTTCACCAGGATCTTCGCCTCATCGGCGTTGATCTTGCCTTCTTCCAGCGCACGTTGTGCCAGACGATCCAGTCGGGTGAATGGCAGGTTCTTGCCGGCCGCCTTGCACAGACGGTCGTGAATCGGTTCGGCGGCGATTACGTCAGCCAGTGCGGCTTCCAGCAGGCCAACCGGGTTATGCTCGCTGGGTGTCAGATACTGGCCACGGCCCAGACGGCTACGGGTAGCAGACGGCTGTTGGAGGATCTTGGCCAATTGGTGATCCAGACGGTCAGACGGTGCGGTATGGACACGGCCTAACGGGAAGACGACCAGGCGCATCACTCCGGCGATAAAGCGGTTCGGGAAGTTGCGCAGCAGGTCATCGAGCGCCTGTTCGGCCTGATGCAGGCTGTCCTGTACGGTCCAATGTACCAGCGGCAAATCTTCTTTCTGACGGCCTTCATCTTCAAAACGTTTCAGTGCCGCGGAAGCCAGGTACATTTGGCTGAGAATATCCCCCAGACGGGCGGAGATACGCTCACGGCGCTTGAGGCTACCACCCAGTACGCCCATGGAAACGTCTGACAACAGCGCCAGGTTAGCGCTCAGGCGGTTCAACTGCTGGTAGTAACGACGAGTCGCGTCTTTGGTTGGTGTGCTGCTGGTGCGACCGTTAGTCAGGCCCAGCCAGAAACTGCGCACCTTGTTGCTGCCCACGTGGCCCAGATGGCCGAACAGCAATTTGTCGTAGGCGTTCAGGTCGTTCTTCTGTGCTGCAGCCATTTCGTCCAGCACGTAAGGATGGCAGCGGATAGCTCCCTGACCGAAGATCATCATGGTACGAGTCAGGATATTGGCGCCTTCTACTGTGATGGCGATAGGCGCGCCCTGATAGGCACGGGCCAGGAAGTTGGATTTACCCAGCATGATGCCTTTACCGCCGGCGATATCCATTGCATCAATGATTGCCTGTTGGCCGCGATGGGTACAGTGGTATTTCACGATGGCCGACAGTACAGCCGGTTTCTCGCCCAGCATCAGGCCGCTGGTGATAAGCGTAGCTGCAGCGTCCATCACATAGGTGTTACCGGCGATACGCGCCAGTGGCTCTTCGATACCTTCCATCTTGCCGATCGACAGCTTGAACTGGCGGCGGATATGGGCGTATGCCCCAATCCCCAGCGCCATGGACTTCACGCTACCGGTCGAGTTGGAAGGCAGGGTGATGCCACGACCCACCGACAGACACTCAACCAACATACGCCAGCCCTGACCGGCCATTTTTGGCCCGCCGATGATGTAATCAATAGGCACGAACACGTCATTGCCGCGAGTCGGGCCGTTTTGGAACGGCACGTTCAGCGGGAAGTGGCGGTTACCGATTTCAACACCCGGCGTGCTGGTTGGGATCAGCGCACAGGTGATGCCCGGCGATTCGTTATCGCCAAGCAGGTGATTCGGGTCATACAATTTGAACGCCAGGCCCAGCACGGTCGCAACCGGCGCCAGCGTGATATAGCGTTTGTTCCAGGTCAGGCGCATGCCCAGTACCTGTTCGCCTTGCCACTCGCCCATGCAGACGGTGCCGACGTCCGGAATGGCTCCGGCATCGGAACCGGCTTCCGGGCTGGTCAGGGCGAAACAAGGGATCTCGTCGCCGCGCGCCAGGCCTGGCAGGTAATGGTTTTTCTGTTCGTCAGTACCGTAATGCTGCAGAAGTTCGCCCGGGCCAAGGGAGTTTGGCACGCCGACGGTGATGGCCAGAATGCCGGAGACGCCGGACAGTTTTTGCAGCACGCGCGCCTGAGCATAAGGAGAAAAGTCCAGGCCGCCGTATTCTTTCTTGATGATCATCGCGAAGAAGCGATGTTCTTTCAGGTACGCCCACAGTTCCGGGGGCAAATCGGCCAGCTCGTGGGTGATTTGGAAGTCGTTGGCCATGCGGCAGGCTTCTTCCACCGGGCCGTCGATGAACGCCTGTTCTTCGGCGCTCAACTGCGGTTTCGGGTAGTTATGCAGCTTGTTCCAGTCCGGTGTACCGCGGAACAGATCGCCTTCCCACCAGGTGGTCCCGGCTTCGATCGCTTCCTTTTCGGTGGTGGACATTGGCGGCATTACCTTGCGGAATGCGCGTAGTGCCGGGGCAGACAACATTGAACGGCGTAATGACGTGACGTTCAACGGCAGCAGGATAATCGCCAGCGGCAGCAGCACCCAGAAGCTCCACAGGCCGATAGCACCCATGGCGGCGGTGTATGCCAGAAGAATAAGGCTACTGAGGGTGAGGTTCACTCGGTGATAAAACACCACACCAATGAGTGCCAGCAAAACAACAATACTAAGAACCATCATAAGAAGCTCCAAAGTGGCAAGAGGTCTGACCTGTTGTGTGTATGTAATAGGTTTTAGTACAACCCCATATTTTTATCAATGCATTTACAGTTTAATTACAACTTAAGTCACAAACTGACCGCATCAATCATCAAAAACCTCATCGCTGCCTCAACCGGGCTGCTGTTTGACTGACAATGCTTCTCGGTTTTTCCCCGATCCGTTACACTGCGGGGCGGAAGATTGACGATAACAAGAGGTTCCTCATGTACCACGACCTTATTCGCAGTGAACTGAACGAAGCGGCCGATACCCTGGCGAAATTTATCAATGACGATGCCAATATTGACGCGATCCAACGCGCAGCCGTGCTGCTGGCTGATTCCTTTAAAGCCGGCGGGAAAGTCATCTCTTGCGGTAACGGTGGTTCCCACTGTGACGCGATGCACTTTGCCGAAGAGCTGACTGGCCGCTACCGTGAAAACCGTCCGGGTTATCCGGCGATTGCCATTTCCGACGTTAGCCACCTGTCTTGCGTCAGCAACGACTTTGGTTACGAGTATGTGTTTTCACGCTATGTGGAAGCGGTAGGTCGTGAAGGCGATGTATTGCTCGGCATTTCCACCTCGGGTAATTCCGGCAACATTATTAAAGCCATCGAAGCGGCGCGCGCCAAAGGGATGAAAGTGATTACTCTGACCGGCAAAGACGGCGGCAAAATGGCCGGTTCTGCCGATGTGGAAATCCGCGTACCGCACTTCGGTTACGCCGACCGCATTCAGGAAATTCATATCAAAGCGATCCACATCTTGATTCAGTTGATTGAAAAAGAGATGGTTAAGGCTTAATGGCTTTAGGGGGCGTTAAGCCCCCGCTAATCATGTATAGCGCGAGTGGTTAAGGAGTGGCAATCGATGTGTGAACTGCTCGGGATGAGCGCAAACGTACCGACCGATATTTGCTTTAGCTTTACCGGGCTGGTTCAGCGCGGTGGCCGTACCGGGCCACATAAAGATGGTTGGGGCATTACCTTCTACGAAGGGAACGGTTGCCGCACGTTTAAGGATCCCCAGCCGAGTTTTGACTCGCCGATTGCCCGTCTGGTGCAGGAATACCCGATCAAATCCTGTGCGGTGGTTTCGCATATCCGCCAGGCCAATCGCGGTGAAGTGGCGCTGGAAAATACCCATCCCTTCACCCGTGAATTGTGGGGCCGTAACTGGACCTACGCGCACAATGGCCAGTTGAAAGGCTACCGTCAGTTGGAAACCGGCACTTTCCGTCCGGTTGGGCAGACTGACAGCGAATACGCTTTCTGCTGGTTGCTGCATCAACTTTCCCTGAAATACCCGCGCACCCCGAGCCGTTGGCCAGCGGTTTTCCGGTATATCGCTTTGCTGGCGGATCAACTGCGTCAGAAGGGGGTATTCAATATGTTGCTGTCGGATGGGCGCTTCGTGATGGCTTATTGCTCGACCAACCTGTACTGGATCACGCGTCGCGCGCCGTTTGGCAAAGCCACGCTGCTCGATCAGGACGTAGAGATTGATTTTCAGCAGCAGACCACACCTAACGATGTGGTCACGGTAATGGCTACCCAGCCGCTGACGGCGAACGAAACCTGGCACAAGATTGCGCCAGGTGAATTCGCACTATTTCACTTCGGTGAGCGGCTTGGTCTGAGCGAAGGGATTGGTACTGACAACGGGAGCCGTGGTTGACGCGTACTGCGTCATCTGGCTGCTGCTCAGCACGGGTTGACCCAACACGTACTGGCCATTGGCTACGCTGACCATCGGCGGCTGGTGGTTTTTGACGAAGTAGTCATAGCCCGGCTTCAACTGGCGCCAGAAGGCGATATAGCTGGAGGAGCTGTGGCGTTTCAGGTTCTTGTCGGTCATGCGGAACGGATAGATGCTGATATCAATCCGACTCTGGCCGTGAGCAAACGCGGCTTCGACGTAGCGATAAATCTCATCCATATAGGCGTTGGTCATTGCATAACACCCAATAGATTTACATTCACCGTGGATCATCAGATAAGCACCGGAATAACCCTGTGATTTATCGTAATCATTCGGGAAGCCGATATTGATGGCACGATAATACTTGCTGTCGGGTTTCAGATGGCGCGCGTCGACGCTATAAAAGCCTTCTGGACTCTTAAAGTCACCTTCACGGCGTTTCGGGCCGAGGCCGCCGGAAAAATTACAGATTTGGAAAGAGTTCACTAGACGGAATTCGTTGCCCATTTTGGCATACAATTCCAGCGTGCGTTCCTCTTTGAAGATCTGAATATAAACCGGTGAACCCACTAATTGCTGCTTAACTACCGGAAGCTCGGGAACCTGCTCGCTGGCGCTGCAGGCCGTGATCATCGGCATAGAAAAAAGCATCGCAAACAACAACGCGATTTTGCTCATTATTATTCCTGCTTATATTTATCTGCTGGCTCAATGCACTTGGCCAACATGCCACTGATTATTGTTTTACGCTCTTAAAACACCGTCAGATTACCAGTGTGTTCTTTTTTAGCAATATGTGTTGTGTATAAAAAAACTACTAACCTCGATAAAAGTGAATCGACAGGCAGATTTTAACGATTAGTGGGGCGAAACAGCCGAAATTTAATTGTGTTTGCTTGACTCAGGTCACTGCCTGACGCAGAAAAATGTTGTGGAAAATGTTAATATTCCACCTCGAATTAGCGCGCAAAAAATGGACGCGGGAGTTAATCAACGGAATGTACACTACCCCATTTTGTCAGTGCGAAATATTTCACGTTGAGCGTGATGCCGTTGCGCTCAACCCAGAGGCTACCGAAGCGGCCTCATCATCCAGGCATCGTCAGCACCAGCCTCTGGGGCCGGTAAGACGTGTGAAACTAACCAACATCGTATAAATCCTATGATTAAAATCAGAAAAGGGTTAGATCTGCCAATTGCCGGAGCCCCGGCTCAGGCGATTCAGGACGGCCCAATCATTCAGCATGTCGCCCTGCTTGGGGAAGATTACGTCGGAATGCGCCCGTCTATGCTGGTGCAGGAAGGCGAGAACGTTAAGAAAGGCCAGGTGCTGTTCGAAGATAAAAAGACCCCCGGGGTTTTCTTCACCGCTCCTGCCAGCGGCCGCATTCTTTCGATCAACCGCGGTGAACGGCGAGTCTTGCAGTCGGTGGTCATCGCCGTTGAAAACGGCGGCGATGAACAACTTGAGTTTGCTCATTATCCGGTTGCCGAACTGGCCATGCTGCCGCGGGAACAGGTCGAAAGCGAATTACTCGCCAGTGGCCTGTGGACTGCGCTGCGTACCCGCCCATTCAGCAAAACGCCGGCACCGGGCACCACTCCACGTGCCATCTTCGTTACCGCGATGGACAGCCAGCCTCTGGCTGCCGATCCGCAGGTGATCATCGCCGAGCAGTTGGCGGCGTTCAACGCCGGGCTGGCGGTATTGGCCCGCATGACCGACGGCAAGGTGCACGTTTGCCACGCCGCTGGCGTGAACCTGGGCAAACAGCCCGATGCCCAGGTGGTCTATAACGAATTTGCCGGCCCACATCCAGCAGGCCTGGTAGGCACTCATATTCATTTCCTCGAGCCGGTCAGTTTGAAAAAAACCGTCTGGCATATCGGCTATCAGGATGTGATCGCCATCGGCACCTTGTTTACCACCGGCAAGCTCGATACCCGCCGGGTGGTGGCACTGGCCGGGCCGCAGGTGGAACAGCCGGTATTGCTGCGCACCCGCTTGGGCGCCAGTATCGACGAACTGACCGCCGGGCGTCTGAAAGCCGGTGAGAACCGGGTGATTTCCGGTTCGGTGCTGAGCGGCACCCACGTTGACGGGCCGAACGCTTACCTCGGCCGTTTCCATTCGCTGGTTTCCGTACTGCAGGAAGGGCGCGATAAAGAGTTATTTGGTTGGATCGTGCCATCACCGAATAAATTTACCATCACCCGCACCACGCTGGGCCACTTCCTGAAGAACAAACTGTTTGCCTTCTCGACCACCACCAACGGCGGTGAGCGTGCAATGGTGCCGATTGGCAACTACGAGCGGGTGATGCCGCTGGATATCCTGCCGACCCTGCTGCTGCGCGATCTGCTGGCGGGTGACAGCGATAGCGCACAGGCGTTGGGCTGTCTGGAACTGGATGAGGAAGATCTGGCGCTGTGCACCTTCGTTTGCCCCGGCAAGTATGAATACGCTCCGGTGCTGCGCGATGTGCTGACCAAGATTGAGCAGGAAGGATAACCGATGGGCCTGAAGAACTTTTTTGAAAAAATCGAGCATCACTTCACACCGGGCGGCAAGCTGGAAAAGTGGTACCCGCTGTATGAAGCGACGAGCGCGGTGTTCTATACCCCTGGTTCGGTGACGCGCGGGGCTTCGCACGTACGTGATGCCATCGATCTGAAACGTATGATGATCCTGGTGTGGCTGGCGGTATTCCCGGCGATGTTCTGGGGGATGTACAACGTCGGCCAACAGGCCATTCCGGCATTGCACCACCTTTACAGTGGCGATCAACTGCAGCAGGTGCTGGCGGGGGATTGGCACTATCGGTTGGCGCAATGGTTGGGGGCCTCACTGGCGGCGGACGCGGGCTGGATCAGCAAAATGGTGCTGGGCGCCTGCTATTTCCTGCCGATTTACGCCGTGGTGTTCCTGGTCGGTGGTTTCTGGGAAGTGTTGTTCGCCGTCATTCGCAAGCATGAGGTTAACGAAGGCTTCTTCGTTACCTCAATCCTGTTTGCACTGATTGTGCCACCAACGCTGCCTCTGTGGCAGACCGCGTTGGGTATCACCTTTGGCGTAGTGGTGGCGAAAGAGATATTCGGCGGTACCGGACGCAACTTCCTCAACCCGGCTTTGGCGGGGCGAGCGTTCCTGTTCTTTGCTTATCCGGCACAGATTTCCGGTGACCTGGTGTGGACCTCCGCCGACGGTTTCTCCGGTGCGACGCCGCTGGCACAGTGGAGCGCGGGCGGGGCACATAGCCTGAGCAACGTGGCTACCGGCCATTCCATCAGTTGGATGGATGCGTTTCTCGGCAATATTCCCGGCTCGGTAGGTGAAGTCTCCACGCTGATGATCCTGCTCGGTGGGGCGATAATCCTGTTTGGCCGCGTAGCTTCCTGGCGCATTGTCGCCGGGGTGATGCTCGGCATGATGGCGACCGCCTTCCTGTTCAACAGTATCGGTTCAACCACCAACCCGCTGTTTGCCATGCCCTGGTACTGGCACCTGGTGTTGGGCGGTTTCGCCTTCGGTATGATCTTTATGGCTACCGATCCGGTTTCCGCCTCGTTCACCAACAAGGGGAAGTGGTGGTACGGCATTCTGATTGGCGTGATGTGCGTGCTGATCCGGGTGGTCAACCCGGCCTATCCGGAAGGCATGATGCTGGCGATCCTGTTCGCCAACCTGTTCGCGCCGCTGTTCGATTACCTGGTGGTGCAGGCCAACATCAAGCGGAGAAAAGCCCGTGGCGAATGAATCTAAAAACGACAGTATCGGTAAAACACTGCTGGTGGTACTGCTGCTGTGCCTGGTGTGTTCTGTGGTGGTGGCGGGTTCCGCCGTCGGCCTGAAGTCCAAACAGCAGGAACAGAAGCTGCTCGACAAACAGCGCAATATTCTCGACGTGGCCGGTTTGCTGCAGCCGAAAATGGAAGGCGAGCAGGTCAAGGCGCTGTTCACCCAACGTATCGAACCGCACCTGCTGGACTTGAACAGCGGTGAGTTTGTCACCGGCAAGGCGACGGCGTTTGATCTGGCTGCGGCGCTGCGTGATGACGCCAAAAGCGTAGCGCTACCGGCGGCTGACGATCCTGCCGGCATCAAGCGCCGCAGCAACCAGGCGGAAATCTACCTTGTGCGGGACGACAGCGGTGCGGTCAACAAAATCGTACTGCCGGTCTACGGTACCGGCCTGTGGTCGATGATGTACGCCTTTGTGGCGCTGGATAGCGACGGCAATACGGTGAAGGGCATCACTTACTACCAGCAGGGGGAAACTCCGGGGCTGGGCGGTGAGGTCGAAAATGCCAGCTGGCGCCAGCAGTGGATCGGTAAAAAGCTGTTTGATGACAGCGGCAAACCGGCGATCCGCGTGGTGAAAGGCGGGGCACGTCAGGGGGATGAACATGGGGTGGATGGCTTGTCCGGAGCCACGCTGACCTCCAACGGCGTGCAGCATACTTTTGACTTCTGGTTGGGCGAGCACGGCTTTGGCCCGTTCCTGCAAAAAGTTCGTGAAGGAGCGCTGAAAAATGGCTGATTCCAAAGAGATTAAACGGGTCCTTTTAGGACCGCTGTTCGACAACAACCCGATTGCTTTGCAGGTGCTGGGTGTCTGTTCCGCGCTGGCGGTGACCACCAAGCTGGAAACGGCGGTGGTGATGACCATCGCGGTGACGCTGGTTACTGCGTTCTCCAGCTTCTTTATTTCGCTGATCCGTCACCATATCCCGAACAGCGTGCGCATCATTGTGCAGATGGCGATTATCGCCTCGTTGGTGATTGTGGTCGATCAGTTGCTGCGCGCCTATGCGTTCGAGATCTCCAAGCAACTGTCGGTGTTTGTCGGCCTGATCATCACCAACTGTATCGTGATGGGGCGCGCCGAGGCGTACGCCATGAAGTCACCGCCGATCGAGAGCTTTATGGACGGTATCGGTAACGGCTTGGGCTACGGGGTGATCTTGGTGTTGGTCGGTTTCCTGCGTGAGCTGTTCGGTTCCGGCAAGCTGTTTGGCATTCCGGTATTGGAAACGGTGCAGAACGGCGGCTGGTATCAACCGAACGGCCTGTTCCTGCTGGCACCGAGCGCGTTCTTTATCATCGGCCTGCTGATTTGGGCGCTACGCACCCTGAAACCAGCGCAGATCGAAAAGGAGTAATGGCCGATGGAACATTATATCAGCCTGTTTGTACGCGCGGTGTTCGTTGAGAACATGGCGTTGGCGTTCTTCCTGGGGATGTGTACCTTCCTGGCGGTATCGAAGAAAGTATCGACGGCCTTTGGTTTGGGCATCGCGGTGACCTTGGTACTCGGGATCTCCGTGCCGGTGAACAACCTTGTCTACAACCTGATCCTGCGCGACGGTGCGCTGGTGGAAGGCGTTGATCTGAGCTTCCTCAACTTCATTACCTTTATCGGCGTAATTGCGGCGCTGGTGCAGATTCTGGAGATGATCCTCGATCGCTTCTTCCCGTCGCTGTACAACGCACTCGGCATTTTCCTGCCGCTGATCACCGTGAACTGCGCCATCTTTGGCGGCGTCTCCTTCATGGTGCAACGTGACTACAACTTTGCCGAATCGGTGGTGTACGGCTTCGGCTCCGGCACCGGCTGGATGTTGGCGATTGTCGCAATGGCGGGGATCCGGGAAAAACTCAAGTATGCCAATGTCCCCGCAGGGTTGCGTGGCCTGGGCATTACCTTTATCACCACCGGGCTGATGGCGTTGGGCTTTATGTCCTTCTCCGGTGTTCAGTTGTAAAGGCGGGAAGAATTTATGGAAATTATTTTAGGTGTCGCGATGTTTACCGGCATCGTTATGGTGCTGGTGTTGCTTATCTTGTTTGCCAAATCCAAGCTGGTGAACACCGGTGACATTGCGGTGGAAGTAAACGGCGATTTGGACAAGAGCTTTACCGCTCCGGCGGGTGACAAGCTGCTGAATATGCTGTCCAGCCAGGGGATCTTCGTTTCGTCCGCCTGCGGTGGCGGTGGTTCTTGCGGCCAATGCCGGGTGGTGATCAAAGAGGGCGGTGGCGATATTCTGCCGACCGAACTGTCACACATCAACAAACGTGAAGCGAAAGAGGGCTGCCGCCTGGCTTGCCAGGTTAACGTGAAGCAGAACCTGAAAATCGAGCTGCCGGAAGAGATCTTTGGTGTGAAGAAGTGGGAATGCGAGGTTATCTCCAATGATAACAAAGCCACTTTTATCAAAGAGCTCAAGTTGAAAATCCCTGACGGGGAAGACGTGCCGTTCCGCGCCGGTGGTTTTATCCAGATCGAAGCGCCGGTACACGACATCAGCTATGCCGATTTTGACGTGCCGGACGAATACCGTGGTGACTGGGACAAGTTCAACCTGTTCCGTTACCGCTCGGTAGTGGATGAAACCACGGTGCGCGCCTACTCGATGGCCAACTATCCGGACGAAAAGGGCATTATTATGCTCAACGTGCGTATTGCCACGCCGCCGCCGCGCGATCCTGACGTGCCGCCGGGCATCATGTCCTCTTATATCTGGTCGTTAAAAGCCGGTGACAAGGTGACGATCTCCGGGCCGTTCGGCGAGTTCTTTGCCAAGGATACCGACGCGGAAATGATCTTCATCGGCGGCGGTGCCGGTATGGCACCGATGCGTTCGCACATCTTTGACCAGCTCAACCGCCTGAAGTCGAAGCGTAAAATCACCTTCTGGTACGGTGCGCGTTCACTGCGTGAAATGTTCTATGAGGACGATTTCAATCGGTTGCAGGAAGAGAACGAGAACTTCACCTGGCATGTAGCGCTCTCCGATCCGCAGCCTGAGGATAACTGGACGGGTTACACCGGCTTTATCCATAATGTTCTGTTAGAGAACTATCTGCGGAACCACCCGGCGCCGGAAGACTGCGAGTTTTACATGTGTGGTCCACCAATGATGAACGCTGCGGTGATCAAGATGCTGAAAGACCTGGGTGTCGAAGACGAAAATATCATGCTTGATGACTTTGGTGGCTAAATGCGCGCATGGGCAATGAAGGGGTTAATGACGACGGTGGCGCTCAGCGCCACCCTGTTATTGACCGGCTGCGGGCCGGAGCAGGTCAATCTCGATGGCAAAACCATGGGGACTTCTTATTCTGTCCGTTATGTCACCGGTGACGACACGCCGTCTGCCGCCAAAATTCAGGCGGAGATCGACAAACGGCTGGAATTGGTGAATGACCAGATGTCCACCTACCGGCCAGGCTCTGAACTGAGCCGCTTCAACGCCAGCCGCGTGATAGATAAACCCTTCCCGGTATCGGCAGCGACCACCGAGGTGGTGCTGGAAGCACTGCGCATTAACCGCGTCACCGACGGCGCGCTGGACGTGACCGTCGGGCCACTGGTTAATCTGTGGGGCTTCGGCCCGGAAGGGCGACTGGACAAGGTGCCGAGCGCTGCCGAACTGGAGCGCCGCCGCGCCTGGACCGGTATCGACAAGCTGTCGGTGCAGGGCAACGCATTGGTAAAGAGCATCCCTGAGCTGTATGTCGATCTCTCTTCGATTGCCAAGGGCTACGGGGTGGATGTGATTGCCCAGTATCTGCAATCGCAGCAGATTAAGAACTACATGGTGGATATTGGCGGCGAAGTCCGTACTCGCGGCCACAATGGTGAGAAAAAACCGTGGCGTATCGCCATTGAACGGCCGACGGCCGGCATGGAGCAGAAGGCGCAACTGGTGATCCAGCCGGGCGAGATGTCGATCGCCACTTCGGGGGATTATCGCAACTACTTCGAACAGGGCGGCGTGCGTTATTCGCATACCATAGATCCGGTTACCGGCAAGCCGATCCATCACCATCTGGTATCGGTGACGGTGCTGAGCCCGACCTGTATGGCTGCCGACGGTCTGTCGACCGGGTTGAACGTATTGGGGCCGGAGCGTGGCATGGCGTTGGCGAACCTGATGGGGATCCCGGTGTTTATGATTGTGAAAACTGCCAAAGGTTTTGAAGAGCGCTACTCCGAGGCGTTCAAACCCTATTTGAACAAGAGCTAGTGAGGTCGCTATGTTGACAGTATTTGTCGCCAGCTTCGTGCTGTTTCTGCTGATTGTCGGCGGGATGTCGCTGGGTTACGTGTTCAAGCGTAAAAGCCTGCAGGGCAGCTGCGGCGGCATTACGGCGTTGGGGATGGATAAAGTCTGTGACTGTCCTGAACCCTGCGATGCGCGGAAAAAGCGTCTGGAAAAAGAGGCGTTGCGCCAGAAACAGTTGGAAAAACACCGGATCATCTGAATAACAGGGGCGCATGCAGCGCCCCTTAGGTTGCTGACAAAGCAGGAAAAAGCGTGGTTTTTCCTGCTTTGTGGTGAGCAGCCGAAAATCAATAAATTGATTTTCCTGATTTTTATTTATCGGCCTCGACTCGCTCTGGGCAGGAATGAGGTTTGTCATCAGTCTGAGGGGCGCATGCAGCGCCCCTTTTTTATCGGTTATTTTGCCTTAACAAAGCTCTTTGCTTCGGCCGGTGAGTTGACCATCACTCCGTCCACGCCTAACGCCACCGCCTGCTGGTATTCCGCCGGTGAGTTGATGCCGAACAGAATGATGTGCGCTGGCCCTGGTGAGCGGAAGCAGTCGATCGATTCTTTATCCCAGGTCAGAAACGCCTTGGAGCGCCCTTCACCCAGGGTAAATTTCTCCACCACTTCCACTTCACGCTTTAGTTCCAGCCCGTACCAGCGCGGTTGCTGATGGCTTGGTTTCAACTCACACAGGTGCGATAGGCTGATATTCGCCAGCAGGTCGCGGGTTTTATCGCGGGTTTCAAAACGCTTAATTGCCAGTGGCAGCGCTTGCAGATATTTGGTATCGGTGGAGTACACGCGGGTGCGGTTCAGGCTGTTGGTTTTTTCCAGCGTTGCCAGCAGGGCTTTGCCGAACTGGGCCGGGTCTGCGTCTGGGGATTTGATATCCAGATAGAAGTTAACCTTGGGGAAGGCATTGAGGGTCTCATCCAAACGAGGAATGCCAATGCCTTTCCCCCGGAACGGGTAGGTTTCACTTTTGGTGAATGACCAACCGGCATCAACTTTCGCCAGTTGTGCAGCGGTAAAGGCGGAGACCAGCCCCTGCTGATTGGTTAGCGCTTTCAGATCGGAAGGGCGGTAAAGCACGATCACACCGTCTTTGGATTCCTGCAGAGTGATCCAGATGGCGTCAGCGCCATTTTTCAGCGCGGTTTCAATCGCGACGCGGGTATTTTCAGGAGCGTCGGCAGTACCACCACGGTGAGCGATAATGGCGGGAGCTGCGGTAGCGGCAAGGGATATCAGGGATAGGGCTGAAGCTAACAAATAGACCGATAATGATTTCATGTAGGGCACCATCCTGTGCGTAGAGTTATTGTTATCAGTAACAGCGGTGGTTAATTTGCCATAGCGTACTATTGAAAAATTACGCTTTTTTAACAAATCGAAGATAATTGGGTGAAAGCCTGTTTTCACCGAGTCGAGCCGGGGCTTGAGCTTTCCATTTTTGACTGTATACTTATACAGTATTATTGGAGGCGCGATGCGTAAAATCATTCATGTCGATATGGACTGCTTCTTCGCAGCGGTAGAAATGCGCGACGATCCCAGCCTGCGCGATATTCCGTTGGCGATCGGCGGCAGTGCCGACCGGCGTGGGGTGATCAGCACCGCCAACTATCCTGCGCGTCGCTATGGCGTACACAGTGCGATGTCGACGGCGATGGCACTCAAGCTTTGCCCGCACCTTAAGCTGTTGCCCGGCCGTATGGCGGCGTATAAGGAAGCTTCGCAGCATATCCGCGAAATATTCGCCCGTTACACCCCATTGATTGAACCACTGTCGCTGGATGAAGCCTATCTGGACGTGACGGACTGCAGCCAGTGCAACGGCTCGGCGACGTTGATCGCCGAGCAAATCCGCCAGACTATCTCCGACGAACTCAACCTCACCGCTTCTGCCGGTATCGCGCCGATCAAGTTCCTCGCCAAAATTGCCTCAGAGCTGAATAAGCCGAACGGACAATACGTCATCACCCCGGCACAGGTGCCAGGTTTTTTACAGCAGTTACCGCTGAGTAAAATCCCCGGCGTGGGCAAAGTGACCGCCAAACGGCTGGAGGAAGTGGGGCTGATCACCTGCGCCGATGTACAGCAGTATGACCTGGCGGCGCTGTTAAAGCGTTTCGGCAAATTTGGCCGGGTACTATGGGAGCGTTGTCAGGGGATCGATCTGCGTGAAGTTTCGCCAGAGCGGTTGCGTAAATCGGTGGGGGTGGAGCGCACGCTGGCGGAAGATATCCATGACTGGGAAGACTGCGAAGCGCTGATCGTCGACAAACTCTATCCCGAGCTGGAACTGCGGTTGCGTAAGGTGAAACCGGATCTGCACATCGCCCGGCAAGGGGTAAAACTGAAGTTTCAGGATTTCCAGCAAACGACGCAGGAACACGTTTGGCCGGTACTGAATAAAGACGATTTGATCAACGTGGCGCGGCAGGTATGGCGTGAGCGGCGTGAAGGTCGCGGGGTGCGACTGGTCGGGTTGCACGTGACGTTACTGGATCCGCAACTGGAGCGGCAACTGTTGCTACCCTGGGAATAACAAAGGCGCAAATATTTGCGCCTTGGGTTTATCTGGAATATTACGCGCGTTCCGGGATCGCTTTCAGCAGCGCCGTCAGCAGTTTCCAGTACAGGCCCACGCTTTCGATATGCACCTGTTCATCCGGCGAGTGTGGCCCGGTGATGGTTGGCCCAATCGATACCATATCCATGTTCGGGTACGGCTTTTTGAACAGACCGCATTCCAGACCGGCGTGGATCACCATGATGTTCGGCGTCTTGTTGAACAGATCCTGATAAATCTCGCGCACCAGATGCATCACCGGTGAGTCCGCGTCTGGCTGCCAGCCTGGGTAGCCGCCTTTTGGTGACACTTTGGCGTTGGCCAACTGTCCCAGAGCGGTCAGCATGCCGACCACGTAGTCTTTACCGCTGTCGATCAGCGAACGGATCAGACAGATGATTTCTGCTTCGCTGTCGCTGGTGGTGACCACGCCCACGTTCAGTGAGGTTTCCACTACGCCTTTCACCGCGTCGCTCATGCGGATCACACCGTTTGGCGTGCCATTGAGCAGCGCCACAAAACGTTGTTGGCTGTCGGCAGTCATCGCCTGAGAGGTGCTGGAGACAGGCTCCAACAGCACGGTGATGTTCTTCTCTTTGGCCGCCAGCTCATTTTGCAGGGTGGCCAGGAACGCCTGACTCAGCGTTTTCAGCGCATCGGCTTTCTCGGCCGGCACGGCAACCACTGCAGAGGCTTCACGCGGAATAGCATTGCGCAGCGTACCGCCGTTCAGGTCCAGCAGGCGCAGGTTCAGCTCGGCGCTACGGTCGAACAGGAAGCGTGCCAGCAGTTTGTTGGCGTTGCCCAACCCGACGTGGATATCCGCGCCAGAGTGGCCGCCTTTCAGGCCTTTGATGGTCAGCTTCAGGGTCTGATAACCGGCAGGCACGGCTTCGCGCTGCAGTGGCAGGGTGGTGATGAAGTCAATCCCCCCGGCGCAACCCATGTAGATCTCACCTTCCTCTTCTGAGTCGGTGTTGATCAGGATATCCGCTTGCAGCCAGTTAGCCTGCAGACCAAATGCACCGTCCATACCGGCTTCTTCGGTCATGGTCAGCAGCACTTCCAGCGGGCCGTGTTCGACGCTGTCGTCGGCCAGCACAGCCAGTGCGGAGGCCATACCGATACCGTTGTCGGCACCCAGCGTGGTGCCACGCGCCTTGATCCACTCACCGTCGATGTACGGCTGAATCGGATCCTTGGTGAAGTCGTGCACGGTGTCGTTATTTTTCTGCGGCACCATGTCCAGGTGTGCTTGCAGGGCAACCGGCTTGCGGTTTTCCATCCCCTTGGTCGCGGGCTTGCGCAGCAGGATGTTGCCTACATGGTCACGCTCGGCGTGCAGGTGTTTCTCTTTGGCCCACTCGAGGATGTGCTGTGCCAGCGCTTCTTCATGATAAGAAGGATGCGGAATAGAGCAGATTTTGGCAAAAATATCCCACAGCGGCTGTGGCGAAAGTTGAGACAATTCAGACACTATAAGTCTCCTGTAACAGCATTCTCGGCAGTGCGGGAATGCCGCTCGGTTTGGGTTAGGGGCATCTGTGCGGTTTTGGCACGATCTCCAGAGAATATCACTTTATTCCGGGCGGTGCCCGTACCGTATTGCGCTGTTCAAGCGCTTGATCACACTCGTTTGGTTGGTTATTGCTCATTTATTTAGCATCAATCACCATATGAAATACTTATGAAATTCCAGGTACAACTGGTATTTGATGCGGTCAGTCTTTATAATCTCGCGCAACCTTTTTTCCCCTGATTACTGAGTAAGCCGCACCACTGCTGGCTGGGACACCATTCTATGAGCGAAAAATACGTTGTTACCTGGGACATGCTGCAAATGCAAGCTCGCAAACTGGCTCACCGCCTGCTGCCGGTTGAGCAATGGACTGGCATTATTGCCGTAAGCCGCGGCGGTCTGGTACCGGCTGCCTTATTGGCGCGTGAGCTGGGTATTCGCCATGTGGATACCGTCTGCATTTCCAGCTATGACCATGACAACCAACGCGAAATGAAAGTGCTCAAGCGCGCCGAAGGCGACGGTGAAGGCTTTATCGTTATCGACGATCTGGTGGATACCGGCGGCACCGCGAAAGCGATCCGTGAAATGTACCCGAAAGCGCATTTCGTCACTATCTTCGCCAAACCGGCAGGTCGCCCGCTGGTAGACGATTATGTAGTTGATATCCCACAGGATACCTGGATCGAACAGCCATGGGATATGGCGGTGACCTTCGTGCCACCGATCGGCGGTCGTTAAGTTTGCCACGCTGATTGATTAAAACGCCCGGCTGAGCCGGGCGTTTGCATTTCTGATTTCCGTCCCACAGATACACCTTCAAGTATGACGGGTTTATCGCGACAGAGTTAGGTACACTACCTCCAGTTGATTAGGCTGTTTGCGGCCTATTACCAGATTTACGGAGGCTGTTGTTACCATGGCACAAGCCAACCTTTCTGAAACCCTGTTCAAACCCTCATTTAAACATCCTGAGACCTCAACTCTGGTACTGCGCGCGCGCAGTAAAGTCAGTGCCGATCTGCATTCCACGTTGGAGGGTAATACCGTCAGCAATTGGTACCGCATGCTCAACCCGCTGTTGTGGGCTTGGCGCGGTGTCGATCCGATAGAAATCAACGAAGTGCTGGCACGCATTGCCGTCGCTGATGTGGAACACACCAACGACAAATGGCTGGATACCGTGGTCGGTTACCGCAACGGCAACTGGATCTACGAATGGGTACACCAGGGCATGCTTTGGCAGCAGCGTGCCCTGGAACAGCAGGATCCGCTGATCGGTGGCCAGCATTGGCTCAATGCTGCCAACTTTTACAGCATTGCCGGCTACCCGCATCTGAAGGGCGATGAACTGGCCGAGCAGGCGGAGGCGTTGTCCAACCGGGCTTACGAAGAGGGCGCGTTGTTACTGCCGTACCAGTTGAAAGAACTGGAGTTTCGCATTGAAGGTGGCAGCAGCATTACCGGCTTCCTGCATCTGCCGGAGAAGGGCGAAGCGCCGTTCCCGACGGTGTTGATGTGCGGCAGCCTGGATACCCTGCAGACCGACTATCACCGCCTGTTCCGCGATTATCTGGCACCGCAGGGCATCGCCATGCTGACCATTGATATGCCTTCCATCGGTTCTTCTTACAAGTGGAAGTTGACGCAGGATTCCAGCTTCCTGCATCAGCAGGTGCTGACCCAGTTAACCACTGTGCCCTGGATTGACCATCAGCGCGTCACCGCGTTTGGCTTCCGCTTTGGCGCCAATGTGGCGGTGCGTCTGGCCTATCTGGAGCCACAGCGGCTGCGTGGGGTGGCCTGTCTGGGACCGGTGGTGCATCGCCTGCTGTGCGACAGCAGCACCCAGAAGCACGTACCGGACATGTATATGGACGTGCTGGCCAGTCGGATGGGCATGGCCAACGCTTCGGATCATGTGCTGAAGGTCGAGCTGAACAGCTATTCGCTGAAAACCCAGGGGTTGTTGGGCCGTCGTTGCCCGACGCCGATGCTGGCCGGTTACTGGGAGCAGGATCCGCTCAGCCCGAAAGAAGAGTCGCAACTGATCGTTTCATCCTCGATGGACGGCAAACTGATCGCCATACCGCGCAAGCCA
This sequence comes from Serratia sp. NA_13, assembly GCF_052691735.1. NCBI lineage: Bacteria > Pseudomonadati > Pseudomonadota > Gammaproteobacteria > Enterobacterales > Yersiniaceae > Serratia > Serratia sp. NA_13. Next base: position 75,169 of record NZ_JBQZFV010000002.1, read on the forward strand.
GTGTACAGCAGTTTCCACAAGGCGCTGCTGCAAATGTCCCATTGGATGAAAGATAAAATGCGTTAATTAGTTGCTAAATTTTAACAATTTGTTAAAAAGAATGGTCTACATTGAGGAGCTTAAGAATGACGTTACCGAGTGGTCACCCTAAAAGCCGACTAATGAAACGTTTCGCCAGCTTGGGGCCGTATCTGCGAGAAGGGCAATGTGAGAACGACCGTTTTTTCTTTGATTGTTTAGCCGTCTGCGTCAATGTTAAGCCTTCTCCAGAACTGCGTGAGTTCTGGGGCTGGTGGATCGAACTGCATGCCGAAGATACGCGTTTCACCTACGCTTATCAGTTTGGCCTGTTTGATAAGAAAGGGCAGTGGACGCCGGAAAAGATTAAAGATACTGAAGTGAAAACCAAGCTGGAAACCACCCTGCGTGATTTCCATCGTCGTCTGGGCGAACTGCTGGCCACCATGGAACTGACGCTTGAACCCGCCGCTGATTTCAAAGAAAAACTAATTAAACTTTCCGCCTGACCCCGTTTGACCGCAAGTATTCTGCTGATTTCGCGTTGTGCCTGTTGGCATAACGCGTCTCTCCTGTTACAAAGTCCCTAGTATCATTCTTCTCATCTTATACGGCAGAAACACTATGAACGGCAGCCAGACACTGGTTGTGAAATTGGGCACCAGCGTGTTGACCGGCGGATCGCTGCGTCTTAACCGTGCCCATATTGTCGAACTGGTTCGCCAGTGCGCACAACAGCATGCAGCGGGTCACCGCATCGTTATCGTCACCTCCGGCGCGATTGCCGCCGGGCGCGAACATTTGGGTTACCCCGAACTCCCCGCCACCATCGCCTCCAAGCAGTTGCTGGCGGCGGTCGGGCAGAGCCGGTTGATCCAACTGTGGGAGCAACTGTTCTCCATTTATGGCATCCACGTCGGGCAGATGTTACTGACGCGTGCCGATCTGGAAGACCGCGAACGCTTCCTCAATGCGCGTGACACCATGACGGCGTTGCTGGACAACCGTATCGTGCCGGTGATCAATGAGAACGACGCGGTTGCGACCGCAGAAATCAAGGTTGGCGACAACGACAACCTGTCGGCATTGGCGGCGATCCTGGCCGGGGCCGATAAACTGTTGTTGCTGACCGATCAGCAGGGGCTGTACACCGCCGACCCACGTAACAACCCGCAGGCAGAACTGATCCGTGAAGTGCACGGCATCGACGACGCACTGCGCGCCATCGCCGGCGACAGCGTGTCCGGCCTGGGCACCGGCGGCATGGGCACCAAGCTGCAAGCCGCCGACGTGGCCTGCCGTGCCGGTATCGACGTGATCATCGCCGCTGGCAGCAAGTCAGGCGTGGTGGCTGACGTGATTGAAGACAAACCGGTGGGCACCCGTTTCCACGCGCTGGAAACCCCGCTGGAAAACCGTAAACGCTGGATCTTCGGCGCACCCCCGGCCGGTGAGATCACCGTCGACGACGGTGCGGTGGACGCCATTATGGCGCGCGGCAGTTCACTGCTGCCGAAGGGCATTCGCGAAGTTAAAGGCGATTTCTCCCGTGGTGAAGTGATCCGCATCCGCAACCTGACGGGGCGCGATCTGGCGCACGGCGTCAGCCGTTATAACAGCGACGCGATGCGCATGATTGCCGGTCACCACTCGCAGGAAATCAGCGAAATTCTCGGTTATGAATACGGCCCGGTGGCAGTGCACCGCGACGATATGATTGTCAGCTAAGGAGTGAGCATGCTGGAGCAGATGGGGAAGGCCGCCAAGCAGGCCTCCTGGCAACTGGCGGTGCTGAGCACGGCGAAGAAAAACCAGGTTCTGTCGGTGATTGCCGACAGACTGGAAGCCGAAAGCGAAGTGATTTTACAGGCTAACGAACAGGACATGGAACAGGCACGCGCCAGCGGGATGACCGAAGCGCTGCTCGATCGCCTGTTGCTGACCCCGGCACGCCTGGCGGCGATAGCCAACGACGTGCGCCAGGTTTGCCGCCTGAATGACCCAGTCGGCCATGTATTGGACGGCAGCCTGCTGGACAGCGGGTTGAAGCTGGAACGCCGCCGGGTACCGCTCGGGGTAATTGGCGTGATTTATGAAGCACGGCCCAATGTCACCATCGACGTCGCCAGCCTGTGCCTGAAAACCGGCAACGCGGTGATCCTGCGCGGCGGCAAAGAAACCCACCACACCAATCAGGCGACGGTGAAGGTGATCCAGCAGGCGCTGGAACAGTGCGGCCTGCCGGCTGCGGCGGTACAGGCGATTGAAAGCCCGGATCGCGCATTGGTGAATGAACTGCTGCGGATGGATCGCTACGTCGACATGCTGATCCCACGCGGTGGCGCCGGCCTGCACAAGCTGTGCCGCGAACAATCTACCATCCCGGTGATCACCGGCGGTATCGGCGTTTGCCATACCTACGTGGATGACAGCGTTGATTTCGACAAAGCGCTGACGGTAATCGAGAACGCCAAAATCCAACGGCCAAGCGCCTGTAACTCGCTGGAGACGCTACTGGTGAACCGCAACATCGCCGCAGAGTTCTTACCTGCCTTGAGCACGCGAATGGCGGCGGTGGGAGTGACCCTGCACGCGGCAGAGAACGCCATGCCGCTGTTGCAAGACGGCCCGGCAACGGTGGTGGCGGTTGCAGCGGAAGATTACGATGACGAATGGCTGTCGTTGGATCTGAACGTGGCGCTGGTGGATGATATCGATCAGGCCATCGACCATATTCGCACCCACGGCACCAGCCACTCCGACGCGATCCTCACCCGTTCACTGAGCAGCGCCGAGCACTTCGTGCGCGCGGTGGACTCTAGCGCTGTGTACGTCAACGCCAGCACCCGCTTCACCGACGGCGGCCAGTTCGGCCTGGGCGCAGAAGTGGCCGTCAGCACCCAAAAACTGCACGCCCGCGGCCCGATGGGCCTGGACGCGCTGACCACCTACAAGTGGATCGGTTACGGTGATGATTTGGTTCGTAGCTAAGTTTTAGTTCGGGGCAGTAAAAATACAGGGGCGCAGTTCATTCGACTGTGCCCTTTTTGTATTTGGGGGATTGTAGCGTTTCACGGTGGTCGCTGGAACTTTGCCGATGCCAATCTGCAGTTGCATACCATCCATCATCTGGGAGCCGGCAATTTTATTCGCAGTGGCGACACCCTGCGGGCAAAGACGCTGTAAATACTGGTGCCGCTAAGCACCGTTCAACGCCTTTTTTTAAGCATAGAACCTGAGTCAGAGATTGCCACCGGATGCCTGGTCCACGCCTTTGATATGGGTCAATTCCACATAAGCATAAGGTAATAAAACCTGGCCTTGAACCGATAATTTGATTATAAACACCGGCGTTAGGGACAATGTTCTCATCTGAATTGGAGTATTTATGTTGGCTAAAATCAATCGGCTGCTTGCCGGTGCATTATTGGTGTTACTGCTTCCTGCCGTCGCTGGCGCAGCAGATTACCGTGCGGGCGAGCAATTCACCCGCCTGGATAAACCAGTCGCTTCCGCCCCTGCGGTGGTGGAGTTTTTCTCCTTTTATTGCGGCCCTTGCTATCAGTTTGCCGAGACTTACCATGTGGGCAGCACCGTCAGCCAGGCCTTGCCGGAGGGCACTAAACTGATCAAATACCACGTTGGCCTGATGGGTAAGCTGGGGAATGAGCTGACCGAAGCCTGGTCGGTGGCGATGGTGATGGGCATTGAGGACAAAATCGAAGGTATGCTGTTCGACGAGTTGCAAAAGAAGCGTGCCATCAACAATGAACAGGATATTCAGCGGGTGTTTGCCGCTGCCGGTGTTGATGCCGCCAGCTATGAAAATGCGCGTCACAGCCTGCTGGTGAAGGGCATGATCGCCAAACAGAATGAAGCGGTCAAAGCGCTGGACGTGCGCGCCACGCCATCGTTTTATGTTTCCGGCAAGTACAAGATCGACAATGCCGGAATGGCGAGCCAAAGCGTGGACGGCTACGCCAAAGAGTACGCAGCCGTGGTCCGCTATTTATTGGATACCCAGCCCTAAGCGCTATTTTGCGGCAGGCAAATCCAGCGCGTGACGCAGTTCTTCACGCGCTGGCAGGTATTGCTGCTGGAAATCTTCTTGGTGTGAGAGCTGCTGGCTGATCACGCTGCCGGAGATTCGGCCCATCTCAATATCTGACGGGGCGTGAATACCGGCGACCACGCGGTTATCGCCGTATTGCCAGGCGCGCCATGATCTCGGCGCGCTTTTCCGGCACCATAGTGAACAAACACAGTGCCAGCGCAGATTTTTGTAATAATTTTATTAGTCATACCCATGGTGTGAAGGTGGCTGTCATCAAACCGAGCTCTATATTTGGCGAGTGTTGTGATGGTTACATGACGGAAAAGTGTCGATTTAATGACGCTGCCGATATTGCGAACGCAATCTGTGATCCCAGCGCCAGATCCCGGTTTCGGCATTGCTTGTATGTTATCGGGTTGTTATGTTGATTTTCTGTTCATCGCTGATGTTGGAAGGGGAAAAGCATGGCAATTTCCGCGCAGGTCAGGGAGGCCAGCTTCGAGGAGTGGTTGGCGAAAATCAATTCCGCCTGCGGCCGGTTTTGCGCCAGGACATTGGGGCCTGGTTTTAGCGGTGCTATGCAGGAGTTTCGCTCCCACGCGCTGCGCCTGAGCGTGGTGGATGCCGCCCAGACCCGGCTGTATCGTACCCAGCAGGAGATTGCCCGCAGCGACGGCTCGCACTTTTTCACGGTGTTTCAGCTACGTGGCAGCTCATTGATGGAGCAGGGCGATCGGCAGGCGGTGTTGTCTGCCGGTGACGTCACGCTAATCGACGCTTCGCGTACCAGCAGCTTTACCTTTCAACAAGACTCCCGCCAAATTTCATTGCTGATGCCGCGCAGCTATCTTGAGCAGTCTGCGTCAGATGTACAGTGCGTGCGGCGGCTTGATGCGCAAAGCAGCGTGGTGCGCCTTAGTCGGCAACTGGTGCTGGGGTGTATGCAGGACTCACAGATGAGCGCTCCAGAGAGTGAGGCGATCCTGAACGCGGTTGCGACGCTGTTGCGTCCGGCGCTGGTCGATCGCGTAGTGGGGGAAGAGAGCCCTCCGCGCAGCTTCAGCCGTACGCTGGCGTTTATCGATACGCATATTCAGTCGCCGCAGTTACGGCCGGAGTGGATCGCCGATGAGCTTGGCGTTTCGGTGCGCAGTCTGTATCGGATGTTTGCTCGTCAGGGGCTGGTGGTGGCGCAATATATCAAGCACCGCCGTCTGGATTTGTGCGCGCAGGCATTACGCAGCTCGCCGGAGCGACAGAAACTGGCCACTATCGGCTATGACTGGGGTTTTGCCGATCACAGCCACTTTTCCACCGCTTTCAAAAGCCGTTTTGGCGTTTCGCCGAGCGAATATCGCAAGCAATATCAGTAGCGCCGCAGGCGACGCTACTGATGATCCGGGTACTTTAGTATCTGATGCACACCGATTTGGATTCGGTATAGGCATCCAGCCAGTCCGGGCCAAAGTCACGGCCGCTGCCCGATTGTTTGAAGCCGCCAAAAGGCATGTTGGCATCGATCAACGTATGGGTATTGACCCACACTGTACCGGCCTGAATGCGTGGGGTATAAGCCATCGCCGCCTGCAGGCTGGTGGTCCATAGGCTGGCGGTCAGGCCGTAATCGGTGTCGTTGGCTTTGCTCAGCGCTTCTTCGGCGTCCGCCACCCGGATCAAATTGACCACCGGGCCAAACACTTCTTCGCGTGCCAGATTCAACTTATCATCCGGGTTTATCACCAGCGTCGGCGGAATATAGAACCCTTGCGAGTCCGGCCCGGCTGCGCCGCTGATCAGCTCCGCATGCTTGGATCTGGCGTCGTCCAGATAGGCTGCGACTTTATTACGGTGATCGCTGGAGACCAGCGGGTTGATCTGCGCGTTGGCATCCATGCCCGGCCCGACGGTCAGAGACTTCACCGCCTGCTCGAACCCGGCGACCAGGCTGTCGTAGACTGGTGCTTCAATATAAATCCGCGAACTGGCAGCGCACACCTGGCCCTGATTGAGGAAGCTGCCCGCCATCAGGCCTTCGATCACCTGTGGTAGATCGGCATCTTTCAGCACGATGGCCGGGTTCTTGCCGCCCAGTTCCAGCGTGACGCGGGTCAGGCGATCTGCCGCCGCCCGCGCGATGCCTTTACCCACCGGTGTGGAGCCGGTAAAGCTCACTTTGGCGATCAACGGGTGTTCGGTCAGTGCCTTGCCACAGCCGGTGCCTTTGCCGGTCACCACGTTAAATACGCCCGGCGGAATACCGGCTTCGGTGGCCAGTTCGGCCATGCGCAGCAGGGTGAGCGGGGTGGTTTCAGAGGGTTTGATGACGATAGAGCAACCCGCCGCCAACGCCGGCATCACCTTCCACATGCCGATCATCAGCGGGAAGTTCCATGGCACGATACCGGCTACCACGCCAATCGGCTCTTTACGGGTATACACCTGATATTTGGCACCCGGTGGCATCGGGATCGACACGTCCAGCGTCTGGCCGGTGATTTTGGTGGTCAGCCCGGCGGTGTAGCGCATCCAGTTCAGCGTGCAGCCGACCTCGAACATGCGGGCAATATTGATCGACTTACCCTGTTCCAGCGTTTCCAACTGGGCCAGCTCTTCGGTGTGTTGTTCAAGCAGGTCGGCATAGCGCAATAGAATGCGCTCGCGCTCGGCGGGTAAACGCTGGGCCCAGACTCCGGAGGTGAAAGCCTGATGGGCGGATTGCACAGCGCGCGCGACGTCCTGTGCATTGGCGTCGGCGGTGGAGGAGATTTGTTTTCCGTCAGCGGGGTTAAATACCGCCAACCGGTGTTCGGCACTGGACTCGCACCATTGGCCGTCGATATACAGCCCATGATGACGATCGAGAAAACGCGAAACGCTGTCCATCACTGCTAGGGTATTGTCAGGCATACGCCCTCCTGTCAGACAAAAAAGGTCGCTATCGTTAACCTTAAAAGCTTACAGCAGGTGGAGAAGCACGACTTTTGTCTGCCTGACAATCGGTTTGTCCTACGTGACATAACGGCTGAGCGAGCCAGCCGTTAATCGACAGGATCAGGAGCTGAGGGTCGCCAGGCGGGTGGCGAAGCCGAGGAACAGCAGGCCAATCAGGCCATTGCCCAGTTTTGCCAGGCCTTTCTTGTGGTTAAAGAAGTGCGCCAGCATCGCGCCGGAAAAGATCAGCGTGGTCATATAGATAAAGCTGACCGATTCGAGGATCAATGCCAGAATGGTGAACGACAGGCCGGTGTGGGCATAGTTGAAGTCGATAAACTGCACGAAGAACGACACATAAAACAGGATCGCTTTCGGATTGGTCAGGCTGAGCGTCAGCGATTTGCGCAGAATGCTGTGGCTGCCTTCAATCTGTTGATGCTGCTCGGCATTTTTCTGAATAAAGGTGGCGTAAAGAATTTTGGCACCCAGGAACAGCAGGTAGATCGCGCCGAGAAAACGCACCAGGGTAAACAGAAACGGCGTGGTACGGATCAGCGAAGCCACGCCGATATAGGCGCAGAAAATCAAGATTGCATCACCGATAAACACGCCCAGCGCGGCGGTATAGCCGGCCCGCACACCGCGTGTTACGCCGGTTTTCAACACATACAACGTATTCGGGCCCGGCAGGATGATGATAAAAACCACCCCGGCCAGATAGGTCCAAAGATTCAGGACGCCAAAACTTTCTAACACAATAACCTCTCCATGCGCGGAACTGACAGCCAATAACACTGGCTACACCCGTAGCCGGGCGCGATCCTAACGCCGCAGGGGCGGGTTGGCAACGTAATAAACTTCATGTTGATTGCCATCTTTTGTCATCAGTCGCGCGCAGCCAGACAGGGGTTATGGCTTACGTGCCAGCAGCGTGGCGAAACGCAGTGAAATGCGATTACCGGCGGCATCGGTTTTGTGTAGTTGGCCAACGTCCTCGTTGTACTTAAGCACTTCCCAGCCGGCGTAGTAGTCTTTCAACTCACCCGGTTTAAAAGTGAATGGGAAGGGCAGGCTGCAAGGGTAATCCGGGGTATCCATCGCTGCGACGATCAGGTTGTAACCGCCGTTGACGGTGCTGTCCTGCATGTCTTTCACCAGTCGTGGGATCTGCGCCGGGTTGAGGAACATCAACACCACGGTAGAAAGGATAAAGTCGTATTCGCCGCCGAAGCTGTGGGTATTGAGATCCTGCACGCTGGCGCGAATGTGCGAAAGGCCTTCGCTGTCGATAATGTTGTTGAGGTTATCGATCGACGGGCCGTGTTTGTCCCATGCCGTGACGTCAAAGCCTTTCAGGTTGAGATAAAGCGAGTTACGTCCGCCGCCGCAGCCCAGATCCAGCGTTCTGCCGGGCGCGATCTGCTGGACGGCCTCAATCACTTCGGAGTGGGTACGCGTCAGTTGGTATTTCTTGTGATAGTAATCTTCCGGCGAGCAATAGAAAGCCAGTTGGCAGGTCATATCATCGGAGAATGAAACGATGCGGTGCCATTGCTGCGGCTCGATAAACGGCGGTTGGTTTTCGGGGCTGAACTGCCAGGTTTCGCTGGCCTCGCCCTGTTCGTTCATCAGTGCGAAGGTTAATGTTCCGCTCAGTAGCTTGAGCTTGGCCCAGGTACCGCTTTGGGTGTTGTGCTTTTGCTGGAAACTCTCTGGTAGTGTAGTGCTGTTCCACTCCGGCAGGGTTTTATAACAAAGCAGTTCGTTCATCAATCACTCCTTGGTTCTGCGTTGCCGCATGTGGCGGGCGAACAGAATTATTTTATATGTTGCATGTAAAATACATTTTTATCGGTGATTTGAACATGTCTGAGATCATCAAAGCAGATGTTCCTAGTGGCCGTACGAGAGGATTGGCATATTTAAACTGGATCACGGCCCCAGCCTGGGCTAACGTCAGTGCAGTTTATGCTGAAAGATCAGGGAAAAGATGCTAATTCGCCATTTTATCAAGCCATTGAGCCTGGGTGCACTGTTGGTGCTGGCCGGTTGTAGCACCAAAACCACGACCACTACGCCGGTGCAACGTCCGGCAGACGTCAAAGCCCAACTGGTGCGGTTAATGCCGGCCAACACCGCAGACCGCCAGGGGTGGGCCACCGATATCACCGCTGCCTTTGCCGCGCAGGGCATTGAACCCAGCGACCAGAACCTGTGTTCGGTGCTGGCGGTCACCGAGCAGGAGTCGACCTTCCAGGCTAACCCGCCGGTGCCGGGGCTGCCAAAAATCGCCTGGAAAGAGATCGACCGCCGCGCCGACCAGCTGCATATTCCCAACTTCCTGGTGCATACCGCCCTGATGATCAAATCACCGAGCGGCAAGAGCTACCGCGAGCGGCTCGATAAGGTGCGCACCGAAAAAGACCTGAGCGATATCTTTGATGACATGATTAATTCGGTGCCGATGGGGCAAAGGTTGTTTGGCAGCCTGAATCCGGTGCATACCGCCGGGCCGATGCAGGTGAGTATTGCCTTTGCCGAAGCCCATGCCAAAGGCTACCCGTACCCGATTGACGGCACCATCCGCCGCGAAGTGTTCAGCCGCCGTGGCGGTATGTATTTCGGTATCGCTCACCTGTTGGGCTACCCGGCCAACTACAGCCAGCCGATTTATCGCTTTGCCGACTTCAATGCTGGTTGGTACGCCAGCCGCAACGCGGCCTTCCAGAGCGCAGTCAGCCGGGCGACGGGTATTCCGCTGGCGCTGGACGGCGATTTGATTAACTACGGTACCGACAAGCCGGGCACCACCGAGCTGGCGGTGCGTACCCTCGGTAAACGGTTGGATATGAGTAACTCGTCGATTCGTCGGGCGTTGGAAAAGGGGGATTTGCCGGAGTTTGCCGACACCGACCTGTATGAGCGAGTCTATGCCCTGGCGGAGATATCCACCGGCAAGAAACTGCCACGGGAAATGCTGCCGGGCATTCAACTGGAAAGCCCGAAAATTACCCGTAAGTTGACCACCGCCTGGTTTGCCAAGCGGGTGGATGAGCGGCGCCAGCGTTGCATGACGCGCGCTTCGGCGGGTTAAACCTGTGGGGTGCTGATAAACGCAGGATGCCTTTGCCACCCGTGGCGCATGCGTTACGTCTGGGGGCAAGGCGGCACCACCCACTACTGCAAGCCTTGCAGCAGCAGGTGGTGCAGATTTTGGGAAAATCCGCCGTTCCCTGAGCAACGGCGGATCCGGACAGGTTAAGCGCGACGCGGGTTGGTCAGGCCAAAGTTAAAGTTATTGCAGCGGCTGCAGAACTCCTTCATCACCGGCGGTGTGTCCATCATCGGCACCTTTATTTCGATAAAGATCAATTGATCCTGTCGTGAGGCGTGCTCCAGCGCCAACTCCAGCTGTTGAGTGGTTTCTACCGCCACGCAATACGGTGTCGCCTGGGTGTTGAGCACCGCAGGCAGTTTGGCGTAGTCCCACGGCCCAATATCGTTGTACGACGAATTTTCGCCGAGAATGTAACGCTCAATAGTGTAACCGTCGTTATTAATCAGGAAGATAATCGGCTTTTGCTCGTAACGCAGCAGGGTTGAAACTTCCTGTGCGGTAAGCTGGAACGAGCCATCGCCAATAAACAGCAGGTGCCGACGTTCCGGTGCGGCCATCATGGTACCCAGCAGCGCCGGCAGGGTATAACCGATCGACCCCCAAATTGGCTGATTGACCACCTGGACGCCGTCAGGCATCCGCATGCCGCCAATCGCCGCGCCCGAGGTGCCGTTTTCTACCACCAGCACGTCATCGGCCCGAATAAAGCGTTGCAGGCGCTGCCATAAATAAGCTTGATCGATTGGGGTTTCGCTCGGTGTTGCCAGCCGATGGCGCGCTTCGGGTAGCGGGGCCGGGTGATGATCTGCCACGCCTTCACCCAATGCCAGCAGCGCCTGTAGCAGGTCTGCCGTCGCCACTGCCGGATAAGAAGTCTCGCCCAGCTTCACTGAAAACGGCTGAATATCGATTTGCGCGTCGGACAGGATGCGATGCGAGAAATAGCCGGTGGTAGAGTCCACCAGCCGTACGCCGAAGCTCAGCACGCAGTCGGCGTGTGCCATGTGTTCATAGAGTTCGGGGCGTGACAGATTACCGCTGTAGCCGCCCATCCAGCCCGGCGTGGTTTCCGGAATAATGCATTTGGCCGTCGGCATGTTGGTGAGCGGGATGGCGAATTTATGCGCCACGTCGATCACTAATTGCTGTAGCTGAAAGCGATCCACCATTTGGTCGACCAGAATAATCGGTTTTTTCGCCTGTTTGATTCGCGCCAGCAACGCCATTGCTGCCAGTTGCACATTATATTTGTCGCTGGCGGGCAATTGCGGTGGTGCCACAGCCTGAGTAATTTCAATTTCTACATCACAAATATCGGAAGGCAATTGCAAATAAACCGGTTTCTTTTCCGTCCAGGCGCGGGAAATAACGCGGGGGATTTCCACCGCCGCATTTTCCGGCGTAATTAATGCCTGGGCGACGGTGAATTGTTTAAAGCAGTTCATTACGTTATCAAAGTTGCCGTCCGCCAGCGTGTGGTGCAGCAGCAGGTGGTTTTTCATGGCATGCAGCGGCGGGGTGCCGGACAGACAGACCACCGGGGCCGATTCGGCGTAGGCGCCGGCAATGCCGGACAGTGCGGCCAGGTCACCGACGCCATAGGTAGTGATCAGTGCTCCGGCACCTTTTAGCCTTGCATAGCCGTCGGCCGCATACGAAGCATTGAGTTCATTACAATTGCCGATGAACTCCAGCTTGTCATCCTGTTCAATCAGTTCCAGCAGCGCCAGATTATAGTCGCCGGGTACGCCATAAATACGATCGATGTTGAGGGTGCGGAGCTGTTGCAGGATAAAAGCCCCGATAGTGATTTTCATGTATTTCTCCGGATTTCTTATCTTTCTTTTATCAGGCAGAGAACGGCAAAATTAATTGCCGGCGATGTTGTGTGGCTAATCATGAAATAAAGCTGGGCCCTGTAGGCTGGGCTGCGCTGGTTAGCTTTAACAATTATTTAAACTATCGGCTTGTTCAAGTTACGGCGGTTGTATCGGGAGCCAGTGGCTTGTATTCGGGGGTTTACGCTGTGCTGATGCTGCATGAATTGTGTGGATACTGCCGAGGGTATTTTTCATTGAATGTAACGGATATGTAAAATCTGGCTTGTGCAGCCAGATCATGGGGCACGGGTTACGCACCCGGTACTTTTGCCTGCTGATTAAATTACTCTCTGCCATACGCCTGTTATTGGTGGCTTGGGCTTCAATTGCAGCGATGTAACTGCATATTTACAGCGACTCTGTGCGGCAGAGGCCTTAGTTTGGCAGGATCGCCGATAAAACGGCTTTTCAGTAGCGATTAAAAACGTGACCGCCGTTACATTTGTTTGCCGGAAGGGGGTAAACATTTCGCTACATCCAGAATAGAAAAGAAGTTTTACCCCAGGCCGCATAATTGCCAACACTTGCTGCCGTGGCGGTGCGATTGCGGAGTTTTCTGACAGACGCCGCCCTGGGGGAAGGGTAGCCTGAGCGCCCCAAATCGGCTCTCTCCCCTGATGGCGGCTAAACTTAACCAAGTGACAACAGGGAGCAGAAACAAGCTGGAAGAATAAGATACAGCTTGATCTTGGCGGGGTGATCGGTAAGAATCCCCGGCCTTATTTTTTACAGGAATCTATGATGTTTCTTAAACGGACAATTTTGGCTTGCACACTGGCGTTGCTATTTTCTGCACTACCTTCTTACGCTGAGGTTGGTGCAGAAAATAGCAACGCTATGCAGGTTGAAAAGCCGAGTCTGTGGCAGCGTTTCACCAGTAACGTGGCGGAAACCTGGAACAACTCTCCGAATAAAGATATCTATGTGCCAGCAATTACCTGGCATAATCGTCTGACTTACAGCCAGGAAAAAATCGACTCGTACAACGAGCGGCCGTGGGGCGGTGGCTATGGTATCTCGCGTTACGACAGTGACGGCGACTGGCATGGCCTCTATATGATGGTATTCAAGGATTCGTTCAATAAGTGGGAGCCGATCGGCGGTTACGCTTATGAGAAGATCTGGCGGCCGCTGGAGGACAAGGATTTCCGCCTTGGTCTGGGCTTTACCGCCAGCATCACCGCGCGTGATAACTGGAATTACATTCCTATTCCGGCACCGTTGCCGTTGGCCTCTATCGGCTACAAACAACTGACCTTCCAGGCCACCTATATTCCCGGTACCTACAATAACGGTAACGTGTTTTTTGGCTGGTTCCGTTGGCAGTTCTAATCACCGGCGGGTCGTTCGATTCGCCCCCCTGCTGCTGATTATTTAGCCAAAAATTTCCTGAATTCTGAAAAAATCGCGGCGTGGTCAGTTAAAAGGAACTTGTCGCCGGTTGTGGCGTCCGAACAATTGACCCAGCGCATTGCGCTTATTGCACCGGATAGACCTGCCTGATTTCCCTCGTCGCACAGGGCAATGGAAGCAGGCAGGAATGGCGAGATAACAGGAGTTTTACCCCATGAACACCAAACAACGTTTACTGTTGGCACTGACATTGACCACCGCTATGACCTGTGGCGCGGCTCAGGCAGCCGGACTGATGGATTCTCTCAGCAGTGCAGCCGGTGAACTGAGCAAGTCAGGCGGCAGTACTGGCGGCACTTCACTGTCCTCACTAACCAGCCTGTTGAACGGCGGTGACAAAGCGCTGAGCTCCAAAAGCATGACCAATGCCGCCGGCATCCTGCAGTACTGTGTGAAAAACAACGTTCTGTCAGGTAACAGCACTGAAGCGATACAGGACAAGTTGTTGAGCAAGCTGGGTATCAGCAGCCCTGAGAACGCCAAGAGCCAGGACTACCAGCAAGGGCTGGGCGGTCTGCTGCAAACCGGCGAAGGCAAGAGCCTGGATCTGAACAGCCTGGGTACCTCGCAAATTACCGAAAAAGTGAAGCAAAAGGCCTGCGATCTGGTGCTGAAGCAGGGCGCGTCATTCATTTCCTGATAATGTAAACGGCGGTTGCTTATGCACCGCCGTTTTTAATTTGTATAAGCTGAAAACATGAAAAAAATTCTGATGATCTCGCTGTTCACAGGGATGGCGATGCTACAGGGTTGCACCATGAAATCCAACGATGCGCCACCCCCACCCAAGATGAAATCAATCGGCATGGCTAATCCGGCAGACGTTTATTGCACCGAGATTGGCGGCAAATTGAATGCCAAGCAAAATGCCAACGGCCAGTATTCCACCTGTACCCTGCCTGATGGCCAGGAAATTGAAAGCTGGGAACTGTTCCGTCGTGACCACCCGGTGAAGAAATAAGCGCTCTGGTTAAAACTCACGATCGCTGATCGGCTGTAGCTGCACGCTGCCGTCCGTTTGCGGGGTTAGCGGCAGCCGCCAATTCTGCTGGCTGCTGAGGGTGAAAGGCCGGGAGCGGAAGTTACAGCCGCTTTTGATATTTCTGACCTTCAGGACATATTCGCCGGCCGGATTGGTTTTGAGATTGAAACTGCCGGCCGCGGGAATAAACACTTCTGCCAGCTGTTGCGGCTGCGGCTGGCCGGGCGTTTCCAGTTTAACCAATACCGGAAAATCGTTGTTTTGATTGTCCAGCGTCAGTTGCTGCAGGTGTCCGTTGGCCTGGTGTTCTGCCTGGTGCAGGAAACCGGCCGAGGTTGGCCAGGGTTGTCCTGCATTGTCATGCAGGGGGCCACCGCACTGTTCGCGTGCCTCGCGCAGCGGCATTTCACGCTGGATAGCCCGGTTGTAATCAGTGGGGATGACCGAGACAAACTCATCGTCATTTTGATGAGCACGCAGATAGCGCTTGGTGCTGAACACCCCAACGGCGATCAGCATAAAGAAGATAAAAATCGTCAGGCGACTCCTGAAAATCCCCCCAAACAGCCTGCCCGGCAATTGAAACAGCCACTTCACCACTTTTGACAGCATTTTTTTCCCTTAGCGCCCAAGCCGTTACGTTCTGCGGTAACGTTGCTTGCCTCAGTATAGCCAAAGCATTCAGGCTGAGGAGATCGTCTGTTGAAATACCTGCGTTTAACCGATCCCTTCTTCCAACAGCAACAGCAGTAAAAAACCGGCAAAAAACATCGCGGTAGCCAGCGGCGTATCTTTGCCTCCTTCATGCGCCTCAACCAGCAGTTCCTCCGTGACCAGATACAGCAGGGCAATCAGGCCAAAGGCCAGAAACGCCGTGAGCCAGAAGGCGCCCAGCGTGGCAATCGGCGCACCCAGCATGCCGCCGAGCGGCAGCAACAGGGCCAGACCGATCACCGCCAGCATGGCTCTTATCCGTCTGCCAAGAAAATCACGCAAATCGCCGACGATCGACAACCCGAGAAACAGCACTTCCAGCGTCAGTGCCAGGGTCAACAGCAGACCCGCTTTGGCACCGGCGGCAAAGGCGATACCCAGCACCAGTCCATCGATAAAAATGTCCACGCCGACGGCGGCGACAAAACCTGCCGGCCCCTGCGCACGTTCTCCCAGACGCCTGACCAACAGCATCAGCAACACGCCGACGATCCCACCAAGCAGTACCGGCCAGGGCGATTGCTGTTTGAGGTCGGGCAGAATTTCGGTGGCGGCGGCGGCAAACACAATACCGGCGGTAAAGTGGTGAATGATGCGCATAGTGGCAGCGCCAGGGCGGCGATAGAGTGCAACGGCGGCACCGATCGCGGTGGCGGCGGCGGGGAACAGCGTATAAAGCACGGCGGAGGTCATCAATATTCCTTTATCTGAGACGTAACACTTCAGTCAAAGTCTAGTCCAGGGCTGTCCATTTGCGATAAGGGATAAATGGGTTGTACGTTTATAAACGTTTATGTACATTCATGATCACTTATTCGCCTCTGAGAGACAGAATGTCCAAACTGCTCCCCAACCAGCGTCATGAAGCGATCCTGACCCTGCTACAGCAACAGGGGCAGGTGCTGGCGGCTGAAATGGCCGTGCGCCTGAACACCACCGAAGCCACCATTCGGCGCGATCTGCGCCAGTTGGCGGCTCAGAACCTGTGTAAGCGAATTTATGGCGGCGCACTGGCACCGACACCGGCAACCGGGCCGATTAGTACACGACTGCATTTGAGCGTTGATGAGAAACAGGCGCTGGCACTGGCTGCACTGACGCTGATCAAGCAGGGTCAGGTGATTTTCCTCGATGCCGGCAGCACCCACCTTTATCTGGCCGATCTGTTGCCCTCTGACCAACGGCTGACAGTGGTGACCAATTCGCTGAGTATCGCCGCCAAAATGCTGGCAAGGCCGGGGATCCGCACTATTTTAATTGGTGGTGAGCTGGATGCCGACATCGGTGGTTGCGTGGACGCCAAAGCGGTGCAGGAAATTGACGGCTTTCATTTCGATATCGCTTTTACCGGTATCTGCGCCTATGAGCCAGGCAGCGGTTTTTCGGCGCTGAATTATCAGGATGCCCAGTTCAAGAAACGCCTGCTGACGCGTTGCGGAAATGTGGTGGTGCTCTGTACCGGCGACAAATTGAATACCTATGCCCCTTACAGCTTCCTTCATGCCAGCCGCGTTGATTATTTGGTGGCACCTCCCGGCAAGCACACACAGCTCGAACAGCAGGTGACCCACAGCGGTGGCAAGGTGTTGTACAGCGATTCATCAATTGGAGACTGAAATGAAAATAGCCCATGTTGCCCTGTGGACCCGTGATATTGATGCGCAGGTGGCGTTCTGGCAGCGTTACTTCAACGGCGTGGCCGGAGAATTATATGTCAGCAACAACCGTCCGGGTTTTGTTTCCCGTTTTGTCAGCCTGGCCAGCGGCCCAACGCTGGAGATCATGAGTTTGCCGGAGTTGCTGCCGGCGGAGCAGGCCAATGAACGAGTCGGCTGGGCGCATATTGCGCTGTCGCTAGGCGATCAGGGCCTGGTCGATCAACTGGCGCAGCGCGCGCAGCAGGAGGGGATCCTGCAAGCGCCGCCGCGCTGGACTGGCGATGGCTTTTACGAAGCGATCATTTGCGATCCGGACGGTAACGCCATAGAAATCACCGGTTGATCACTCTTCTTCGATAGTCGCGAACCGTTGCGCCAGATAGTCAAGCAGCAGCCGCACCGCCGGCAATAGCCCACGGCGTGACGGGTAAACCGCATGCACCACGCCGCCCTGTGGCTGCCAGCCGGGTAACAGTTGCACCAGCTCGCCACGCAACATGTCGTCGCGCATCATCATCGACGGCAATTGTACAATACCGGCACCGGCAATCGCCGCGGTACGCAACATCAGCATATCGTCGGTGACCAGCCGTGGCCGGTGTTCCCATTCCACTTTCACGCCGTCCGGCCCGGTCAACTGCCACAGATGCTGTGCACGCGCCGGCCCGAGATCGAGCGTGGGGTACTTATGCAGATCCTCCGGTCGTTGCACTGGGCCGAGGGTGCGTACCAATGCCGGGCTGGCGGCGATACACCAGGTGCGCTGCGCCAGGATCTTCAGTACCAGATCGCTGTCTTCCAGCGGCGGTGGCCGCACGCGGATCGCCAGATCCAGCCCTTCACCCACCACATCTACCCGGCGGTTGGTGGCGTCCAGGTGTACCGTGACTTGCGGGTAATCGGCCATAAAGGCCGCCACCATGCTGCCGACCTGAGTATGCAGGATCGCCACCGGGCAGGACATGCGCACTGTGCCGCAGGGTTCGGCGCGGGTTTGTTCGATTGCCTGTTGTGCCGCATCGGCTTCCACCAGCATCGCCTTGCAGTGTGCGTAGTAATTCAGCCCCACGTCGGTGACGGAAAAACGCCGCGTCGAGCGTTGGATAAGGCGCACGCCCAGACGTTCTTCCAACAGTGCCACGCGGCGGCTCAGTTTGGACTTGGGAATACCCAGCGCCCGACTGGCGGGGGCGAATCCCTGATGGTCGACCACGCTGGCGAAATAAAACAGATCGTTCAAATCAGTGAACATCGCCTGTCCTTATCGTTCCATATATAGAACGCTGAGTGTACATCTTGCCTACTACTGCAGCAAATGGCGTTGGATTAAACTTCTGGCATCAACCTAAGGTCGTGAGACCTGAAACAGGAGTCCAAGATGAAAAAGATCCTCGGTATTTACAACAGCCCTGAAGCCCATTGGGTCGGCAACGGCTTCCTGGTGAATTCGCTGTTCTCCTATAACGATCTGGGGGCGGAAATGAGCCCGTTCCTGCTGTTGGATCATGCGGCGCCAACCAAGTTTCGTTCTGCTTCCGGCACCCGTGGCGTTGGCCAGCACCCGCATCGTGGGTTTGAAACGGTGACCATCGTCTATCAGGGGGAAGTCGAGCATCGCGATTCCACCGGCAGCGGCGGGGTGATTGGCCCCGGCGACGTGCAGTGGATGACAGCCGCTTCGGGTATTTTGCATGAAGAGTTCCATTCACGGGATTTCTCGCGCAACGGCGGCACCATGGAAATGGTGCAGTTGTGGGTAAACCTGCCGGCCAAGGACAAAATGGCTGAGCCAGGTTACCAGACGCTGCTGAATGCGGATATCCCGGTGGTCTCACTGGCGGACGGCGCAGGGCAGGTTCGGGTGATTGCCGGTAGCTTCGGCGACGCAGCAGGCCCGGCACGCACTTTCAGCCCGCTCAATGTCTGGGACATGAAGCTGAACGCCGGTCACACCACCACGCTGACGGTGAAAGAAGGCCATACGCTGGCGCTGGTGATGCTGCACGGTGCCATTCATGTTAACGGCGAGGAAGTGGTGCGTGAAACCCAAATGGTCAGGTTTGACCGTGCGGGGGATTCAATCACTATCGAAGCCAATAATGACGTCAGCTTGCTGGTACTGAGCGGCGAGCCCATCGACGAACCAATCGTCGGCTACGGCCCGTTTGTGATGAACAGCGATGCGGAAATTCAGCAGGCTTTCCATGACTTCAACGGTGGCAAGTTTGGCAGCATGGTGGCAAAGCACGAAGCCGTCTAAGCTCAATCCACACCTCAGAACCGGATCTGGAAGCACAGTTCCGGATCCGGTTCTATACTTTAAGACAATCTCTGCGCTCTGGCCTTATCGGCCAAGGGCAACTTTAGCCGCAATAATCAAAACCCCACAGGAGTAAACCATGACTGCAAATTATAAGCGCCTCGATAAGGATCAGGCCGCCGTATTGCTGGTGGATCATCAAGCAGGACTGCTTTCACTGGTACGAGATATCGATCCCGATCGTTTTAAAAACAACGTACTGGCATTGGGTGATTTAGCGAAGTATTTCAATCTGCCGACCATCCTGACCACCAGTTTTGAAGATGGCCCCAATGGCCCGCTGATGCCGGAGCTAAAAGCGCAATTCCCCGATGCGCCCTTTATCCCTCGTCCCGGACAGATCAATGCCTGGGACAACGATGACTTCGTCAAGGCAGTGAAAGCCACCGGTCGTAAGCAATTGATTATCGCCGGTGTAGTTACCGAAGTGTGCGTGGCCTTCCCGGCACTATCTGCTCTCAGTGAGGGTTTTGAGGTGTTTGTGGTCACCGATGCCTCCGGCACCTTTAATGAGTTGACCCGTCAATCGTCCTGGAGCCGTATGGAAGCGGAAGGCGCGCAGTTGATGACTTGGTTCGGGGTTGCCTGTGAACTGCACCGCGATTGGCGCAACGACGTCGAAGGGCTGGGTACCCTATTTGCGAACCATATCCCCGACTACCGCAACCTGATGACCAGTTACAATACGCTGACCAACGGCAAGTAATGTAATACAGGAAGCACACCTCGATTATTCTTTACATAATCCTTAATTTTTCATCACGTTAGAGGTGGTATGTAAGCAAAGATCATCTGAGGTGAAAAGGTCGCGAAAAGCGACTTTCTCATGGGCCGGGGGCGGAGTAGGTTAAATCCAACCCCGGCAAATGAGATCAATAACATGAAAAATACCGTCAAAGTACTGGCACTGCCTTTTCTGGCTGGCTTGACGCTGTTCAGCGTCAGTGCGCTTTCTGCTCCGGCTGATAAAAACGCCCCTCCACCGACTGAGCAAGGCTTTCGCTTGCCGCCGTTCCCTGGTGGGCCTATGCCCAAACCGGGTTTCTGCCACAGGGGGGAGCTATTCTGCGCGACTTCCGCCAGTGATAATCCGACTGAAACCATCAATAAGCTAACCTCGGTGATCCCGGCCAGTAGTGCCAAACATTATGAGGTGCGTATCTCCGTGGTAGCCTTGCCGGATAACCCACCGGTTCCGCCTGCGCCTTAAACGAGCCTGCTGGTACTGAGGGGGAATGCGCGTTAGTCTGGTGGCAACCCCTCAGGAGGCAGGATGAATCGGCCAGGACTCCCCCCTTATCTACAGCCCGGTGATCGGGCATTGTTATTCGATGGTGAATGTAATCTGTGCCACGGGCTGGTGCGATTTTTGATCCGTGCCGATCGGCAGGGCAAGATCCTGCTGGCCACGGTGCAATCCGAGGAAGGGCAGGCCATTCTGCGCTGGCTGGCGTTACCCACCGATCGTTTTGACTCCATTGTTTATCTGGAGCAGGGCCAGCATTGGCTGCGCTCGGCGGCCTTCTTTCAGGCACTGCAACAGTTTGGCAGGCCATTTCGCCTGCTGGCGTTGGCTCGCTTTCTGCCGTCACGGCTGGCGGAGGCGTTTTACAATGCGGTGGCGCGTAACCGCTATCGGCTGTTTGGCCGCAACGACGGCACTGCCTTGCCTGGGCTGGAGTTGCCGGAGCGCTATCTGCATCATCGTGGTGAATAAACCCGCTGAGCTTTACTCTTCTTTACCCTTTAATCGATTGAAATATCAGCATTCCGGCCCTATATAATGGAACGGTCAGCCAATAGGGAGAGAGTATGGGAATCAGTGAAGAAGAGCACATCCGCCGTTTAAGTCAGGAAAAGAATACGATGGGGAATACGGCGAAATGGGTAGCGATTGTCTCTGCCATTTACTTTACCCTGATGGTGTTTTACGGCCATCCGATCGGCGTGCTGACCATGTCCGGGCTGATTTTTATCGTCTCCACCACCACCTGGCTGAAGAAACGCCAGAAGGTGAAGTCCTACCGCCGGAAACTGGCGAAAATTAACGATGAACCCCCGTCTCAGCAGCTCTGATAGGCGCTGCGCGTGATGCTGTATACCAGGCTTGGCCTATCGCCGGGTACGTCATCGAGGGTATCCACCAGACGCAAACCTGCTTTTTCCAGGACGCGGCGCGAGGCCAGATTCTTTTCACGAACAATCGCGGAAATTTCTGCCAGCCGCAGCTGTTCGAAACCATATTTCAGCGAGGCTTGCGCCAGTTCCGTAGCTAATCCACGGCCCCAAACCTGCGTATCAAAACGATAGCCCAGGTTCACCGTACGTTGGGCCCCCAGAGGCCGCCAGGAAATCCCGCCAAATCCAATAATCCACTCCGGCCGTTCATGCAGCGCAATCGCCCAGGAACCATAGCCGTGCTGCCGCCAGTTTTCGATCCTTTCTGACAGCGCCTGTTGTGCCAAGTGTTCACTGGCGACAGGTCCGGCGGGATTAAAGCGTTGAGTTTCCGGATCGCCAAAAATAGCGTAAAAGCGGGCAACATCGTCGGCCACCGGCGGACGCATCAGCATACGGGCGCTAACAAAAGGGCGGGTAGAGGGAATTTGTGGCATGGCTTCTCGTCACTTGCAGTTAATGGCAAGGGTTAACTGTAGACCAGGATGCGGGGAACAAGAAATAGTAAACCCCTCCCCGGGCGGAGAGGGGGCAGCATCAGATAAACGAATCGTCGTCGCCGTAGTCGTCATCAGAGAAGTCGGTATTATCGTCGTTTTGATAATCCGCGTTCTGGAAGCCATTGTCCTGATTGAGGAAGCGACTATCGCCACCGTTGAAGGTGTCGAGGTTGTTAGAGGCGTCGAAATTGCTCATCGCACTGTCATCCACCGGCGTTGCCGGGGGCTCATCGATAATGTTCACAATCTCTTGCGGTTGCGAATGACGGAACATGCCGGTCAGCATATCGGCCAATACCACCCCGCCTGCCACACCGGCTGCGGTTTGCAATGCCCCACCAAGGAACCCACCGGCACGTGAAGGTGCCGCCTGTGGTGGCTGGCTGTAAGCCGGTTGTTGCTGCTGTTGTGGAGCATAGCCCGGTTGCGGCTGATTGTTCCAGGCCGCGTTATTCTGTTGTTGCGCCTGGAACTGCTCGCGCGGGCTTGGCGTGTTACGGTTACCGCCGCCGAACAGCCCGGCCAGAAAACCACCGCTGCTTGGCTGGCTGGCGTTATTTTGCTGCTGTTGGGCAAGTTGGCCTTCCAGATCTTTCACTCGCTGATCCAACTGTTTGAGCGCCGCTTCCTGAATGATCATCGCCTGCGCCATGTAATAGGGTGCGGAAGGCTGTTCACGGATGTGCTGGTTGATTTGCTGCTCTGCCTGGAGATCCCTTTGGCCCGTCTTGGTCTCGGCTTCTTTCAAGCGGCCAAACAGACCATCGATAAGACGTTGTTCTTCGGATTGCATAGGATTACCTCAAGGAGATGAATAACGTTACTGGATGAAGAATATCATCGGTGGCCACCACCCTAGCGCGTTTATATGAACCAATAAACAAATGGCAGGTAAACCTGTTTATGAATTTGTTACCAGTTACGGCAGAGGGATCAGCATCACCAGCTTCAACCCGCTATTTTCCGCCGGGTTAAACGTCAGTTGCCGATAGCGCAGCTGCCCCTGTTGCAAATGGGTAAACACACGCTCGCCTCCTTCTCTTGCCAGCACGTCCTGTTGTTTCCACCAGTGGTTAAAGGCCTCACTGTTGTGCGTCATGTTGCGTACGAAAGCGCGCATTTCTTCGGTGTTCTGATGGTGACTGGTTTCGGCCCGAAATTCGGCGACCACGCGTCGTGCACGGTTGTCCCAGTCGCTGACCAGGGTTTTGGCCAACGGGTGGAAAAACATAAAGTGCAGCAGATTGGGGGTAGCGGCCTGGCCCAGCCAACCGCTGAACAGGCTTTCCGCCTGCGGGTTCCAGGCAACGACTTTCCAGGTGATATCCAGCAGGTAGCAGGGCACCGTTACCTGGTGAACGCTTTGCAACACGGCGCTGTTTGCCGTTTCCTGATGATGCTCTTGTTCTGGATCGGCCACTCGCGCCAGGGTAAACAGGTAGTGACGTTCGGCTGCCCCCAGGCGTAGCGCTTTGGCAATGCGTGCCAGCGTATGGGGGGATATGGAAACTTCGCGCCCCTGTTCGATCCAGGTATACCAGGTGGCGCTGATACCGCTGATTTGGGCCAGCTCTTCACGGCGCAGGCCGCTGGTGCGACGGCGTGGGGCGCAGGGTAAACCCAGCATTTCCGGTGTGATGCGTTCCCGGTGTGCGCGCAGGAAGGCACCGAGGGCTTTAGGGCCGGATAAGGCTTCTGATTGCATAGACTGGTACCTCCTTATACTAGGATAACTGCTTATATTGTACCCGTATAATAAGCTGATTATAGTCATTAAAAGCCATCCGGCACAGGCGAAAGCCATACAATAAAGGGAGCAACTATGAGCATCGGCAATAGCCATAAAAGTGCGGTCGACCGTCAGTTTGGCGAGCAGGCCAGCGCCTATCTGACCAGTGCAGTGCATGCACAGGGAAAGGATTTACAGCGGCTGGCACGATTGTTGGAACCCGATACCAACGCCAAATTACTGGATCTGGGGTGTGGCGCGGGTCATGCCAGCTTTGCCGCGGCAGCCAAAGTGGCGCAGGTGGTGGCCTATGATTTATCGGCGCAGATGCTGGCAGTGGTAAGCCAGGCGGCGGCAGATAAAGGCTTCAACAACATTCAGGTGCAGCAGGGCGTGGCAGAATCGTTGCCGTTTGACGATGCCAGCTTTGATGTGGTGATCAGCCGTTACTCGGCGCACCACTGGCATGACGTGGGGCAGGCGCTGCGCGAAGTTCGGCGGGTATTGAAACCGGGTGGCAGGGCCATCTTTATGGATGTGGTTGCACCGGGGCATCCGCTGTTGGATATCTATCTGCAAACCGTAGAAGTACTGCGCGATACTTCACATGTGCGCAATTACACACCAGGTGAATGGCTGAGTCTGCTGACAGAGTCTGGATTGTTGGTTCGGGAGGTGACGTCGGATCGGCTTTATCTGGAGTTCAGCAGTTGGGTGGAGCGCATGCGTACACCAGAGCATTTCGTCACTGCGATTCGCGCGTTGCAACAGGGACTTTCTGAAGATGTGTTGCAGCATTTTGCCATCAAGCCGGACGGTTCATTCACCAGCGATATTATGATGTTTGAAGTTATCAGAGGTTAAATAATTCAGGGCAGCCGATATACCCTTCATTTTCCCGATAGCAATCGGAAATTCATGGGATATAGCGGCTGCCCTGACAGACTATTACCGGGCAGACATTATTTCTTGTCTTCCAGCAGGCAGCGATAAATCAGACCGCCAATAGCCCCACCTACTAATGGCACCAGCCAGAATACCCAAAGCTGTTGCAAAGCCCAGGTTCCCTGGAATATTGCCACGCCGGTACTGCGCGCTGGGTTAACGGAAGTATTGGTTACCGGAATACTGATCAGGTGAATCAGGGTTAACGTTAAACCAATGGCCAACGGAGCAAAGCCGGCAGGCGCACGTTTATCTGTTACACCATGAATCACGATCAGGAAGAATGCGGTCAGTACCAATTCAATAACGATAGCGGACTGCAGAGAATAGCCGCCCGGTGAGTGTTCACCGTAACCGTTGGAGGCAAAGCCGCCGCCGGTAGCGTCAAAACCTGCCTTGCCGCTGGCGATCAAATACAACACCGCTGCTGCAGCAATACCACCAATAACCTGAGCAATCACATAGGGGATCACGTCTTTAGCGGCGAAACGGCCACCGGCAAACAATCCCACGGTAATCGCCGGGTTAAAGTGCCCGCCGGAAATATGACCAACGGCATAAGCCATGGTGACCACGGTCAAACCAAAAGCGAGCGCGACACCAAGAAAACCAATACCCAGCTGTGGAAATGCTGCTGCTAATACTGCGCTACCACAACCACCGAACACCAACCAAAATGTGCCAAAAAATTCGGCAAAAAGTCGCTTTGACATAGACTCCATCCTACGGAAAATACTAACGGGCGTTAGCACTAAAAACTATAGAACACCTTTTTCAATTAATGCAGGTTTCTATCGGGATTATTCTTAATGCAGTTTGAGTAACGACAGGTATTAAATCCCCGCCAATTAACTTTGTCTATGCGAAAACGCCTATATTTTGAGGGTCAGAGCGCGTTTGCTGATTTTTTTATCGCTGTTATAAGAATTTACCCTAAGCTTAAGCGGTATAGGTATTTATGGCTAAAAATAGCTACGATTAAATTCGATTTATCATATGATTTTTCCATTGGGTTTATCAGAGTTAATTGTTAATTCCTATTTGATATATTTAATTTTTACGATAATTCATGGTATTAGGTCTGTCTGTCATCAAATCGTCATGCAGAACTAATACCTTAGCAAGCTGCCAACTTCACACCCTTAACTCTGAGCCATAACCATGAAAATAAAATCGGTTTCGCTGTTAATCAGTTCGTTGTTTCCTCTGTTCTCCTATGCTGCCACTGACGTTGAGGCAGCGCGCTATGTGGTCAGCTTTCCCGGTGGCGAACATGTGAGCTATCAAGGCGCATTCGCCAGGAATTTCCCACAGGGGTTGCCTGTAGGTATTGGCTCGGGCCTGGTATTCAATGGTCGTGAAGGCCAGGAACTGCTGTTGACCACCCTGACCGATCGTGGCCCTAATGCTGATGCACCAGCGGTTGGGGAACAGGAAGCAAAAATTTTCGCCAACCCGGAGTTCGTTCCGTTGTTGATGGATATCCGTGTCGGCGGCGGCAAAGCGGTTGCCGGCAATGCACGCCCGCTGCATGACCAGCAAGGGCCGATCAGCGGGTTGCCGCTGCCGGCGGGTCTGATTGGTTCCACCAACGAAGTGGCACTGAGCGATACGCTGAAAACCTTGCAGGGCGATCGGCGTGGGCTGGATACCGAAGGTATCACTGCGGACGGCAAGGGCGGTTACTGGCTGTGTGACGAATACGGCCCGTTCCTGATCCATATCGACAGCCAGGGCAAAATCCTCGCCAAATACGGCCCAACGCCGGAGCAGGGCGAGCAGGCGGTGGCGGGCGGGTTACCGAATATCATCAAGTGGCGTCAGCCGAATCGCGGTTTTGAAGGTATCACCCGGATGCCGGACGGACGGATTTTAGCGGCGGTACAGAGCACGCTCGACGTTGAGGGTAAAAGCAAGAACAAGGCGCAGTTCACCCGTCTGGTCAGTTTTGATCCCGCCAGCGCTAAAACGACGATGTACGGTTACCCGATCGATATCGACAGCTATAAAAAAGCCAAAGACGCCAAGGTCGGCGACATTGTGGCGGTCGATAACCAGCACATCCTGTTGGTTGAGCAGGGCAGTGATAAAGACAAGCAGATGCTCAACAAGATCTACCTGGTTGATCTCAGCCAGGCAACTGACCTGACGGCTTTTGACGGCAAGGGCAAGGCGCTGGAATTTGACGATGCGAAAGATCTCGCTAAACGCGGCGTGAAGCTGGCACAGAAGCGCGAAGTGGTGGATCTGCGCAAATTGGGCTGGCAGCAGGAGAAAGTGGAAGGTTTGTCGTTGATTGACGATCGCACCTTAGCCGTCATCAACGATAATGATTTTGGCCTGCAGGCCAAGTTGGTGGACGCGCAGCCGAAGGCCAAGAAAATCGGCGATTATCAGTTGGATCAACAGGGCAAGCTGAGCCTGGATGGCAAAACCGTCTCGACCCGTATCGAATTGCAGCCGCTGGAAAAACCGGAGTCGCTCAGCGAACTCTGGGTATTGACGTTGCCGCAATCGCTGAAGTAAACACCAGGACAGGGGGCATGCCCCCTGTTTCCTTCCTTATATGATAGCGTCGCGGCTAGCCTGCGATGCTCTGCCACGCGAGATGCTTACCCATACCGCTACTGCCACCATAATCAACGTGGTCAGGTCGTTCACCATCAATAAATCGGTGAGATAGGCAATCAGCACCAGTGCCGTCCAGGACTCCATTTCGCTGAGGGTGGAGCCGGTGATCAGAATGGTGTCTCCCAGCGCGACGATCACAAACAGTTGGCAGCGTTCTGCCAGGTGATGGCCTTCAATCGTCCATTCGCTGCTGCGGTCGGAGCGGCCAAGCACCGGTCAGCGTCAGGTGATGCAGCAGATAATGGGAAAGTTGGGTAACGGCAAAAACGTAGATCAGATCGAACAGCAGTTCCGAAAACGAAACCGAGGCACCATGGCCATCGCGTACACGTAGCAAGGTTTGTGACATAGAGAGCCCTTCCAAAATGATAACCTTCAGCAATAGCGTAGTTCAGCCGCCCGGATATGGATGATAAATCTTAAAAACGAGATTTTTATCTTTCTATGACCAAACTGATTTTTCATTGTCATCTGTCGGGGGTATTGTTGGTCTCTCCTCTAGGAAAAATCTTCGACAAGACATATCCTCACTCGCCTTCTCCTTATTTTCGTCACAATGATTGATGTTCTTTACATTGCATTACGTCCATTTTCATTGCCTGGCCGATAATTAACTCCACTGATACGACAAAATAAACAAAAACACCTGGAGTTAATCATGAAACTATTAACTGGCATCGCAGCAGTTCTGTTGGCAGCCGCTTCGTTCTCTTCATTTGCAGCGCCGCTATCATCGGTAAAACAGGTCAGTACCGAGCAAACCAGTGGCCTGCAGAGCCTTGGCGTGGTATCGGTTTCCGGCGTCAGAGGTTCACCGTCTGATGCGGTTCACGCGCTGAAAGAAAAAGCTCAGGCGGATGGCGCCAGCCATCTGCGTATTATTGGGCTGGACACCCCGGGGGATTCCAGTAACTGGCGTGGTAATGCGGAAATCTACCGGTAATTATCAGGCAGTAAATTAAAATCGGTCACTTAAATAAGTGGCCGATAAAATAAACGGTTGTGGATAATAATCTGACCGGCAAGGCCGTTATTGGCTTACCCGATGATCATTATCGCAGCCGTTTTTTTTTGCCGGTTGTCAGTTGCATTTTATTACAACTGTGTCGGTGGTTTTAAGACTCATGTTAATGAATGCTTAAGGAATTGAGTTCAGATTGGTGGCTACTCAACCTAAGGAGGCCCCAATGTTAAATGCGACCCGGCTGCAACTGAAGAACCACTTTTCCTATCTCCAGCAGTTTATGGCTTCGCCACGCACCATTGGCACTTTGGCACCTTCCTCCCCCTGGCTGTGCCAGGCGATGCTCAATCAGATTGAATGGACAGGGGCACTGTCGATCGCGGAATTGGGTGCGGCGGATGGCGTCTTGACCAAGCGCATATTGGGACGCATGCGGGCCGATGCTTCGCTGGAGGCTTTTGAAATTCAATCAAACTTTGTCCATCAATTGCGGAAAATTGATGATCGTCGCCTGCAGGTGATGGATCGTTCGGCAGAACTGATGGCTCGCGATTACGACGTGGTGTTCTCCTGCCTGCCGCTACTGTCAATTCCGCTTAAAATCAGCATTCGTATTTTGCAGCAGGCGCAGCAATGCTTGCGTGTAAACAACGGGACATTGGTGTTGTTTCAGTACAGCCACCTGTCAGAAAAATTACTGTCCCGCTATTTCCATTGGAAGCGACTGCGGGTGGTGCGTAACTTCCCGCCGGCGTTGGTGTATATCTGCACGCCACGTTAACTAAAGCCTTTTTTCCATCACCACCACCTGGCCATCATATTGCTGCCGGCGTTCGATGGTTTGCCAGCCCCAGCCGGTATACAGCGACTCTGATTTGTCGGTAATCAGGTGCAATACGGGGTGGTTGCGCTGGCGTGCCAGTTGGACGATGGCGGCCTCCAGGCGCTGCGCAATGCCCTGACGGCGATGGTCAGGGTGAACAAACACCCCGGCCAGCCAGGGGGAAAGGTCCATCCGGTGATGATCGTCGCTCGGCCACAGGCTGGCCATGCCCAGCGGGCGTTCGTCCTCAATCATCAATAAGGTGGTGTAGTCTTCACTCGGTTGTGCACATTGGGCAAAGCGTTGACGCGTGCGTTCCAGAGTACCGCCGCGCTGCGAACCCCATTGGCCAAAGGCCCATGCGGCACAAACGTCGCTGAACTGTGGGCACTCGGTCAGTGGAATAATCTGTTGAGTCATCTCTGCACCTCCTTTTATTTGCCACTCTGGTTCAGCCGTCATCGGATTATCGACCGCTTTTTTAACTTAATAAAACCGTATTTATAGCGGTTTTGCACGCATCAGTGACGAAACTGCGTCATTCAGTGGATTTGACCCGCTCTTTGTCTGTTATGATTGAAAGTGCTAATGAGAGTGATTATCATGCGCGCATATTTTAGCTAATCCGGCTCACTGATGCGCAATTCCCTCATTTTTCTGCTGCTTTCCCTGCTGCTTGGCTTCTTTGGCGTTCAGGCAAAAATGGTCACTGACATTACGGGTCGTCAGGTTGAGGTGCCAGATAATCCGCAGCGTATCGTGCTGGGCGAGAGCCGCATGTTGTATACCCTGGCGCTGCTCGAGCCGGGAAACCCCACCCAACGTATCGTTGGGTGGCCGGAAGATATGGCGCGTTTCGATGCGCAAAGCTGGCAACTCTACACGCAGAAATTTCCGCAGATTAAAGCGATCCCCTCGATAAGCAAGGGTAATTTCCGCCAGGTAAATATTGAAAACCTGATCCGCTTGAAGCCGGACTTAGTGATCCTCGCGCGCTATGCGCGGGAAGAAGGTGACAGTGATTTATTGCTGAGTGCGTTGAGCAAGGCCGGAATTGCGGTGATCTACGTCGATTTACGGGTTGATCTGCTGCACAACACCGTGCCTAGCGTCCGCCTGTTGGGCGAAGTGCTTAACCGTCAGCAGCGCGCAGAGCAGTTCATTAACTTCTACCAACAGCATATGGCGGTGATCCAGCAGCGGCTGGCCGGTTATCAGGGACCTAAACCCAAGGTGATGTTGCACTTGCACCTCGGGCGGCGCGAAACCTGCTGCACCACGGCGGCACATGGCAACCTCGGTGATTTACTGGCCTTTGCCGGCGGCGATAATATTGCCAACGCCAGCATCAAAGGCGTCTACGGTGAGCTGAACCCGGAAACCATTCTGACCGCCAACCCCGACATCTATATCGCCACCGGCATGGCCGGGCCGCAGGGCAAGCATTTTTCCGATCTGCGCCTTGGGCCCCTGGTCACCCAGCAGGAGGCTGATGAGAGCTTTAGTCGGGTGATGCAAAAGCAGCCCATGCTCGCCAATCTGAAAGCAATAAAAAATCATCAGGCCTGGAGCCTCTGGCACAACTTTTATCTCAGCCCTTACCACGTGGTGGCGGTTGAGATGTTCGCCAAAACCTTCTATCCGGATCTGTTTGCAGACATCAACCCGCAGCAGACCTTTAAGCAGTTATATCAACAATTTTTGCCGTTACCTTTTTCAGGGACTTATTGGAGTCAGTTAAATAATGAATAACACCCAACGTGGCTGGTGGTGTGCACTGCCTTTGGCGGCCTGTGCATCGGCACCGGCGATCGCTGCCGACAAAACCGCAGACAAGGGTGAAACCCTGGTGGTGGTCGGGCAAAAACAGACCGGCGGTGTGCAAAGCTATCAGCCGCTGACCAGTGTGACCGGCACCCGCACCGAAACCAGCCTGTTGAACGTGCCGCAGGCTATTGACGTGGTGCCGCAGCAGGTGATTAGCGATCAGGCGGTCAGCAGCCTGGATGAGGCGCTGTATAACGTCAGCGGCATCACCCAGGCGAATACGTTGGGGGGAACCCAGGACGCCGTGATGAAGCGTGGCTTTGGCGATAACCGCGACGGCTCAATTTTACGCGACGGCGTGCGCTCAGTGCAGGCGCGCAACTTTACCCCAACCACCGAACGGGTTGAGGTGCTGAAAGGCCCGGCCTCGATGTTATACGGTATGGGGGAACCGGGCGGGATGATCAATATGATCACCAAAAAGCCGCAGTTGCAGCAGCACACCCATGTGGAAGGCTGGGGCAGCAGCTTCAAGGGCGGTGGCGGCCAGTTGGACGTTACCGGGCCGCTGGGGACTTCAGGTTTTGCCTATCGGATGATTGTCGACCACGACGAGACCGACTACTGGCGCAACTTTGGCCGCAACCGTCAGACGGTGATCGCACCGTCGCTGATGTGGTATGGCGAGAGCACCACGGTGCGCGTTGCCTACGAGCATATGGAATATTTGGTGCCCTTCGATCGGGGTACCATCATTGATTCACGTACCGGCAAACCGGTGAATACGCCGCGCGATCGTCGTTTCGACGAAAGCTATAACGCCACGCGTGGCGATCAGGACAGCGTTACCCTGCAGGTTGATCAAGTGTTGAACGAGAGTTGGAAAAGCTCGCTGACCTACGCTTATAGCCGCAACAGCTACAGCGATAACCAGGCACGTGCGCTGGCTCTGGATCCTGAAACTGGCGTACTGACGCGCCAGGCCGACTCCACCGCCCATGCCGTCAGCCATGCCAACGCGGTACAGCTGACGCTTAACGGTGACGTCGACTGGGGCAGCATCAACCACCAGATGTTGTTCGGCTTTGATTTTGAAGATAATCGCACCTACCGCGGCGATATGATCCGCGGCAAGAAGAACAGCGATTTCAATATCTACAATCCTGTTTATGGCCAGATGCCTACCTCGAACGCCGTCAGCGCCAAAGACAGCGATCAGCGTGAAAACCTCACCAGCTACGGCTGGTTTATGCAGGACTCCGTACAGCTGACCGATAAATGGCTGGTGATGGGCGGGCTGCGTTACGATGCCTTTGACGTGCTTGCCGGCAAAGGGCGACCGTTTGTGACCAATACCGACAGCTCTGACGGCAAACTGGTGCCCCGCACCGGGGTGGTCTACAAGCTGACGCCGTATGTGTCGCTGTACAGCAGCTATACCGAGTCTTTCAAACCGAACTCTTCTATCGCCAGCCAGATTGGTTCGCTACCGCCGGAACAGGGCAAGGCCTGGGAAGTGGGCAGCAAGGTTGAATTACCCAACGGTGTCACCGGTACCCTGGCCTTGTTCGATATCACCAAACGCAACGTGATGGTCAGCGAACTTGTGAATGGCGAAACCGTGACCCGCACCGCCGGGCGCGTGCGCTCGCAGGGTGTGGAGCTGGATGTCGCGGGCAATATTACCGACTCGTTGAGCCTGATCGGTTCTTATGCCTATACCGATGCGCGGGTGGTGGATGATCCTGACAACAAGGGCAAGGAAATGACCAACGTGGCTCGCCACACGGCTTCACTGTTCCTGACGCAGGATTTGGGTTCCCCAGGGCTATACAGCGGAGACAACGTGCGCATGGGGGCCGGTGCACGTTATGTGGGCCGCCGCCCTGGCGATGCTGCCAACAGTTTTAATCTCGATAACTACACCGTCGTCGATGCCTTCGCCGCTTACACCATGCCGGTCAATGGCTATCGGGTGAAATGGCAGTTGAACGTGAAGAATCTGTTCGACAAAACCTATTACCCTTCCAGCGGCG
This sequence comes from Serratia sp. NA_13, assembly GCF_052691735.1. NCBI lineage: Bacteria > Pseudomonadati > Pseudomonadota > Gammaproteobacteria > Enterobacterales > Yersiniaceae > Serratia > Serratia sp. NA_13. Next base: position 107,833 of record NZ_JBQZFV010000002.1, read on the forward strand.
GTAATTTGCGTGTGGCGGTGGGGGAACCACGTGAAGTGGTGCTGCGTGCCAGCGTCGACTTCTAATTTGGTGGGCCGATAAGCCAGTTCGGCGGCGGGTATCTGCCGTCGGATAAATCTGGTTAAATAGCCGGCCTGTTGTTAAGGAGAATCCGATGAGCCTGAAGATCCGTTTGGCGCAACTGCAGGATATTGCTCAACTGATCGCCGTCGAACGGTCGGCTGCGCAGTTATTTCATCAACAACCGGCTTGGGCTTTTATTGCCGAAGGCCCGGTGATGGATGCACGGCAGCATACTGATTTTATTCAGCAGCGGCAGGAATGGCTGGCGGAAAGCACCGTAGGTGAGGTGGTCGGGTTTATCGCGGTGACGGCGCAACAGCAGGATTGGCATATCGCCGAACTTTCGGTTGCCGCCAACTGGCAACGTCAGGGCATTGGACGTCGGTTGATTGCCGAGGTCGCAGCACAAGCCAGGTTGAAGGGCGCGCAGCGCCTGACGCTGACCACCTTTATCGAGGTGCCCTGGAATGCTCCCTATTACCAACGGCTGGGGTTCCGGCCAATAGCCCCTGAGCGGCTCAGTGCATCATTGAGCTCTCGGTTGGCGCAAGAGGTGGCGGACGGCTTCACCGTCGGCAGTCGCTGTGCCATGGAATTTACACTATCGTAAATATTGAAATACAAGATGATGGCGGTATGATGCAGCAACCACGCCATCGCAGGATCAGCACGCCGGGTTTTGGCGAGCAAATGCACTCAAGTCACCGTATAAGGGACAACCCGTAATGACACAAACCATTTTCATGGTAGGCGCGCGCGGAGCCGGTAAAACCACGGTGGGCAGCGCACTGGCGCTGGCGCTGGGCTATCAATTCATCGATACCGATCTGTTTATGCAGCAGACCACGCAGATGAGCGTGGCGGAAATGGTCGAACAAGAAGGTTGGCTGGGATTTCGTCGCCGTGAAAGCATTGCTCTGCAAACGGTCACTCAACCGTCAACTGTAGTTGCCACTGGCGGTGGTGCGATCCTGGCGGAAGAGAACCGCCGCTATATGCGTCAGCACGGCAAGGTCATTTACCTGCGTTCACCCGCTGAAGTATTGGCACAGCGGCTGGAAGAGTACCCGCAAGACACACAGCGCCCTACGCTGACCGGCCGTCCGATTGCCGAAGAAATGCTGGAGGTGCTGGCCGCGCGTGAAGCGCTGTATCAGGAGGCCGCGCACTACGTGATGGACGGCACCGATGGTCCGCAACAGGTGGTGGAGCAGATCTTCGCCGCCCTGCAACTGGAAACGGTAAAATAAGACCTCAGTGAGTTTTCTCTTGGGGCACCGTCAATTGCGCTTGACGGCGGCCTCGTTTTTCTCTCGAAAATGAGTTTCGCGCTGAACAAAATACAATCCCGGTGTAGTGCCAAAACGCTGGCGGAAAGCGGCAATGTAGGCGCTGACATTGTCATAACCGCAGTCGCCGGCAATCTGATTGACGGCTTCACCGCGAGATAGCGGCTCCAGCGAACGGATCACCCGGGCTTGCTGACGCCAGCGGGCGAACGTCATGCCGGTTTCGTTGATAAAACGCCGGCTCAGGGTGCGTATGCTCAACCCTGCCCAGGCGGCCCACTCACTCTGTGTTCGGTTATCAGCTGGTTCGTTCAGCAGCGCACGCGCAATTTTCAACAACCGTGCATCCTGCGGTAGCGGCAGTTGCAGCGGTGTATTTTCCTGCATGCGTACCTCATCCCGTAATACCTGTAATAGCCGCCGTTGTTGCGCGTTCAGCCTTTGGCCTGCGAATTGTGCAAGGCGTTCCACCAACGCTTGAATCAACCCAGAGGCGGTGCTGAGGTGTGGTTGTTCCGGTAGCCCGCTACAGTAAGGTTCCGGCAGATACAAACTCCAGCCTGCAACGTTACCGCACGCCAGCGCCTGATGAGCGCAATGGGGTGGCAGCCAGCCGATACTGCCGGCGGTCATTGCCCATTGTTGCTCCTGAGTTTCCAGCGCGATCATGCCGTGGGTTAATAAATAAAGCTGTCCGCTGGTGTGTTGATGCCAGGGTGTTAAGTGTTTTTTCTCATGCCAAAGTCGTGCGCTTTGCAGGATCATCAGGATTGGCCGTTTTGCGGTATATAAAGTCCATGTGCGGTTATTATGCCATTCCCTGTCTGATTTATGCTCTGCTCATCATTCAATTTTTGGAGAAAAATGATGAGCCTGAAAACCCCAACTGCCATTGTGCTCGAGGCCCTGCAGCGGGTCGTCGCGGCACCACAACACCAGCCGCTGCTGATTGCTGAGTTTTTCAGTGAAGATTACCTCCAGCAGGTAGACGGCAACATGCTGGATTATGCCCATTTTATGCAGCATATGGCGTTACTGAAACAACTCACCCGCAGCATGATGCTGGAGATCGTCGCTGTGGCCGGGCAGGGGGATTCGGTACTGACCCACCATCTGGTTCGGGTGGAAAAACGTGACGGAGGCCGTAGCCTGGTTAAGGTGTTGGCCCATTTCACCGTGCGTGACGGCAAGATCTGCGCCTGCGATGAGCTGACGCAACTGCTGGAAGGCGAACACGGCGATCGCGATCTGGGGTCGCGCGTGTCGGTATAAATACCGCTGCTATACTTAACCCTGTGGAATCAAACGGGAGATCAGCATGCGTGAAAATAACCGACCTGGCTATCCGAGAACCGCCCGAGTGGTCGCCGTTGACCGGGGCGATCCAAGCTTGCATATGCACCGTTTTGAGGTGCGTACCGATGACATTGAGCCGAATACGCTACTCAGTGAGCATCCTACCGAGCAGGAAGCGCTCGATGCCAAGCATCGTTACGAAGATCCGGCGCTGGAAGATTAAATTGTATCCCTCTGAAACCGGCGTCAGGCCGGTTTCTTTATTTATTCCGCTTACTGCTTTAATTACCTCACGCGATAACGATAAATTAGCATGACATGCTGATTTATACCCCCGTGGTCGAATAACCAAGTGGTAATAGGCTTATTTTATCCGCGTTCGCCTTTGCATTTAATTTAGCAAAGCATCATCCGCTGCTATTAATGGTCGGGATAAAAAATAAACTGCTTGACGATAAGTTGTACGAGTTTTAGTTTCTAATTATCAAACATGAACTGAGTTCCATATAGTGGAACAAGGCGTGCGATGACAACTCTGGAAAATGCTGCTGCGGTATTAAAGTTATTTTCACAACAGCGAATGATGCACGGCCAGGCTGGTATTTCATTCAATGATGTAGTGAGTCAATTGGCGCTGCCAAAAAGCACCGCCTCGCGTCTGTTACAGACCATGGAAAATGAGGGCATGCTGGAGCGCGATCCTGACAGCAAGCTGTATAAAATCGGTCGTTTGCTGTTATCGGTCTCCAGTCACTATTTATCGACGCCGTTGGTCGACAGCGTGGCGGCCAGTATGGTGCAGCTCAGCCAACAGACTAACTGCACGGGTTATGTTTCGGTGCTGGAGGCGCAGGAAATTATGGTGATGCGCATGTTCCCCGGTCGCCATTTCCTCCAGGTGGTGACGCCGGCGGGCAGTCGCTTACCGGTGGCGGAAACCTCGGTAGGCCGGGCGATACTGGCGCGTGACAGTGATGAGCAGGTGATAGCGCTTTTTGCCGCAGGCTACCGTGCGGCTTCACCCAACGCTCCGCAAACGCTGGAAGCCTTGTTGAGTAAGCTGGCACAGATTCGCCAGCAGGGCTGGTCTCTGGCACGTAACGAGACGCTGCAGGGCATCAGTTCGCTGGCGACATCGGTGACCAACAAACACCGCAATGAGACGGTCGGTCTGTGCTTGTCTTTTCCTACGCAGGTGGAAGAACAGCCATTTTCACCCGGTGTGCTGGAAGCATTAATGACAGTATCCCGGCAATTGGCGGATAAACTTGGTGATGATTATTGGCAAAAGATCAAATAACACACCGCAACAATCTGCCAGTAACTGATAATTAAAGAAAACCAACACCAGGGAATTTCTTAATTATCTATCTTGGGTTTATGGGCAATAAATACTTAACGGCACTCACAGTTCCAATATTCGGAACTGTGAGTGCTGCCTCATGCCGAAATTAACGTTGCCAGACGCCAGGGAAGATTCAGAGAAATTAAAACTATGAAACCAAATAGCAGCATAAATCCTTTGAAAGATATCGGTGCTCTGCTGGTGATGGTGCTGCTGTCCATCGTCGGCGCGATTATCGGCGTGCAGCTGATCACCACGCTGGGCGTGACGCCCAACACGTCGATTATTGGCGCGTTGCTCGCCATGTTGTTGGCACGCATTCCACTGCAAATGTTCCAGCGCTACCGTTCGGTACATACGCAAAACCTGGCGCAAACGGTGATCTCTTCCGCCACCTTTGGCGCTGCCAACTCGCTGCTGATGCCAATTGCCGTGCCTTATGTGATGGGACAACCGCAGCTGATCCTGCCGATGTTTTGCGGGGTGGCGGCCGCGATGTTGCTCGACGCCTACCTGCTGTATCGCATGTTCGACACCAAAATCTTTCCTGCGGCCAATGCCTGGCCACCGGGCGTCGCGGCGGCGGAAGCCATTAAGGCCGGTGACCGGGGCGGTAAACAAGCCTGGCTGCTGGTGGTAGGGGTAGCGGTCGGTGTCGCCGGTTCGATGCTTAAAATCCCGATGGCGGCGTTCGGCACCGCGTTTATCGGCAATATCTGGGCATTGGGCATGTTTGGTGTCGGCCTGTTGTTGCGAGCCTACGCTGAACCCATGGCAGGCTTTGATATCAATGCACATTTCATTCCTCATGGAGTGATGGTGGGGGCTGGGCTGGTGGCGTTGATCCAGGTGGTTCAGGTGATCCGCAGCAAGCGTGCGGATACCGGGGGTTATAGCCAGGCCGACAGCGAAGTGCGCAAAGCGCTGGGATTAGGCGCAGTGGGATATATCGTCATTGCCGCACTGCTGGCGTTGGCCGGTGGGCTGTACAGCGAGATGTCGCTGGGCATGCTGGTGCTGTTTGTGATTTACGCCGCGTTTGCTGCCTTTGTGCATGAACTGATCGTCGGCATCGCCGCGATGCACTCCGGCTGGTTCCCGGCCTTTGCGGTGGCGCTGATTACGTTGATTATCGGCATCCTGATTGGTTTCCCACCGCTGGCGCTGTGCGTGCTGACCGGGTTTACCGCGGCTACTGGCCCGGCGTTTGCCGATATGGGCTTTGATCTGAAAGCCGGTTTCATTCTGCGCGGCTACGGCAAAGATCTGCAACAGGAGCTGTTGGGACGCCGCATTCAGTTATTTGCCGCGCTGATCGCCTTTGTCATCGCTATCCCGGTGGCGTACTTCGCTTATACCAGCTACTTCCTGCAGGATCTGATCCCGCCGGTGGCACGAGTGTACGCCAAAACCATCGAGGCGGGGGCTCAGCCGGGCATTGCCTATAGCCTGCTTTTCTGGGCGGTCCCCGGTGCCGTCGTGCAGTTGATTGGCGGACCCAAGCGTCAGCTCGGCGTGCTGTTGGCCACCGGTCTGTTGATCAACAACGCGTTGGCAGGTTGGGCGGTGATCGTCGGTATCGCACTGCGCATCCTGATTATTCGCCGTTGGGGTGACAAGGGGCGCACGCCGATGGAGATCATGGCGGCCGGTTTTATCGCCGGTGACGCGCTGTACAGCTTTTTCAATTCCATTTTTTCCAGCAAAGGGAAATAACCCATCCGGTTAAATTGTGAGGTCAGCCGATTATGAGTTTGCAACAAACGCTGCAGGCTTTTGAATTAATTGATAATGCTTACGTGAACGGTCAGCAGGTGGTCGATTTGTTCACGTCCTATCCCGGCATTCGCGCCAGCACGCTGCGTGCTAGTGGGCCGAAGGGGGCGACCGACTTCGTGCGCATTGAGATCCCCGGCAGCAATGGTAAAAGTCAGGGTGGGAATGCACCGACTTTGGGTATTATCGGCCGCTTGGGCGGTATTGGTGCGCGACCAACGCGTATTGGCCTGGTGTCCGACGGTGACGGGGCGATAGCCGCAATTGCCAGTGCGCTGAAGCTGGCGGAAATGCAGCGCAAGGGCGATGTGTTGGCGGGCGATGTGATCATCACCACCCACATTTGTCCTGATGCGCCAACCCGTCCGCACGACCCGGTCGACTTTATGGATTCACCGATCGACGACGTGACGATGAACGATAATGAAGTGGTGCCAGAGGCCGAGGCGATTTTGTCCATCGATACCACCAAGGGCAACCGCATCATCAACCACAAAGGCTATGCGTTGTCACCGACGGTGAAAGAAGGTTACATCCTGCGGGTGGCGGAAGATCTGCTGCGGATTATGGAGATGACCAGCGGCCGCCCGGCAGTGACCTTCCCGATCACCACCCAGGACATTACGCCGTACGGCAATGGGGTACACCATTTGAACAGTATTCTGCAGCCCTCCACCGCAACGTCTGCGCCGGTGGTCGGTGTGGCAATCTGCACCGAGTCAGTAGTACCGGGTTGCGGTACCGGCGCCAGCCATGAAGTGGATATTGCACTAACCGTCAAGTTTGCGGTGGAAGTGGCGAAAGAGTTTGGGCGCGGTACCTGTCATTTTTATCAGGCCGATGAATACGCGCAGTTGCTGGCGCTGTACGGCAGCCTGAGTCACCTGCAAAAAAGGAAATAACCGCATGAATGCCTCATTTGCCACGCTGACTATCGGTCAGGCACCGCGCAGCGACATTATGCCGTTGCTGTCTGCCTATCTGCCTGCGGAGCAGGTGAGGCATGTCGGGCTGCTGGACGGGCTGAATGCCAGCCAGATTGATGAGCGTTATACACCGCAGGCCGGAGAGAAGGTGTTGGTTTCACGCCTGCAGGACGGCACACAGGTGAGATTAGCGGCCTCGCGGGTCGAGCTGGGGTTGCAGCAGAAAATCAATGCGCTGGAAGCGGAGGGCTGTGAGGTGATCCTGCTGTTGTGCACTGGGGAGTTTGGCCAGTTGCATGCACAACAGGCGCTGTTATTGGAGCCGGACCGCATTATTCCACCGCTGATTTCTGCCATTGTCAGCCAACATCGGGTCGGCATTGTGGTGCCGGTGGCGGAGCAAATCAGCCAGCAGGCAAGCAAGTGGCAGTTGCTGGCGACGCCACCCTGTTTTGCCGTCGCCAGCCCTTATTTGGCGGATGACGCGGTGCTGGAGTTGGCCGCATGTGAGTTACAGCGGCAGGGGGCGCAGGTGGTGGTACTCGATTGCATTGGTTATCACCGGCAGCATCGTGATTTCCTGCAGGCACGGCTTGAAATACCGGTGCTGTTGTCCAATGCGCTAGTGGCCAAGCTGGCCGCTGAGCTAATTGATTGATTAAAAAGCCAATAAAATCTCATGTGGCGGTCTGTCGGGGGCGGCGTTGCGTTCTTTTGGGCGTGGACCCAGAACGGCAGGCTGAAGGTCAACCGCTCGGCAGCGTTTTACTCTGCGCCACGATCGCATTTCGCGAGAAAAACCAGTGACAGATCAACCGCAATCCCCCAATATGGATTTCCCATAAAGTTGATTACGCGGGTGACAGTTATGCTGAAAGTGAACGAGTATTTTGCTGGAAAAGTGAAGTCTATCGGTTTTGATAGTAGCAGCATCGGTCTTACCAGCGTCGGTGTTATGGAAGAGGGTGAATACACCTTCAGCACTGCCCAGCCGGAAGAAATGACCGTGATTACCGGAGCGTTGAAAGTGTTGCTGCCGGGCTCGCCGGACTGGCAGGTGTTTACGCCAGGGGAGAAATTCTTCGTACCGGCCCACAGTGAGTTCAACCTGCAAGTGGCCGACGCGACCGCCTATCTGTGCCGTTATTTAAGTAAGTAATCATACCCTTCTTACTTGAAGCTGCAGCGTTGTTGGCCGCGTGCGCTCACCCCAGTCACTTACTTGAGTAAGCTCCTGGGGATTCTCACACTTGCCGCCTAGCTGCAACTCCAATTAATTTGGGTATGTTGTTTGTTTTGCAAAAGCTGCGCATGTAGAGCAAAGGCGCAGCAATTTTCAGGTTTAGCGCTGAGTTTCGCCACCCAGAGCTTCGATGGTGTTCTTGATTAACGCCGCCAGCTCGCTGGTCATCAGGATAAAGTCGGCGTCAAAACGCTGGGCGAAGTCGTCACGATCGATATCGTCGTTCTGCTCGCGCAGCGTATCGGCGAACTTCAAACGCTTCAGCGAGCCGTCGTCTGCCAGCACCAATTGAATGCGCTCCTGCCAGTCCACAGCCAGCTTGGTCACCAGCTTGCCGGCTTCGATATGTACCGCAATCTCATCGCTGATCAGGTTCTGTTTCTTGCAACGGATCACGCCGCCGTCTTCCAGAATCGCTTTCAGCTCCGCTTCGTCCTGAATGATAAAGCCGGCAGGCAGTTCGCCGGAACGCACCCACTCGGTCAGCGTCAGTTCGATCGGGCTTTCCATGGTCAAGGGCACTACCGGCAGTGAACCCAGACTTTTGCGCAGCAGCGCCAGAGTGTCTTCCGCGCGTTTGGCGCTGGCGGCATCAACCATAATCAGGTCGTTAACCGTGTCGATCCACATAAAAGTCTGATTAAAGCGGCTGAAGGCGCGTGGCAACAGGCTGTGCAGCACTTCGTCTTTTAGCGCGTCTTTCTCGGTTTTCTTCAGCTTGCGGTGCTGTTCACCCTCCAGGCGTTCAATCTTGGCCTGCAACTCTTGTTTGATGACCGGCGACGGCAGGATCTTTTCTTCCTTGCGCGCGCAAATAACGATCTGGCCGTTAACCGCGTGTGTCAGTGACTCGCTGTGGGAACCCATTGGAGAAACCCAGCCGGTTTTCGCCATGTCCTGGCTGCCGCACGGGGTGAAAGCAAAAGCGCTGAGTTGTTTTTCCATTTCATCCGCGTTTAACGCCACTTCGCGGCTCAAACGGTAAACCATCAAATTCTTAAACCACAGCATAATGTTATCCCTGGCTGGGCGTGCATCTGGCACGCTTATTCATCAAAAGCAGGGCGGCATAATAACGAATCAGGGGCGAAAAATCGCCTCATTCCCTCCGAATTGCGTCAGCGGCCGCGTTTGAGCGGCGTGCCCGTTGCAGTGCCAACGCCAGTTGCCGCTGGCTGAAAGGCTTGCGCAGCAGTTCCACATTGGGCAGCGTGTCTTCGTGGTGGCGACGTATATCCTGGCCGCTGATCAGCAGCGCGGTAAGGCGCGGATTAATCTCTCGGGCCAGCCCAATCACCTGCACGCCGTCCAGTTCGCCCGGCAGCATTAGGTCACTTATCAGCACCCCAATATCTGGCGTCAGGCGCAGTAGTGCCAATGCCTCATTGCTGTCTGCGCAGTCCAGCGTCAGGTAGCCGAGCTGGTGCAGGTGTTCGCACAGCGTATGACGCACGTCGTTTTCATCTTCCAGCACCAACACCAGGCTGTCGGTGCCGTCGCTTTCTTCGAGTTGTGGGGGCTCTGCTTGTGCGATTGCCTGTGCCGGGGCGCGCGGCAACTGCAGACGCACCAGAGTGCCTTCGCCCGGTGCGGTTTCAATCTGCACCCGGCCGCCTGACTGGCGAACAAAGCCGTAGACCATCGACAGCCCCAACCCGCTGCCGCTGCCCACCGCCTTGGTGGTGAAGAAAGGTTCGAACACCTGCGCTTTCACTTCCTCCGACATGCCGCAGCCGGTGTCGATTACCTCCAGCGCCACCATGTCCTGTTTTTTGCCACCGCTGCGCACCACGCGTTGGTTGTAGATGCGGATCCTAACCACGCCGCTGCGGCCTTCCATGGCATCCCGGGCGTTGACCACCAGATTGATCAGCGCGTTTTCCAACTGATTGGCATCGACCCACGCCGGCCAGCCGGGCCGCTGAGTCTCAATGCTTAGCGACAACGTCGTGGGCAGTGAATGACGCAGCAACTCCTGCAAGTTTTCTACCAGCGTCTGTAGCGTGATGGCCTGCGGATGCAACGCCTGTTTACGCGAAAATGCCAGCAACCGCTGGGTAAGCTGTGCACCGCGTTCGGCGGCCTTCAGCGCCCGGGCAATGCGCTGTTCGGTTTGGGCGTCCTGGGTCTGTTGGGTAGTCAGTTCCAGGCTGCCGATAATCACCGCCAGCAGGTTGTTAAAATCATGCGCCAGGCCGCCGGTGAGTTGACCGACCGCCTTCATTTTCTGGCTGTGCAGCAGAGCTTCTTCCAGCGCTTTACGCTCTGTGCGCTCCAGCACCACGTTAACTACGCCGCGATTGGGCACCGGGCTGAAGCGCAGTTCGACGGTGCGGCCGTCGCTCAGGCGCAGTTCCTGCGGCTGCGGCAGTTCACTGGACAGGTTGGCCAGCACCGCTTCCCAGCGCTGACCCACCGGGGGCGTCACGTGTTGCAGTAATTCGCGGTAGTGTTGGCCACGGTGCAACTGGTGTTCATTTAGCCCCAGCAGCAGCGGATATTGCGGGTTCCATACCACCAGTTGACCGTCGTTATCAAACAGTGCAAAGCCGTCGCGCATCGCCAGAAAGGTGGTTTCCAGTTGAGTGCTTTTCTCTTTCAACAGGCGAGAGGTTTGTTCCAGCGAGGCGGTGTTGCGCGCAAAGACGTTGAATGCCCGCGCCAACTCGCCCAGTTCGTCACGGCGTTGCAATGCCGGTACGCTGACCTCACGCTCACCCCGTGCCAATCGCGTCATGGCACCGGCGATTGCCGTCAGGTTCGATCCGAGATTGCGGTAGATATACCACCCGGCGAAACCGGTAATCACCAGTGCCAGCAGGGCGAACAGGCCGATAAACCAGCTGATGGAGCTGAGTTCACGATGGGTCTGATGGGTGCGCAGTTCCGATTCGTCCGCCACCTTCTGCACGTAGAGATTAATGTCGTCATTGAGCATCGCCACCAAGGCTTTGATATGGTAGGTGTAATAGGCCAGTGCCAGATCGCTTTGCTCCAGCTCCAGCGTTTCGGGCAGCAGGCGTTGCTCGCTGTCGCGAAACTGGCGTATTTTCTCGTCGAGCAGTGCATCCGGGCTGTGTTGTGGCCAGTAGGCCATCACGCTGTCGAGTTGCTGGGCGGCGGCCTTGGGCGTCGGGGTTTGAATAGCGATTGCCAGCAGCCGGTCGATCTGGCTCAGCAGCGGCTGCGAGGGCGGGCTCAGATTATTACGCTGATTGAGACTGGCGATATGCCGCAGCGTGCTCTGCGCCTGATACAGCCCACTGAGCAGGATATTGCGTTGCAGATGCCGGGCGTGACCGAGATCCAGCATGCGGGTCACGCTGGTTTCCAACGCGTTGCTGCGGCTAATGATGCGTTGAACCAGCTCCGGCTCGCTATGTGCCAGCGGAGCGGCCGCCAGTCGGCCCAGAGAGGCCTGCAGCGCCAACTGGGTTTGCTTGAGCCGGGCTGACTCGCTCTGATACTCCAGCGCGCCTACCACCTGCGATAGCCGAATGGCAGCGGTCGCCACATTCGAGGTATCCCGGCTCAGCGCCATGCTGCCGTTCATCTCATTTAGTGTTTGCGCCTGAACTTGTTCCTGCAGCTTGCCCGCATGGTTAAAACCGACGATCGCCACACCGCTGACCATCAGCGTCACCGCCACCACCAACAGGTTGAACATCAGCAGGCGCCCACGTGCACCGGCAAGGAAAGGCAGTCTGCGCATTGGATCCCCCGTAACTGATTGTCCGCATTATAAATCCCCGTCCCATTAACAATATGACAAAGATGAACGGCCGCTGACATTTTGCATTTATTTATGCGTGGTTTACTGCACTCAGTCCGAACCGCAACCCGAGGGATGACGATGAGCGCGACCCCGATCCTGGAAATGCACAACATCGCCAAGAGTTTTGGTCAGTTTTACGCGCTGAAGGGCGTCAACCTGACGGTTTATAGCGGTGAGATCCACGCGCTGATGGGTGAAAACGGCGCGGGTAAAAGCACCTTAATGAAAATATTGGCCGGCGCTTATATCGCCAGCAGCGGGGAAATTTTTATCGATGGGCAGCCGTTTGCCATTAAAGGGCCAAAAGATGCCCTGGCGGCGGGTATCACGCTGATTTACCAGGAAATGAATCTGGCACCGAATCTGACGGTGGCGGAGAACATTTTTCTGGGCAGCGAGATCCAGCGCGGCGGCTTGGTGAAACGCCAGCAGATGTTGCTGGAAGCCCAGAAGGTCATCGATCGTTTGGGCGCGCAGTTCAGCGCCGGCGATCGGGTGATGAAATTAACCATCGCCGAACAGCAGCAGGTGGAAATCGCCCGGGCGCTGCACCGCAATAGCCGCATTCTGGTGATGGACGAACCGACGGCGGCGCTTTCTTCGCGTGAGACGCATCGGCTGTTTGAGTTGATCAAGCGTCTGCGTGATGAGGGGATGGCGATAATTTACATCAGCCACCGCATGGCGGAAGTCTACGAGCTGTCGGATCGCGTTAGCGTGCTGCGCGACGGCCAGTACGTCGGCAGCCTGATGCGCGACAAACTGTCTGCCGGCGAATTGGTGCGCATGATGGTGGGTCGCCCACTGAGCGATTTGTTCAACAAGGAACAGGGTATTGCGGTGGGGGAGCCGCGCCTGACGCTGCATGGCCTGACCGATGGCAAGAAAGTAAAACCGGTCAGCCTGCAGGTGCGTGCTGGAGAGATCGTCGGCCTCGCCGGGCTGGTGGGTGCCGGCCGTTCCGAACTGGCGCAGCTGATTTTCGGCGTGCGCAAGTCCAGCGGCGGTACGGTAGAAATTGACGGTAAGCCAGTCAATATCCATTCACCGCGTGATGCCATTGCGCTGGGCATTGGTTTTCTCACCGAAAACCGCAAAGAGCAGGGCCTGTTTCTCGATCTGGCAGCGCATGAAAATATCGTTATGGCGACGCTGGAGCGCGACGGACGTTATGGCCTGCTTAATCGGCGCAAGGCGCAGCGCATTTCCAGCGACGCCATCGGCCTGCTGAACATCCGCGTGCCGCACGCTCAGGTGCGGGCCGGTGGGCTGTCCGGCGGCAACCAACAGAAGCTGCTGATTTCACGTTGGGTGGCGATCGGCCCACGCATTCTGATCCTCGATGAGCCGACACGCGGCGTTGACGTCGGCGCCAAAAGCGAAATTTACCGCATTATGAGCCAGATGGCGCAGCAGGGAGTGGCGATCCTGATGATCTCCAGTGAACTGCCCGAGGTGGTTGGCATGAGTGACCGGGTTTATGTGATGCACGAAGGCAGTATTGCCGGGGAACTGAGCGGCGGAGAGATCAGCCAGGAGAGCATCATGACGCTGGCCACCGGCGTCGAACCCGTCCTGGAGGCGGCTAGCCATGAATAATTCTATCCCTACGCTCAAGGAGCCTGTCATGACTTCGAACCCGCTGCCACCCGCCGCAAAAAATCCCACGCTGAAACGGGCGTTATTGGGCGATATGATGCAAACCGTCGGCATCTTGCCGATATTGATCCTGATCGTCGCCGTTTTCGGTTTTGTCGCACCCAATTTCTTTACCGACGCCAACCTGCTGAATATTGCCCGGCAGGCGTCGATTAATATTGTGCTGGCGGCGGGGATGACCTTCATCATCCTGACCGGCGGTATCGATCTTTCTGTCGGCTCGATGCTGGGCACCACGGCGGTGGTGGCGATGGCGGTTTCACTGATGCCGGGCCTGTCCGGGCTGTCGATCCCGCTGGCGCTGCTGGCCGGTTTGGGCATGGGGCTGTTTAACGGTTTTCTGGTGGCCTACGCCGGTTTGCCACCCTTTATTGTCACGCTGGGTACCTATACCGCACTGCGCGGCGCGGCTTATCTGTTGGCCGACGGTACGACTATCATCAATTCCGATATCAGTTTCGAATGGATCGGCAATTCGTATCTGGGGCCGATCCCTTGGCTGGTGATTATCGCTTTTGCCGTAATTGCACTGTGCTGGTTCATTCTGCGCCGCACTACGCTGGGAGTTCATATTTACGCCGTGGGCGGCAACATGCAGGCGGCACGCCTGACCGGGATCAAAGTTGGCGCGGTGCTGCTGTTCGTCTATGGCATGAGCGGTTTGCTGTCAGGGCTGGGGGGAATAATGAGTGCCTCACGGTTGTACAGCGCCAACGGCAACCTCGGCATGGGCTATGAGCTGGATGCGATTGCTGCTGTGATCCTCGGCGGCACCAGCTTTGTCGGCGGCATTGGCACCATTACCGGCACGCTGGTGGGGGCGTTGATTATCGCCACCCTGAACAACGGCATGACCCTGATGGGCGTTTCTTATTTCTGGCAGTTGGTGATCAAAGGGGCGGTGATCATCATAGCTGTGCTTATCGACAAGTACCGCACCCGCAATTACCAGCACTAACTTACTCGTCGTGCGGTGTGAGTGATAAAGAAAGGTTGGTGCCCACTGGGGCAGGTTTTTCGTAGATCGGAAAATAATGAGGAAAACACTATGCGTTTCAAGCCATTGATTACCGCTTTGCTGGTTACTGCCGCGCTCGGCAGTGCCTCGTTGGTGCAGGCAAAAGAGTTAAAATCGATTGGGGTGACGGTGGGCGATTTGGCCAACCCGTTCTTTGTCCAGATCACCAAGGGTGCAGAAATGAAGGCGCGCGAGTTGGCCGGAGATAAGGTCAACGTGACGCTGGTGTCGAGCGGTTACGATCTCGGCCAGCAGGTGGCGCAGATCGACAACTTTATCGCTGCCAAGGTCGATATGATCATCCTGAACGCCGCAGATTCCAAGGGGATCGGCCCGGCGGTAAAACGCGCCAAGGATGCCGGTATCGTGGTGGTGGCGGTTGACGTGGCGGCCGAAGGCGCCGATGCCACCATCACCTCGGATAACACCCAGGCCGGTGCCATGGCCTGTAAATACATCAGCGATCGCCTGAAAGAGAAGGGCAACGTGGTGATCATCAACGGGCCACCGGTGTCCGCCGTGCAAAACCGGGTCGAAGGCTGCATGACCGAACTGAAGAAACACCCGGAGATCAAGCTGCTGTCCTATAACCAAAACGCCAAGGGCAGCCGTGAAGGTGGGCTGGAGGTCATGACTGCGCTGTTGGCGGCTAATCCGAAGATCGACGGCGTATTTGCAATTAACGATCCTACGGCGATCGGCGCCGATCTGGCTGCCAAACAGGCACAGCGCAGCGAGTTCTTTATCGTTGGCGTGGATGGATCGCCGGACGGGGAAGAGGCGCTCAAGCGTGGCGGAAAATCGCTGTTTGTCGCGACGCCGGCACAGGATCCTCAGGTGATGGCGGCCAAGGCGGTCGAGATCGGTTACGACATTCTGCAGGGTAAACCTGCGCCAACCGCTCCGGTGTTGATCCCGGTAACCATGATCGATAAAAACAATATCGGCAGCTACAAAGGCTGGACGGTGAAATAACCTGCTATCGGTGGGGCCTGCCAGACTGGGCCCCTCATTTCCTTACCGTTTCCGGAGGCACCATGAACCGTTCCGCCGTGAACCAAATCCTGCAGCAAACCCAGCACTTTTTTGCCCGTTTCGACGTCCAGCTTCCGCCCTTCGCCCATTTTAGCCCCTCGGCCTGGCAGCAGCTCGATCGTCAGTCGTGGCAGGAGGTGTTTGACCTGAAACTGGGTTGGGATGTCACGGCCTTCGGCGATGATGACTTCGCCCGCAAGGGGCTAACGCTATTTACCCTGCGCAACGGTTCACCCGGCGGTAAACCCTATGCCAAAAGCTATGCGGAGAAAATCATGCATTGCCGCGAAGCTCAGGTGACGCCGATGCATTTCCACTGGCGCAAGCGGGAAGACATTATCAATCGTGGCGGAGGCAACCTGATTGTTGAACTGCACAACGCAGACCCTCGGGAAGGGCTGGCCGAGACTCGCGTTACCGTGACGCTGGATGGCTGCCGACAGACCCACGCCGCCGGTTCGCGTTTGCGCCTGGCGCCGGGAGAAAGCATCTGCCTCACGCCGGGTATCTATCACAGTTTCTGGGGCGAAGAGGGCTTCGGAGACGTTTTGGTAGGGGAAGTCTCGACGGTAAACGATGACGACAACGACAACCGTTTCCTGCAGCGGCTCAGCCGCTATAGCCAGATTGAAGAGGACCAGCCACCACAGTGGTTGCTGTGTCACGAATACTTGCGCTTTATCGCTTAAGGAGAACCAGAATGGCATTGATTTCATTGGCGCAGGGCTTGGCGCAGGCTCGTCAGCACGGCTATGCGCTGGGCGCATTCAACGTGCTCGACAGCCACTTTCTACGTGCGTTGTTCGCTGCGGCGCAGGCGGCGCGATCGCCGTTTATTATCAATATTGCAGAAGTGCACTTTAAGTACATCTCGCTGGAATCCCTGGTGGCGGCGATTAAAAGCGAAGTGGCGCAGCACGATATCCCGGTGGTGTTGAATCTGGATCATGGTCTGCATTTCGAGGCGGTGGTGCAGGCGCTGCGGCTGGGATTCAGTTCCGTGATGTTCGACGGCTCCGGCTTGAGCTACGAAGAAAACGTGCGTCAGACGCAGGAAGTGGTACGCATGTGCCACGCGGTCGGCGTATCGGTTGAGGCTGAACTGGGCGCGGTCGGCGGTGACGAAGGCGGCGCGCTGTACGGCGAGGCCGACAGCAATAAATTTACCGACCCGCAGCGGGCGCGCGAATTTGTCGAATTGACCGGCATTGATGCGTTGGCGGTGGCGATTGGCAATGCGCACGGCAAATATAAAGGCGAGCCGAAGCTCGATTTTGAACGGCTGGCGGCTATCCAGCAGCAGGCGGGGATCCCGCTGGTGTTGCACGGCGGTTCCGGCATTAGCGATGCCGATTTCAAACGCGCGATCGGGCTGGGCATTCACAAAATCAATTTCTATACCGGCATGTCGCAGGCGGCACTGGGGGCGGTGGAGCAGCGAATAACGCAGCGCCACGCGATTTACGATGAATTTGCCGAAGTGCTGCTGGCGGTAGAGCAGTCGATCAGCGAAGTGGTGCAACAGCAAATGCATATTTTCGGCAGCGCCGGGCGGTTGTGATGATCCGGCGTGGCATTGTTTCGGCCGGTAACATGCTGGTGGATCATGTGCATCAAATTGCGCACTGGCCGCAGCCGGGCTGGCTGGTAGAGATTGAACATAGCCAGCGTGCTACCGGCGGCGCACCGCTCAATGTACTGCTGACGCTGGCACGCATGGAGACCGGATTACCGCTGGCGGCGCTCGGGTTGATCGGCTGCGACGCCGACGGTGACTATATCCTGCAGATGCTCGCGCAGCACCGGGTCGACAGTGGCCTGGTCAGACGTAGCGAAACGGCGATGACCGCCATGTCGCAGGTGATGACCGAGCCGGGCGGCCAACGGACGTTCTTTCACGCGCCGGGGGCCAACCGGCAGTTGGATCTGGCCGATTTTAACGCACTGCACACTGAGCATAAAATTTTCCATCTGGGTTATCTGCTGTTGCTCGACAGTCTGGATAGCCCGGACGAAGAGTTTGGCACCCGCAGCGCCCGGTTGCTGGCGCAAATGCAGCAGCGTGGTTATCAGACTTCATTGGATTTAGTGTCGCGTCAGGGCGATCCGCGCTATCGGCCGCTGGTACTACCAACGCTGCGCTGGCTGGATTATCTGGTGATCAACGAGCTGGAGGCCGGTGAATTTACCGGGCTGGCATTGCGTGCGGCCAGTGGCGCGTTGCAGCCACAGTTGATGGCCCAGGCCGCAGAACAGCTATTGCTGGCCGGTGTGCGGTGGCGAGTGGTGATCCACTGCCCGGAAGGGGCATACGGACTGGAGCAAGGCGGGGAAGGGCGCTGGCAGCCGTCGTGGTGCGTCAGTGAAACCGAAATCGTCGGCAGCGTCGGTGCCGGGGATGCCTTCTGTGCCGGGGTGTTGTACGCCAGTCATGAAAGCTGGCCTTTGGCAGAGACGCTGCAATTGGCGCATGCCTGTGCGCGGTTCAATTTACTGTGCGCCAACGCGATCGATGGCGCACGCCCCTTGTCGGAACTGCAGGATTATATCAGGCGGCAGCCACCGGTTGGCTGACGTCGGCGGCGAAAACATAACCCAGCCCACGAATGGTGCGGATCAACTCGGGCTGATGGGGGTTGATCTCGATCTTGCGTCGCAGCCGCATGATCAACACGTCGATAGTGCGATCGAACACCTCCAGCGTTTCGCTGTGGGTCAGTTCAAGCAGGCGATCGCGGGTCAGTACTTTGCGCGCATGCTGTACCAGCGCCAGCAGCAGGCCGTATTCGCCCTGGGTCAGATCGACCGGTTGTCGCTGTGGGTTGTGCAAGGTGCAGCGGACAGTATCCAGGCACCAGCCGTTGAACTGCCAGCCTTCGGGTTTGTGCTGACTGGCGGTGGCCGGTTCCAGCGCCAGCGCACCGGTACGGCGTAGCACCGCCTTGGCGCGGGCGACCACCACGCGTGGATTAAAGGGTTTGGCAATGTAGTCGTCGGCCCCCATCTCCAGACCGACCACCACGTCGGACTCGGAGCCCAGGCCGGTCAGCATCACCACCGGCAGATCCGGGCGCAGACGGTGGATCTGCTGCAACACCAGTAGGCCATTGGTGTCCGGCAGGATCAGATCAAGCAGCACCAGAGCAATATCCGGCTGCTGGTTGAGTAACGTTAACGCCTCGCTGCCCCGGTGGCAGGCATGCACGGTAAACACGTGCTCATTGAGGACGTCGCAGAGCAGGTCACAAATGGCAGGGTCGTCGTCGACGATCAATACGGCAGGTTTCATCGCTGCTCTCCGGATTTTAGGATGCGGAAAATGTTATCAACAAGTTAACTGCAGTGTACCCGATGACTAATTAATAAGCGGTAGCCGGTGTGAGTCTGATGCGGAAATTGCCATCACCGTCACACTCGGCGCTGATTGAGTGATCCCGGCAACTGAATATATTAGGCTGTGGCAACGTTGTTGTGCATTGAGGAGAAAAATCGTGCGCATTGGTATCGACCTGGGTGGCACTAAAATTGAAGTGATCGCGTTGGCCAATGATGGGCAGGAACTGTTCCGCCATCGCATCGCTACGCCGCGTCATGACTATCAGCAAACGCTGGATGCGATTACCGGTCTGGTGAAATTGGCAGAAGAAAATACCGGCCAGCAAGGCTCGGTCGGCGTCGGCATTCCCGGCACGCTGTCGCCCTATACCGGGCTGGTCAAAAACGCCAACTCGGTGTGGCTCAACGGCCAACCGATGGATAAAGACCTGTCAGCGATGCTGGCGCGCGAAGTGCGTATTGCCAACGATGCCAACTGCCTGGCAGTGTCGGAAGCCACCGATGGTGCTGCGGCCGGCAAGCAAACCGTGTTTGCGGTGATTATCGGTACCGGTTGTGGCGCCGGGGTGGCGATCAACGGCCAGGCGCACTCGGGCGGCAACGGCATCTCTGGCGAGTGGGGGCATAACCCGCTACCGTGGCTGGATGATGACGAGTTGCGTTTTCGGGCAGAGGTTCCCTGTTACTGCGGTAAGCAGGGGTGCATTGAAACCTTTATCTCCGGTACCGGCTTTGCTATCGACTATGCTCGCCTGAGCGGTAATCCGCTAAAAGGTCATGAAATCATGACGTTGGTAGCACAAGGCGATGCCCTGGCAGAGCAGGTCATCAGTCGTTACGAGCTGCGGCTGGCAAAATCACTGGCGCATGTGATCAATATTTTTGATCCGGACGTCGTAGTGCTGGGCGGAGGAATGAGCAATGTGGATCGTCTGTATCAGCACGTACCGCAGTTGGTGAAATCCTGGGTATTCGGTGGCGAATGCGAAACCCCGATCCGCAAGGCGGTCCACGGTGACTCCAGCGGCGTGCGCGGCGCGGCCTGGCTGTGGCCACAGCTGTAACTGTTACAAAAAAGCGCGGGCCTGCTCGCGCTTTAATCAATTCCCTGTACAAAATCTGGACTTCCCTCTATGCTTTAGCTAACTTAGCTAAGGAGATCGCGTATGCCTATTCAGGCCAATATGCACGAAGCAAAATCCAACCTGAGCCAACTGGCGGATAAAGCCGCACAGGGAGAGACCGTGATTATAGCGAAAGCAGGGAAGCCGTATGTTCAGCTTATGGCCATCAAGGGGCAAACCCGCAAGCCGGGTGCTGCCAAGGGAAAATTCACCGTACCGGACAATTTTAATGATGGCGATGCAGACATCACTGCGCTGTTTGAGGGCGACGAGTGAAACGTTTGCTGCTGGATACTCATGCGTTGTTGTGGTGGCTGATAGATGACTCCAGCCTGGGGATTAACGCCAGAAGGCAGATCGCCGATCCCGGCAATGTGGTGTATGTCAGCGCAGCCAGCATTTGGGAGATTTCGATTAAGCGGGCACTGGGTAAGCTAATACTGCCGGAAGACATCTTTGAGGTGATTGAGGCCGAAGATTTTCTGCCTTTACCGATGGCGGCCTTCCACGGTCAGCAGGCGGGCCAGTTGCCGCCGCATCATCAGGATCCTTTTGATCGCATGTTGATCGCCCAGGTGCAGGCCGAAGGGTTGACGTTAATTTCCGCCGATGCCGCTTTCCCGCAGTACGGCATCCGGGTGTTTGACGCCCGGCGCTAAAGCGGGTTAATCCTCGGGTTCACTACGCACCGGCTCTTTTTCGCCGGTGCTGCACCCCTGTTTCTCTGTTAGTGTCGTGTTATTCCAGCCTGAACTGCGGCTCCAGCCGGCTGATGCCGAGCCCGTTGACCTTTTTCACCTTAATTTGTACCGGGATCCGCTCTTTCATGGCCTCAACGTGGCTGATCACGCCAATGGTTTTCCCGGAGGCGTTCAGGCTGTCGAGCGCGTCCAATGCGGTATCCAGAGTTTCCGCATCCAGCGTGCCAAAGCCTTCGTCGAGGAACAGCGAGTCGATACTGGTCTTGTGGCTGACCAGATCGGACAGCGCCAGTGCCAGCGCCAGGCTCACCAGGAAGCTTTCACCGCCGGACAGGGTGCGGGTGTCGCGCAGCGCGTCCGCCTGCCAGGTATCTACCACCTGTAGCTCCAGCGCATCGCTGGTTTTACGTTGCAACAAATAGCGTCCGTGCAGCCGTCCCAGTTGGTTGTTTGCCAGATACACCAGATGATCGAGCGTCAGACCCTGGGCAAACTTACGGAATTTATCCCCTTCTTTGGAGCCGATAAGCTGATTGAGATAGCTCCAGTCGTCGTACTGGCTCTGGCTCTGGCTGATTTGCTCAAACAGCGACTGCTGATTGATGCGGCGGGCAGCATCGCTTTCCAACTGATTGCGTACTTCGCCCTGGCGTAGCTGCAAGGTTTTTAATTGCTGTGCCAGCGCTGCCAGACTCTGGCTCAGGATCTGGGGATCGGTCTGGTTCTCATCCAGCTCTTTAGGACGCTGTTGCAGATGCTGCTTCAGACTTTCTATGGTCTGTGTCAACAGGGCGCTGGCCTCTACCTGACGCTGTTGCAACTGCTCTTTGCGCTGCTGCAGTTGTCGGCGCTGGTCGTCATCCAATAATGCGGCAATGAAGGCGGTTTCATCGCTGAATTCACTGACGGCCAGCGTTTGCAGCCACTCTTGTTCCGCTTGCTGCAACCGCTCGGTCTGTTGCAGCAGTTGCTGCTGTAGCCCGACAAGCTGGCCGCTCAGCCGGTCGCGTTGTTCCTGGGCTTTTTGCCATTGTTCGGCCGCTTGCTGGCTGGCCAGCTCACAGGCCGTCTGGCGGGCGCGCAACTGTTCGCGCACCTGAGTAATTTGCTGTTCACCAAACAGTGCCTGCCGCTGCGCACGTTGCTCGCCCAGGGCTTGTTCACCTTCCTGCCACTGTTGCTGCAGGCGTTGCTGTTGCAACTGGGCCTCTGCGTGGCTTTTCTCCAGCAGGATGTAACGCTCGTCCAGCCGCGCTTTCTCTTGTTGCGCCTGCTGCTGTTGTGTTTGCAGTGCGGCTAATTGGTCTTTGGCCTGCTGCACGGCATGCGATGCCTGTTCGTGTTGCAGCAGGGCGGCCTGACTCTGACGTTCTTCGCTGTCGCAGGCGTTCAGCCACTGGCTCAGGCGGTCGGCGTCTTGCAGGCTAAAGTCAAATGCCAGCGGCGTGGTGAGGGTTTGCCACTGCTGAAGGTGGGTGGCCAACTGTTGCTCGTCTTGCGTGATGAGTTGCTGTTGACGCTGTTGCTGTTCTTTCAGGCTTTCGCAACGGGTGCGCAGTTCGGTGCCCTGCGTATACAAAGCCTCGGTTGTGGCGCGCATCTGGGCCAGGCGCAATGCGGTTTCAGAAGGTTTTACCGCCTGATACTGTTCAATGGCCGGGTGGCTGCAGGAGCCGCACAGCGGGCAGGGTTCACCGGTTTGCAGGCGGGCGCGTTCTGCTTCCAGGCTAACAATGCGCTGTTCCAGCTCGAGGGCTTTTTCCACGTCTGTCTGGTGGGCTTTTTGCTGCTTATACTGCAGCCGCGTCTCTTCGAGCTGTTTTTCATGTTCGCCAAGCTGTGTCTGACGGGCGGCGGAGTCTTTACGCTGCTGATCCAGACGTTCGCTGACCTGGCTAAACAGGGACGATAGGGTAAATAACTGCTGGCGTACCGGGCGCAGCTCGGCCAGTTCGGTCTGACGCTGGCGCAGTGCCGCCAGGGGCGACTGGGCTTCCAGCGTATTTTGTTGTTGCTGCTGCGCCGACAGCGCGGTGGTGAGACCGTTAAGTTTTTCCTGATGCTGGCCCGCTTGTGCGGTCAACCGGGTTCGCTGAACTTCGAGCTGCTCAAGCGCTGTTTTTTGCTGGGCATACTGTTGTGCGGCGCTATCGCATGCCTGTTGCAGTTCGGCCTGCGTTTTCTGTAACTGGGCAATCTGGTTATCGAGCGGGACGACTTGCTCGTCGATCAACCGCTGTTGCGTCTGCTGGTGTTCAACATGTGCCTGCAACTGGGCACGGGCTTGCTCCACCGCCTGTTGCAACGGCGCCATCTGGGCTAGCTGTTGCTCCTGCTGCTGCGTTAATTGGCTTATCTGCTGTTGCAGCGCCTGTTGGTCGTTGCGGCAGCGGTTACGTTCGTTAAGCAATGGCCGCAGTTTTTCTGCCGGCTCGCTGCGCGCCAGTTGCTGCAGTTGCGGTTCCGCCGCCGCCTGTTCCTGCTGCGCCGCGTTCAGTTTGCGTTGGTATTCCTGTTGTTTTTGCTGAGTTTGTTGCCACTGCTGTAACCAGTTCAGCGCCTGCTGCTGCAGGCGGGCCTGTTCGCCAAGGGCATTCTCCTGCGTCCCCAGCTCAACCAACTGGCTCTCCAATTGTTGACGCTGTTCGTCATTGAGCAGTTCAATGCCGCTGGCGCGTTGATGCAGCGCATCCAAATCGGCCTTGGCCTGCTTATGCTGTTCGAAAACCCGTTCGGAAAGCTGGCCGTAGATCTCGGTGCCGGTCAGCTCTTCCAGCAGTTCGGCGCGGTCATTGGCATCGGCATTGAGGAAGGCGGCGAACTGCCCCTGGGATAACATCATCGATTTGGTGAAGCGGCCGAAGTCTAACCCGGTGATTGCGGCGGTCATATCCAGCTTGTCGCGTACCTTGTCCGCCAGGATTTTTCCGTCTTCACGCAGCGCCAGCTCCACTTTCGGTGCCTGCAGGTTACCGTCTGGGGCATTTTTGGCACGGCGCTGGCTCCAGAAGGCGCGGTAGCCGACCCCTTTGACTTCAAATTCGACCTCAGCCAGCGATTCGGCGGTGTGGCGCGTCATCAGCTCGTTCTGACTCGGCGTGACGTTTAGCCGCGGCGTCTGGTGATACAGCGCCAGGCAGATAGCATCCAGCAGGGTGGTTTTTCCTGCGCCGGTGGGTCCGGTGATGGCGAATAACCCATTGCTGGCAAAGGGTTCGGCAGTAAAGTCGATTTTCCATTCGCCCTGCAGGGAATTGAGGTTTTTTAACCTCAGGCTGAGGATTTTCATTGGCTCGGCTCCTGGTCGTTGTGCCGCACGGACTCGACCACCTGCTGGAACATTTGGCTCATTCGTTGCCGACGTTGTTCGGCCATTTCAGGCTCCTGCGCCAGCCGCCGCTCGAACACCTCGTTGACGCTCAGTTCGTTGAGCGTTTCCTTGTCCTGCTGTTCAATGGCCTGACGTCGCTGTTCTTTGCTGCGGCGCAACAGCACCACTTCTACCGGCAGTTGATCGGCCAGTAACTGGATGCGGCGCTGAATGTCGCTAAGGTAGTCCTGTGTTGCCACTTCAATGTCCAGCCACACCGGGAATTCGCCTTGATAATCGGCGAACTGCTGCAATTGTTGCTCGATCTGTGCCAAATCACCTTTGATAAGCTGCATCGGTTGGAAGCTGGGGATCTCCAGCGCAGTGATCTGTTGCAGAGCGTCCGCGCTGAAATCCACCATAAATACGCTTTTGGCTTTGCCCAATTCGTCAAAACTGAGAGGGATCGGCGAGCCGCTGTAGCGAATATGCTCGGATTTAGCGACGTTCTGCGCGCGGTGAATATGACCCAGTGCGATGTAGTCAGCCGGCGGAAAGGCCTGCGCGGGGAAGGCGTCCAGCGTGCCAATGTAGATATCGCGTACCGAATCGGAGGTGGTGACGCCCACGGTGGTCAGATGGCCGGTGGCAATAATCGGCAGTGGCAAGCCCAGTGAATCACGACGTGTACAGGCCGCCTGATACAGCTTTTGATAATGGTCGGCGATAGCCTCTTGCAGCGCCTGCTGTTTTTGCACTCCGGACTCGCCGGCGCGGCTGGAGAGCAGATCGCGTGGGCGCAGGAAAGGGATGGCACACAGCACCGCACCCGGCTGACCGTCGCGCTGATTCAACACCAGAATTTGTTGTTCGGTTTCGCTCTGCGCGTTGGCAATCACGGTGGTATTCAGGCAGGAAAGCAATTCACGCGACTCATTCAAGGTTGCCACGGAGTCGTGGTTGCCGCCCAGCACCACCAACTGGCAACCGGTGCGCTGCAGTTCCACCACGAAACGGTTATACAGCTCGCGGGCATAACTTGGCGGCGAACCAGTATCGAACAGGTCCCCGGCGACGATCAGCGCATCCACCTGCTGTTGCTCGATTTGCTCAATCAGCCAGCGCAGAAAAGCCTGATGTTCGGCGGCGCGGCTTTTGGTGAAAAAAAACTGGCCAAGATGCCAGTCAGAGGTGTGGATCAGGCGCATGACACTCCCGGGGCGATAGGGTAATGGCGGGGATTATAAAGGGAATATGATGTTTCTGCGTGATTAGAAATAATCGCTATGCTTACTGCCTGTAACAGGCAGGTTTTTTCAAGGCTATTTATTTCATAAATCTGTCACAAAACTGACGCATAATGGCGCCCGCAATCAACTGTGATCGCTAACACATTGGCAGGATTGACGATGGCAAGACGCATACTGGTGGTGGAAGACGAAGCGCCGATCCGTGAGATGGTGTGCTTTGTGTTGGAACAGAATGGTTACCAACCGTTGGAAGCTGAGGATTATGACAGCGCAGTGACGCGCCTGTCTGAGCCGTTCCCTGATTTAGTGTTGCTCGACTGGATGTTACCCGGAGGTTCCGGCATTCAGTTTATTAAACATATGAAGCGTGAAGCTATGACCCGCGATATTCCGGTGATGATGCTGACCGCTCGCGGTGAAGAAGAAGACCGTGTCCGTGGCCTGGAAGTTGGGGCGGATGATTACATCACTAAACCTTTCTCGCCGAAGGAGCTGGTGGCGCGCATCAAGGCGGTAATGCGCCGCATTTCACCGATGGCGGTGGAAGAAGTGATTGAAATGCAAGGGCTGAGCCTGGATCCTTCCTCACACCGGGTGATGGCCAACGAGCAGGCGCTGGATATGGGGCCGACCGAGTTCAAATTGCTGCACTTCTTTATGACTCATCCAGAGCGTGTTTATAGCCGCGAACAGTTGCTTAATCACGTCTGGGGCACTAACGTTTATGTGGAAGACCGCACCGTTGACGTGCATATCCGTCGGCTCCGTAAGGCGTTAGAGACCAGTGGTCATGACAAAATGGTTCAAACCGTTCGGGGCACCGGCTACCGATTCTCAACGCGTTATTGATCGCGACGCGCTGGAGAATATGCCGTGCTAGAACGTCTATCCTGGAAGAGGCTGGCCCTGGAGCTGGCCCTTTTCTGCTTGCCTGCCTTACTGCTGGGGCTGATTTTCGGTTATCTGCCTTGGTTGCTACTGGCCGCCGTGCTGGCGGCGCTGGCATGGAATTTCTACAACCAACTCAAACTTTCCCACTGGCTGTGGGTTGACCGCAGCATGACGCCGCCACCCGGGCGCTGGAGCTGGGAACCGCTGTTTTACGGCCTGTATCAGATGCAGCAGCGTAATCGCCGTCGGCGGCGTGAGCTGGCGCTGTTGATCAAACGCTTCCGCAGCGGCGCGGAATCGCTGCCCGATGCGGTAGTGATGACCACCGTCGAAGGCAATATCTTCTGGTGTAACGGTTTGGCGCAGCACCTGCTGGGCTTCCGCTGGCCGGAAGACAATGGTCAGCACATCCTTAACCTGCTGCGTTATCCGGAGTTCAGTCATTATCTGCAACAGCAGGAGTTTTCCCGTCCGTTGACGTTGCAGTTGAACAATGAGCACTACGTCGAATTCCGCGTGATGCCTTATTCCGAAGGGCAATTACTGATGGTAGCGCGTGATGTCACCCAAATGCGCCAGCTGGAAGGCGCGCGACGTAACTTCTTCGCCAACGTCAGCCACGAGCTGCGTACCCCGCTCACGGTGTTGCAGGGCTATCTGGAGATGATGAGCGACGAAGAGTTGGATGGCTCGCTGCGCGGCAAAGCGCTGGGCACCATGCAAGAGCAGACCCGGCGTATGGATGGGCTGGTCAAACAGCTGCTGACGCTATCGCGCATTGAGGCGGCACCTAACGTCGATATGAACGAACGGGTAGATATCCCGCTGATGTTGCGGGTGTTGCAACGCGAAGCGCAGTCGCTGAGCAGCGGCAACCATGAGATTAGCTTCCGGGTGAACGAACAGCTCAAGGTGTTCGGCAACGATGACCAACTGCGCAGCGCGGTATCAAACCTGGTGTACAATGCCGTCAATCACACGCCAAAGGGCACCAATATTGAGGTGAGCTGGCAACAGACGCCAAACGGTGCGCAGTTCCAGGTCAGTGATAATGGGCCGGGCATCGCCGCCGAGCATATTCCGCGCCTGACCGAACGTTTCTATCGTGTCGACAAAGCCCGTTCACGCCAGACTGGCGGCAGTGGGTTGGGGCTGGCGATCGTCAAGCATGCGCTCAGCCACCATGACGCGCGGCTGGAGATCCTCAGTGAGCAGGGCATTGGCACCCGATTCATCTTTACCTTGCCTAACCGGTTGATTGTTCCCGCAGCTTTGTCAGAGAATGCGGTGAAAAATTAACGCGCGAGAGGCTGGTATGATCCGAATGATCCGAGGGCTGTTGCTTTGCCTGGCGCTGCTGGCGAGCCGTGGCGCGTTAGCGCAGCCGGATGGTATGCTGTCCGGCAACCTGTCGAGCGTCGGCTCCGATACGCTGGCGAACCTGATGGCGCTATGGGCACAAGACTTCAGCCAGCATTATCCCAACGTTAATTTGCAGATCCAGGCCGCAGGCTCTTCAACTGCGCCGACCGCTTTGGCTGCGGGGGCCGCGCAATTGGGGCCGATGAGTCGGCCGATGAAGGCGGCGGAAGTGTCGGCATTCGAACACCGCTATGGCTATGCGCCGCTGGCAGTGCCGGTCGCCGTCGATGCGCTGGTGGTGTTGGTCCATCAGGACAACCCGCTACGCGGTCTTAATTTGCAGCAGCTTGACCGAATTTTCTCCGCTACCCTGCGCTGTGGTGAAAACCAGCCGGTGACGCGTTGGGGGGAATTGGGGCTGAAAGGCGATTGGCAGCAGCGTGCGCTGCAACGCTTTGGGCGTAATTCGGCATCCGGCACCTATGGCTATTTCAAACTGCGTGCGCTGTGTGGCGGAGACTTTATGCCACGGGTCAATGAACTGCCCGGTTCTGCCTCGGTGGTGCAGGCGGTGGCCGGTTCGCTGAACAGTATCGGTTACGCCAGCATTGGCTTTCGCGCCAGCGGTGTGCGGCTGTTGCCGCTGGCCGAGTCCGGCGAGAATTATGTTGTCCCCAACGACGTCAACGTGCGCAACGGTAGCTATCCATTGTCGCGCTACCTGTATATTTACATTAACAAAGCGCCCAACCAGCCGTTGGAGCCGCTGACCGCCGCATTTCTCGATCGCGTGCTTTCCGACACCGGGCAAAACCTGGTGAACCATGACGGCTATCTGCCGCTGCCTGCTGCTACTTTGCAGAAAACCCGTCAGGCGTTAGGTCTGCAATAAATTTCCCTCGGGGCGTTGATTTGCCCTCAACATGAATTTCTCATCGCTACCGATGAAAATTCTTCTATTACTGCCCGGCAGTCGCTATGACAGGATACCTTCTATCCATTTAGAAGTCTGGATGTCCATAATGGCCTGGCGTAATAATTCAAACTGTCAATTACTGTGGTAAAGGCCCGATCTTTTACCTGCTTACCGGGAGTCATAATATGTGCGATTGCAACCACGCTTTCACGCTGACGTTGTCGGCAGTCTGTTGCGCCCCGCAGCGCTGAAAACTGCTCGTCAACAGTTTCAACGAGGCGAAATTGACGCTCCTGAACAGGTGAAACAGCGTCTTGAGGAGGCCGCGCAGTTTGTCGACCATAGCCAACTTTGCCTCAGCACCCAGTGCGGTTTTGCCTCGACCGAAGAGGGCAACAGCCTGAGTGAATCACAGCAGTGGAATAAACTGCAAAGCGTGGTGAATATCGTCCGGCAGGTTTGGTAGTAGCGAAAAATTCGTTCAGACCGCGCGAAAACTGGCTGTTTATTGGCGTTTTCGCGCGGTGGTTAACCATAGGATTCACGTTTTGTGAATGCGTTGCTCAAAAATGATACAAATCATGTATTGTATATTTATTGATAGCCACTATGATCGACTGGTGTGGGAAGATTATCTGGTCTATAACTCTGCTTTTTGTCATGCGTCTTGC
Organism: Serratia sp. NA_13; assembly: GCF_052691735.1. Classification (NCBI taxonomy): domain Bacteria; kingdom Pseudomonadati; phylum Pseudomonadota; class Gammaproteobacteria; order Enterobacterales; family Yersiniaceae; genus Serratia; species Serratia sp. NA_13. The sequence continues at coordinate 136,819 of NZ_JBQZFV010000002.1, forward strand.
CTTACAACGCTATAAACGTTTAACTTAGCCCTCGTTGTCGGACTAAACCTCCATTTATAACTCCTAAAACTCTGCCCATCATCATGAGTGGTCACTTTCGAATAAGGACAAAACGGCGGACGTTATGCGTTTTCTGCTCTTATTGGTCTCGCGATGAAATGGCAAGCCGGCAACCGGGTGGTGCATCACGCTACCACCTATTGGGCACTTTTTTTCATTTGAACAGGCAACACGACATCATATGAGTCATCGTTTAACGTCAAAAGATATTATCGCATTGGGTTTTATGACCTTTGCCTTATTCGTCGGCGCCGGGAACATCATTTTCCCGCCGATGGTCGGTTTACAGTCCGGTGAGCACGTCTGGACTGCAGCTATCGGCTTCCTGATCACTGCGGTCGGTCTACCGGTGATGACGGTGATCGCGCTGGCTCGTGTCGGTGGCGGCATTGACGCCCTGAGTACGCCAATTGGACGTCGCGCCGGTCTGCTGCTGGCGACCGTCTGCTATCTGGCCGTCGGCCCGCTATTCGCTACCCCGCGTACCGCGACCGTCTCCTTTGAAGTGGGTATTGCACCGCTGACCGGTGATGGCGCCATGCCGCTGTTTATTTACAGCCTGGTATATTTCGCGCTGGTGATCGGCATCTCTTTGTATCCGGGCCGCTTGCTCGATACCGTCGGCCACGTACTGGCACCGCTGAAAATTGTTGCGCTGGGCGCGCTGGGTATTGCCGCGCTGGCCTGGCCTGCGGGCACGCCAATTCCGGCGACCGAGGTTTATCAGAACGTTCCATTCTCTAGCGGCTTCGTTAACGGCTATCTGACCATGGATACGCTGGGCGCACTGGTCTTCGGCATTGTCATCGTTAACGCCGCGCGTTCCCGTGGTGTGAAGGATGCCAAATTACTGACGCGTTACACCATTCTGGCGGGCCTGATCGCCGGTGTCGGTCTGACGCTGGTTTACCTGAGCCTGTTCAAGCTGGGTTCCGGTAGTGGCGTGCTGGTGCCGGATGCCACTAATGGTGCGGTGATCCTGCATGCCTACGTACAGAATACTTTCGGCGGTCTGGGTAGCTTCTTCCTGGCGGCGCTGATCTTTATCGCCTGTATGGTGACTGCGGTTGGCCTGACCTGCGCCTGTGCTGAGTTCTTTGCCCAATACCTGCCGTTCTCTTACAAGACGCTGGTGTTCATTTTGGGCCTGTTCTCGATGCTGGTTTCCAACCTGGGCCTGAGCCATCTGATCCAGATCTCTATCCCGGTACTGACCGCGATTTATCCGCCATGTATCGTGCTGGTGGTGCTGAGTTTCACTCAGCGCTGGTGGAACAGCGCACCGCGTATCATCGCGCCGGTGATGTTAGTCAGCCTGTTGTTTGGTATCCTTGACGCGGTGAAAGCGTCTACCTTCCAGCATTTCCTGCCGGATTGGACCAATCACCTGCCATTGGCGGTTCAGGGACTGGCATGGTTGCCGCCGTCGCTGCTGATGCTGGTGCTGGTCGCAATTTATGACCGGGTTTGTTCGCGTTCTGAAGTGACCGCGCACTCCTAATTCCCCGGCTAAATTTTGGGCCACGGACTTGTCCGTGGCTTTTTTACGTTTAAAAAACACGGGTTATCTTCATGCAACAACAGTCACCCGCCGCTCCTGCGGCCAATAAGCTGAAACGCGGCCTCAGTACGCGCCACATTCGCTTTATGGCGCTGGGCTCGGCTATCGGCACCGGTCTGTTCTACGGTTCGGCGGACGCCATTAAAATGGCCGGCCCGAGCGTTCTGCTGGCCTACCTGATTGGCGGTATTGTCGCCTTTATCATCATGCGCGCGCTGGGCGAGATGTCGGTCAACAACCCGCAGGCCAGCTCGTTTTCACGTTATGCGCAGGACTATCTTGGCCCGATGGCCGGATATATCACTGGCTGGACTTACTGTTTTGAAATCCTGATCGTTGCGATTGCCGACGTAACGGCGTTCGGTATCTATATGGGGATTTGGTTTCCAGAGGTGCCGCATTGGATTTGGGTGCTGAGCGTGGTGCTGGTGATTGGTGCCATCAACCTGATGAGCGTGAAGGTATTCGGTGAGCTGGAGTTTTGGTTCTCGTTCTTTAAAGTGGCCACCATTATCATCATGATTGCTGCCGGTATCGGTATCATCATCTGGGGGATTGGCAACGGCGGGCAGCCTACCGGTATCCATAACCTGTGGTCTAACGGCGGCTTCTTCAGTAACGGCTTTATTGGCATGATCTTGTCGTTGCAGTTGGTGATGTTTGCCTACGGCGGCATCGAAATTATCGGTATCACCGCCGGTGAAGCCAAAGATCCGAAAAGCTCGATTCCCAAGGCCATCAACTCGGTGCCGTGGCGTATTCTGGTGTTCTACGTCGGTACGCTGTTCGTCATTATGTCGATTTACCCATGGAACCAGGTGGGGACTAATGGCAGCCCGTTCGTGCTGACCTTCCAGCACATGGGCATTACCGTGGCGGCAGGGATCCTTAATTTTGTGGTGATCACCGCGTCGCTGTCAGCGATTAACAGCGATGTGTTTGGCGTTGGCCGCATGCTGCACGGCATGGCTGAACAGGGCCATGCGCCGAAGATATTCAGCAAGGTCTCCAAACGCGGTATTCCGTGGGTTACGGTGGTGGTGATGATGCTGGCGCTGTTGCTGGCGGTGTATCTCAACTACATCATGCCGGAAAACGTGTTCCTGGTGATTGCCTCCCTGGCGACCTTTGCCACCGTGTGGGTGTGGATCATGATCCTGTTCTCGCAGATTGCCTTCCGTCGTAGCCTGAGTAAAGAGCAGGTGAAAAACCTGACCTTCCCGCTGCGCGGCGGCGTATTTACCTCGGTGGTGGCGATCATCTTCCTGGTGTTTATCATCGGTCTGATTGGCTACTTCCCAACCACCCGCGTATCGCTGTATGCCGGTCTGGTCTGGGTAGTGGTGCTCTTGGCGGGGTACTACTTCAAGCTCAACCACCAGAAGAAACTGGCAGCGCTGGTGCAGCAGCAGGACTGAAAATGAAAACACCGGCCATGCGCCGGTGTTTTTTTATCGATTTTCCTCGGGTTCATCGTCGCCGGAGGCGCGAGCCTCAATGCGCGGGCTGCTGTCGCTGAGGCGTTCTTCATTCTCGTCGCCTGCCGCGCGTGCCAGCATCTCGCTGATATCCTGCATGTTACGGCTTAGGGTACTGAGTGCCGGCTGCAAGGTTTGGCTCATACGGCTTTCGTCCAGCGAGGCGTTGTGCAAGCAGCCAATAAACATCAGGGCGGCCAACAAGCTAAACAGCCGGTGGCGTAGTGGTTTCAGCAATCCTCTTTTCCTTCAGCGGGAATCAATCAATGCATTAACGCTGTTTTTATGCTGAAAGAAAAGCGGACTGAGACATCCGTTGCTCCTGGGTTGAGAGTCATTTCAGGCGGAAACAGTTACGTCAGCTTGCGTCAGGAAATCTCTGCCGTTTACCGCATTTGGCTGAGCATGCTGCGCATGTCGTTGCCGGTTGGCGTTTGATGTACCCGCAGGTCGAATTCGTTAATCACCGCCAGAATATGGTCAAAAATATCCGATTGAATACTTTCGTATTCCGCCCAGACTGTGGTGTTGGTGAAGGCATAAATTTCCAACGGCAATCCTTCTGGCAGCGGGGCCAACTGACGCACCATCAGCGTCATATTCTGGTGAATATTTGGGTGGGCGCGCAGGTACGCCACCAGATACGCGCGCAGCGTACCCAGATTGGTCAGGCGTCGTCCGTTGAGTGGGGAACTGAGATCGCCGGCAATCTGCTGGTTATGTTGACTCAACTCCTGTGTTTTATCGTTCAGATAACGTTGCAGCAGCGGATTGCGGTTCAGCCGCTGTTGCTCTTCATCCGACAGGAAATGGACGCTGGTGGTATCGATATTGATACTACGCTTGATGCGGCGTCCGCCGGATTCCGACATGGAACGCCAGTTTTTAAAGGAGTCGGAAATCAGCGCGTAGGTTGGAATGGTGGTGACGGTATTATCCCAGTTACGCACTTTTACCGTGGTCAGGCCGATGTCGGTGACCGCGCCGTCCGCGCCGTACTTCGGCATCTCCAGCCAGTCGCCGATGGTCAGCATATCGTTGGCAGAAAGCTGAATACCGGCCACCAGACCGAGGATCGGATCTTTAAACACCAACATTAGCACGGCGGTCATCGCCCCCAGGCCGCTGAGCAGCAGCAATGGCGACTTGCCCATCAGCAGGGAGACGATCATGATGCCAATCAGAATGGCGGCTATCAGCTTGAGCCCCTGGAAAATACCGCGCAACGGCAACTGGTTTGAAATCGGGCTTTGGCGTAGCATCGCCAACAGCGTATCGAGCAGGGAAAACAACGACAGCAGAGTGAAGCCCATGATCCACACCTGGGCGGCGGTGACGATAACCGCCTGCGTCTGGCCACCGGCGTGTAACCACAGCACCGCCTGCAGATTAATGATCACCCCCTGTAATAACAACGCCATACGCTGAAACAGTTTGTACTGGGTGATTGCCTGCTGCCAGACGCGCTGCGATTGCTGGCCACGGCGCTGGATCGCCTTCAGCACCACGCGGTGCAGCACCAGATGGATTGCCACCGAAATCAGGACGATCAGCCCCAGCACCATCAGCAGAGACATTACCCCACTAAATTCCAGCCCGAACTTCTCCAGCCACAGGGTTATCTGTTGTTGCATTGCCGCTCCTTTAAAAATGTGCAAAAAATATCCGATAGATTCTAAACACGTTAGCCTAATGGCTGCGGGGCGTAATGTGCGTCTTTTTACCCTTTTTTACATAGGGTTGCCGCTGACCGACTATCTCCACCCCCCGACTCCTCCCCGAGTTAACCGGCAAGAGAGGAGGGGGACTGGCACTCAACGTGGCATTGTTCGTGGCATTGAATAACGTCGTCGATTTCGTTTTGTACAGCAGGAGGAAAGTCATGCTTAACGCCTGGCATCAACCGGCCCCACCCTTCGTGGTGAAGAAGGGGCAGCGCTTGGATATCACGCTGTGGTTACAGGGTGATGATTTGCCCGAACGGGTATTTTTACGCGCCGAACCTGATAATGAAGAATGGCTGTTGATCATGAAAACTCAGCAGGTGGAAGGTTTTCACCGCTATCAGGCCAGTTTGACGCTCAATGAAGGTGAGCCAACCCGTCGTTACTGTTTCAAACTGGTTTGGGCCGATCGTCAGCAATGGTTCGGCCCCCAGGGCTGGTCAGTGACACCGCCGGGGCAGTTGACACAGTTTGCGGTCGACGTGCCCGATAGCAGCCCGGCCTGGGTGGCGGATCAGATCTTTTATCAAATTTTCCCCGATCGTTTTGCCAGTAGTGGGGGAGAACACGGCATTCAGAGCGGCAGTTATCGTCATCATGCAGCCGGTTGTGATGTGGTGCGTCAGGATTGGCAACATCCGCTGGAAGACCGGCATGCCGTGTCGACCTTCTATGGTGGTGACCTGGATGGCATCAGCCAAAAGCTGTCTTATTTACACAAGCTGGGGGTGACGGCGCTGTATTTAAACCCGATTTTCACCGCGCCGAGCGTGCATAAATACGATACCGAAGACTATTACCAGGTCGATCCCTACCTCGGTGGTAACGCCGCCCTGCAGCGTTTGCGAGTGAGCACTCACAAGGTTGGGATGAAACTGGTGCTGGACGGGGTGTTTAACCATACCGGGGATTCGCATCCGTGGTTTGACCGCCATCAGCAAGGTGAGAACGGCGCTTGCCATCACCCTGATTCTCCCTATCGCGGCTGGTTTAATTTCTACCCCGATGGTCGGGCGCTCGACTGGAAGGGCAATGCAAGCCTGCCGAAGCTCAATTTCGCCGAGCCGCAGGTGGCCGAGGCGATTTATCGCGGCGACGGTAGCGTGGTGCGTTATTGGCTGCGGCCGCCGTATAGCATTGATGGCTGGCGGCTGGACGTGGTGCATATGCTGGGTGAGAACGGCGGGGCTAACGGTAACTTGCAGCATCTGGCGGGTATTTATCAGGCGGTTAAACAGGAAAATCCGCGGGCTTACGTGCTGGGGGAACATTTTGGCGATGCGCGCCGCTGGCTGCATGCCGGTGTGGAAGATGCCGCGATGAACTATATGGGTTTTGCCCTGCCGGTGCGGGGGTTCCTCGCTGGGCTGGACGTGGCGCACCACCCGGTACAAATGGACGCGGCGGGCTGTGCCCAGTGGATGGATGACTACCGGGCCGGGCTGCCGCATGGTCGTCAGTTGATTCAGTTCAATCAGCTAGACAGCCATGACACTGCACGTTTTCTGACGCTATTACAGGGCAATCAGGCGCGGATGCGCATGGCGGCGGTGTGGCTGATGAGCTGGATCGGCGTGCCCTGCCTGTATTATGGCGATGAGATTGGCCTGGATGGTGCCAACGACCCGTTCTGCCGCAAGCCTTTCCCGTGGGACGAAAACCAGTGGGACCAGAGCCTGTTGGCCCTGTGCCAGCGTATGGCGGCACTGCGTAAACAGAGTCTGGCGCTGCGCCGTGGCGGTTGTCAGGTGTTGTACGCACAAAGTGAGACGTTTGTGTTTGTACGTGTCTATCAACAGGAGCAGGTGCTGGTGGCGTTACAGCGCGGGGGCAGTGGCACAGTGACTTTGCCGCACAGTCCGCTGCTGGCTGCAGGCCAATGGCAACGGTTGGAAGGGGATGGCGAGTTGCATGACGGGCAGAATGCTGTCTCGCTGCAATTAGGCGAGGAATCAGTGACTCTGTGGCGACGAGCCGGTTAGTTCGGTAAAGGGGCCGGAATACCGGCCCCTTACTGGGTTAGTGGGCGTTCACACGCCCAGTCAGATCAATAGCCTACGGCAGAGCCGGCCGGACGACGAACGTCGTTGGCGCCGTACAGGTAGCCTTCACGCACCTTGCCGGAAACCGCGGAGTCATTACCTGAGTTGGCAGGGCTGACGCCGACCGCGCTTGGCAGACCGACCAGGATCAATTCAGCGGCACCCCACGGCGTTTGCTCGACCATCTTGTAACCCATGCCGCTGAGAATTTTCAGCGTATCGGCAGAAACTCCGCGTTGTTCGTAATAAACCTCATCTGGCAACCATTGATGATGGATACGCGGCGCATCGACGGCTTCCTGCGGTGCCATACCGTGGTCGATCACGTTCAGTGCAGTCTGCAGCGTGATAGTGATGATGCGCGATCCGCCCGGCGAGCCGAGAACCATAAAGATTTTATTGTCCTTGGTCACCAGTGTCGGGCTCATCGACGATAGTGGGCGCTTACCGGGGGCAATGCTGTTAGCGGTACCCTGCACCAGGCCATAGAGGTTTTTCTCCCCGACCTTGACGGTGAAGTCATCCATTTCATCGTTGAGGAAGAAGCCGGTGCCCGGTGCGATCACCACCGCGCCAAAGCGGCCGTTAACGGTATAGGTGGTAGAGACGGCGTTGCCATCATGATCGACAATCGAGTAATGGGTGGTTTCCGGCTTCTCGTGGGGTTCCATGCCGGGCTGTACGTTTTCCGACGGTGTAGCTTTGTCAGCGACGATTTTCTTGCGGATTTCTTCGGCATAACTCTTACTGACCAGCCTGTCGATCGGATTCTTGATGAACTCCGGGTCGCCGAGGTAGGTATTACGGTCCACATAGGCGTGGCGCATGGCTTCGGTCATGGTGTGGATGGCCGCCGCCGAGTTAAAGCCCATGCTTTTCAGGTCGTAGCCTTCGACCACGTTAAGGATTTCGCACAGCGTGACGCCACCGGAGCTGGGAGGGGGAGCAGAAACAAATTTATAGCCGCGATAGCTGCAGGTAATCGGCGGGGTTTCGGTAACTTTGTAGTTGGCGAAGTCGGCCGCCGTCAGAATTCCGCCACCCTGTTTGGCTGCTGCCTCGACTGCCTGCGGAATTTTGCCTTTATAGAAGGCATCTGAGCCGTCTTTGGCGATGGCCTCCAACGTATTGGCCAGATCGCTTTGCACCAGGCGATCGCCCGGCTGTAACGGCGTGCCGTCAGGGCGCAGGAAAATCCGCGCGGATTCCGCATCCTGTTTAAAGCGTGCGACGGTGGTATCGAGAATATCGGTATCGGCACGGGTCAGCACAAAGCCCTCACGCGCCAGTTTGATCGCCGGCTCCATCACCTGCTCGCGGCTCAGTTTGCCGTATTTCTTGCGCGCAGTTTCCATGCCCAGCACGGTACCCGGTACCCCTGCGGCCAAATAGCCGTACAGGCTGGCACCTTTCTTCACGTTGCCTGTGGCATCCAGATACATATTGGCGCTGGCCGCTGCCGGCGCGGTTTCGCGGAAGTTGATAAAGGTGTCGGTGCCATCGGCCAGGTGCACCGTCATAAAGCCGCCACCGCCGATGTTACCGCAGCACGGGTTGACCACCGCCTGCGCATAACCCACGGCTACTGCTGCATCGATGGCATTGCCGCCCAGTTTCAGGATATCCACGCCGACCTGCGAGGCCAGATGTTGCGATGTCACTACCATGCCGTTTTTGGCTTCGACCGCCGGATTGGAGGCGGCATACAGGTTGCTGCTGACCAGCAGCGCCGCCAAGGTCAGCGGATTGCTCCATTTTTGTAAAAACATAGTTATTCCCTTCCTTCTTATTGTGTTTGGCTTGCCATGGTTGCTCTGCAAAGAGCGGGCCAGCGTTATTGATACTAACCAGAGTTAATGGATTGTGCGGAAAATAGCCGGGGAAATGTGATCGGAAACAAGTAAATGAAGCACACAATGGGGGCGGTGCGCCCTAAAAAAGGGCAAAAAAAACCGGCCATGAGGGCCGGTTGATACACTTGCAGGCTGAAATTACAGCTTGGAAGCGTTCTCGGACAGGTATTTAGCCACGCCATCCGGAGATGCGCCCATACCTGCTTTGCCTTTTTCCCACTGAGCCGGGCACACTTCGCCGTGTTGCTCGTGGAATTGCAGCGCGTCAACGGTACGGATCATTTCGTCGATGTTACGGCCGATTGGCAGGTCGTTAACAACCTGAGCACGAACCACGCCGTCTTTGTCGATCAGGAAAGAACCACGCAAGGCAACGCCTGCTTCTGGGTGCTCGATGCCATAAGCTTTCTGAATCTCACGCTTGATGTCAGCAACCATTGCGTATTTCACTTCCCCGATACCGCCATTTTCGACAGGGGTTTTACGCCATGCGTTGTGGACAAATTCTGAGTCGAATGAAACGCCAACCACTTCAACGCCACGCTTCTGGAATTCTTCATAGCGGTGATCGAAAGCGATCAGCTCAGAAGGACATACGAAGGTGAAGTCCATCGGCCAGAAGAACAGTACGGCTGGTTTGCCGTTCAGGTGCTTCTTAAAGTTGAAGTTTTCTACGATTTCGCCATTGCCGAGTACGGCAGCAGCGGTGAAGTCAGGGGCTTGACGAGTTACCAGGACCATAATTACTCCTGTAATAGGTGTTAAGGGGTTGATGTAAAAGCAAGGGCCAGTATAGGGGCCACGACTTGGTGAAGAAAGGGCAAAAGACCAATCAATGAGATAGCTTTCACCTATCAAAGTCGGTTATTAAATTTAGCAGTCTTTAAAAATAACCTTTTCCCATAAAAGGGCAAGACTTAAAACGCAATTTCTTGTAAAGCATAGCATTTTCAAAGGCTTTGGCTTGACCTTACAGCTGCTTGTCTTTGGCCTGCTGCATCATCTGTGGGTAAAACTGCCAGAATTGTGTTTCAAGCTGATGATAGTTGCGCTCCACGTCGGCGAAGGAGCCGGCCAGTGCGGCCAGGCGCGGACGACGGCTGGCCATGCCTGCCAGCACGTTACCGATAAACGGTAGTTCGGCGTAGCGCTCCAGCCAGCGTTCCGGCCATAAATAGCCGTTCAGATTCTGAAAGCGTGGTGGCGTCAGTGGCAAATGCGGCAGGATTTGGCCCTGAGCCTGCTGGGTAAACCCCTGCAGGCTCAGGGAAGGTTCCAGCTGTTGCCAGTGACGTGCCAGGAAGTGATCCCACACTACGTCAAGCGTGATGGGGGCTATGCGTCGATGCTCTTCCGCGAAATAGGCGCGGCAGGCCTTTACCTGCGGCAGGCCGTCGGTCAGCACATCGACGCGACGGTGCATCATAATGCCGGCTACCACGGAGGGATCGTACTCGCCGGCAGGGTTGCCGCGTACGAAGTCAGCCAGCAGATTACCCAGCAACGAGCTTTCCGCCAGTGAGGCTAAATGGAGATGAGCGAGATAATTCATCAGGCAACTATAACGCAACTCATGCAAATCCTCCTTATTTCTTGCCGCTGACCGCCCACAGCTTTAGACTAGGCCGCCTGTTTTTTAATGACCAATCCCATATTGAAGAAGTGAATAGCCATGCGCGTCGCCGATTTTTCGTTTGAACTTCCCGAGACCCTGATTGCCCACTATCCCCAGCCTGAACGCAGCGGTTGCCGTTTGCTGCAGTTGGATGGGCCTAGCGGGGAGCTTAAGCATGGCGTATTCACCGATCTGCTGGATAACCTGGAAGCCGGCGACCTGCTGGTGTTCAACAATACCCGGGTGATCCCGGCTCGCATGTTTGGCCGCAAGGTCAGCGGCGGCAAGATTGAAGTTCTGGTCGAGCGCGTGCTGGACGACCATCGGGTGCTGGCGCACGTTCGCGCCTCTAAGGCCCCCAAGCCGGGCACCGAACTGCTGCTGGGTGACGACGAAAGCATCGCCGCCACTATGGTAGCGCGCCACGATACGCTGTTCGAACTGCGCTTCAACGACGAGCGGGATGTCTTCACTATCCTTAATGCCGTCGGCCATATGCCGCTGCCGCCGTATATCGATCGTCCGGACGAAGACGCCGACCGTGAGCTTTATCAGACGGTCTACAGCGAGAGACCGGGCGCTGTAGCTGCACCGACCGCCGGGCTGCACTTCGACGAGCCGTTGTTGGCTGCATTGCGCGAGAAGGGTATCGAGATGGCGTTTGTCACCCTGCACGTGGGCGCGGGCACCTTCCAGCCGGTGCGGGTGGAAACCATCGAAGAGCACGTCATGCATGCCGAATACGCAGAAGTGCCGCAGGAGGTGGTTGACGCCGTATTAGCCTGTAAAGCGCGCGGCAAGCGTGTGGTGGCAGTCGGTACCACTTCGGTACGTTCGCTGGAGAGCGCCGCCAACGCCAGCAAAGATGCATTGATTGCGCCGTTCTTCGACGACACCAGCATCTTTATCTTCCCGGGTTACCACTATCAGGTGGTTGACGCACTGGTGACCAATTTCCACCTGCCGGAGTCGACGCTGATTATGCTGGTTTCTGCTTTTGCCGGTTATAAAAACACCATGCATGCCTATCAGCAGGCGGTGGCCGAGCAGTACCGTTTCTTCAGCTACGGCGATGCGATGTTCATCAGTCGTAACCCGCAGGCGGAGCACGAGTCCATCTGCAAATAAATTCCCTGAGTCGCGCAACTGGCGCGGCTCGATGTTAATCACGCCAGACTGTTTCTCTGGCGCTGGAGGCTTTGTGAAGTACGAATTAGACACAACCGATGGCCGCGCTCGCCGTGGCCGCCTGATCTTTGAACGTGGCGTGGTGGAAACCCCAGCCTTTATGCCGGTCGGCACCTACGGCACGGTAAAGGGCATGACGCCGGAAGAAGTGAAAGAGACCGGTGCGCAGATCCTGCTGGGCAACACCTTCCACCTGTGGCTGCGCCCAGGCCAGGAGATCATGAAACTGCATGGTGACTTGCATGATTTCATGCAGTGGCATGGCCCTATCCTCACCGATTCCGGCGGCTTCCAGGTGTTCAGTCTGGGGGCGATGCGCAAGATTAAAGAAGAAGGCGTACATTTCCGTAACCCGATTAACGGCGATAAAGTCTTCCTCAGCCCGGAAAAATCGATGGAAATCCAGTATGACCTGGGTTCCGACATCGTGATGATCTTTGACGAATGTACGCCATACCCGGCAGACTGGGACTACGCCAAGAGCTCGATGGAAATGTCTCTGCGCTGGGCGCAGCGCAGCCGTCAGCGTTTTGACGAACTGAATAACAAGAACGCTTTATTCGGCATTATTCAGGGTGGTGTTTACGAAGATTTACGTGATGTATCAGTAAAAGGGCTGGTGGATATCGGTTTTGATGGTTACGCTGTTGGCGGTTTGGCAGTCGGTGAGCCAAAAGAGGATATGCATCGCATTCTCGAACATGTTTGCCCGCAAATTCCGGAAGATAAGCCACGTTACCTGATGGGCGTTGGCAAACCGGAAGATCTGGTAGAAGGCGTGCGTCGCGGTATCGATATGTTCGACTGCGTGATGCCAACGCGTAATGCCCGTAACGGCCATCTGTTCGTGACTGACGGTGTGGTAAAAATCCGTAATGCCAAGCACAAGGATGATACTTCTCCGCTGGATAAAGACTGTGATTGCTACACGTGTCGCAATTACAGCCGCGCCTACTTGCATCATCTCGATCGTTGCAACGAAATACTGGGTGCCCGATTGAACACCATTCATAACCTGCGTCACTACCAACGCCTGATGGCGGGTTTACGCGAGGCCATTGAACAGGGTAAATTAGAGCTGTTTGTTGCGGATTTCTACGGTCGGATCGGTAAACCGGTTCCACCTTTAAACGCTTGAATTAATAATTGATAACTTAATGAGGGAATTTCAATGAGCTTTTTCATTTCTGACGCCGTCGCATCCGCAGGAGCTCCGTCTCAGGGAAGCCCGTACTCTCTGATCATTATGCTGGTAGTTTTTGGCCTGATTTTCTATTTCATGATCCTGCGTCCACAGCAGAAACGCGCTAAAGAGCACAAGAAACTGATGGACTCGATCGGCAAGGGTGATGAAGTGCTGACCACCGGTGGCCTGATCGGCCGCGTGACCAAAGTGGCTGACACCGGCATCATCGCTATTGCGCTGAACGACACCACGGAAGTGATGATCAAGCGTGACTTCGTGGCGGCCGTTCTGCCGAAAGGTACCATGAAGGCCCTGTAATTTTGTTTTCCCGAAGGGAATTGCCGTGCTAAACCGTTATCCTTTGTGGAAGTATCTGATGCTGATCGTCGTGATCATCGTCGGTCTGCTTTATGCGCTTCCCAACCTCTATGGTGAGGATCCGGCTGTACAGATCACTGGCGCGCGCGGTGTCGCCGCCAGTGAAACTACGCTGGACCAAGTCCGTACCGTATTAGAAAAAGACAAGATCGCGAGCAAGTCGATTGCGCTGGAAAATGGCGCCATCCTAGCTCGCTTTAGCAATCCTGATATTCAGCTGCGCGCCCGTGAAGCCTTGATGGCGGAGCTGGGCGACAAGTTCGTGGTGGCACTGAACCTGGCTCCGGCAACGCCGGCCTGGTTGGCCATGCTGGGCGCAGAACCGATGAAACTCGGTCTGGACCTGCGTGGCGGTGTGCACTTCCTGATGGAAGTGGACATGGACACTGCGCTGAGCAAGCTGCAGGAGCAGACCATGGACACCCTGCGCAGCGAGCTGCGTGAAAAGGGCATTCCTTATGCGTCTATCCGCAAACTGGACAACAACGGCGTGGAAGTACGTTTCCGTGACGATGCTGCCCGCGATCAGGCCATCAGCTACCTTGGCCCGCGTCAACGCGACATGGTGTTCTCTGCCAACGGCATCAATACTCTGAAAGCCAACCTGACAGATGCCCGTCTGAGTGAAGCGCGTGAGTATGCGGTGCAGCAGAACATCACTATCCTGCGTAACCGTGTTAACCAGCTCGGCGTTGCCGAACCGCTGGTACAACGCCAGGGTTCTGACCGTATCGTGGTCGAACTGCCGGGTATTCAGGACACCGCTCGCGCCAAAGAGATCCTGGGGGCTACTGCAACACTGGAATTCCGTCTGGTTAACACCAACGCGGATGCCACTGCGGCAGCCAACGGCCGCGTGCCGGGTGACTCCGAGGTAAAAGACACTCGTGAAGGCCAGCCGGTTGTGCTGTACAAGCGCGTGATCCTGACCGGTGACCACATCACCGACTCCACCTCCAGCACCGACGAATACAACCAGCCGCAGGTTAATATCTCGCTGGACAGTGCCGGCGGTACTGCTATGTCCAACTTCACCAAGGACAATATCGGCAAGCCGATGGCGACCCTGTTTGTGGAATATAAGGACAGCGGCAAGAAAGACGCTAACGGTCGTGCAGTCTTGGTGAAACAGGAAGAAGTGATCAACGTGGCGAACATTCAGTCGCGTCTGGGCAACAGCTTCCGTATTACCGGTATCGGCAACCCGAACGAAGCACGCCAGCTTTCGCTGCTGCTGCGGGCCGGTGCGCTGATTGCGCCTATCCAGATTGTGGAAGAGCGTACAATCGGCCCGACCCTGGGGCAACAGAACATCACCCAAGGTCTGGAAGCCTGCTTGTGGGGCTTGGTGGCATCCATCGTGTTTATGGTGGTTTGGTACCGTAAGTTCGGCATGATCGCCACCACGGCGCTGGTCGCCAACCTGGTGCTGATTGTCGGCGTGATGTCCCTGTTGCCGGGGGCGACGCTGACCATGCCGGGGATTGCCGGTATCGTGCTGACGCTGGCGGTGGCAGTCGACGCCAACGTACTGATTAACGAACGTATCAAGGAAGAGCTGAAGAACGGACGTTCCGTTCAGCAGGCGATCCATGAGGGCTATAAAGGCGCGTTCTCCAGTATCGTTGACGCCAACATCACTACCCTGATCACCGCGATTATTCTGTACGCAGTGGGCACCGGTTCGATCAAAGGCTTTGCGATTACCACCGCAATCGGTGTGGCGACGTCCATGTTCACCGCGATTGTCGGTACCCGTGCCATCGTCAATCTGCTTTACGGCGGCAAACGCATTAACAAGCTGTCTATCTGAGGAGTGCGTTGTGGCACAGGATTATACTGTTGAACAACTCAACTACGGCCGTAAAGTCTATGACTTTATGCGCTGGGATTACGTGGCCTTCGGCATCTCGCTGGTGCTGCTGATCGCGTCAATCGCCATTATGTCGGTGCGTGGTTTTAACTGGGGTCTGGATTTCACCGGCGGTACCGTCATTGAAATCAGCTTGGAACAACCGGCCAACCTCGACCTGATGCGCGATACGCTGGAAAAAGCCGGGTTCCAGGACCCGGTTATTCAGAACTTTGGCAGCAGCCGTGACGTGATGGTGCGTATGCCACCGGCGATCGGCACCGCAGGCCAGGAACTGGGTAACAAAGTGATCGGCGTGATCAACGACTCGGTTGATAAAAACGCCACGGTGAAGAGGATTGAGTTCGTCGGCCCGAGCGTGGGCACCGAACTGGCGCAAAACGGCGGCATGGCGCTGCTGGTCGCGTTGATCTGTATTCTGATTTACGTCGGTTTCCGCTTCGAATGGCGCTTGGCACTGGGGGCGGTTATCGCGTTGGCGCACGACGTGGTCATCACCTTGGGTGTGCTGTCGTTGTTCCATATCGAGATTGACCTGACCATCGTCGCATCCTTGATGTCGGTTATCGGTTACTCGTTGAACGACAGCATCGTGGTTTCCGACCGTATTCGTGAGAACTTCCGCAAGATCCGCCGCGGCACGCCTTACGAAATCATGAACGTGTCGTTGACTCAGACGCTGAGCCGTACCTTGATGACTTCCGGTACCACCTTGATGGTGGTTCTGATGCTGTACATTTTCGGCGGCGCGATGCTGCACGGCTTCTCTCTGGCTATGCTGATTGGTGTGTCTATCGGTACCGTATCCTCTATCTACGTGGCGTCCGCGCTGGCGTTGAAGCTGGGTATGAAACGCGAACACATGCTGCAGCAGAAAGTGGAAAAAGAGGGCGCAGATCAGCCTTCGATTATGCCGTAATTCACGGTATTTTCAGCGAAGTGAAAAGGAGCGCCGGTTGGCGCTCCTTTTTTTTCCTGGTGGCTCAATGTTGCTGGACCACTGCCGGTTGGGCGGTTGGGACAATGCTGTGCAGCCGCACAAAGCCCAGTTGATCCGGTGTCAGACCGCTGAAGCGCAGCTCAAAACTGTATTCCGTTTTGGGCAGTAGCGAGTCCGTACTGGCAATGGGTTGCGAAAGTGCTTCAGCCGTCAGCGGTTTGCCGGTAGTCGCATCCAGCGGGCCCCATTCCACCATGGCCTTGAATGCCGGCAGGGAGGCCTGTGAAAGCGTGCGAACGTGCAGCATGGCCTGGGTGCCGTTAGCCTCGCTTTTCACGTGGCTGAGTGACACGCTCAACTCACCGAGGCTGCTGTGCAGGCGGGCACCGTTATTGGCCGCCGGCAGCAGATAGACGCCGCTGGTGGAGTTCTGATTCAGCTGGTTTTGCTGTTCCAACGCGGTGGCCTGATTAGTCAGGGTGGTTAATTTCTGATTCAGTTCAACCACCTGATTACGCAATTTGGGTACTTCGCGAGTTTGCGCGCAGCCTGCCAACAGCACCAGTGTGCAGAGCAGGAAAATCTTTGGGTAACGGGTTGTCATAGCGGGGATTTCCTATTCAACTTCTCCTGTTATCAGCTTAGTCCGCCTGTTGGGGAAAGTCATGTTCATTGCCCTTCTGGGGCGTCGTTCAGAGGGGCGGTCCGCAACAAATAGCCGACGGCCTTTGTTGTAATCGCACTTCGGGGTAAACTGTTCTTAACTATAAAAACGTTTATCAGGACGTGTTATGCATTGCCCTTTCTGCGCTGCCGTTGATACCAAAGTCATTGATTCCCGCCTGGTGGGTGATGGTTCGCAGGTGCGCCGTCGCCGCCAATGTTTGGTTTGTAATGAACGTTTCACCACCTTCGAAGTGGCTGAACTGGTGATGCCACGGGTAATCAAAAGCGATGAGGTGCGTGAGCCATTCAACGAAGACAAGCTGCGTCGCGGCATGCTGAAGGCATTGGAAAAACGCCCAGTCAGCTCTGACGACGTGGAAAACGCGATCAACCACATCAAATCCCAGCTGCGCGCCACCGGCGAGCGCGAAGTCCCGACCAAACTGGTTGGTAACCTAGTGATGGACGCGCTGAAAAAGTTGGATAAAGTGGCCTATATTCGCTTTGCCTCTGTTTACCGCAGTTTTGAAGATATCCGCGAATTCGGCGAAGAGATCGCCCGTCTGCAGGACTAAAGGGGCTTTGATGCATAACGACGAATTTTATATGGCTCGCGCCTTTGAGCTGGCGCGACTGGGGCGTTTTACTACTGCCCCGAATCCGAATGTCGGCTGCGTTATCGTGCGCGACGGCGAAATCGTCGGTGAGGGTTACCATCTGCGTGCCGGTGAACCGCATGCGGAAGTCCATGCGCTGCGCATGGCGGGCGAAAAGGCGCGTGGCGCCACCGCTTATGTCACGCTGGAACCCTGTAGTCATCACGGCCGTACGCCGCCCTGTGCCGATGCGCTGGTCGCCGCCGGCGTAGCCCGGGTGGTTGCGGCGATGCAGGATCCCAATCCTGAGGTCGCCGGTCGCGGCCTGTACAAACTGCAGCAGGCGGGATTGGATGTACGCCACGGTTTGATGCTGAGCGATGCCGAAGCGGTGAATCTGGGCTTCCTCAAGCGGATGCGCACCGGCTTTCCTTATGTGCAACTGAAGCTGGGGGCCTCACTCGATGGCCGCACCGCGATGGCTTCCGGTGAAAGCCAATGGATCACCTCACCGCAGGCGCGTCAGGATGTTCAGCGTCTGCGGGCGCAAAGCGCCGCTATTCTCAGCACCAGTGCCACCGTGTTGGCTGACGATCCGTCACTGACGGTGCGCTGGGATGAGCTGGACGCTGAGACGCAAAGCATTTACCCGCGTGAAAACCTGCGTCAACCGCTGCGCATTATTCTGGATAGCCAAAATCGTGTCACTCCACAGCATCGGGTGGTACAACAGCCGGGTCAAACCTGGCTGGCGCGCCTGCAGCAGGATGAGCAAATTTGGCCGCAGGGTGTTGAGCAACTGAACTTCCCGGCGCATGGCGGTGGCATTGATCTGGTGGTAATGATGATGCAACTGGCGAAACGCCAGGTGAATTCCATCTGGGTCGAAGCCGGCGCGCAGCTGGCCGGTGCCTTGTTGCAGGCCGGGCTGGTCGATGAGCTCATTTTGTACATCGCGCCAAAACTGTTGGGTGATAATGGCCGCGGTTTGTGTCATTTGCCGGGCCTTGAACACCTGACCAATGCACCGGAATTTGTCTTTAGCGAAGTGCGGCAAATCGGCCCTGATTTACGGCTGCGACTGAAAGCAAAATACTGATTTTAAAACCTGCGTGCCGGGTCGGCTGTCGTTTTACAAAACCGCCCGCGCAGGCAGATAAAGAATGTGATAGAATCCGCCCCCCTGCGGGGTATTGAACCCATTTTTAAGGAAAGCCCATGAAAGTTATCGAAGGTGTTGTTGCTACTCCAAATGCCCGTGTGGCGATTGCAATTGCACGTTTTAACAATTTCATCAATGACAGCCTGCTGCAAGGTGCTATCGACGCACTCAAGCGCATTGGCCAGGTTGCTGACGACAACATCACCGTTGTCTGGGTCCCGGGCGCTTACGAGTTGCCGCTGACTGCACGCGTGCTGGCTAACACCGGCAAATACGATGCAGTCATCGCACTGGGCACCGTTATCCGTGGGGGCACCGCGCACTTCGAATATGTCGCGGGCGAAGCCAGCTCCGGCCTGGGCAGTGTTTCAATGAACACTGAAATCCCAGTTGCCTTTGGCGTGCTGACGACCGAAAGCATCGAACAGGCTATCGAGCGTGCCGGCACCAAAGCGGGCAACAAGGGCGCTGAAGCGGCTCTGACCGCACTTGAAATGATTAATGTTATCAAAGCTATTAAAGCCTGAATTTAGTTAAGGGGAATTCCGTGAAACCTGCTGCTCGTCGCCGCGCTCGTGAGTGCGCTGTTCAAGCGCTTTACTCTTGGCAGTTGTCTAAAAATGACATTGCCGATGTTGAACACCAGTTCCTGTCGGAGCAAGATGTCAAAGATGTAGACATCGTCTATTTTCGGGAGCTGCTGTCCGGCGTGGCGGTGAATGCAGGTCTGCTGGATAGCCTGATGGCACCTGTCCTGTCGCGTCAGCTCGAAGAGCTGGGCCAGGTAGAAAGAGCCGTTCTGCGTATTGCGCTGTATGAGCTGAAAATGCGTGAGGATGTGCCTTACAAGGTGGCAATCAATGAGGCGATCGAGCTGGCGAAAACCTTCGGCGCTGAAGACAGCCACAAGTTTGTGAATGGCGTGCTGGATAAAGTGGCACCAAGCATTCGCAAGAAAAAATAAAAAATTAAGGCCGGTATCCCCGGCCTTAATTACTTCTATTGGAATATCGACCATGGCATGTGGCGAATTTGACCTCATTGCCCGCTATTTTGACCGGTTTAAGAGTCTGCGCCGGGATGTACAGTTGGGCATTGGAGATGACTGCGCACTTCTGACAGTGGCAGAAAAACAGCTTTTGGCCGTCAGTACCGACACTCTCGTTTCGGACGTTCACTTCCTGGCGGATATCGATCCCGCCGATCTCGGCTACAAAGCACTGGCAGTTAACCTGAGCGACCTGGCAGCCATGGGTGCCGATCCCGCCTGGCTTTCACTGGCGTTAACCCTGCCGGAGGTGAATGAACCCTGGCTGAAGGCGTTCAGCGATAGCCTGTTCGAACAACTTAATTATTACGGTATGCAGTTGATTGGCGGCGATACCACACGCGGCCCGTTAAGCATGACGTTAACCATTCACGGTCTGATCCCGGCCGGGCGGGCATTGACCCGCAACGGTGCGCGTATCGGAGACTGGATTTACACCACAGGTACGCTGGGTGACAGCGCCGCCGGTCTGGCTGTGCTACAGGAACGCTTGCAGGTAACAGACGCCGAGGCACGCAATTACCTGGTTGGCCGTCATCTGCGGCCTCAGCCACGGGTATTGCAGGGGCAGGCACTGCGCGATCTGGCCAGTTCGGCGATTGATCTTTCCGACGGCCTGATTTCTGACCTGAAGCATGTGCTGAAAGCCTCCGAGTGCGGTGCGCGCATCAATCTCGATGAGTTGCCTTTGTCGCAGGCGTTAAGCAGCCATACGGATGCCGATCAAGCATTGCGCTGGGCGTTGACCGGCGGTGAGGATTACGAACTCTGCTTCACCGTGCCGGAAATCAACCGTGGTGCACTGGAGGTGGCGTTAAGCCATCTGGGCGCTGACTATACCTGTATTGGTCAGATTGGCCCGCTTTCCGAAGGCATCAAGTTCTACCGCAGCGATGAAGCGGTGGAACTGCCGTGGCACGGTTTCGACCATTTCAGCGAAGGGCAGGCGTAACATGGATGAAGCTAAGCGCCGCTTGCGGATGAGCAATCCGTGGCACCTGCTGGCCACCGGCTTTGGCAGCGGTTTGTCGCCGGTGATGCCGGGCACCATGGGCTCACTGGCGGCGATCCCATTCTGGCTGCTGTTGATCCAACTGCCATGGCAACTGTATTCGCTGTTGGTGATGTTCAGCATTTGTATTGGCGTCTACCTGTGCCATCAGACCGCCAAAGATATGAAGGTGCACGACCACGGCAGCATCGTTTGGGACGAGTTTGTCGGTATGTGGATTACGTTGATGGCATTGCCGGTCAACGACTGGCAGTGGGTCGCGGCAGGTTTCGTGATTTTCCGTATTTTGGATATCTGGAAGCCATGGCCGATCCGCTGGTTTGATCGTAATGTGCACGGCGGCATGGGGATCATGGTCGACGATATCGTCGCCGGGGTCTTTTCCGCCGGTATCATCTACCTGATTGGCCACCACTGGCCGCTTGGGTTGTTCTGATTTTGAGGGCGCAGTTCAATGCTGCGCCCTTGAACCCTCCTGGTTATTCAAATCCTGTCACGTGGTGCGGTACGTAGGCTGTTTCCAGCTCGGCAATCTCCTCCGCCGTTAGCTCGAGATCGACAGCGGCAATGGCGTCTTCCAGATGGTCATGGCGTGAAGCACCGATAATCGGCGCGCTAACGACAGGCTTGCTCAACAGCCACGCCAGTGCGATTTGCGCACGGGGCACACCACGCTCTTCGGCAATACTGGCCACGCGTTCGGCAATGATGGCGTCGATGCCCTCGGTTTCATCGTACAGATTTTTACCGACCTGATCGGATACCAACCGTGCAGTAGTTTCTCCCCAGGGGCGGGTTAAGCGGCCCCGTGCCAACGGGCTCCAAGGCATCACTGTAATGCCTTCGGCAGCGCACAATGGCAACATCTCACGCTCTTCTTCGCGCTGGATCAGGTTGTACTGGTTCTGCATGCTGACGAAGCGTGTCCAGCCGTGCAGATCGGCGGTATACAGCGCCTTGGCAAACTGCCAGGCGTACATAGATGATGCGCCGATATAGCGCGCCTTACCGGCTTTCACCACATCGTGTAACGCTTCGAGCGTTTCTTCCAGCGGCGTTTCATAATCCCAACGATGGATCTGCAACAGATCAACGTAGTCGGTGCCCAGGCGCTTGAGGCTGTCGTCGATAGATTGCATGATTTTGGCGCGCGACAGGCCGCGTTCCAGGTTGCTCAGGGGGAAATAGACTTTGGTAGCGATCACCACCTGGTCGCGGCGGGCATAATCACGCAGTGCCTGGCCGACGATCTCCTCACTGCTGCCGTCGGAGTAGCTGTTGGCGGTGTCAAAGAAGTTGATGCCGGCATCCAGCGCCTGTTTCAGCAGCGGTCGGCTGCTTTCCTCCGGTAACGTCCAGGCATGGTTGCCACGGTTGGGTTCGCCGTAGGTCATGCAGCCCAGACAGATACGTGAGACGTTCAGGTCAGTTTTACCCAGTTTCAAATACTTCATGTTTGCCTCCCGGTGTCAGCACAGAACTTTAACTGTAGCGGATTTCCGGGTGACAGAAATAAAAACGCCCCCGCAAAGCGGAGGCGTCGATCGAGCAGGGGCGAGGATTATTGCGCCAGCCAGACCTCAATTTGCCGCTGTATACCGGTGGCGTCCAGACACAGATCGACTCGGACTTCTTCCTGGCTGCCCTGGGAGACAAAGAAGTCCGGCAGGCCGATATTCAGCACCGGTATCATGCGGCGCTTGGCCATCAGCAACTCGTTCACGCCGCTGCCGGCACCGCCCATAATGGCGTTTTCTTCCAGCGTGACCAGTGCGTCGTGGCTGGCAGCCAGTTCCAGAATCAGCTGTTCGTCCAGTGGCTTCACAAAGCGCATATCCACCAGCGTCGCGTTGAGCGTTTCCGCTACCTGCGCGGCTTCCGGCAGCAATGTGCCGAAATTCAGGATCGCCAGTTTTTCACCTTCACGACGGACAACGCCTTTGCCGATCGGCAGAGAGTTGAGAGGCTCCAGTGGTGCACCGGTACCATTGCCGCGTGGATAACGTACGGCGCTTGGGCCTTCGTTATAGTGATAGCCGGTGTACAGCATTTGACGGCACTCGTTTTCATCACTTGGCGTCATGATCACCATGGTCGGGATGCAACGCATAAATGACAGATCAAAGGCCCCCTGGTGAGTCTGGCCGTCAGCGCCGACAATACCGCCGCGATCGATGGCAAACATTACCGGCAGCTTTTGAATGGCGACGTCATGGATCAACTGATCGTAAGCCCGCTGCAGGAAGGTAGAATAAATTGCTACCACCGGCTTATAGCCGCCAATGGCCAAACCGGCAGCGAAGGTCACCGCATGCTGTTCGGCAATCGCCACGTCAAAATATTGCTGCGGATAGTCGCGGGAGAACTGCACCATGCCCGACCCTTCACGCATGGCCGGGGTGATGGCCATCAGCGAGCTGTCTTTGGCGGCGGTTTCACACAGCCAGTCGCCAAAAACTTTTGAATAGGTCGGCAGGCCGCCGGCGCTTTTCGGCAGAGTACCGCTGGCCGGATCGAATTTTGGCACCGCGTGGAAGCTGATCGGATCTTTTTCCGCCGGGGCGTAACCACGACCTTTTTTTGTCATGATGTGCAGCAGCTGCGGGCCTTTCAGGTCACGCATGTTTTTCAGCGTGGCAACCAGCCCCTGGACGTCGTGGCCGTCGACCGGGCCGATATAGTTAAAGCCCAGCTCTTCGAACAGCGTGCCCGGAACCACCATGCCTTTCAGGTGTTCTTCGGTGCGCTTGACCAGCTCTTTAATCGGCGGCAGGCCGGACAGCACTTTTTTGCCGCCTTCACGCAGGGTGGAGTAGAGCTTGCCGGACAGCAGTTGCGCCAGATGGTTGTTCAGCGCGCCGACGTTTTCCGAAATCGACATTTCGTTATCGTTCAGCACCACCAGCATATCCGGGTCGATGTCACCGGCGTGGTTCATGGCTTCAAACGCCATGCCGGCGGTGATCGCGCCATCGCCGATCACGCAGACCGTACGGCGATTTTTGCCTTCACGTGCAGCGGCGACCGCCATGCCGAGACCGGCACTGATCGAGGTGGAGGAATGACCGACCGACAGTACGTCGTATTCACTTTCTGCCCGCCACGGGAAAGGGTGCAGGCCATTTTTCTGGCGAATGGTGGCGATTTTATCGCGGCGACCGGTCAGAATTTTATGTGGGTAGGCCTGGTGGCCAACGTCCCATACCAGATGATCGAAGGGGGTCTGGTACACATAGTGCAATGCCACCGTCAGTTCAACGGTACCCAGCCCGGAGGCAAAGTGGCCGCTGGAGCGGCTGACGCTGTCCAGCAGGTATTGCCGAAGTTCGTCACACAGCTTCGGTAGGCTCTCTTTTGGCAGCGAACGGAGTTCATCCGGATTTTCCGCTAGCGCCAAGGTCGGGTATTTGGCTATATCAAGACTCATTCGATACTCATATCAGAGGATTTTACCCTTCATCTTTCAAGGTACAGCGGTGTTGACCGCCTTCTCTCACCCCAGTCACTGGAATGACCCAGCTCCAAGGGATTCGCTCAGTTGTCGCCTGGCTGCAACTTGAAATCTATTGGGCATCACGTCACACGTTAATTGTCGCGTTCAATAATGAAGCTGGCTAACGCTCGCAATGGCGCTGTGTTATAAGATTGTGCTGCCAAAGTGTCTAATGCAGCTAAAGCTTCCTGATAGAGATCCCACGCTTTTGCTTTCGCGCTGTCAAGCCCGAGCAAAGCTGGATAGGTGCTCTTTCCGTGTTGCTGGTCCGCGCCCTGGCGTTTACCGATTTTTTCGGTTTCGCCGACCACATCCAAAATATCATCCTGTACCTGGAACGCCAGGCCAATCGCGGCGGCGTAGCGGTCAAGCTGCACCAGCGCGGCACGGCCAGGTTCACCGGCGGCTAACGCCCCAAGGCGAACGGCTGCGCGAATCAAAGCGCCGGTTTTGTGACGATGGATTTGCTCCAGCGCTTCCAGACCAATTTGCCGGTCTTCGGCTTCCAGATCCAACGACTGGCCGCCACACATGCCGGCCACGCCGCTGGCGGTTGCCAGTTCGGAAATCATCGCCAGCCGGTCGCGCAGTGCCACGTCGGGCATCTTGGCATCGGCCAGAATGGAAAATGCCAGCGTCTGCAGGGCATCGCCGGCTAAAATGGCGTTGGCCTCACCAAATTTGATGTGGCAGGTCGGCTGACCGCGACGCAGATCGTCGTCGTCCATCGCCGGCAGATCGTCATGGATCAGTGAATAGGCGTGAATGCATTCTACCGCAGCGGCGGGCGCATCCAAATTATTCAGTGATACGCCAAACATCTGTCCGGTGGTGTACACCAGGAACGGACGCAGGCGTTTACCGCCCAGCAGCGCGCCGTGACGCATTGCCGCCACCATGTTGCCATCATTGAACGGCAGCGGCGCGATAAAATTCAGCAGCGTGCGGTCGGCCCGCTGGCGCAGGGCCTGCAACTGGTCAGAAAAAGCGGTCTGTTGGGCAGTCTCGGACATGATGATTACTCGGCATCCGGTGTGAAAGGCGTCAGCGCCGCATCATCGGCGCTGTCGTTAAGCAAAATCTGTACGCGTTGTTCTGCCTGCTGCAGTTTCTGCTGGCCCTGGCGTGCCAACTGTACGCCGCGTTCGAACTCATTGAGCGCGTCTTCCAGCGGTAACTCACCCGATTCCAGACGCGTGACGATGTTTTCCAACTCGCTGAGGGAGCTTTCAAAGCTGACGCTTTGCTCTTTACTGTCTGATTGTGCAGGTTTTTTTGGCATAATTTTCTTTTTACATCATCATGTGAACAGTGGCGCCAGAGCCTATCTTAGCGGGTCTTGATTGGCAAATCATGGCGCACATGTGTGGTTTTGTGCACCGAGCCCCACCAGATAGTGGTATACTCAGCGCCGCAAATGCGATTGATAAAACATTCGGCAGCCCCGTTGGTTTTATCAATCGCATATACATTGTAAATCCTTTTCCCTCGTAATTCTGACAATAAAGACCGCCATGAAGTTTATCATTAAATTGTTCCCGGAAATCACCATCAAGAGCCAATCTGTGCGCTTGCGCTTTATCAAGATCCTCTCGACCAGTATTCGTAACGTCCTGAAGCAGTATGATGAAACACTGGCGGTTGTCCGTCACTGGGATCATATCGAAGTTCGCGCCAAAGATGAAAACCAGCGGCCGGTGATTGCCGACGCGCTGACGCGCATTCCCGGTATCCACCACATTCTGGAAGTGGAAGACCGCGACTATACCGATATTCACCACATTTTCGAGCAGACGCTGGAAGCCTACCGCGAGCAACTGGAAGGCAAGACCTTCTGCGTGCGTGTTAAGCGCCGTGGCAAGCAGGACTTTAATTCGCAGGACGTGGAGCGTTACGTCGGTGGTGGTCTGAACCAGCATATTGAAAGCGCGCGGGTTAAGCTGTCGCATCCGCAGGTGACGGTCAATCTGGAAATCGAAGACGACAAGCTGATGCTGGTGAAAGCCCGCCGTGAAGGCATCGGCGGCTACCCGATCGGCACTCAGGAAGACGTGCTGTCACTGATTTCCGGTGGTTTCGATTCGGGGGTTTCCAGCTATATGCTGATGCGCCGTGGTTGCCGCGTGCATTATTGCTTCTTCAATCTGGGCGGCGCGGCGCATGAAATTGGTGTGCGCCAGGTGGCTCACTACCTGTGGAACCGCTTTGCCAGTTCGCACAAGGTACGCTTTATCGCTATCGATTTTGAACCTGTGGTTGGCGAGATCTTGGAAAAGGTCGAAGACGGCCAGATGGGCGTAGTGCTCAAGCGCATGATGGTGCGTGCCGCTTCGCAGATTGCCGAACGTTATGGTGTGCAGGCGCTGGTGACCGGTGAAGCGCTGGGACAGGTATCCAGCCAGACGCTGACTAACCTGCGCCTGATCGACAACGCGTCCGATACACTGATCCTGCGTCCGCTGATCTCTCACGACAAAGAGCACATCATCAAAGTGGCGCGTGAGATTGGTACCGAGGACTTCGCCAAGACCATGCCGGAGTATTGCGGTGTGATCTCGAAAAGCCCGACGGTGAAGGCGATTAAAGCCAAGATCGAAGAAGAAGAAGGGCACTTTGACTTCAGCATTCTTGACCGTGTGGTTAGCGAAGCCAAAAACGTGGATATTCGCACCATCGCCGAGCAGACTCAGGAGCAGGTTACCGAAGTCGAAACCGTGGCGGAGTTCGATGCCGACCAGGTGATTCTGGATATTCGTTCTAACGACGAGCAGGAAGACAAACCGCTGAAACTGGATCAGGTTGAGGTGAAACCGCTGCCGTTCTACAAACTCAGCACCCAGTTTGGCGACTTGGATCAGAGTAAAACCTATCTGCTGTACTGTGAGCGTGGCGTAATGAGCCGCCTACAGGCGCTATATTTGCTGGAACAGGGCTTCACCAACGTGAAAGTTTACCGCCCGTAAGTCATTCAGGGGGCGCATCTGCCGCCCCCGTGATTTAATCGCGGAAATCGTACATTCCAGGTATCAATACCAGCTGAGCGGCGATCTCCGCCGCTTTGGCTTTCCCCAGCAACAAATCAATCAACTTTAGCGCAAACTCCATTGACGTTCCCGGCCCCTGGCTGCTGAGTAGGTTAACGCGCGGATCGAACACCACACGTTTTTCTATCCATTTGTCGGCCGGGATCTGTTCTTTCAGCCCCGGGAACCCGGTCATATTGCCGATGGGGAACAAATTGTGGTGTTGCAGCACCAGTGCCGGCGCTGCACAGATGGCAGCGACGATATTGCCCTGCAGGTGCATCTGACGCACTTTCTCCACCAGCAGCGGGCTGTCGCGGAAGCACTCGGCACCTTTCAGGCCACCGGGCAGCACAATGGCGTCGAAAGGCTCGTCCACAATCGACACCAGCGGCGCATCGGCCAGCAGTTTTACCCCGCGTGAACAGACAATAGTCAGGTCGCCATCGCCGGCTACGCTGGCGGTGGTCACTTTAATACCCGCCCGCACCAGCAAATCTATAGTGGTGACGGCTTCGATTTCTTCGCTACCAGGTGCCAGGCAGACCAGCGCCGATACGCTCATATTCATTTTCCTTTCGCTTAATCAATTCAAACAGGCGTGCGTTCTCTGGCAGAGTCACGCCGTAGCTACGCGCGCGGCGCAGCAGGTAACCGGTAATGTAGTCGATTTCGGTGTGTCGCTGGGTGCGGATATCCTGCAGCATCGAAGAGACGTTGTCCGCGGTGCTTTGGATCACCTCCATGACGTACTGCTGCAAGCCCTCGCATGAGGTGTGGTAGCCCTCCATTTCCATCACGCTGGAGACCTCGCGGCAGATCAGCTCGATTTGTTCGGGATAGCGTTGCAGATCGCCATTATGGCAATTATACAGCGCCGTTAGCGGGTTAATCACGCAGTTGACCGCCAGCTTGCGCCAGTTCGCCGAGGCGATATTATTGTGCCAGGCGACGTCAGGCAGGGCCTGGTGCAGCACTTCTGCCAGATGGCTCAGTGATTGCGCCGCCGGTGAAGTCGGGCCGATATGAGTGATGCCGCCGGCGACATGGATAATAGTGCTGCCATCATGGCGCGCCGCATGGGTGGTGGTGCCCTGCAATATCGGTTGGTTGTTCGCCGGCAGTTCGTCCTGGGTGCCCATGCCGTTATGCAGCAGCAGGATGGCGCAGCGTGGGTTCAATTTTGGCAGCAGCGTGCTGACCGCGCTGGAGACCTGCCAGGCTTTCAAGGTGACCAGCAGCAGTTCGCTCTGGGCTAAATGTTCAGGGTTGTTGGTGGGTAAATTACGGTTGAACGAAGCGCCTTCCGGCTCAATCACGTTCACTGCGCAGAAGGGTTGTGGCACCCGTAGCCATCCCTGTACATCGTGACCCTGCCGATAAAGCCGGGAGAGCCACAGTTGTCCGAGCGCGCCGCAACCAAGAATAGTTATTTTCATCCAGACTCCTTGGGGTAACGGGAATATCGCTCAATGACTGTCTTATAATTATAGACTTTTCTGCTGTTCGACGGCTTATCCACCGGTAGCTTCAGCAGATTTTGTCTGAGACGCTAAAGCGGTTATCATGCTCGGCATCGAAATCGCCTATCGCATTAGGCTCTCATTCAGGAGGAAGAAGTATGCCATCTTTCGACATTGTTTCCGAAATTGATATGCAGGAAGTGCGTAACGCCGTCGAGAACGCCACGCGCGATCTGGGCACCCGTTGGGATTTCCGCAACGTGCCGGCCAGCTTTGAGCTGAACGAAAAAGACGAAAGCATTAAAGTCGCCAGCGAGTCTGATTTCCAGGTGCAGCAGTTGCTCGATATTCTGCGTGAAAAGCTCAGTAAACGCAGCATCGAAGGCAGCGCACTCGAGATCCCGGAAGAAATGACTCACAGCGGTAAAACCTATAGTGTGGATGCCAAGCTGAAGCAGGGGATTGAAAGCGCCCAGGCGAAGAAGCTCGTCAAACTGATCAAAGACAGCAAGCTGAAGGTCCAGGTACAAATTCAGGGCGATGAAGTGCGGGTGACCGGCAAATCACGCGACGATCTGCAGGGCGTGATGGCGCTGGTGCGCGGTGCCGATCTCGGACAGCCGTTCCAGTTCAAGAACTTCCGCGATTAAGGTTTTTGCGAAAGTGAAGATCTTGAAGGGTCAGCTTGCTGACCCTTCAGACTGATGACAAACCTCATTCCTGCCCAGAGCGAGTAGAGGTTGATAAATAAAAATCAGGAAAATCAATTTATTGATTTTCGGCTGATCACCACAAAGCAGGAAAAACCACGTTTTTTCCTGCTTTGTCAGCAACCAAAAGGGCCAGCTTGCTGGCCCTTTTGGTTATAGTGAATTCACCAACGCTTCCAATTGGACTCGGTTAGTCTGTTTGGTATCGACCTTCACGTAGGCACTGCGCTCTTCCGGCACCACTATCGCTTCCGCCACGCCCGGTTGGGCTTTCAGGCGGCTTTCCAACGCGGAATCCTTCACGGCCAGTTCCGACAGCGTAATACGTAGGCTGCTGACGTAAGGCGGTTCTTGCATGGTACTGCTGACCAAAAACCAGACAGCCGCCAACACCGCTCCGGCAATAAACACCAGCCCCGCACCCTGCAGGCCATACAGCAAGCCACCCAGGCTGCCGCCGATCGCTACGCCGATAAACTGGCTGGTGGAGTAAACCCCCATCGCCGTCCCTTTATAGCCGGCCGGAGACTCTTTACTGATCAGCGAAGGTAGAATCGCTTCCATGACGTTAAACGCTATAAAGAACAGCTGTACGCCGGCAATGATGCCCCACAGGTGCGCGCCGGACAGCCACAGCAGCACTTCCGCACAGAACAATACCGCTACGCAACCCATAAAGACCTGCTTCATGCGGCGTTTCTTCTCGGCATAAATGATAAATGGCACTACGGCGGCAAAAGAAACCAGCATGGTGACCAGGTAGACAATCCAGTGTTGGCTCGGTGCCAGCCCGGCTTTTTCCATCGCCAGTGGCAGCGCCACGAAGCTGGACATCAGCAGGATATGCAGACACATGATGCCGAAATTGAGCTTCAACAGCCGGGAGTTGCTCAGTACCTTGCTGAAGCTGCCGCGTACGATGCTCGATTCCCGGTTCAGCACGTGGTGGCTGGCCGAAGGGACCACCGTCAGAGTGATCACGATGCCGGCCAATGCCAGCACTGCAATCATCCAGAACAGCGCATGCAGGCCAAAGGCGTGGGTGACGATTGGACCAACGACCATCGCAATAGCGAAGGTAATACCGAAGCTGACGCCGATAAACGCCATTGCCTTGGTGCGGTTCTGTTCCCGCGTCAGGTCTGACAGCAGTGCCATCACTGCGGCGGCAATAGCGCCGGAGCCCTGCAATGCCCTGCCGAGGATCACCCCCCAGATGGAGTCGGTCGCGGCGGCAATGACACTACCCAGCGCAAAGATCAGCAGCCCGCCGACAATCAGCGGTTTGCGGCCGATACGATCGGAGATCAGGCCGAAGGGGATCTGAAACACCGCCTGCGCCAGGCCATAAATACCGATGGCGATACCGATCAGGGTTTCGCTGGCGCCGTTCAACGCCATACCGTAGGTGGTCAGTACCGGCAACACCATAAACATACCCAGCATGCGCAGTGAGAATACCGTGCCTAATCCCCAGGTCGCTCGTCGTTCCAGCGGGGTCATTGCATTATCGTTCATTAAAACCTCATTAAAAGCCATTCTGTCAGGCTATCGGTGATAACGCCTGAGGGGATAGCTTCTGTCAAAGCTGCGTCATTTTAGTGTGAAGGGCAGGGGGGGTAAATCTAATGTTGTTTAGCAGATATTACAGCTCTCCCTTCATGTTTGAAGCTACAGCGGTGTTGGCTGCGAGTACTTACCTCGGTCACTTGGTTGGCCAAGCTCCCGAGGATTCGCATTCTTGCCGCCTTGCTGCAGCTCCAATCATTTCGGGAGTAAACGGACTTCTGAACCGACAAATAAAATGGGCCGCGAAAGCGGCCCATTCACAGACGATTTGGCTTACCAGACGTACGTCATCAACGCTTCCGGCGCGGCTGTCGCGCTGAAGTCGATAGACATCATTACGCTTAGCGAAGTGATGGCAACAATCGAGAACACAAACAGCTTGCGTGCCCAAACGCTGTCATTTTCGGTTTTGTAACCACGCAGTGCCATGCCCAGCCACCATACGCTTACCGCCGCAGCGACGATCAGATATTTGTAGCCGGCGTAGCCGCCCAAGGTCAACATCAGGGTGGCAATCATAAACGCCACAATGTAGACCGTGATGTGGTTCTTCGCCACCGAAATGCCTTTCACTACCGGCAGGACCGGAATGTTGGCTGCCTGGTAATCTTTAAAGCGGAAGATGGCAATCGCATAGGAATGCGGCATCTGCCACAGGCTAAAGATAGCCAGCAGGATCAACGCACCGGCATCGAACTCGTTGGTGACTGCGCAATAACCGATAACCGGTGGCGCAGCGCCCGACAGGCTGCCGATCAGCGTGCCGTAGACCGAGTGGCGTTTCATGTACAGGCTATAAACGCCGACATAAACCACGAAGCCCATCACCGCCAGCCACATGGCCAGCGGGTTGGCACCGATATACAGCAACGCAAAGCCCGCAATACCCAGAGCGGTAGCATAAACCAGGCTTACACTCGGCGCGATCAGGCCCTTAACCAGCACCCGATTCTTCGTTCTCTCCATTTTCTTGTCGATGTCGCGGTCAATGTAGTTGTTAAATACACAGCCCGAAGCGACAACCAACGAGACCCCAACCAGGGTGGCGAGAAACAGGGGATAGTCGATGCTCCCTTTTGAGGCGAGCAGGAATCCCCCGACGACAGAAACTAAATTGCCGAAAATAATTCCTGGTTTGGTTACTTGCAGGTATTGCTTAATCATCACGTCCAGCTCTGCTCTTAATCGACCATCATATTGATGTTGAGGTTGTACATAATCCAGAGTGAACCCACAACAACGATACCGATGATCATAGCGGTGAACAGCAATGCCACCAGGTTCCAGCGCTCTTCCGATGAGGTATTCATGTGCAGGAAGTAAATCAGGTGAACAACCACCTGAATCACCGCCATGCCGACTACTACCGCCAGGATAGTGGAGTGAGAGGCGGTGCCGCTCATCACCATCGCAAATGGAATCACCGTCAGGATGATCGACAGAATAAAGCCGATCAGATAGGTCTTGACGCTACCGTGGCTTGCGCCGCCGTGAGAAGTTTCATGGGATGAATGACTCATGACATAACCCCCAGCAGGTAAACAACGGTGAAGACGCAGATCCAGACCACGTCCAGGAAGTGCCAGAACAGGCTCAGGCACATCAAACGGGTTTTGTTGGTTGCGGTCAGGCCACGCTTGCTGACCTGAATCATCATGATGATGATCCAAACCAGACCGGTAGTTACGTGCAGACCGTGGGTTGCAACCAGAGCGAAGAAGCTGGAGAGGAACGCGCTGCGATCCGGACCATAGCCTTCAACGATCAGGTGATGGAATTCGTAGATTTCCATCGCGACGAAGCCCAGACCGAACAGGAAGGTCAGGAACAGCCAGGTGTTAACGCTGCTAACCTTACCTTTGTTCATGCCGATCATCGCCATACCGTAGGTGATGGAGCTGAACAACAGCAGGAAGGTTTCAACCAGGACAAACTTCAGATCGAAGATGTCTTTGCCAGAGGGACCGCCAGCGGTTCCGTTCACCAATACTGCATAAGTCGCGAATAAGCTCGCAAACAAAATACAGTCGCTCATCAGGTAGATCCAGAATCCGAAGACTTTGGTCTCTCCTGCGTCGTGGTGCCCATGCTCTGCATGGGCTGCGTTATGGTTAGTCAGAGTATCAGTTGACATGTTTCACGCCTGCTTTGCTGATTTGTTCATAGTGTTGGTTTTCAATGCGCTCGATCTCATCAACCTGCACATAGTAATCAACATCTTCATCGAAGCTCTTGGCAATCCAGGTCACGATCATACCTACGAAGGCAGCGATCGCCATCCACCAGATTTCCCAGATCATCGCGAAACCAAATACCAAGCTGAAGCCAGCAATAATCACACCGGCACCTGTATTCTTCGGCATATGAATCGGTTCGTATTTAGCCGGTTTCTTATAAGCTACGCCTTTTTCTTTCATGTCCCAGAATTCATCACGGTCATGAATCTGCGGCACTACGGCAAAGTTATAGAACGGCGGTGGAGACGAAGTCGCCCACTCCAGCGTACGAGCACCCCATGGGTCACCAGTCAGGTCACGGTTCTGCTCACGGTCACGCACACTGACGAACACCTGAATCACTTGGCACAGGATACCGCAGGCGATCAGAGCCGCGCCGCCCGCCGCTACCAGCAGCAGTGGGTGGAACTCTGGGTTGATGTTCTGGCTGATACGACGAGTCATACCCATAAAGCCCAGAGCATACAGTGGCATAAAGGCCACGAAGAAGCCGATGATCCAGAACCAGAACGCACGGATACCCCATTTTTCGTTCAGCGTGAAGCCGAAGGATTTAGGGAACCAGTAGGTCAGGCCTGCGAAACAACCGAACACCACACCACCAATGATAACGTTATGGAAGTGGGCAATCAGGAACAGACTGTTGTGCAGCACGAAGTTCGCGCCCGGCACGGCCAACAGAACACCGGTCATACCACCCACGGAGAAAGTGATGATGAAGCCGATGGTCCACAGCATAGCGGAGTTGAGCTGAATGCGGCCCTGGTACATGGTGAACAGCCAGTTGAAGATTTTCACCCCGGTAGGGATGGAAATGATCATGGTGGCGATACCGAAGAAGGCGTTTACGTTCGCGCCGGACCCCATGGTAAAGAAGTGGTGCAGCCATACGATGAACGACAGAACGGTAATCGCGATGGTTGCCCATACCAGTGAGGTATAGCCGAACAGGCGTTTTCTTGAGAAGGTCGCGGTAACTTCAGAGAACACACCAAACACTGGCAGAACCAGGATATACACCTCTGGGTGACCCCAGGCCCAAATCAGGTTGATGTACATCATCATGTTGCCGCCCATATCATTGGTAAAGAAATGGGTGCCCAGGTAGCGATCCAGGGTCAGCAACGCGATGGTAACAGTCAGAATTGGGAAAGAAACGATGATCAGGACGTTAGTACACAGAGCCGCCCAGGTGAACACCGGCATCTTCATCAGAGGCATGCCAGGAGCACGCATCTTCAGAATGGTGGCGAAGAAGTTCACACCGGTCAACAGGGTACCAATACCGGAAATCTGCAGGCTCCAGATCCAGTAGTCGACCCCGACGCCAGGACTGTATTCCTTACCCGACAGCGGTGGATACGCCAGCCAACCTGTTTGCGCGAACTCACCAACCCCCAGAGAGATGTTGATCAGCACTACGCCCACCACGAAGAACCAGAAGCTCAGGGAGTTCAGGAACGGGAAGGCAACGTCGCGCGCACCGATTTGCAAAGGTACCACTACGTTCATCAGACCGACCACGAAAGGCATCGCCATGAAGAAGATCATGATGACGCCGTGGGCGGTGAAGATTTGGTCGTAGTGGTGCGGCGGCAGGAATCCGGCCTCGCCGGCGGACGCAAGCGCCTGCTGACTACGCATCATGATGGCATCGGCAAAACCACGCAGCAACATAACCATTGCCACGATGATGTACATGATACCAATTTTTTTATGGTCAACCGAAGTCAACCAATCGTTCCATAGCCATTTCCACTTGCCGAAATAGGTTATCAGCGCCAGCAGTGCCAGGCCCCCAATAACAATTGCAGCAACGGTGACCATGATGATCGGTTCGTGGTACGGAACCGCATCAATCGTTAATTTTCCCAACATCAGTTTATTCCTCGGCTCCGGCGTGAGCATGTTCACCCATGTCCATACCTTGGCTCATGTCCATACCTTCGTGCGCAGTAGCGCCTTTGTGCATGTCCATATCACCCATGAATTTGCCAATAGTTTCTTTGAACAAATTCGGTTTGACACTGGAGAAGTACTCGACCGGGTTGTTTTCACTCGGCTCTGCCAGTTTGTTAAAGTCGCTGGTGGCGTTTAGGTTATTCGACGATGCTTTCACCTTGGCAACCCACTGATCGAAGTCGCCTTCGGTTGGGGTGACAATGGCGGTGAATTTCATGCCGGAGAACCCGCGACCGCTGAAGCTGCTTGAAATACCGTCGTATTTGCCTGCTTCATTGCCGATCAGGTGCAGTTTGGTTTGCATCCCGGCCATCGCATAAATCTGCCCACCTAACTGAGGAATAAAGAACGAGTTCATTACCGAGTTAGAGGTGATTTTGAATTCAACTGGAACGTCTTTCGGGAAAGCCAGTTCATTAACCGTTGCAATGCCTTGCTCTGGGTAGATGAAGAGCCATTTCCAGTCGAGCGACACCACTTCGATCGTCATCGGCTTCTTGTCAGTGACAATCGGCTTGA
Organism: Serratia sp. NA_13; assembly: GCF_052691735.1. NCBI lineage: Bacteria > Pseudomonadati > Pseudomonadota > Gammaproteobacteria > Enterobacterales > Yersiniaceae > Serratia > Serratia sp. NA_13. The sequence goes on from NZ_JBQZFV010000002.1 coordinate 172,177, forward strand.
ACGGATCGAGCTCGTGGGTAGTCTTCCAGGTAATGGTGCCAAGGATGGCGATGATAATGATAGGAATGGTCCAGACGACCGCTTCGATTTTGTTGGAATGTGACCAGTTCGGACTGTATTTTGCATCTTTGTTGGAAGCACGGTACTTCCAGGCAAAGGCGAACGCCATAAAGATAACTGGTACCACCACGATCAACATTAATGCGATTGCAGTGATAATCAGTGTCCGTTGCTCAACACCAATTGCTCCTTTAGGATTCATCAATACCATATTGCAACCACTAAGCATTACAGTGGAGACAATTAATGACAACATCCCAATACTTTTATTGTATTTCTTAAGTCTCATCTAACGACCTCAATTACAAAGGCTCTATTGTCGTTTCATGTGTGCGAGCATTTTACGGGAAGGTTGCAGTACTGTAAACATGCTTAAGGGAGTGTCAGCGCCTTGTTGACTCTTTCTGTTAAGGGGGTCACAGATGTCACGTTGCGTGACAATTTACTAATGGCAACAAAGCGTTGGCAGGCTGAATCGTGCCGGGCAATTCGTATGTTAAGGAAAACTAAAGGTATGATGAATCCGGCAGGTAAAAACGCTTTTTTGAAATACGAATGAAAGGTTTATTTAATGTAAAAGAATTGTGTATTAAAGGTGAATTTAATTTTATTTCCTGAGCGCCACATTCGGATAAAAAATAATTTGGACGGGAATTATATTTTTTAACTAAATAAATACATCACACTGATGCATTTTTGCCGACCGGTGTTACCACCGGCCGACGATATCAGGCCAACCGGGTGCGCCGCAACGCCAGATAGTCCAACAGGCTACCCATCGCAATCCCCACCAGGCTCAGTGCGGCACCCATCTGTAGTAACCGATCGGCCAGACCTGGCAAGATGCTCCAGTCGAGAGCGTTGGTGATAAGCAGAATCAACCACAGCCCCAGCAGCGCGCAACCTAGGGTCAGCATACGCAACGCCCAGCGGTAAAACTGACGGAATTCGGTGCGTGGCATGAAGTTATCCGTACGCTGGGTATATTCAAGCGTCTGTCGACACAGGCGCAGCAACAGCAGGCCGGGCAGGGCAGCGGCAATCGAGAATAAATAGAACAGTGGCCAGCCGTGCGCTTCGACAAACCAGCCGGCAATTGGGCCAACATAGACTCGGCCGACGGCGGATAACGCCGACAGCAGGGCAAATTGGGTAGCGGAAAATGATTTGTTGCACAGCGTCATCAGCAGCGCAACGAAGGCGGCGGTGCCCATGCCGCCACACAGGTTTTCCAGGAAGATAGCGCTGCCCATCGTCATGAGGTTTTTATCGGTAACCGCTAATATCCAGTAACCGAGATTAGAGACCGCCTGCAGGATGCCGAACAGCATCAGGGCGCGGAACAGGCTGAGGCGTTGCATCAGCACGCCGCCAAACAGCGCCCCGACGATAGTGGCGAACAGGCCGAGGGTTTTGTTCACCAGCCCTACTTCCCCGGCATCGAACCCTACGCCGCGGATCAGGAAGGTGGTGCTCAGGCTGCCGGCAAAGGCATCGCCCATTTTGTACATCACAATCAGCAGTAAAATCAGCCAGGCATTGTTACGCGCGAAGAAATCACGCAACGGGGCGACTACCGCCTGTTCCATGGTACGCGGTGCCGGAATGCTGTCGTCCGGTTCTGGTGCCAGCAAAGTAGCGACGATGCCGATCAGCATCAATCCAGCCATCAGCCAGTAGGTTGACTGCCAGCCGAAGTAACGATCCGCCAGCCACAACGCCAGCCCGCCGGACACCAGCATCGCCAAGCGGTAGCCCAGAACCGAAATGGCGGCACCGGCACCGCGTTCTTCAGCGCTTAACAGATCGGTTTTATAGGCATCGAAAACAATATCCTGCGATGCAGAACAGAACGCCACCAATACCGCTAATGCTGCCAGCCACCACAGATGCTGTGCCGGTTGCATAAAGCCCATCGCCACAATCGATACTACCAGAAGCAGCTGGCTGATCAGCAGCCAGCCGCGTCGGCGCCCGAGGAATGGCGGGGTATAGCGGTCCATAAAGGGTGACCACAGGAATTTGAACACATAGGCCTGACCGACCAGCGAAAAAATGCCGATGGTTTTCAGATCGATGCCTTCGACGGTCATCCAGGCTTGTAGCGTGCCGGAGGTCAGCGCCAGTGGCAGACCCGAGGCAAAGCCCAGCAGCAGCAGGATCGCGGAGTTACGCTGGGTGAAGAGGTTAAGATAGTTTTTCGACATGAGTTCCCTGTCTGCACCGCCCGACTATCCGGGCGGTGCAAGGCGTTCGCGGATTAACGCGCGTTTTGCTTGATAAAGTCGTTGACGCTGGTGTCCTGCGCCATATCGGCAATAACGTCACCCAGTACGCTATTGACTGCGTTAGTGATTTTATCGTTGGTTGCCGTGAAGGCGCCCTGGACGTTATAGGTTGATCGGTAGTTTTTCACCTGTTTATTGCCGTTTTTCGCCTGAGCGATGATTGAGATATCGGCCTTGGTGGTGATGTTGTAGCGCAGGTTGCCTTCGGAGACGTCTGCGTACAGGTTATTCACTACGATTTGCAGATCAACGGCGCCGTCGGCACCGATCATATAGCCGCGTGCGCCCATTTGTTTCTCTAACACTTCCTGTAGCAGGAAGCGCAGGTCGCGTGATGGTGTCAGCGTTACCAACTGGCCGTCGCGATTGACTTTAGCCAGGGCTTGATCTTTGCGCTGATCCGCGCCGTTAATACTGATGGTGACGCCTTGCAGAGTCGGATCCTGCTGTGGTAGCACGATCTTTGGAGTCACGTTCAGGGTGTTGCTGCTGGTAGCACAGCCGGCCAACAGCAGTGCGGCCAACAGTGGAAGGCAAAGTTTCTTTAACATAGTTACTGTCTCATTCTCGATGGATTTTAAGCTGCCCAATATAGAGAGGCTGGCTTGAGCAAGCTTTCTGTAATAATCAGAGCGGGATAGCCAACAACAAATTGTCGATATCATAGCATCGCCGCCGGCCGGAGGAAGCGCAGAACGCACCGGAGTGACAAATTTTTACCTGTCGTTGATAAAAACATGCTTTTTTGACCGTCTCAATCAGAAAAACCTCAAGCGATGACGGATGTTGGCCGTTTTTTGTCCGCAAAGAAGAGAAATTTACCTGCGCAATGGTCTAAAAGGGGAGAAAGAGGCTAATATTGAAATAGATGGGGACGGTCCTCTGCCGGTGTAGTAAGGAGATCCTATGATTCGCGAGCAAATAGAAGCAAAGTTAAGGGCGGCATTTGAGCCCGCGTATCTGGAAGTCGTTGATGAAAGCTATCGTCATAACGTTCCGGCGGGTTCAGAAAGTCATTTCAAGGTGGTGTTGGTCAGCGATCGCTTCGTCGGCGAACGTTTCCTGACGAGGCATCGCTCGATTTACGGCGTCCTGTCGGAAGAGTTATCCGATGGTGTACATGCGCTGGCGTTGCACACTTACACCCTGAAAGAGTGGGAAGGGTTGCAGGATACCGTGCCGGCCTCGCCCCCTTGTCGTGGTGCCGGTACCTTGGCCTGACGGCTAAATTTGCGGTATCAGTGGAACTTTGACCACGATTTGGGGTATTACTACTGACGAATTTTGGAACGGCCTGCGGGCCGTTTCTGTTTTTGACGACGACACAGCCGATGTGCAATGCAGCCAAGGCCGGGTCGGCTTCGGCGGCCTTTTGGCGATCAAATCGACAAAAGTGTGAGTTTTAGCGCGCCGCCGCTGCCTTGCTTTCCTCGACTCGCTCCGCTTGCATCGCTATAATGTCGCGTCTTATTTTTCCGGAATGGTTTCGGGACACTTCTGTCATCAGGAAACTCGGTTCTGTAATGTAGCCGTCCTGGTTCTTCGAACGGAGTTGACCGAGCACTGTGATTTTTTTGAGGTAACAAGATGCAAGTTTCAGTAGAAACCACTCAAGGCCTTGGGCGCCGTCTCTCTATTACTGTACCTGCTGATACAATCAAGCAGGCTATTAAAAAAGAGCTGATCAACGCTGCAAAAAGCGTTCGTATCGATGGCTTCCGTAAAGGCCATGTACCGATGAACATCGTTGAGCAACGTTATGGCGCTTCAGTTCGTCAAGACGTACTGGGCGATGCGATGCAACGCAGCTTCGTTGATGCGATCATCAAAGAAAAGATCAATCCGGCTGGCGCGCCAAACTACGTGCCAGGCGAGTACAAAGAAGGTGAAGATTTCACTTTCGCCGTTGAGTTCGAAGTATATCCGGAAGTTGAGCTGAAAGGCCTGGACGGCATCGAAGTTGAGAAGCCGGTGGTTGAAGTTAACGACGCTGACGTTGACACCATGCTGGACACCCTGCGCAAGCAGCAGGCGACCTGGAAAGAAACCGATCGCGCAGCTCAGGCTGAAGACCGTGTGACCGTTGACTTCTCTGGTTCTATCGACGGTGAAGAATTCGAAGGCGGCAAAGCCTCTGATTTCGTACTGGCCATGGGCCAGGGCCGCATGATCCCAGGCTTCGAAGAAGGTCTGGTCGGTCATAAAGCCGGTGAAGAATTCGCCATCGACGTTAACTTCCCAGAAGATTATCATGCTGAAAATCTGAAGGGCAAAGCGGCAAAGTTCGACATCGTTCTGAAGAAAGTGGAAGAGCGTGAACTGCCAGAACTGACTGAAGAATTCATCAAACGTTTCGGCGTGGCTGATGGTTCCATTGCTGGCCTGCGTACCGAAGTTCGCAAGAATATGGAGCGCGAGCTGAAAGGCGCTGTGCGTAACCGCATCAAGACTCAGGCAATCGACGGCCTGGTCAGCGCTAACGAAATCGACGTTCCTGCTGCGCTGATCGACGGCGAAGTTGACGTTCTGCGCCGTCAGGCTGCACAACGTTTCGGCGGCAACGAGAAGCAAGCGCTGGAACTGCCACGCGAACTGTTCGAAGAGCAGGCCAAGCGTCGCGTAGTTGTCGGTCTGCTGCTGGGCGAAGTGATCAGCACCAACGATCTGAAAGCTGACGAAGAGCGCGTTAAAACGCTGATCGAAGAAATGGCTTCCGCTTACGAAGATCCAAGTGAAGTTGTTGAGTTCTACAGCAAAAACAAAGAGCTGATGAACAACATGCGCAACGTTGCTCTGGAAGAACAAGCGGTTGAAGCCCTGCTGGCAAAAGCGAAAGTGACTGAGAAAGCCACTACCTTCAGCGAGCTGATGAACCAGACTCAACAGGCGTAATGTCTGTATGCCAGGGCGCAACTTGTTGCGCTCTCAGGGCCGGCTTGCCGGCTCTGGCGTTAAAAAAGCCCGTAACCCTCGGTTGCGGGCTTTTCTTTTTGCCACGTTGCTGATTAATCTCAGGTTAAGCGTGACAATATGCACTATATTTACACTGTTGGTCTTGGCACAGTCTGGCATGATGGTTATCACTTGCAGTCAGGGTGTGCAGGATAACCGCTAAAAATACTCTGCCGGGCTTGAAATTCTGACTGTGGCCCCAATCTGTAAAAATGTATATATACCCTATAGCTTTCAAGTTACAGCTAGGCGCCCAGCTCGCTTATCCCCAGGCGCTTACTCGAGTAAGTAACTGGGGGGAGCGACAAATCTGTCGGGAACAGATTTGAACGCTGCGACTTGAAAGATGACGGGTATAGGCTGTTTGCCAGAGTGCGCGGGATAAGAAAAACCGTCGGGTACGTGTGGCGTGGGTCGAATGCTTGAGCATAGTCATCATGACCGTTCTCAAGTAGAATCGGTGTAATAGGGTGTAACCCTGGCCGCCAAGGCAATTTCTATTAGGAGACGGTAATGTCATACAGTGGCGAACGAGATCAATTTGCACCTAACATGGCCCTGGTGCCGATGGTGGTAGAGCAGACTTCACGCGGGGAGCGTTCTTACGACATCTATTCCCGCCTGCTGAAAGAGCGCATTATTTTCCTGACCGGCCAGGTCGAAGATCACATGGCCAACCTGATTGTGGCGCAGATGCTGTTCCTCGAAGCAGAAAGCCCGGAAAAAGACATTTTCCTCTACATCAACTCCCCGGGTGGCGTGATCACCGCAGGCATGTCAATCTATGACACCATGAAGTTCATCAAGCCGGACGTCAGCACCATTTGTATGGGCCAGGCGTGCTCGATGGGCTCCTTCCTGCTGACCGCGGGTGCCAAGGGCAAACGTTTCTGTCTGCCGAATTCACGCGTGATGATCCACCAGCCGCTGGGCGGCTATCAGGGCCAGGCGACGGATATCGAAATCCATGCGCGTGAAATCCTGAAGGTGAAGGCGCGTATGAATGAGCTGATGGCAGAACACACCGGCCAGACACTGGAGCAGATCGAACGCGATACCGAGCGCGATCGCTTTATGACCGCGGAAGAAGCGGTAGAATACGGTCTGGTTGACGGCATTCTTACGCACCGCAAGTAACACCACGCGGCTGGCGAGGTAATTGTGCGAGCCGATAGACTATAGTAATCAGAGCGGGCGTGGCTCGCTCTGGTGAGCATTATCGGCATTCCCGGTATGAATTCGGGGCGCACGGCCGCCGTGATTTTCCTGCGGGACAAAGACTAAAGAAGAGGTTTACTGATGACAGATAAGCGCAAAGACGGTTCAGGAAAGCTGCTGTACTGCTCTTTCTGCGGCAAAAGCCAGCATGAAGTGCGTAAGCTGATTGCCGGTCCGTCAGTGTATATCTGCGATGAATGTGTTGACCTGTGTAACGACATTATTCGCGAAGAGATTAAAGAAGTTTCACCGCATCGTGAGCGCAGCGCGCTGCCGACGCCGCACGAGATCCGCCACCACCTGGATGACTACGTCATCGGTCAGGAACCGGCAAAGAAAGTGCTGGCGGTAGCGGTGTATAACCACTACAAACGCCTGCGCAACGGCGATACCAGCAACGGTATCGAGTTGGGCAAAAGCAACATTCTGCTGATTGGTCCTACCGGTAGCGGTAAAACCTTGCTGGCAGAAACGCTGGCACGCTTCCTGGATGTGCCTTTCACCATGGCCGATGCCACCACGCTGACCGAAGCCGGTTATGTGGGTGAGGACGTGGAGAATATTATCCAGAAGCTGCTGCAGAAATGTGACTACGACGTGCAGAAAGCCCAGCGCGGCATCGTCTACATCGATGAAATCGATAAGATTTCTCGTAAGTCAGACAACCCGTCCATTACCCGTGACGTTTCGGGTGAGGGCGTGCAGCAGGCGCTGTTGAAGCTGATCGAAGGCACTATTGCTGCCGTTCCCCCTCAGGGTGGCCGTAAGCATCCGCAGCAGGAATTCCTGCAGGTTGATACCTCGAAAATCCTGTTTATCTGCGGCGGGGCATTCGCTGGCCTGGATAAAGTGATCGGTCAGCGCGTTAATACTGGTGCCGGTATTGGTTTTGGCGCTACCGTGAAGGGTGAGTCTGAGAAAGCGACCGAAGGTGAACTGCTGCTGCAGGCTGAACCGGAAGATCTGATCAAGTTTGGCCTGATCCCGGAGTTCATCGGTCGTCTGCCGGTCGTGGCCACGCTGAGTGAGCTGAGCGAAGATGCGCTGATCCAGATCCTGAAAGAGCCGAAAAATGCCCTGACCAAACAGTATCAGGCATTGTTCAATCTGGAAGGTGTGGAGCTGGAATTCCGTGAAGAAGCACTGAACGCCATCGCCAGAAAGGCGATGAAACGCAAAACAGGTGCACGTGGCCTGCGTTCTATCGTGGAAGGCGCACTGCTGGACACCATGTATGACCTGCCTTCAATGGAAAGCGTCGACAAAGTGGTGATCGACGAGTCGGTTATCGCCGGCCAGTCCAAACCGTTGCTGATTTACGGCAAACCGGAAGCACAGGCTTCAGGCGAATAATTAGCCAGTCAAACCAGAAAGTTAATGTCAAAATGGGGGATTTTATCCCCCATTTTTATTTCCTGCATTCTTGCCGTTGAATGTAAGAGATTCATCCCCATATACTCATTAACCAGATTTTGTGAAACGTTTGATGCTTGCGTCTCATGAGATTCCCCCTCAACCTGGCGGAAGTTAAACTTAAGAGAGAGCTCTATGAACCCTGAGCGTTCCGAACGCATTGAAATCCCCGTGTTGCCGTTGCGCGACGTGGTGGTTTATCCGCACATGGTGATCCCGTTATTTGTTGGCCGGGAAAAATCGATTCGGTGCCTCGAAGCAGCAATGGATCACGATAAAAAGATCATGCTGGTGGCACAGAAAGAGGCCTCAACGGATGAACCTGGCATTAATGATTTGTTCTCAGTCGGCACGGTAGCGTCGATCCTGCAAATGCTGAAATTGCCTGATGGCACGGTAAAAGTGTTGGTCGAAGGCCTGCAGCGGGCGCGTATTACTACGCTTTCCGACAGCGGCGAGCATTTTGCTGCCCAGGCAGAATATCTTGAGTCACCCGCGATTGACGAGCGTGAACAAGAAGTGCTGGTACGTACTGCAATCAATCAGTTTGAAGGTTACATCAAACTGAACAAGAAAATTCCACCGGAGGTGCTGACGTCATTGAACAGCATCGACGATGCTGCGCGTCTGGCGGATACCATCGCCGCGCACATGCCGCTGAAGCTCAGCGACAAGCAGTCGGTACTGGAGATGTTCGATATCACCGAGCGTCTTGAATACCTGATGGCGATGATGGAATCGGAAATCGACCTGCTGCAGGTTGAGAAACGCATCCGCAATCGCGTCAAAAAACAGATGGAAAAAAGTCAGCGCGAGTACTATCTGAATGAGCAGATGAAGGCGATTCAGAAAGAACTGGGCGAGATGGACGATGCGCCGGACGAGCATGAAGCGCTGAAGCGCAAGATCGAAGCGGCGAAAATGCCGAAAGACGCGCGTGAAAAAACCGAAGCGGAACTGCAAAAGCTGAAAATGATGTCGCCAATGTCTGCGGAAGCAACCGTGGTGCGTGGCTACATCGATTGGATGCTGCAGGTGCCGTGGAATGCGCGCAGCAAGGTTAAAAAAGACCTGCTCAAGGCGCAGGAAGTGCTTGATATCGATCACTACGGCTTGGAGCGCGTCAAAGACCGTATCCTTGAGTATCTCGCAGTACAGAGCCGTGTAAGCAAAATCAAAGGGCCGATCCTGTGCCTGGTAGGGCCTCCTGGCGTGGGTAAAACCTCGTTGGGTCAGTCGATCGCTAAAGCGACCGGCCGCCAGTATGTGCGTATGGCGCTGGGTGGCGTGCGTGACGAAGCGGAAATCCGCGGTCACCGCCGTACCTATATCGGTTCAATGCCGGGCAAACTGATCCAGAAAATGGCCAAGGTTGGGGTGAAGAACCCGCTGTTCCTGCTCGATGAGATCGACAAGATGTCTTCCGACATGCGTGGCGATCCGGCCTCTGCACTGCTTGAAGTGCTGGATCCGGAACAGAACGTGGCGTTTAACGATCACTATCTGGAAGTGGATTACGATCTGTCCGACGTGATGTTCGTGGCGACCTCGAACTCGATGAACATTCCTGCGCCGTTGCTGGATCGTATGGAAGTGATCCGTTTGTCCGGCTATACCGAGGACGAGAAACTCAATATTGCCAAGCAGCATCTGTTGCCGAAGCAACTAGAGCGTAACGCCCTGAAAAAAGGTGAGTTGACGGTCGACGACAGCGCCATTACCGGCATTATTCGCTTCTACACCCGCGAAGCCGGGGTGCGTAGCCTGGAGCGTGAAATCTCCAAGCTGTGCCGTAAAGCGGTGAAAACGCTGCTGATGGACAAGAAGCTCAAGCATATCGAGATCAACGGCGACAACCTGAAAGATTACCTGGGTGTGCAGCGTGTCGACTACGGTCGTGCGGATACCGAAAACCGTGTGGGCGAGGTTACCGGTCTGGCATGGACGGAAGTGGGTGGCGATCTGCTGACCATTGAAACCGCCTGCGTACCGGGTAAAGGCAAGCTGACCTACACCGGCTCGCTCGGTGAAGTGATGCAGGAATCTATCCAGGCTGCACTGACCGTGGTGCGTGCGCGTGCGGATAAATTGGGTATCAACCCTGATTTTTACGAGAAGCGCGACATTCACGTGCATGTGCCGGAAGGCGCTACACCTAAGGATGGCCCAAGCGCCGGTATTGCGATGTGTACCGCGCTGGTTTCCTGCCTGACGGGTAACCCGGTTCGTGCCGATGTGGCGATGACCGGTGAGATCACACTGCGTGGTCAGGTTCTGCCGATTGGTGGCCTGAAAGAGAAACTGCTGGCGGCACATCGCGGCGGCATCAAAACCGTGCTGATCCCGTATGAAAACAAACGCGATCTGGAAGAGATCCCGGCCAATGTTATCGCCGATCTGGATATTCATCCGGTGCAGCGAATTGATGAAGTTTTGGACCTTGCGTTGCTCAATCCGGCCTTCGGCGCACTGCCGGTAGCGGCAAAATAGTGATGTATCGCAAAAACCATTGATAAAACTTATGCTGGCAAGTCATTTCGGACTTGCCAGTCTTTTTTTGTACCGCTAAGTTAGACAGCTGTCGGCCCGCGTTTTGTCACGCTTACGGTGGCTTGCCAAGGCACGATGGGATTGATATAACAGCTGCGCTGTCGCAACCGTAGGGATTTTTCGGTGCGACGTTTGAATTCTAGAGGGGATGATAGAGTGAATAAGTCACAACTGATCGACAAAATTGCCGCAGGTGCTGATATTTCCAAAGCGGCAGCTGGACGTGCTTTAGATGCAGTGATTGCATCCGTTACTGATTCCTTGAAGGAAGGGGATGACGTGGCCCTGGTGGGGTTCGGTTCCTTCACCGTGCGTGAACGTTCGGCCCGTACCGGTCGTAACCCGCAAACCGGTAAAGAGATCAAAATCGCGGCAGCCAAAGTTCCGGCCTTCCGTGCAGGGAAAGCGCTGAAAGACGCAGTAAACTGATTGTTTGCGTCTAACCGTTTAGCGTTACAGGGCTTTGTAATAAACAATCACCTGACGCAACGGTGCTGGTAAGGTAAGATATAAGGCGCATCAGATTGATGCGCTTTTTTTATTTTTGTCGCAGGGAACGCGCCTGCGCAAGGGTGTTTTTAATCCACATCACAGCGGAGTGTTGTCACACTATGATGGACAATTTACGCGCGGCAGCTAATAACGTCGTGCTCAAAATCATCCTGGCCCTGATCATCTTGTCATTTATTTTGACCGGGGTGGGTAACTACCTGATCGGCGGTTCCGGCGATTATGCAGCGAAAGTAAATGGTCAGGTGATCGAGCGCGCTCAGCTGGAACAGGCTTTCCAAAGCGAACGCAGTCGCATGCAGCAACAGCTGGGTGACCAGTTCTCTGCACTGGCGGGCAACGAAGGTTATATGCAGCAGATGCGCCATCAGGCGTTGTCTCAGTTGATCGACAACATGCTGTTGGACCAATATGCTAAGAAATTAGGCCTGGGCGTCAGCGACGATCAGGTAAAAGATGCCATCCGCAAGGCGCCTTACTTCCAGACTAACGGCCAGTTCGATAACGCTAAATATCTCGATCTGATTAGCCGCATGGGTTACACCGCCGATAACTTTGCACAGTCAATGCGCCAGCAGCTGGTTAACCAGCAGGTGATCCAGGCCTTTGGCGGTTCGGGCTTCATTCTGCCTGCCGAAGTTCAGGATATGACGGCACTGGTGCTGCAACAGCGCGATGTGCGCTTGGCTACGCTGGATCTGAAAGCGTTGCAGGCCAAGCAGACCGTGACCGACGACGAGCTGAAAGACTACTACAGCCAGAACAAGAACAGTTTTATTGCGCCAGAACAGGTCAAAGTAAGCTACATCCCAATGGACGCCGCTGCTATGCAAGACAAGGTGACGATAGCCGACGTGGATATCAGTGCCTATTACGACCAGCACAAAAGCAGCTACGGCCAGCCTGAGCGCAAGAACTACAGCGTGATCCAGTTGAAAACCGAGGCGGAAGCCAATGCGGTACTGGATGAACTGAAAAAAGGCGGCGATTTTGCCGCCCTGGCGAAAGACAAATCCACCGACATCATTTCACGCCGTACCGGCGGTGAACTGGGCTGGCTGGAGCCGGACACCACTGCAGACGAACTCAAGCAGGCTAACCTGACCGAAAAAGGCCAGCTTTCCGGCGTCGTGAAGTCTTCGGTAGGTTATCTGGTGATCCGCCTGAACGACATCGAACCGGAAAAAGTCAAACCTTTGAGCGAAGTGCGTGACGCTATCGCCAAGCAGGTTAAGCAGGAGAAAGCGGTAGATGCTTATTACGCACTGCAACAGAAGGTGAGTGAAGCTGCAACCAGCGATAACGAGTCTCTGGCATCGGCCGAAGAGGCCGCAGGCGTGAAGGCGGTGCAGACCGACTGGTTTACCCGCGACAACATCCCGGCAGCGCTGAACTTCAAACCGGTCATTCAGTCGATTTTCGACGGTTCCCTGATTGGTGAAGGCGGCTCTCCGGGCAGCAACTCCGACGTGATCACCGTTGATGGCGACCGTGCCTTCGTGATCCGCGTGTCTGGCCACAAGCCAGAGGGCATTGAACCGTTTGACCAGGTGAAAGATCGCGTGGCAGAACTGGTCAAGCGCAACAAAGCGGAACAGGAAGCCAAACTGCAGGGCGAGAAGCTGCTGGTTGAGCTGAAACAGGGTAAGGGCGACGAGGCGATGAAAGCCGCCGGGCTGAGCTTTGGCAGTGTGCAGAAGATGGCGCGTGCGCCGGAAGACAGCCAGTTGGTGCAGAGCGTGTTCGCGCTGCCGCATCCGCAGGAAGGCAAGCCGGTTTATGGCATGTCGCAGGACCGTCAGGACAACGTGGTATTGATTGCGCTGGATGCCGTGAAGCCAGGCACCTTGCCGGCTGAAGAAATGAAAACCTTCGTCAGCAAGATGGAAGAAGGTGCGACTGGCGTGTCCTTTGACTCTCTGCTGGCCAGCCTGCGCAAAGAAGCCAAGATCACCATGGGTGCCGCTGAGCAGCAGCAACCTCAGTAAAGCGCCGCAGTTTTCTGCAACGCAATGTAATCCTCAAAGGCCGCTTTCGCGGCCTTTTCCATATCTGAAATCCGCCAATTGCTGAAGTGTCTTCGCTGCGGCAAGGTGAGCTTGCTGTTACACACAAGGAGGATACAGCATGCAACCTACAGAAATAAAAGCGATAAATGAGAGTGGCTTTAGCTTCAAAGCCTTGCTGACCGTGGCACTGCTCTGCCTGAGCGGGCCTTCTTTGGCCGTGGAAGAAAAAGCGGTTACCGGGCAACCGGTGCTCTCGGCACCGGCGGCTAATACAGGGCAAGGCGCAGAGGCCGTGGTGGCTGCCAATGATGAGGTATCGGTCAGTATCAATCAGGCGGATGCCGAACAACTGGCCAGCATACTCAAGGGAGTTGGATTGAAAAAAGCGGAGAGCATTGTGCGCTACCGTGAGCAGAATGGCCCCTTTACGCAGATTGAGCAGCTTCAGGAAGTACCGGGCATTGGGCCAGCCCTGTTTGAAAGGAATCGCACGCGGCTCAAAATGTGATTTCGATCACGGCTGTGTGGCAAAGTGATAATGCAGCCCTTTTTCCTCTGCTACATTTTACAGGTCTTACCAGTTTGGCACCTTGACCAAATGGGTGAAGGAGTCGCTTGCGGCTCCTTCTTTCTGTAATCACCAGGCAGGAGCTGTTGTCACCTATGCACCAGACCTTTATCAAAGTCCGTGGTTATCATCTTGATGTTTATCAGCACGTGAACAACGCCCGTTATCTGGAGTTCCTGGAGGAGGCGCGATGGGATTGGCTGGAGAACCAGGAAGGCTTCCGTTGGATGACGGAAAACAACATCGCCTTTATCGTGGTGAACATCAACATTAACTATCGCACCCCAGCGGTATTGGGCGACAAGTTACGCATTGACAGCCAGATGGTACAGCTAAACGGCAAAAGCGGCGTGTTGAGCCAGAAGGTCTCGCAGGATGCCAGCGGGGCTCCGGTAGCAGATGCATTGCTGACCTTTGTTTGTGTCGATCTGAAAACCCAGCGGGCATTGCCGATTGAGGGGCAACTGCGCGAACACCTGCAGGTGCTCACGCCGCTGGAAGACAGGTAAAGCAACGACCGGCAAGCTGTGTCGCCGTTATTCAATTAGGCCAGCCCGGTCTTTTGCTTCAGGCTCGCCATCACTTCGGCCTTGTTGATTTGGTACTGCTGCAGGCCGTTGGCGCGCAGATGACAGGCCGCACATTCACCGCAGCCATCGCCTTTGATGCCGTTGTAGCAGGTCAAAGTCTCCTGCTGCACCAGCTCCAGTTGATGGTAGTAATCTGCCAGTGCCCAGGTTTCTGCCTTGTTCAGCCACATCAAAGGCGTTTCAAAGCGGATATCGCGGGCGATGCCCAGCACTATCGCCTGGTTCAGCGCTTTGACAAACTCGTCGCGACAGTCTGGGTAGCCGGAGAAGTCGGTTTCACACACGCCGGTGATCACCGCTTCAGCTTCGACCTGATAGGCATAAATCGCCGCCAGCGTCAGGAACAGAATGTTGCGACCCGGCACAAAGGTGCTCGGTAACCCATTGCTCTGCGTGCTGTCATAGGCGGGAACCGGAATGTTGTCACGGGTCAGGCTGCTGATCGCCAGCTCATTGAGCAGGCCTACGTCCAACAGCTTATGCGCCTTGGCCCCCAGGGCCACTGACAGTTCCTGAGCCACCTCAATCTCGGCACGATGACGCTGGCCGTAGTCAAAGGTGACGCAGTGAACTTCGTCGTACTGTTGCAATGCCTGAATCAAGCAGGTCGTGGAATCTTGTCCACCGCTGAAAACGACAACCGCGCGCTTCATAAAATAACCTCAATTTATTGCTGAGACCCTACCCGATATACATTCGGGCGGTAAGATAAAAATGCGTTGCGGCAGCAATGGTAGCAGAAATGGTGGCATACCGCTGTGCCGGGCAGATTCAGCCGGTTGATGGAGGAGTCGAATTTTCCACCGGCGGCGGCAGCCAGGCCTGACAGAAATCGAACCAACCATGGGCCGTCAGGGTGACGCCATGAATGCGCGGCGGCGCGCTGATTTGATACTGATAGTGAAACAGCGGAGTGATGATCGCCGCCGCCATAAGCTGCTGATAATAATCTTTCAATTGCTGGTAACGCGCTTGCTGTACCGGGAGCTGCTGGATCTGTTGCAGTGTTTGTTGCTGGTGTTGCCAGCGAGCGTCTGGCAGGATACCGCGCCACAGCGTATCTTGCCGCAGCCAGCTTTCCAGCGTGGCTTCCGGTGACTCTCCAATCAGATTATCCGCCAGCAGCAGATCGGCCTGTTCGATTTGTTCGGCGCTTTGCCAGCGTTTACCTGCGTAGTAGCGCAGCTCCAGCTCGCAGTCGTGTTGTGCCAACAGCTGTTGCAAGGCCACAGTGACTGTCTCTAGTTCTACCGGTGGCCGATACAACAGCGTCAATTTAGCGGGCAGGGCAATATCCTCGTCAACCTGATGCTGTGGAATTGCCCAGCCGGGCAGCATCTCACTGCTGGGGGTGATGACGCTGTTGGGCACCGGCAGATTGGCCAGCAAACCGGATTGCTGGATCAGCATCAGCAGTTTTTTCCCCTGAGCCTCGCTGAGCACGTCGCGCTTCAAATTCAGCGCCAGATAGCACCAACCCAGACTCATGCTGCGCTGTACCGGCCGCGCCAATGCCATCTCTTCTTGCTGACCGAGGGTAATGCGTACCGGATGCTGACAACTGGTATAAGCTTCACCGGTGTTCAGCTCGGGAGTGATCCAATACTCGATGCTCTCAAGAAAAGGATGCTGCAAATGGTAAAACGGGTGTTGTTCCAATCGGACCAGGTGCGGTTGGTTCAGCGTCAGCTTAAACGGGCCGGCTCCCATGCCCGAAGCCTCCGGATGGGTCAGCAGACAAGGCAACTCCGCCAGCCGGTGCGCCAACCAATAGTCTGGGTGCTGCAAATCAAACTGCAGGCACAGCGTATGGGGAAGACTGATAGCGGCAACGTTGGCCAGGCTCGGTTGACTGCGAGGATGCTGCTGCAGTTTTTCCAGCGTTTGCAGCAGTTGCTGGCCGGTCAACGGCTCACCGTTGTGCCAGCGCAATTGGCTGCGTAGAAAGAACTGCCAGCGCAGGCCGTCATGGCTGATTTGCCAATGGTGGGCCAGGTCGGATTGCGGCTCGGGATTACCGGTAATAAACCGCGTTAACCCGGCATGCAGGGTGGCAACCAAATGCTGTTCGGCGCGGCCGGTAAGGGTCAGCGGATCCAGCGATTCGAGCGTGCGGTAGTAGGGAATACGCAGCGTTGGGCTGCCGGCCTGCCATTGCCCACCGAGATGTGGGCTGAGCAGCTCCTGCAAATGTTGTGGATCCAACTGCGCCATTTCCAGCGCCCCCTGATGATCGCCCTCCTTCAGCAACTTTTGCAGATGGGCTGCACGTAGTTCATCCGGTGTTTTCAGGCAGTGCAGGTGCGCACGTTTACCGCGCCCGGGCTGTGACTGCCAGCTCAGCCAGCCCTGTTCCTGCAGTTGTTGCACCAGCGTGCGGGCATGGCGTTCGCTGCAATAGAACATCGCCGCCAGCTCGCCAACGGTAATGGCGACCGGCGTGCCACCGAGTTGCTGGTACAGGCGTTGATACTGGCTGAGGCGGTGGGTCAGGCGCATGAAGGAAATCCGGAACAGTTTTCCGGAATTGTTCACTATTACTTCCGTAAATACCATCCCATACTGCTGGGACTGTAATCGCCTTCACATTCACGAGGTTTTTATGTATCGCCTGGCGGCTTTTGATATGGATGGCACTTTGTTGACACCGGACCACCGGGTCGGGCCGGAGACACTGGCAGTGCTAAAACAACTCCTTGAACGTGAGATGGTGGTGACTTTCGCCACCGGGCGCCACTATCTTGATGTGCAACCGATCATGGCGCAGTTAGGCTTGCAGGGTTATCTGATTACCGGCAACGGTACGCGGGTCTATGACAACCGGGGGCAGCAACTGCAGGCTACCGATTTGCCGGCCGATATTGCCGAAGAGGTGCTGCATACCCATTGGCATACCGACGCCAGCATGCACGTTTTCCGTGATGAAGGCTGGATGACCGAGTTTGCGCTGCCGGAGGAAATGTTGCAGGCCCACCACCTGAGCGGCTTCCATTACCAGCTTGCCGAACTGCGGCGTTTACCGGTGTTCGGCAACAGCAAGGTTTGTTTTGTTGGGCCGCATGAGGAACTGCTGAAACTTCAGGTGCAGCTGCGCCAGCAGTTTGCAGCGCGGGTCGATCTCTGTTTCTCGGCTTATAAATGCCTGGAAGTCTTGCCACTGGGCTGCAACAAGGGCTCGGCGCTGGATATGCTGAGCCGCCATCTGGGGCTGAAGATGGCGGACTGTATGGCGTTTGGTGATGCGATGAACGATAAGGAAATGCTGGCGACGGTAGGGCACGGGGTGGTGATGGGCAATGCCCTGCCACAGCTAAAGTCGCTATTGCCACAGCTACCGGTTATCGGCCACTGCGAACAGCAGGCGGTGGCCCACTATTTGCAACATTGGCTGCGTTCACCCTACCTCACCTATTCCCCCGAATTATGATGCTTTATTGGCCGCAGCCGGGTATGACTTACCCGGCTTTTTTTATTATGGCGAGACCTCTAACTGAGGCTTGTTTTTCGTGTTTGGGCTTGGCTGCTTCACGTTCCTGGTGGTATAGAGCGTCATCAGAATGCCGATTAACAGCGGAGCGATCAGCCATAAAGATGTGTTAGTGATAGTCGTTTTATCGACAAGTTTTTCGATGGTAATAGCAATCAAAGGAAACACCAGGAATACCAGTGAGGCCTGGAATGCCGATGCCCGCTGCTGCAAGGCAAAGTAGGCCAGTATGCCAAAAACTCCCGCAACCAGGCCGAGATATCCTACTGATAACAGAGCGTAGGGAGTAAACAAGCTGGTGTCCGGTTTTTCCGTAAAATAGCCCAAAGTAAACAGTAAGATGCCGGCACCCAGACAAGGTAAGGCATTGTAGGTCAGTACTGAAATCTTCTGGCCGTGCTTTTTACACAATACATACATAACAGCATGAATGAATACTGCCGCCAGCAGGGCGGCAATGCCAGGCCATCGGTTTTCCCCATTGCCGGTCGATTCCAGCAACAAGATGCCGGATAAGCTAATAACGCCAATAATTAAGCCTGTTAACTGCGATATGCTGATCCGTTCCCCTAATACCATAACGGAGACCATAAGTACCGCGACAGGCATATTGGCAAAAATGATTGAAGCCAATGCTGAACTGACATAGCGCTCGCCATAAATCATCAGCGTAAAGGGAATGGCAAAATAGGCGACGCAAACCAAGAGTTGGAACCCGCGCTTCCCTTTCGGAAAAAGTAGTGGAGTCCGGGTGAAATAAGCCAACAGCAGCAAGAGTGGCGCAGCCACCAGAAAACGCAGCCCAGTGGCGTAAATCGGTGGGATGACGCTGACTGCTATTTTCATCGCCATCCAGGTAGTTCCCCAAGTCAGTGCGACCAGAGTAAACAAAATAGCAATGATCCCGATCTTCTTGAGCTTGTTATCCATATCGGTGTCCTGTTGAACATTATTGACAATGAAGAATAGAGTACGTGAATGATGAGGAAAAAAGATTGCAATTTTCCCTGTTTAATCGCCTAATGAGAGAAAATTATTCTCCTGGTTGACGATATGTTAGATAAAACAGACCGTAAATTACTGTGCATGCTGCAACAGGACTGTACGCAACCCCTGCAGGTGCTGGCCGACGCGGTCAATCTGACGTCAACACCTTGCTGGAAAAGGCTCAAGCGGCTGGAAGAAGAAGGTTATATCCGTGGGCGAGTCGCGCTGCTGGATAACGAAAAGCTTGGCCTGGGCCTGACGGCATTTGTACTGATCAAAACCCAGCAGCACAGCAGCGAGTGGTATCAACAGTTTGTGCAACTGACCAAGCAGATGCCGGAGGTGCTGGCGTTCTATCGTATGGCGGGAGAGTACGATTACCTGTTGCAGGTGGAAGTGGCAGATATGAAAAGTTATGACAGCTTTTACAAGCGTCTGGTGAACGGCGTGCCGGGGCTGATCGATGTCACTTCCAGCTTCGCGATGGAAAAAATCAAATACACCACCGCACTGCCGGTTCCTGAGTGAAAAGTTCACCAAATTGGCAAAGTAACGGTGGTATCCTACTCTGCTGAGGCAGAACGAGAGACAAAACCAAGACACTTTGAATTTCAAGTTGCAGCTAGGCAACCAGCTCGCTCATTCCCAGACGCATACTCCGGTAAATCGTTGGGGTGAGCGAGTGCAGGAAACAACACTGCGGCTTGAAAGCCGACGAGTATTTTACATCCTGGAATAAAACTGCGTGAGACTATTTGCTCAAATCGGCTGGTATTTCCGCCGCGAGTGGCGCCGCTACCTCGGGGCGGTGGTGCTGCTGATCATCATTGCCATACTGCAACTGTTGCCGCCCAAGCTGGTGGGGATCATTGTGGATGGCGTCACCGAAAAACAGATGTCCGGCGGCGTATTAATGGCATGGCTGGGGCTGATGCTCGGTACTGCCGTGGTGGTTTACCTGCTGCGCTACGTGTGGCGGGTGCTGCTGTTTGGTGCATCCTATCAGCTTGCCGTGGAGCTGCGTGAAAACTTCTACCGCCAGCTTAGCCGTCAGAACCCGGCATTCTACCTGCGTCACCGTACCGGTGATTTGATGGCGCGCGCCACCAATGATGTCGACCGGGTGGTTTTCGCCGCCGGTGAAGGGGTATTGACGCTGGTGGATTCGCTGGTGATGGGATTGGCGGTGCTGGTAGTGATGAGTACCCAAATCAGCTGGCAGCTGACCCTGCTGTCGCTGATCCCGATGCCGATCATGGCGATCGTCATCAAGTACTACGGCGACCAGTTACACCAGCGTTTTAAATCGGCGCAGGCGGCGTTTTCCAGCCTGAACGATCAGGCGCAGGAAAGCATGACCAGCATCCGCATGATCAAGGCGTTTGGCCTGGAAGATCATCAGTCCAATCAGTTTGCCGAAGTGGCCGCCCAGACCGGCGCCAAAAACATGCACGTGGCGCGGGTGGATGCCCGTTTCGACCCGACGATTTATATCGCCATCGGTACCGCCAATCTGCTGGCTATCGGCGGCGGTAGCTGGATGGTGGTGAACGGCACCCTGACGCTGGGCCAACTGACCAGCTTCGTGATGTACCTCGGCCTGATGATTTGGCCAATGTTGGCGCTGGCCTGGATGTTCAACATCGTTGAACGTGGCAGCGCGGCCTATAGCCGTATCCGCAGCCTGCTGGATGAAGCGCCGGCAGTGACGGACGGCGAGCAAGCCTTGCCGACTGGGCGTGGCAATTTGGCAATCGACATTCGCGCATTTCACTACCCGGGCAATACCCACGCGGCGCTACACGATGTGGTGCTGAAGCTGGAACCGGGGCAAATGCTCGGCCTGTGCGGCCCGACCGGGGCCGGTAAATCGACGCTGTTGTCACTGATCCAGCGCCAATTTGATGTTGATGACGGCCAGATAAGCTATCAGGGGCTGCCGTTGACCCAGGTGAAACTCGACGACTGGCGTTCGCGGTTGTCCGTAGTCAGCCAGACCCCGTTTTTGTTCTCTGACAGCGTGGCGAACAATATTGCGCTCGGCAACCCAGGAGCGACGCAGGAACAGATTGAGCATGCGGCCCGCCTGGCCAGCGTGCATGAAGATATTTTGCGCTTGCCGCAAGGCTATGAAACCGAAGTGGGTGAGCGTGGCGTGATGCTTTCCGGTGGTCAGAAGCAGCGTATTTCCATCGCGCGCGCCCTGTTGCTGGACGCGGAAATTCTGATCCTCGACGACGCGTTGTCGGCGGTGGATGGCCGTACCGAACACCAGATCCTGCATAACCTGCGCAGTTGGGGGCAAAACCGCACGGTAATTATCAGCGCACACCGACTTTCGGCGTTGACCGAAGCCAGCGAAATTCTGGTGATCCAGCATGGCGATGTGGCACAGCGTGGGCAGCATGTGTCCCTGGCAGCTCAATCCGGCTGGTATCGCGATATGTATCGCTATCAGCAACTGGAGGCGGCATTGGATGAGGCCCCGGAAAGCGGTGAGGAGAGTGAAGCCAATGAATAAGATGCAAAAGCTGTGGCCGACGCTGAAACGGTTACTGGCTTATGGATCGCCGTATCGCAAACCGCTGGGGCTGGCGGTGTTGATGCTGTGGGTCGCGGCGGCGGCGGAAGTCGCCGGGCCGATCCTGGTCAGTTACTTTATCGATAACTACGTTGCCAAGGGGCAGTTGCCGCTGACTATCGTCTGCGGGTTGGCGGCGGCCTATATTCTGCTGGAGCTGTTGGCGGCGGCACTGCACTATTTTCAGGCATTGTTGTTTAACCAGGCGGCGGTCGGGGTGGTTCAACGGCTGCGAACGGACGTGATGGACGCAGCATTGCGCCAACCGCTGAGCGCTTTTGATACTCAGCCCGTCGGGCAGTTGATCTCACGGGTGACCAATGACACCGAGGTGATTAAAGATCTGTATGTGATGGTGGTGTCCACGGTGCTGAAAAGCGCTGCGCTGATTGGCGCTATGCTGGTGGCCATGTTCAGCCTCGACTGGCGCATGGCGCTGGTGGCTATCTGCATCTTCCCGGCGGTATTTGTGGTGATGGGAATTTATCAATACTACAGCATACCTATTGTGCGCCGGGTGCGGAGCTATCTGGCGGACATCAACGACGGCTTTAACGAAGTGATTAACGGCATGGGCGTGATCCAGCAGTTCCGCCAGCAGATCCGCTTCGGCGAGCGCATGAGCGCTGCCAGCCGTTCCCACTATACCGCGCGTATGCAGACGCTGCGCCTGGACGGTTTCCTGTTGCGTCCGCTGCTCAGCCTGTTTTCGGCGCTGGTGCTGTGCGGCCTGCTGATGTTGTTCGGCTTCAGCGGTGAGGGGGCGATCGGCGTAGGTGTGTTGTATGCCTTTATCAACTATCTGGGGCGTTTGAATGAGCCGTTGATTGAATTGACCTCGCAACAGTCGATTTTGCAGCAGGCAGTGGTGGCCGGTGAGCGTATTTTCGAACTGATGGATCGCAGTCAGCAGAGCTACGGCACGGACAATCGTCCGCTGGAGAGTGGTCGTATTGATATTGACGACCTGAGTTTTTCCTACCGGGATGACAAGAAGGTGCTGCAGCATATTTCTCTGTCGGTGCCTTCACGCGGCTTCGTGGCGCTGGTCGGCCATACCGGCAGCGGCAAGAGCACGCTGGCCAACCTGCTGATGGGTTATTACCCGGTCGATCAGGGGGAAGTGCGTCTCGACGGGCGTCCTCTGTCCAGCCTTTCACACGCTATCCTGCGTCAGGGAGTCGCTATGGTGCAACAGGATCCGGTGGTGATTGCCGAATCGGTGCTGGTCAACGTGACTCTGGGGCGCAATATCAGTGAAGATGCGGTCTGGCAGGCATTGGAAAGGGTGCAACTGGCTGAGTTGGTTCGCTCTTTCCCTGAAGGCATTCACACCCGGCTGGGTGAACAGGGTAATAATCTGTCGGTGGGTCAGAAGCAGCTATTGGCGATGGCCAGGGTACTGGTACAGGCACCGCAGATCCTGATCCTCGATGAAGCTACCGCCAACATTGACTCGGGTACGGAACAAGCTATTCAGAGGGCGTTGAGTTTGATCCGCGAGCACACCACGCTGGTAGTGATCGCTCACCGTTTGTCGACCATTGTGGATGCCGATTCGATTCTGGTGTTGCACCGTGGTCAGGCTGTCGAGCAGGGTAACCATCAGCAACTGCTGGCGCAGCAGGGGCGTTACTACCAGATGTATCAGCTGCAACTGGTGGGTGAAGAATTGGCCGCCGCGACCCGTGAAGGAATACCAACCGCATGATCTCGGGGGGCTGCGGCCCCCTTATTGTTTTGAGCGCCACGCACCACAAACAGGCACAGATCCGTTTTAAATCCCTTTCACTGCACTTTTTCGACGCGCTTCGCACCAAAATAGTGCGCAATATTTAACCGGCTCATCAGCTGATCGCGCTCTGCCAGCCGACCGTCGCATGTCAGATCCCCATCCTGCTGGTTAATTTGCTGAATCCGCGTACAAATCCATTTATGGCATAGCCTTTGCTTTATAAGTCTTGTACCGGGGGGAGTTTGGGCTTAATTCGTGGAGGGGCAATATGAAGCTGGTGACCGTGGTGATTAAACCATTCAAGCTGGAGGACGTGCGTGAAGCCCTATCCTCTGTGGGCATTCAGGGGCTGACCGTAAGCGAAGTAAAAGGCTTTGGTCGCCAGAAGGGGCATGCTGAGCTCTATCGTGGGGCCGAATACAGCGTCAACTTCTTACCTAAGGTAAAAATCGACATCGCTATCGCTGACGATCAGTTGGATGAAGTGGTCGATGTTATCAGTAAAGCGGCCTACACCGGCAAAATCGGTGATGGCAAAATTTTCGTTGCCGAATTGCAACGTGTCATTCGCATTCGCACCGGCGAAACAGACGAAGCAGCACTGTAATCACTGGCTCAGTAAAGTAATGGGGATGGATTGATAATGAAAAAACTTTTATCCATGTTGGGCCTGAGTACGGTAACCATGGTTCCTTCTTTGGCACTGGCCGCTCCGGCGGTCGCAGACAAGGCGGATAACGCCTTCATGATAATTTGCACTGCTTTGGTGCTGTTCATGACCCTGCCGGGTGTCGCTCTGTTTTACGGTGGTTTGCTGCGTTCCAAAAACGTGCTTTCCATGTTGACCCAGGTCACCGTCACTTTTGCTTTGGTGTGCGTGTTGTGGGTGCTTTATGGCTACAGCCTGGCTTTCAGCGAAGGCAATGCCTTCTTCGGCGGTTTCCAGACGGCAATGCTGAAAGGCATAGGTATTGACAGCGTTACCGGAACCTTTAGCCAGATGATCCACGTGGTGTTCCAGTGTTCGTTCGCCTGTATTACCGTGGCGTTGGTGGTGGGGGGCTTTGCCGAGCGTATCCGCTTCTCAGCGGTGGTGATCTTCGCGGCCATCTGGTTCACCATTTCTTACCTGCCGATTGCCCACATGGTGTGGGGCGGCGGCTTCCTGGCCGCTGACGGCGCGCTGGACTTTGCCGGCGGTACCGTGGTGCACATCAATGCTGCCAGTGCCGGTCTGATTGGCGCTTATCTACTGGGTAAGCGTGCCGGTTTCGGTAAGGAAGCTTTCAAACCGCACAACCTGCCAATGGTGTTTACCGGCGCTTCCATCCTGTATATCGGCTGGTTCGGTTTTAACGCCGGTTCTGCCAGCGCGGCTAATGGCATTGCGGCACTGGCATTCCTCAATACCGTGGTGGCCACTGCCGGCGCTATCCTCTCCTGGACCTTTGCCGAGTGGATTGTTCGCGGCAAACCTTCCCTGTTGGGCGCCTGTTCCGGCATGATCGCCGGTCTGGTGGCCATCACGCCGGCTGCAGGCACCGTGGGTGTTGGTGGGGCGTTGATTATCGGCCTGGTTGGCGGTATCGCCGGTCTGTGGGGCGTGGTCACGCTGAAGAAATGGCTGAAGGTAGATGATACCTGTGACGTGTTCGGTGTGCATGGCGTGTGCGGTATCGTCGGTTGCCTGCTGACCGGGGTATTCACCTCGGCCTCACTGGGCGGCACCGGCTACGCAGAAGGCGTGACCATGGGGCATCAGGTGTGGATCCAGTTGCTGAGCGTGGTGATCACGCTGGTGTGGTCAGGTGTGGCGGCCTTTATCGCCTTTAAAGTGGCGGGGGCCATCGTTGGGCTGCGCGTCCCGGAAGAGCAGGAGCGCGAAGGCCTGGACGTCAACAGCCATGGCGAGAGTGCCTATAACCAATAAGCCTTGAAGAAGGGCAGTGCGCTAAATAACTAGAAAATAATGATGATGCAGAAAGGGCGATGCCACCATCGCCCTTAGCCTGATGACAAACACCCGAAAAACGTGGTTTTCGGATGTTTGGGGTAAATCAGAAGATATAATTCTTTGTTTTTTATTAGTCCTCAGATCAGGACTTTTAACTGCAAAGAACGTTGTTAGCAATCTGAGGGCGATGTTACCATCGCCCTTTTTCTTTGGCCTGGGTTTATCAGGCTTCGCGCTGGCGGATCACGCCTTCTTGTACCGTGGTGGCAACCAATACGCCGTCACGGGTATAGAATTGACCGCGTACAAATCCACGGGCGCCGGAGGCGGAAGTGCTTTCCACCACGTACAGCAGCCAGTCATCCATGCGAAATGGGCGGTGGAACCACATTGAGTGATCGATGGTTGCCACCTGCATGCCCGGCTCCAGGAAACCGACGCCGTGTGGCTGCAGCGCCGTCGGCAGGAAGTTGAAGTCGGACGCATAACCCAGCAGGTACTGATGGATGCGCAGGTCGTCTGGCATGGTGCCGTTGGCGCGGAACCATACGTAGCGGTGCGGATCTTCCACGCTGCCTTTCAGCGGATTGTGGAATTTGACCGGACGCATCTCAATCGGTTTCTGGCCGATAAACTTCTCACGCACCTTGTCCGGCAGCATATGCGACAGCTTCTGGGCAATGTCTGATTCACTCATCAGCCCTTCTGGCGGTGGAACATCGGGCATGGTGTTCTGGTGTTCAAAGCCTTCTTCCGGGCTTTGGAAGGAGGCGGTCATGTAGAAAATCGGTTTGCCGTGCTGAATGGCGCTGACGCGGCGGGCGCTGAAGCTGTTGCCGTCGCGCAGAATTTCCACGTCATAAATGATTGGCTTACTGCTGTCGCCCGGACGCAGGAAATAGCTGTGGAACGAGTGGACGCTGCGCTCCGCAGGCACCGTTTGCTTGGCGGCATACAGTGCCTGGCCCACCACCTGCCCGCCGAAGACCTGGCGTAACCCCAGATCTTCACTTTGGCCGCGGAACAGCCCTTCTTCAATTTTCTCCAGATCCAGCAGATCGAGGAGGTTTTGCAGTGCCTGGCTCATAAAGTTACTACCCTTTTAATAATCATTTTGCGCAGTGTGCGGAATATCACGGCAAGACGTCAATATATTGCGTTATAGCACAGAGAATATTGACTGAATGCTGAGCGTTATTAGAGGGCTAAGTGATTAATAGGCAGGACTAAATGGATTATTCAGTGTTTTGTGCTAAGTTTAATAGGTGCGGTGGTGAAAGCCACCAACATGTTGATAATAAAAAAGGAGAGCGATCCATGAAACTCTGGCAAATCGTAGGTGGGGCAGCTGCATTGACCATCACCCTGGCGGGCTGTGCCCAAAAGAGTGCGAATGTGCCTGTACCAACAACGGGAAACCCGGCGATTGCGCAACCGCAGATTCAGGGCCCAGCGGTGACTGGCTCGGTTAACATTCGCCAGCGCATCGCGCTGCCACCGGATGCAGTACTGACAGTCACGCTCTCTGATGCCTCACTGGCGGATGCTCCGTCTAAAGTCATTGCCCAGCGTGCGGTTCGCACCGAGGGTAAACAGGCACCGTTTAATTTTGTCCTGCCGTACAACCCGGCCGATATTCAGCCTAATGCACGCATCATCCTGAGTGCGGCAATTACGGTAAATGGGCAGATGACCTTTATTACCGATACAATCCAGGAAGTGGTAAACCGTAACGGCACCCGTGCTGACCTGGTAATGGTCCCGGTACAGGGCGTTGCGGTTCAGGCAGCCCCGACAACCATGCCGTAAGCTGGCAGCACTGAAACAGTAAACCTTCAACAGCCTTTGCGCTTCGGCCAAAGGCTGTTTTGTTATTACCAGCGCCAGCCGTAAACCAGCAGATCAACTGTGCTGTGCGTGCCAAAGATAATCCCCTCTTCAAGCAACGCCTGGCGCTGGCGCTGAAAGTCTTCTCCCTGCTGTGAAATTTGGCCGTGTCGGTTAATCACCCGATGCCAGGGCAGGCTACTGCCTTCGGGCAGGCGCCTTAATACGCCGCCGACCTGACGTGCGGCGCGTGGTGAACCGGCCAGCCGCGCCACTTCGCCATAGGTCGTGACCTTGCCATAGGGAATGGCTGCCACCACATGGAATACGCGTTGGCTGAATGAGGCATCTTCTGGCTCCATTTCTGTTTTCCTGCTGCGGCAAAAACCAAGGATGAAAGTGTGCCACAGTCGAGGTGGGTAAGAAAACAGCGGTTGGCCCCGGTTGGCTTGCTATTTGGCTGGCCATCACCGATAATGCCCACCGCTTCGCAGTCTTGGAAGCCGTCAATGGGGGCCCTGTTGGTTCTCCCGCAACACTAACTTGTGAACTCGGTCAGATCCGGAAGGAAGCAGCCGCAGCAGGTGACGTGTGTGCCGGGATGTAGCTGGCAGGGCCTCCACCAATTTCAGCTTCCGCTTTTTCCTCCCCCACCGCTTACGCACTGTTTTGTCTATCGTCGTTTAACCTGTCCGCTCGATAAATAGACGTTATAATCAGTCATCCGATCAGATTTTTACCTAAAAAATAATATAATGTCTCAAGAATGTTGGTCTCGATGTTTTTTCTTTTTCAGCGATATCTGAATAGGATGATAATTATCTTGATGTTGCGGGGTATCGATGTTGTGGTTAAAATATTGTGAATGCTTGGCGTTGTCAGGCAATAATTTTGATATTGACTATAATGGGGTTGTACGGCGTTTTGGACATTAATCAGGCATCAGATTAGGCTGTAACATGATTTATATCATTGATAACAAAGTTGCCTTTAATACCGAGAACGGCTCTTTAAAGAGTATGAGAAATGGTAAGGAAGTATTTTTATCGAGCCTGAATGTCAGAGTATTCAAATGCTTACTTGAGCATGGCGTGAAGCCGGTCAGCAGGGAGGATATTTTTAAGCAGGTTTGGGGTGAGCAAGGTCTGAGTGTATCTTCCGCAACCTTGAACCAATATATTAGCCTGACTCGCCGGGCATTGCTTTCCGTAGGATTCAGCGATCGCTTGATAATCACGGTGGCTAAAACAGGTTATAGAATTAATAAAACCATTTTAATTAAAATCTTGGAAATTGCCCCTCCCAGCCAATCGCCGGAAGATGCCCCCCCGTTAATGTCTGACACCAGTGGTACCCAAAGGCCATATGCACATCGTTATTATCTGATTACGTTACTTCGTACCTTATCAATTGCATTACCGCTTGCCATCCTGGTTTTCTTGTTTTTTTATTATCAGCATTACCGTGAAAATGAGAAACACCCGTTTATCTCTTATCTTGGTGTGGTCAAAGGTTGCCCGATTTATTACTCTGGAAGGTATCTCGATAAAAAAACGGATCGCTACCTGCAGTTTTTGACCGAAAAGGATCTTTATGGCAATCGATGTGGTAAGGATGAAGTGATTATTACAGGGCTCAATCACTCACTTAACACCACAGAAGACAGTGGCCGTCAGTTTATCGCAAAATGTGTAATGGACAGCGATCATTTTTATCATCATTGTGAAAGCGAGTATATCCGCGCATGGAAAAAAAGTTAACCGTACTGTCGATGATACTCATTGTTCTGTGCATTGTTTTTGGCAGTAGTATATATTATCTCACCCATTCCCATCAGGATTTAAAGGGCATTGCCTGCGAAGCTAATGCGAAGTTCACTTACGCCAATGATTTGGATAATTCCAGCATACCAATGGATATTCGTCTTGTTTTAAAAATGCACTACGTTTTTTTTACAAGCAATAAGGGTATTATGACTTTGAATGGGGTGGCGAGCAGCGGAGATAAGCGGTTTTTTGTGCGTCGCAATGTTAATTTTACGTATGTCGCACAAGATGATTTTTATAAATTCCAATATGACAATGAACAGCGTTCGGTAAGAGATACCTTACCCTCTGAAGTGTACTCCTATTTTTTTAATAGTGAATCTAACTTCTATCATATAAATTATCTTGATAAGGACACTCTGATGTTTAGTAGCGTTTATGTCCCGATGTTTATTTGTAATGTGAAATCATAATCTGAGGCGTGAGAACATAGTAACGATGGGAATTATTAGTGAACTACTATTCGTCTCCTTTGTTATTATAGTCAGGTTTAGCTTTTCTATTCCTGACTCCCGCCCCACATCAGGATTTCTATAATTATAGAAAATGATATATATTTTTATATATGTTATTTTATTTATTTTATATATTCATGTAATTTGTTGTTTTTATTGATTATTTTTGTTTTTATTTGTTTTTTGAAATATTATTAATTTTATCTTATATATTGTGTTTGGATGCTGTTGCCATTCCTTATTTTTCATGTTTTATTAGATGGTATCTTTAATCGCGCTATTGTTTTGCTTCTTCCCTGAACAGGGGCGTTTGGGAGTGAGAATGCAAAAAATACCTGATTATTATTTTTTCTAGAAATAGGTGAGATGTGGATATACATGACATTGCTCTGAATGACACCCTGATGGAAAATGAGTCAGTTGTATTGGATAACAATAATAAAACATTATTTTTTAAAAGAGAGAACATCGTTATTGAAATGACTGAGTTGCAGCGTCGGTTTATTCTCTGTCTGCTTAGTGGTATATATAAAAAGAATGATATCATTCGCGCAGTATGGTTTTGCAATCATGAAACCATCAGCGATAACAATTATCATCAAATTATATTTCAATGTCGGTCGTTGTTTTCGCGGCACGGTATCCCTGGTCAGGTGATTAAAACCATTCCCCGATTTGGCGTCATGCTGAGTTTTCAGGCCTGCGAGCGGGAAACCACTGAGGGTGCTGGATCTGAAAATAAAAAACTGGCGGAAAGTAAAAAAGGGAAGAAGGGCATTTTGGAAACCATTAACTACAAAATTGCACTGACGTTGACTCTGCTGTTTTCGGTGGCGATGTTTGTGGGTGTGTCTGCTTAGCGCCTGATGAAAACGTGCCGCCAATTTATCTGATTACCCCGAGGCCTAAGTGAGTAAACGGTTTATTGTTTTTTTTATTTCATTTTTCTTCTTGGCGAATGCGGTGTTTATTTTTTCTCAGCTTTGGAAAATTTATCATCTCGAACAGACAGATGTATCGTCGCAGCGTAATTTCGTGCCTGAAAGGGGACGTTATGTTGGTTTCCCTGCGCAAGATGATATAGAAAAAATCAACAATGCTGATTTTTTTGGCCGCTATGGGGAAAGTCGGGGAGAGGGAAATAACGGCATGAGCTATAAGATTAGCTCGCAGGGGATAAGCGACGATGTTATCAACAATGCCCCTGAAACGCGTTTGGCGGGCAAAGTTACCGGCTTGCTGTTTAGCGATAACCCCAAACACAGCCTGGCGATAATAGAACGCTCCGGCAAACAGGCCAGTTATGGTATGGGCGATCGCATTGCTAACAGTAACGTCGTCGTATTACGGATACTGCAAGACAAGATATTGCTTGACGAGAATGGATACTACGCCTTGATGATTTTAAAAGACTAGGTGTGCTTTCTTTTTAGAATTGGAACTTTTTAAGGTCATAAGGCTACATTGTGATTACGCATCTTTTTTACCATTTTGGCCATCAACTGGCCCGCCTTCCCTGGCGGGAACTGGTGGTGGTATTAATGTTGGCGGTTACCCCCGGGATAACGCATGCAGCGTCATTCTCTGCCAATTTCAAAGGTACGGATATTCAGGAGTTTATCAATACGGTCAGTAAAAACCTGGGCAAAACGATCATTATTGATCCGGCGGTGAAAGGCAAAGTCACCGTACGTAGCTATGAGCAGCTTAACGATAAACAATATTATCAATTCTTCCTGAACGTGCTGGACGTGTACGGATATACCGTCATCGGTATGCCAAATAACGTACTTAAAGTCATTGTGGCGAAAGACGGGAAAAGAGCCGCTTTGTCGCAGGCCGGCGGTGAGCTGATTGGGGAAGGGGATGAGGTTGTGATGCGTATTGTTCCTTTGCGCAATATCGCGGCCAAGGATATTTCCCCATTATTACGTCAACTGAATGACAGCGTGGGCGTAGGCAGCGTGGCGCACTATGAACAGGGCAACGCGTTGTTGATCACCGGCAGAGCCGCGGTAGTGAATGGGTTGATCGATATTGTTCGGGAGATGGATCAGGACGACAGCAATCAGATAGAAACGCTTGCGCTGAAGCATGCGGCGGCGGCCGAGATTGTGCGTATGGTCAATGCGCTGTTCCGCGAAGAGGGCAAGCAGCGGATGGCGGGTGCTGCGACGCTGCGGCTGGTCGCGGATGAAAGAACCAATACCGTGATGATCACCGGCGACGATCGGATCCGCGAATATGTTAAGGACATGATTTATCAGCTGGATAACAAGAGCGTCAATCAAGGCAATACCCAAGTCATTCAACTGAAATACGCCAAGGCGCAGAGCCTGGTCGAGGTGCTGACGGGGATTAGCTCAGGCTTGCAAAATGAAAAAGAAGGTGCGGCAACCAATGTAGCCTTGTTGAAAAATGTGGTGATCAAAGCCGATGAGCAAACCAATGCGTTGATCATCACCGCTGCGCCGGATGTGATGCGCGACCTGGAAGAGGTGGTGACCAAGTTGGATGTCCGCCGTGCTCAGGTGCTGGTTGAGGCGGTGATTGTCGAAGTGCAGGATGGCCAGGGGCTGAATATCGGCGTCCAGTGGGCCAATAAATACGGCGGTGGCACGCAGTTTGGCGGCAATGTACCTGGCGTTTCATCAGGTTTTGACGGTGGCATGCTCGAGGCTTTCAACAAGGCCAGTGGTTTGATGACCGGCTTTTACAGCGGAAACTGGGGGGTATTGCTATCCGCCATCGCCAGCAATAATCAAAATAATATTCTGGCTACGCCGAGCATTGTCACCCTGGATAACGCCGAAGCGGAGTTTAGCGTAGGCCAGGATGTACCTATTTTGACCGGTTCGCAAACCACCAACAGCGATAACGTTTTCAATACCGTCTCGCGTAAAACCGTGGGGATAAAACTCAAGGTAAAACCGCAGATTAACAAGGGGCAATCGGTCCTGATGCAGATTGAGCAGGAAGTCTCCAGCGTTGCCGACAATACGCAGGTCTCCGCCGATTCCCTGGGCGCCACTTTTAATATCCGTACGGTAAATAACACCGTGTTGGTCGACAGCGGTGAAACGGTAGTGGTTGGCGGTCTGCTGGATAAAACTAATTCAGAGGTGGAAAGCAGCGTTCCGCTGTTGGGAAAAATTCCGGTATTGGGCGCGCTGTTCCGTTCTACGTCGGTGAAAGAGAGCAAGCGCAATTTAATGCTATTCATCCGCCCGACCATCATTCGGACGACCGAAGGATTCTCTCAGCAGAGCCAACGTAAAGTAGGCAAATTTGATGTTGAGCAGCGGGAAGATATCGAGTTGAAAACGGCGTTGCGCGAGGAAATCTCCTCCGGCCAAACCGCGGGTGACAATCAAGCGTTTCTCCGCGTCATTTCGCAGGTCAATGCGTTCTATGACCAAGAGGGAAAATCATGACGCCGAGCCCCTCAGGCCACCTGTTGCCTTTTGCCTGGGCGCGCCAGCACGGCGTGCTCGCCGTCGCCGAACAGAGCGGCACACTGCTGTATTGCCATCAGCAAACGGCTCAGGCCGCGCTGATGGAGGCATACCGCTGTTTGCTGGGCGAGCCGATGTTGGTGCGGTTGGAGCCTGAAATCTTTGAACAAAAACTGGTGGCGTATTACCAGCAGGAGGCCGGTCATGCGCAGAAGATGATCGACGATCTGGGCGGCGAGCTGGACTTTTACACGCTGGCGGAAGAGCTGCCGGAGCAACAGGACCTGCTGGATGAGCAGAACGATGCGCCAATCATCCGCCTGATCAACGCCATGCTGAGCGAGGCAATCAAAGCCCGTGCCTCAGACATCCATATCGAAACCTACGAAAGCGAATTGGTGATCCGTTTTCGGATTGACGGTGCGCTGCAACGCATTCTGGCGCCACAGCGCAAGTTGGCCGCGCTACTGGTGTCGCGCATCAAGGTGATGTCGAAACTGGACATCGCTGAAAAACGGGTGCCGCAGGATGGACGCATGACGTTGAAGGTCGGTGGAAGGGCGATCGACGTGCGCGTATCGGTGATGCCGGCCAGCCACGGCGAACGGGTAGTTATGCGCCTGCTGGACAAAAATAGCGTCAGACTGGATCTGCCCAGTTTGGGGATGACGCAGGAGCGTCAACAGGCGCTTATGCGTCTGATTCAGCAGCCGCATGGCATCATCCTGGTTACCGGGCCGACCGGCTCCGGCAAGAGCACCACGCTCTATACCTTGTTGAACCAGATTAACGACGAAAACCGCAACATCATGACCATCGAAGATCCCGTCGAGTACGAGTTGAGTGGCATTGCGCAGACTCAGGTGAATCCGAAGGTGGACATGACTTTCGCCCGTGGGCTGCGCGCGTTGCTGCGCCAAGATCCCGATGTGGTGCTGATCGGTGAGATCCGCGACGGCGAAACGGCGCAGATTGCGGTTCAGGCTTCGCTGACCGGGCACCTGGTGTTGTCCACGTTGCACACCAATACGGCGATCGGCGCCATTACCCGCCTGCGAGATATGGGGGTTGAGCCATTCTTGCTGTCCAGTTCGCTTAGCGGCGTGT
Organism: Serratia sp. NA_13; assembly: GCF_052691735.1. Taxonomy (NCBI): domain Bacteria; kingdom Pseudomonadati; phylum Pseudomonadota; class Gammaproteobacteria; order Enterobacterales; family Yersiniaceae; genus Serratia; species Serratia sp. NA_13. The sequence continues at coordinate 205,749 of NZ_JBQZFV010000002.1, forward strand.
TGGCGCAGCGCCTGGTGCGGCGGCTGTGTCCGCAGTGCCGCGAACCCTACACCTTGTCTGCTCGGCAACGGCGGGCGTTTGATCTGCCTGTGGATCAGGATGTCACTTGCTGGCGGCCTCTAGGCTGTAACGCCTGCAGTGGGCAGGGCTACCTTGGCCGTATCGGGCTGCATGAGCTACTGGTGCTGGATGAATCCATGCGGCTGGCGATCCACCGCGGTGACAGCGAGATCGACATCATGCGGCTGGCCGCCTCGCGCTATCAGTCTTTACGTCAGGATGGGATCGCCAAAATGAGCGCCGGCGAGACCAGCCTGGAAGAGGTGCTGAGAGTGACCCGCGAAGGGGATGGCGATGAGGTTTGATTATCATGCCTGCGACAGGCAAGGGCGTGCCCGACGCGGGGAGCTCGAGGCAGATTCCTTGCGCCATGCCCGTGACCTGCTGCGTGAAAAAGGATGGCAGGTGCTGGCGGTTAAAGCCAAAAAAACGCACAGGTTCAACAAGCTGGCTGGATTCAGGCTGACCTCCGGCGTCACGAGCAGCGATCTGGCGTTGTTGACCCGTCAGTTGGCGACGTTGATGTCCGCCGCGTTGCCGCTAGAAGAAGCGCTGATGGCGGTGGCGCGGCAAACGGAAAAGAAAGGCTTGCAGGCGGTGCTGACGCAGGTACGTCTGCGGATCCTGGAGGGGTTTTCCCTGGCGCATGCCTTGGGGCAATACCCGCCTATTTTTGATCGCCTGTACTGCGCCATGGTGACTGCCGGCGAAATCTCCGGCCATCTTGCGCCGGTGCTGGAGCGTTTGGCCGACTATGTCGAACAGCGTCAGCAAATGAAAAACAAGATCACTCAGGCATTAGTGTACCCAATGGTGCTGACGGTGGTGGCGATCGGGGTAGTAGCCATCTTGCTTACTGCGGTGGTGCCTAAAGTCATAGAGCAATTTATTCATATGAAACAGGCCCTACCGTTGTCTACCCGGCTGCTGATCGGTGCCAGTGACGTCATCCGACAGTGGGGGCTGGCAGTGCTGATGTTGTTGCTGGTGGGCATCGGTTTGTTTCGCTATCGCCTGAAGGAGCCGGCCAGGCGTACCCGGTGGCATGCTTTTATCCTGCGGCTGCCGGTTATCGGCAAGTTGACCCTTGGCGTGAATACGGCGCGCTACGCCAAAACGCTGAGTATTTTGAACGCCAGTGCGGTGCCGTTGCTGGAGGCGATGCGCATCAGCGCCAGCGTGTTGGGCAATGATGATGCCCGGCAGCGGTTGCTGGCGGCGATGGAACGGGTGCGTGAAGGCGAAGGGTTGTCGCCGTCTCTGGAGGGGACCGCGCTTTTTTCGCCGATGATGCGGCACATGATCATGTCCGGTGAGCGCAGCGGTGAATTGGAAATGATGCTCGAGAGGGCGGCGAATATGCAACAGGATGCCTTTAATCGGCAAATAACCTTGGCTCTGGGGCTGTTTGAACCTTTATTGGTGATAGTGATGGCCAGTTCGGTGCTGTTTATTATTTTGGCTATCCTGCAGCCAATATTGCAGCTCAATAACATGATTGGATGAGAAAGATGTTAACGGAAAATAAAGTGAGAAAGAGCAGTCGTGTACGCAAGTTTCGTCAAAAGGGTTTTACGCTTTTGGAAATTATGGTGGTGATTGTGATTCTGGGGTTATTGGCCAGTTTGACTATTCCCAGCCTGATGGGAAATAAAGAGAAAGCGGATAAGCAAAAGGCGACCAGCGATATTGTCGCCCTGGAGAATGCGCTGGATATGTACAAGTTGGACAACGGGCGTTATCCAAGTTCGGAGCAAGGGTTGGCGGCGCTGTCGGCCAAGCCTGAAGTGGCGCCGATTCCTCGCAATTATCCTGAAGACGGTTATATCCGCCGCCTGCCGCAGGATCCCTGGGGCAATGAGTATCAACTGCGTAATCCCGGCAAGCACGGGAAGCTGGACGTGTTTTCCAGCGGCCAGGATGGTATTGCCGACAGTGAGGATGACATCGGTAACTGGCCTGAGAAAACGGCGGATAAAGCAGAGTAATGATGAGGTGCGAACGCGGTTTTACCCTGCTGGAAATTATGCTGGTGCTGCTGTTGTTAGGCATCACCAGCAGCCTGGTGATGCTGCGTTCTCCCGCAGTTGAAAATCAACTGGCAAGGCAGGGTGAGCAACTGGCCTGGCAGCTGAATGAGGTTGCGGAACGGGCTGAGCGTGAAGGAACAACCTATGGCGTGGCGTTCAGCCGCAAGGGGTGGCGTATTGTCGCCGACGGTCAACCGCAGGATAAAACTGCGGTGGCGATAGGCTCACCGCTACCGGCCGAGGTTGAACTGTCGTTGGCCCTGGAACGGCAGGCGGTTTCGCTGAAAGGCGAGTGGCCACCGCAGGAGGAACCGCAGGTTTGGCTGTATCCGGGGGGTGAAACCACCGTGTTTTCCGTCACATTGCTGCAGGGAAAATGCCAGTGGCAGCTCAGCGCGACCGGTTTCTTTACATTTGAAACGACAGAAGCCCACTGTGATGAAGCTTAAATATAAACGGCAGCGAGGCATGACCCTGCTGGAGGTGATGGTTGCGCTGATGATATTCGCCATTGGTTGCATGGCGTTAATCAAAACAACCGGAGGGCAGGTGCAAAGCCTGGGGGCCATCGAGGCGAAGAATATTGCCCTGTGGGTAGCGGATAACCAATTGACTTTGTTGCAGCTTGATAGAGTCCTGCCCGCGCAGGCATGGCGTCAGGGGACGACGGAAATGGCGGATGAAACCTGGTATTGGCGTTATCGCGGCAGAGACACCACGGATGCCGGGATGCGGGCGATAGAAATGGAAGTTCGGCGCGATCCGCAGGCGCCAGGCGCCTTGATCAGGCTGTTGGCCTACAGAGAATTGCCATGAACAGGGACGCGGAGCGCGGTTTTACTCTGGTGGAAATGATGCTGGCCATCGTTATTTTTTCTTTGCTGTCGCTCACGGCGATGATGATTTTCAAAGGTGTATTGAGAAACAGTGAGATCACCCAGCGAAAATCGACGCAAATGGTTCAGTTGCAACGGGCGCTAACCCTCATTGAACGGGACTTTACTCATGCACTCACCCGCACACCGGCCGGTTTGGCCGGTCAACCCGGCATACCTGAGTTTATGGCGCGCGGGGCTGCGGAGAGGGATGGCGGCTATCGGGTCACGATGATCAGAAATTACTGGCATAACCCCGGTGCCAGGCTGCCGCGTTCGACGCTGGAGCGGGTGGAATATCGGTTTCAGAAGGGGAGATTGGACCGCCTGAGCTCCCCAGCCCTGAACAGCCCGCCGTCTGCCGCGCGCAGTGTGGCGTTGTTGTCGGATGTGTTGCGGTTCCAACTGCGTTTTTATTATCAAGGCGAATGGTTAGCGGCATGGCATGCCAGCACCTGGCTGCCTCAGGCAGTCGAGATCACCGTCGAAACAGGTTCTTTCGGCGTGGTGCGGCGCATTGTCCCGCTGTCGCCTGAGGAACAATCATGAATAAACAGCGGGGAATGGCGTTGTTGATGGTTTTGTTAATGATGTCGGTGATGACGATTATTGCGGTGAATATCAATAGCTACTGGCAGCGGTCGTTGACGCGAGCGCAGTTTCAGCAGGATCAATTAAGGGCCAAATGGCTGCTGTTGGGCGGAGAAATCTATGCCAAAAGGCAGTTGCAACAGGCGTTGGATAAGCAGGTCTCGGTGAGTTTGGGGCAGGCATGGGCGCGTGAAGATATGGCCATGCGCACGGAAGAGGGAGAGATTTCAGTGCGTATCGTCAGCGCCGATGTTTGTTTTAATTTGAATGCGCTCGCGGCGTCATCCCCGGTGGATGACGCTGGGGGCGAAAAGCCGAAAATAGCGAGAGAGAAGCGGATATTCATGCTGTTGCTCACCAATCTGGGCGTTGACGAGCCGCAGGCCGGTGCTATCGCCGACGCTGTTATTATGAAAATCAGCGCACAACGCGGTACGTCTGAAACGGGCTATCTGATTGAAGATGCTAGTGAGTTGCGGGAGATCGGCGTCATAAACCGTGAACTGTACCTGCGTATAGCGCCATTGGTCTGCGCCTTACCGGATAATACGCTGCAAATTAACCTTAACACCGCCACGGAGCGGCAGTTGCCGCTGATCAGGGCGATGTTGCTGAATGCTTTGGGGAACGAGCAACTCCTGGCGATCATCGCCGGTCGGCCGCAGCTTGGCTGGAGCTCATTGGACTTTTTAACCACGGATAACTACCCCGAACTGCGTAAGCTGAAAGACGGCGGCCTGGCTGATGGACTGGTCACTACCGGCAACCGCTTTACTGTGGAACTGCGGGTGAAACTGGATGACGGCAGGTATCGCTTGGTCAGCATCTTGCAACGGAACAGTACCGGCATGAAGGTCATTCGGCGCCAGTTTGGCTGGGGAGAACACTAGAGTATGTCGGACAATATTCTGTTAATCGCCCTGGGACACGGCGCCGTCGCCGATGTGCGTTGGGGCAAGGTGGGGGAAGCGCAAAGCGTCTTTGCCGCCAGCCTCGATCTGGATAATGCGGGTGCCGAGCTGGCGGCCATGGCGCGGAATAGCAGAGTGGTGGTGCTGGTTCCTGCGCGCCATGTGGTGCTGCGCAATACGCAGTTTCAGGGGAAATCCAGGCTGGTGACACCGATGGCGTTGGCGTTCCAGCATGAAAGTGAACTGCTGACCGACGTGGAGCAGATGCACTGGGTAATCCTGGGCAAGGAGCAGATGAATTTCGGCATTGCCGGGGTCACACTGACGCAAATGCAAACCTGGTGCGAACGGCTACGTGCCTGCGGCCTTCATGCCGATAAAATGCTCCCGGACGTGCTGGCATTGCCCCTGCCCGGAGAGTGCAGCGTGGCCTATTGGCCCGATCGATGGTTGATAAGAACGGGAAAATGGCAGGGCATGCAATTGCCGTGCGCATGGGAGGACACTGAACTTCCGGTCACGCCGGATCTTTGCATTCACGCCGGTGGCAGTGTGCCCTCGACATGGGAGAGCGGATCCTGTGCAGGGGATCCTCTATGGCAATTGGCGAACGAAGCCGGGCGCAGCAAGAGCAACCTGCTGCAGGGGAAATTTAAACCCGCCCTCAGATGGCCGCGGTTTATTCCGGGAAAGATCGCCTGTGCGTTGATATTGGTCAGTTGTTCGTTGCTGGTTTGCGGTTTGTACCATCAACTGAAGGCCGGGCAAGCCGAAAGGCAGATGGCTGCTTTATATCAGCATCTGTCGCCGGGGCAGCCGCTAACGGCTTCGCCTGTTGAGGAGGCCAGAAAAAAAGTCAGACAGATGCAAAATATATTGAAGGAGCCTCAGCTGTTTAAGCTGTTGCCTTATGCCACCGAGGCGCTATCTCTGTGGGAACAGCCGCAACTACAATCGTTAATTTTCGATGGCGCTAAAAATGAGCTGGTTATCACCCTGTTAAAAGAGGATACGCAACTGGCGCTGCCAACCGAAGACAATGGCATCAGCATCGCTATGACGGAAGGGCCTTCGGATAATTTGGTGACCCTGACGGTTGGAGAAGAGCAATGAAAGCGCGGATAGCCGATTTAAGAGCCGATAAAAGCCTGCAGGTGGCGGTGGCGTTGAGCCTGATGCTGTTGGCTGCCTTCAGTTATTGTCTGTATCAGTTTCATCAGGTGAAAAAAAATACGCAGCGGTTGGAGGCGCTTAATGTGCAGATGGGCAACGTCGCCCGGTTGCAATCGCGATTACCTCCTGACGCCGCCCTCCCTGGGCTGTTGCAGGAACGCCTGCGGCAGAGCGCGCAAGAAAATCAAATTCCCGTTACGGCCTGGGAAGAAAGCGAAGAAGGCGTGCGGATGACGTTAGCTTCGATCCCGTTCGCGCGTTTAACGATCTGGCTGGCCGAATTGCAGCGCGAACAAGGGATTCGGGTGGTGCAACTGGCCGTCGAACGCAGCGAACGGGATCAGGGCGTGGTGAAGGTCAGCCAACTGTTGGTGGCGGCGCAGCAAGCCATTTTATAAGCGATCCCGGTTTTATTCATTCAGAGGAAAATATGTTATCCGTCATTGAAAATATGGCCAGTGACTACTGGTTATTATTCAGCGCAGTGCTGAGCCTTTGTTTGGGCAGTTTTATTAATGTGATAATTTACCGACTGCCCAAGATGCTTGAGCGTGAAGAGGATGAAAGGGTTAATGGCCGTCATCCGGATGTATTTAATTTTTTTCTGCCAGGGTCAGCGTGTCCGCATTGTTTAGAGAAAATAAAACCCTATGATAATATTCCACTGCTGAGTTGGTTGATATTGCGCGGGCGTTGCCGCCACTGCCGGGGGGATATTTCCTCACGTTATCCGCTGGTGGAATTAGTTACCATGCTGGCCGGTATATCGATAGCCTGTTTTATCGGCGTCGGTATCGACTGGTTTTTCATGTTGGCGTTATTTTCATTATTGTTGGCACTGTCGGCTATCGATGTGGAACAGCAGCTATTGCCCGATTGTTTAACGCTGTCATTGCTGTGGGCCGGGTTGTTGTGGCATAGCATCGCGCAGCCGCAATTTTTACCCGCCGCGGTAATCGGGGCGGTAGCGGGTTATCTCACCCTTTGGCTGCTTTACTGGGGTTTCCGGTTATCGACCGGGCGTGAAGGCTTGGGATATGGCGACTTTAAATTGCTGGCGGCGTTGGGGGCGTGGGGGGGATATGAAGCCCTGCCGTCTATCCTGCTTATCGGTTCTTCCAGCAGCCTGATCTGGCTGCTGCTACTGCGCGTGATGCGCTCCCGCAGCTGCTCGCAGCCCTTGCCGTTCGGGCCAGGACTGGCGATAGCCGGATGGTCGTGGATGCTTTACCACTGGATTATCCAGCCGGTTGTCGGTTAGCGCGTATGCTCAAGAAAACGCGCCAGCGACTGGTTAAAGCTGCTGCATTTCTGCGCCAGGGGCGTAGCGTCGGCATTCAGCCGAGCAAATACCCCTTTGGCCGCATCGAGTAATTGGGTTTGATTCACGTCTTGGCTTGGCCAACCTTTTTTATTTGCTTCATTCAATGCCGCTGCGGCCAACTTATCATTGGTCGGGATGTCGGCACGGCTGCATTTTTCCCGAAGAAACTGGCTGGCTCCGACCAGTGAGGACAGTTGTTCCAGCTGATGCTCAGCCGTTGGCGGTGTGGTTTTATGTTCTGCAGAATGCTGGCAGCCGGACAGCAGTCCGAGGGATATCGTTAACGCAGCAATATTTTTAGTAAACACGCTATTCTCATATTCGGTATTGGGAGTGGCTGGTTATTTTATATTCGGATTATTATGGTTTCAATGCTCTCGTTTTTTTTTAAGTATTCTTCATATTTACTAAGGGTTTGCTGCCATTAATGTGCATTAAGTTAAGGCAACCTAAGTATCTCAGGCTTAATTATTCGTTTTATTCTCTTGGGGCGGGAAGTTTCCGCGTTCATTAGAACAGTAAATAATTCGACTGAAAGTTATTTGACTTTTATCAGTTGAAAGCCGAACAGTTTAACTGGAGTAGTAATGAAATTATCAAAAATTGCCTTGATGATGGCAACACTTGTCGCCTCTTCCGCTGCATGGTCACACGGTTATATTGAAGTCCCTGAGAGCCGCGCATTTAAATGCAAACTGGGTTCAAACACCGACTGCGGTCGGGCGCAGTATGAACCGCAGAGCGTGGAGCAAATCTCTGGTTTTCCTGCTAATGACCGGCCTCTGGATGGCCAATTGGCCAGCGGCAGCGTCGGGGGCTTTGAGCCACTTGACCGTCAGGGCATCAACATTTGGGCGCTGAATACCATGAAGCCGGGTCCGCAGGCCTTCACTTGGTACCATACCGCCAAGCATAAAACCAACAACTGGCGTTATTACATCACCAAGCAGAACTGGGATGTGAATAAGCCGCTGTCGCGTGAATCTTTCGAAAGTGAGCCTTTCTGTGAAGTCGATGGCCACGGCAATGCGCCAAAAGAGCGTGAGGTTCACCAGTGCGTAGTTCCGGAAAGAACCGGTTACCAGGTGATTTACGGCGTGTGGGAAATTAACGACACGGTAAACAGCTTCTATCAGGCTGTCGACGTTAACTTTGAAGATAGCGGCATTGTTTCCGAGTGGAACCAGCAACTGCAAGGGCAGATCAACGGCAAAAACCTGTTGCTCGGCGATAAGGTTATCGCCCGTTTCTTCAGTGATGCCGGCGAAGTGATTGCCAAACAGGTCGAACTCGATATCAACAGCGAAGCGCTGACTGATAAAAATCGCTGGAGCCAGGCGCTCGCGGAAAAAATTAACGCCACCCATGCCGACGTGCGCGCCGGTGTTAAAGATAAAGATGGCAACGTCAACCCAATCGCCGGTAACAACTATGTCTTCGCCAAGAAAGGCAGCACGCTGAAGAGCGTGGTGATTTCCTATGAGGAAGAAACACCGGCCGTTACCGAGGAAATCCGCATTAGCGGGCTGTCGAGCACCAAGATCAAAGACGGTAAATCCCAGTTGACCTTTAACGCTGAGGTGAAGGGCAAGCTGACCGTCGAAGCGCGCGTGTTCGACCATCATCAGACCGAGAAAGGCTACCTGAAAGTCATCGTAGATGACGCCAGCCAGCCGTTGAGCATGGAGCTGAACAACGTCAGCGAAGGTCACCATATGTTGAAGGTGATTGCGACTAACGATAACGGGCATAGCATTCAGCCTGATATCGAAAACTTCAATCTGGAAGCAGAATCCACCGGTGGCGGCGGCAATGGCGACTACAACTTCGTCTTCCCGAACGCGCTGAGTAAATACACCGCCGGCACCACGGTGCTGCAACCGAAAGACGGCAAGGTTTATCAGTGCAAACCTTTCCCTTACAGCGGTTACTGCATGCAGTGGAACCGCGGCGCGACTCAGTTTGAGCCGGGCGTGGGATCCAACTGGCAGGACGCGTGGGTTGTGAAGAAGTAAGCCGATAACGAACAGAATATTCAGCGGCCAGCAATGGCCGCTTTTAAGAGGGTTTTATGCAACATCAAACTGAAACGATTGGCATCCGAACTCGTTACGATCTCTTCAGCCGCCTATTGCATTGGATCATTGCCGTCGCGATGTTTTACGTCATGATTGTCGGATATTCACTGCATTTTATGCCGAATGAGCGGATATTTACCTTTTTCTCGGAGACCAATATGTCGTTGGCTCTGGTGCTGACGCCGCTGATGATGGCACGTTTTCTCTGGCGTTTTTTCAGACCCTCGGTCCCCTATGGCGAAATGCTGAAAGGGCATGGGAAGGGGTTGGTGCATTTGCTGCACGAGGTATTCTACCTGCTTATTTTCGTGGTATTGATCAGCGGTTTTTTAATGTTGGAAAAGGGGTTTCAGGTCTTTGGCGTTATAGATTTCCCCCGGCCGGTGGACAGCCTGGAGGTGAACAGATTCTTTTTTGTCATACACCGTTGTTCGTGTGTGGCGCTGGCGGGAATGATTGTGCTCCACGTGGCTGCGGTGATAAAGCATCACTACTTTGAAAAGAATGCGATTCTGCACCGTATGTTGTAGCTTGCGTACTGTTTGGCGTGCCGGTTTTTCCGCTGGTGCGCCGCCGTTATCCGATGGATTTTCTGGCGGTGTAATAAGGAGCGGGTAATTGACAGTGGCTATTACTGAGGGGGGCTACCGACTATTATTACAGGATAGGGGCAGTGAATGAAAATCAATGTAAGTCAATAAGATATATGCGTACTTGCTGTAAACATTGAAGCCGACAAAGGTATCGGCTCAACGCATTTATCACCTGGATTACCGTACGAATTTCCAAACGGCAACAGGGATTTTATCGTACAGTTTATTCATGGTGAGCTCGGCAAGACGGTGGTCTGCCGCGGAGTAAAACAGCTCCAATTCGTCATCTGAAAGCTCATACTTGTTTTTTTCAATAACGCGTTCCAGTGTTTCGATCGTGGTGCATTTACGTAAACGCATCAGATAATCAATTTTAGTCATGATAACCTTTGGTGTTATAAACCGTCGAATAGAATAATTTGGGGATAATTATCCCCTAAGTTTTCATTGTCGTACAGATGTCCTCTCCTGAGAACATTCTGAATAATCGCGCCTTGGTTTTCTGCCAGCGACGCAGATCGGAATCATTTATACCGTAACTGCTGAACAGCGTGTAGGTATCATCGAGGTACTCTTCGACCAGTTCCGATAAATCACTTTCGTCCATGTATTTAATTTTATAACTCATCACAAACGAAGCAATATGTTCGATCAACTCATTAAGCTGGAGGTTGACGGAAGACGTCGGATCGTTCACCCAGCCATGGTGGCTGTCGCCCAGAGTGGCGATACCTTCATCATACAGGTTTTCACACAAGAATTTCAGCTGAGCAATATCGTGCCGTTTAGGCGAATACTCATCCATATCATCCCCTCCGTAAGTCTTAATTTCGGTGTTGATAACACTCTGTGAGTAAGCTGATTTACATCATAGACAGAGGTAGCTTAAAGATGATGATAAAATAAACTTCCCGTATAATGAATATAAATCATTTCTTCGCATCTGGCCTGCTGTTATTACGTAAACTTACAATTCATCTGCGGTAGATGGACGGGAGTTATCAATGATGTCAAAGATGAGTCCCGCTTCGGCAAGGCTGAAAGTGACGCTATCGCTGATGTATTCCTCGGCGTTGATATCCAGACAGGCATTGAAAATTGTCCATTTATAGCGGTAACTCATTGAATACTGGCGGCTGTTCAATTCCTGAATATCAAGTATTTCTAATGAACCTTCAGCATAACGCGCGCTTTCAGAATAAAAACTCTGGCCGCTGGTCAATGCAGGCACCAACTCTGATATTTTTTCGTTAATCACTTTCTTTAGTTTTTTAACAGAAAGTGCTTCCGTCATTGTGCCGCAGCGAAGAGTTACTTGCATTTAATGCCTGACAGTATAGCGATTCTATCTATTAATGTTACTCCTTTTTTATCAATTCGTCGGTAAACTTTTCGTTAACAGTTGGCTTTTTTACAGAATCCCAACGTTGTTTATCGATTAATAACCCTGATACTTCTCGGTATATTTAGGAAGGAGTAACACTGACGTTGTCAAGCCGGTGAATTGCCAGCGAAAGTAGCGCATCCCTTGTTACGTTCAGTTGCATTAATCGTAGTATGGGGGCTTGAGTTAGTGAAATGTTTGTGATGTTATAATATAACAATTGACTTTCCTTCCGTCCGGCCATGAAACTGACATCCACACCGCAAGATGGCGCTATGCCGTCTTTAAACTCCTTGTTCACTGCCTCTGCCCGATTGCGCTGTGGCATTGCCATTTTGTTACTGGCCATACTCTGGCTAGGCATCTACTGGGCGGTAGCGTTGCCATGATTAGCTTAAAACAGGCTGTCATGGGCTATGGTAGTACTCCGCTTTTTCCGCCGCTCAGCGGTCACTTCACCGCCGGCTCTTTGACTGCCGTCGTCGGCGTGAACGGTGCCGGTAAGTCAACATTGTTGAAAACGTTGGCCGGTCTTTTGCCTCTACAAAGTGGGGCCCTGTCTTTTAGCGGAAATAAATTACCGCGCATGGCTTATTTGCCACAGCAGGCCGAGCTGGATCGTCAATTCCCAATAGTCGTCAGCGATCTGGTGGCGATGGGAAGCTGGCCGCAGATGGGGATGTTTGCTGGGCTGAATAAGCGTGCTGCACTGCAGATTGCCGAGGCGCTGGATACCCTAGGGATGACTTCTATGGCCCGTAGCCCGGTTGGTGAGCTTTCCGGTGGCCAACTGCAGCGAGTATTGTTTGCCCGCCTGCTGGTCCAGCAGGCACCGCTGATTTTACTGGATGAACCTTTTACCGGTATCGACAGCGCCACAATCCAGCTATTGCTGCAAGTGATCGCTCAGTTGCATCGACAGGGAAGGACGGTCATTGCGGTGCTGCATGACATGTCGATGGTGGCGAAGCATTTCCCGCAGGCCTTATTATTGACGCCACAGTGTTGTCACTGGGGGGCGGCAGATCGGGTGCTGGAACACATTCCAGCGTTGAATATTGCCAGCTCGCCGCTGTGTCAAATGGCGGTGGCGCAATGACGTTAGTTGATCTCCTTGTCGATCCTTTTGCCTCGTTCGGTTTTATGCGCCGTGCGCTGGTGGCTTGCTTTGCCTTGTCGCTCAGTGCAGCGCCGTTGGGGGTTTTTCTGCTGTTGCGGCGCATGAGTTTGGTCGGAGATGCACTATCTCATGCGGTCTTGCCCGGTGCGGCGATAGGCTATCTGATTTCCGGCATGTCGATGGTGGCGATGGGCGTCGGTGGCTTTATTGCCGGGCTGGCGGTGGCAATGCTATCCGGGCTGGTCAGCCGACGAACGCCGCTGAAAGAGGACGCCAGTTTCGCCGGTTTTTACCTGGGTTCGCTGGCGTTGGGTGTCACTTTAGTCTCGCTGCGCGGTTCCAGCGTTGATTTGCTGCATGTGTTATTCGGCTCGATTCTGGCAGTGGATGTTCATGCGATTGTGATGGTGGGGGCGATAGCCAGCTTTTCGCTGCTGGCATTGGCCGCACTGTACCGTGCCCTGGTGATTGAATCTTTTGATGCCACCTTTTTACGCGTCAGCGCACCACGTTGGCTGGCGCTGATACACGGATTGTTCCTGGCGCTGGTGGTGATCAATCTGGTCGCTGGTTTCCAGATCCTCGGCACATTGATGTCAGTCGGGCTGATGATGCTTCCCGCCGCCAGCGCGCGCTTTTGGGCGAGTAATTTGCCACATATGTTGGCGGTGGCTATGGGTATCGGCATGCTTTCAAGCCTTGTCGGGCTGGAATGGTCGTATTACGCGTCATTGCCTGCCGGGCCGGCGATCGTGCTCAGCGCCAGCGTGATTTTCTTTGGGTCAATTTTGTTTGGGACGCGTGGGGGGATTTATTCCCTGGCGCGCCGTTGAGAAGTACCAAGTGCAAGGAGAAAGTATGAAACGTTTACCTATATCGCTGGCAGTCGCTGCTCTGCTGTCCAGTCCATTGGCCATGGCAAAGACTGTGGATGCCGTCGCCAGTTTTTCTATCCTCGGGGATATCGTCAAGCAGGTGGGGGGAGAACGCGTCAATGTCTCTACGCTGGTGGGGCCGGACGGCGATCCGCACAGTTTCGAACCCTCCCCGAAAGATAGCAAGCTACTGTCGCAGGCTGATGTGGTGTTCGTCAGTGGCCTGGGGCTGGAAGGGGGGATCGATCGCCTGGTCAGTGCCTCGGGTTACAAGGGGCAGGTTATTACCGCATCGCAGGGGATCAACTCGCGCCAGATGAACGAAGACGGCAAAGAGGTCACCGATCCCCACGCCTGGAACAGCATGAAGAATGGCGTGCAGTACGCTACCAACGTGATGAACGCGCTGATTGCCGCAGACCCTGAGGATGCCAACTATTTCCGTCAGCGTGGTGCGGAGTATATCCAGCAACTGCAGAAGTTGGATCTGTGGGCCAAAACGCAGTTTGCCGCAGTGCCCCAGCAAAAGCGCAAGGTGCTGACCAGTCACGATGCTTTTGGCTATTTTGGCCAAGAATATGGCGTCACCTTCCTTGCCCCGGTCGGCTTCTCTACCGAAGCTGAGGCGAGTGCCAGCGACGTGGCCGGGCTGATCAAACAGATCAAGCAGGAGAAGGTTAATGTCTACTTTATTGAGAACCAAACCGATCCGCGCCTGGTGAAGCAAATTGCTGCCGCCACGGGTGCCAAAGCCGGTGGTGAACTGTATCCAGAGGCGCTGTCCAAACCGCAAGGGCCGGCAGCTACTTACGTGCAGGCGTTCAAACACAACGTTGATACCTTGCTCGGCAGCATGAAGTAAACCGCAGTGGCCCTTTCATCAGGATAGGGCCACTGAAAGCGTTTCCGTTTCTCCATAAAAAAAGCCCCGTTGAGCAGCAACGGGGCTTTGCGACAGACAGATCACTGCTTTACTTAGCGCTTTTTCTTACGTCCCTGTACCGCTTTGAAGCGGGGGTTGGTTTTACAGATCACATAGATACGGCCTTTACGGCGCACGACCTTGCAATCCGGATGGCGATTCTTCGCCGAACGCAATGAACTCAAAACCTGCATGTGGATCCCCTGTTACTTATTGCCGGTAAAAAAGCGGCCAAAACGCTGCTGGAAGCGCGCGGTGCTACCTTCTTTAGAGAACTCTTTCTGTTTGCCGGTGTAATACGGGTGCGAAGCGGAAGAGATGTCGAGGGTGACATACGGCCAGCTTTCACCTTCAAGCTCAATGGTGCGATCGGTGTTAATGGTCGAACCCACCTTGAAGTAGGTATCGGCGCTGAGGTCGTGGAACACCACGGTACGGTAGTTTGGGTGGATGCCTGCTTTCATGATGCGTTCCAATGTTATGTTATACTATAACATTCATTATGCGCCGCACGGCAAGGCGGATCAAGTACAAAATGCGTCTGCCGATAAATTAATGAGAGTGGTTTGCATTAAGGCGATGAAGCTAAAGAAAAAGGCCGCATAAGCGGCCTTTGTATTCAGAGGTTCGGGAGCACTACTTTAATCAGTGATGATCAACTGGGTGGCTGTGTTCTATATCGTCAGACTTCTTGCTGAAGCGGCGGCGAACCACCACGAAGAAGACCGGAACGAAGAAGATGGCCAGCACGGTCGCGGTAATCATCCCGCCCATAACGCCGGTACCTACCGCGTTCTGTGCGCCGGAGCCTGCACCGCTGCTGATAACCAGCGGCAGTACCCCGAGGATGAATGCCAAGGAAGTCATCAGAATTGGACGCAGACGCATACGCACCGCTTCCAATGTGGCTTCTATCAGACCCTTGCCTTCTTTATCCATCAGATCCTTGGCGAATTCCACAATCAATATGGCGTTCTTCGCCGACAGACCTATGGTGGTCAACAGCCCCACCTGGAAGTAAACGTCGTTGTTAAGGCCGCGCATGGTGGCTGCCAGCAACGCACCGATAACCCCCAGTGGCAGAACCAGCATGACCGAGAACGGAATTGACCAGCTCTCGTACAATGCTGCCAGACACAGGAATACCACCAGAATCGAGATGGCATACAGTGCCGGAGCCTGGTTGCCGGACAGACGTTCCTGATAGGACATACCGGTCCAGTCATAACCAATGCCGCTCGGCAGCTTGGAGGCCAGTTCTTCCATCAGGTTCATGGCTTCACCGGTACTCTTGCCTGGCGTTGCCTGACCTAAAATTTCCATGGAAGGCAGGCCGTTATAACGTTCCAGACGCGGTGAACCGTATTCCCATTTCGCCGAGGAGAAGGCGGAGAACGGAACCATCTGGCCGCTGGTGCCGCGGACAAACCATTTATTAATGTCTTCCGGCAACATACGGAAGGGGGCATCAGCCTGTACGTACACTTTCTTCACACGACCACGGTCGATGAAGTCGTTAATGTAAGAACCACCCAACGCGGTGCTCAGCGTGCTGTTAATGGTGGTGATGCTGACACCCAGCGCCTTGGCTTTTTCCTGGTCGATAATCAGCTTGAACTGCGGCGTATCTTCCAGACCGTTAGGGCGCATGCCCACCAGCATGTCCGGATGCTCGGCAGCCATGCCCAGCAACTGGTTACGTGCTTCGGTCAGTTTCTCATGTCCCACACCACCCTGGTCGATCAGCTGGAAGTCAAAACCGGTCGCGGTACCCAGTTCGATAATCGCCGGCAGATTGAACGGGAATACCAGGCCATCTTTGATTTGCGAGAACGCGCCCATTGCGCGGCCTGCAATCGCCGGTACTTTATTCCCTTCACCTTTACGTTCAGACCAGTCTTTCAGACTGACAAACGACAGACCGTTGTTCTGACCATTACCGTTAAAGCCGAAGCCCGCAACGGTAAACACTGAAACCACGTTGTCTTTTTCTTTGGTCAGGAAGTAGTCGGTAACTTCTTCCAGCACCTTAGAGGTACGAGCTTCGGTAGCACCCGCAGGCAACTGCACCATGGTCAGCAAAATGCCCTGATCTTCGTCCGGCAGGAACGAGGAAGGCAAGCGCAGGAACAGCAGCGCCATGCCGACCACGATCAGCAGGTAGATCACCAGATAACGACCGGTGCTGCGCAGAATGTTGGCTATGCTGTCGGTGTAGTGATGGGTACTCTTTTCGAACATGCGGTTAAACCAACCGAAGAAGCCGGTTTTAACCCCGTGGTCGCCTTTCGCTACGGGTTTCAACAAGGTGGCGCACAGTGCAGGCGTCAGAATCAACGCAACCAGTACCGACAGCGCCATCGCGGAAATGATGGTGATGGAGAACTGACGGTAAATGGCACCGGTCGAGCCGCCGAAGAACGCCATTGGAACGAATACTGCCGACAGCACCATGGCAATACCGACCAACGCGCCCTGGATTTGCCCCATCGATTTCTTGGTGGCTTCTTTCGGCGGCAGTCCCTCTTCGGACATCACACGCTCGACGTTCTCTACCACCACGATGGCATCATCCACCAGCAAGCCTATCGCCAGCACCATGCCGAACATCGTCAGGGTGTTTATCGAGAAGCCGAAGGCTGCCAGAATGGCAAAGGTACCCAGCAACACCACCGGTACCGCAATGGTTGGGATCAAGGTTGCGCGGAAGTTTTGCAGGAACAAATACATCACCAGGAATACCAGGATGATGGCTTCGATCAGCGTTTTCACCACTTCATTAATCGAGATTTTAACGAACGGCGTGGTGTCGTACGGATAAACCACTTTCATCCCTTGCGGGAAGAAAGGCTGCATTTTGTTCAGCGCGTCTTTCACACCCTGTGCAGTGTTCAGGGCGTTGGCACCTGTAGCCAGTTTGATACCCAGACCCGCCGCCGGTTTGCCGTTATAACGTGCGGTCACGGCATAGCTTTCAGCTCCGCGCTCAATGTGTGCCACGTCGCTCAGGCGAACCTGAGAACCGTCGGCATTCACCTTCAACAGAATTTTGCCGAACTCTTCAGGTGAGGTCAGACGGGTCTGCGCGATGATTGAGGCGTTAAGTTGTTGACCCGGCACCGGTGGCATCCCGCCCAATTGCCCTGCGGCGATCTGGTTGTTCTGCTCGGTAATGGCGGATGTCACATCCGTGGTGGTCAATTGGAAGTTATTGAGCTTATTTGGATCCAACCAGACACGCATCGCGTACTGGGCACCAAACAGCTGCACTTCACCCACGCCGGCTGAACGGCTGATCGGGTCCTTGATGTTGGAGGCCACATAGTCCGCGATATCGTCCTGAGTCATGCTAGGATCGTCGGAAATGAAGCCGGCTACCATCAGGAAGCCGCTGCTGGACTTTTCAACTTTCAGGCCCTGCTGCTGGACTTCTTGCGGCAGTAACGGCGTAGCCAATGACAGTTTGTTCTGTACCTGAACCTGAGCGATGTCAGGGTCTGTTCCGGAGTTAAACGTCAGTGTAATGGTTACGCTACCAGAGGAATCACTGGTGGAGGACATGTACATCAGATTATCGATACCGTTCATGTTCTGTTCGATAATCTGAGTCACGGTATCCTGCACCGTTTTTGCATCTGCGCCCGGATAGTTTGCGGAAATACTAACCGCTGGTGGTGCAATAGTTGGATACTGCGCAACCGGCAGTTTCATTATTGACAGCACACCCGCCAACATGACGATGATGGCGATTACCCAAGCGAAAATCGGGCGATCTATAAAGAACTTAGCCATGTCTTAACGGCTCCTTTTTATGACTTCTGCGCTTCAGACTGCGGCTGCTTTTGCGCCTGAGTGTCAACTTCCTGCACTTTTACCTGAGCGCCTGGGCGGACTTTCATCAGGCCAGTGACAATCACGCGGTCGCCGGCTTTGAGACCGTCGGTAACCAACCATTTGTCACCAATCGCTTGGTCCGCTTTCAGCGTGCGCATTTCGACTTTATCGTCAGCGCCCACCACCATCGCGGTAGCTTCGCCACGCGTGTTACGCGTTACACCCTGCTGTGGCACCAGCAATGCATCGCTACGTACGCCTTCGTCCAGACGGGCGCGAACGAACATACCTGGCAGCAGCGTATCGTTCGGGTTAGGGAACAGGGCGCGAATGGTGATAGAACCGGTGGTTTCATCCACGGTGACGTCAGAGAATTCCAGCGTGCCTTCCTGAGCGTATTGCGCACCGTTCTCCAGCAGCAGTTTCACCTTGGCCTTGCCGTTTTCCTGTTTCAGCGCACCGCTGGCCAGTTCTTGCTTCAGGCGCAGGAAGTCGTTGCTCGATTGGGTAACGTCGACGTAAATCGGATCCAACTGTTGCACGGTAGACAGCGCCGTGGTTTGACCGTTGCTGACCAGCGCGCCTTCGGTTACGGAAGATTTGCCGATACGTCCGGAAATTGGGGATGTCACTTTAGTGTAAGCCAGGTTGATACGCGCAGTTTCTACCGCCGCTTTTGCGGCTATCACAGTGGCGTCAGCCTGCTGCAGGTTGGAAACGGCATTATCGTAATCCTGCTTGCTGATGTAACTGGTGCCCAGCAAGGGTTTGTAGCGGTTGACCGTTACGCGCGCGATAGAGGCGCTGGCCTGTGCTTTGGCCAGATCACCTTTGGCGCTGTCATAGCTTGCCTGGTAGGTTGCAGGATCAATCTGATACAGGGAAGTGCCTGCCTTGATATCGCTGCCTTCAACAAAGTTGCGTTTCAGGATAATGCCACTGACCTGAGGGCGAACTTCGGCGATACGATACGCAGCGGTACGGCCAGGAAGATCGGTAGTCATATTGAGAGGCTCGGCCTTCAATGTCACTACACCCACTTCGGGAGCCGGTGGTTGGGCGCCTTGCTGTTGGGTTTCTTTATCGTTACATCCTGTAAGCATTAAGCTGCCTGAAAGCATCAGAACTGCCGCCAGAGGCGTTAACCCTCTGTTTTTGTTCATAGAAAAACCTCAAGTGTCCGATTTCAAAATGATCAATGGATCACAAGCTTAAAAACCCATTGCTGCGTTAATTATATGTGCGTGCTATGGTACATACATACGCGAATGTATGTAAATCACACTCCCCCTAAAAAACAACGTCATGGCACGAAAAACCAAACAGCAGGCGCTGGAAACTCGACAGCACATACTTGATGCTGCGGTGCAAGAATTCTCTGAACGTGGCGTTTCCGCAACGTCACTGACAGATATTGCTACTGCTGCCGGAGTTACGCGTGGTGCAATTTATTGGCACTTCAAGAACAAGGTAGACCTGTTTAACGAAGTTTGGGAATTATCAGAGTCAAAAATTGGCGATCTGGAACTAGAGTATCAAGCAAAGTTCCCTGAGAATCCACTGCGTATTTTACGAGAAATTCTGATTTACATTCTGACGGCTACGGTTGATGACAGCCGCCGCCGAGCGCTGTTGGAGATCGTTTTCCACAAGTGCGAATTCGTCGGTGAGATGATGCCGCTGCATGAAGCGCGTAAAGTCTTGTACCTGACAGGTTATGAACGCATTGAGTCGGTGCTGCGTGGCTGTATTGAGCATGGCCAACTGCCCGTTGATTTGCACACTCGCCGCACGGCAATTATCCTGCATGCCTATATTACCGGCCTGATGGAGAATTGGCTGTTTATGCCGGAGAGCTTTGATCTGAAAGCCGAAGCGATGGCGCTGATCGACTCCTTCCTCGAAATGGTCCAATTCAGTCCCGCTTTACGAGTCAAGCCGGAAGAACTGGCGACGCAGCCCCGCAGCGTCGAAATCTATCCTTCATAGTTAGGAGAAACACCATGTCATCCGTTGTGTTGATTGCCAATGGTGCCGCTTATGGCAATGAATCCCTGTTTAACGCCTTGCGTCTGGCCATGACTCTGAAAGAGCAGCAAAGCGATCTCGACCTGAAACTGTTTCTGATGTCTGATGCGGTGGTAGCCGGGCTGGCTGGACAACAGCCGCGTGAAGGGTACCATTTACAGCAGATGTTGGAGATTCTCACTGCGCAACAGGTCCCGGTGAAACTGTGCAAGACCTGCGCCGACGCACGTGGCGTGAGCCAACTGCCACTGGCGGATGGAGTAGAGATCGGTACCCTGGTCGAGCTGGCGCAGTGGACTTTGGCGGCCGAGAAAGTGCTGACATTCTAATCCTGCGACATCTGTACATCACCAGCAATGCTTTTCTTATTCTTTGGCTATCTGCGATCGTGATAATCTTTAAGCTTCTTTATTATTGATTCGAAGCCAAATCATGCATCGCAGGTTAGCTAAAGGTTCTTTTCTGGCGTTTCCCTCATTCCTGAGTGTGGGCCTTTCCCGCACCCTTGCCCTGTTTTTACTGATTGCTGTTTGTGCGGTGTGCCAACCTGTGGCCTATGCGTCCTTTAATGGCGACCTGCCGTCCCGCAGCGAAATTCAAAGCCAGATTGAAGCGCTGAACAAGCAAAAGACGTTGACCTCGGTCAATAAGCTCACCCAGCAAGATTTGGCCCGCACGCTTGAGCTGCTGGATGCGATTGAACGCACCAAACAAGATAGCGCTCAGCTTAAACAGCAGTTGCAACTGGCGCCGGGCAAACTGCGTCAGGTAACCGCCGATCTTGATGCACTCAAGACGCCGGTAGATGGCACGGCCGCCAGGGGCGAGCTGCTGCAGCTTTCGCTGCGCCAGTTGGAAAGTCGCCTTTATCAAACCCTCGACGATCTGCAGACTGCGCAGGAAAACCTGTCGACCTATAACAGCCAACTGGTTTCACTGCAGACCCAGCCAGAGCGAGTGCAGAGCAGCATGTACACCGCCTCGCAGCGTCTGCAGGAGATCCGTAACCAGATCAACGATCGGACGCCGGGCCAAAATTCACTGCGCGACAGCCAGTTAGTCATGCTGGCAACCGAACAGACGTTGCTCAATGCGCAAATTGATCTGCAGCGCAAAAGCCTGGAAGCCAACACCACCCTGCAGGATCTACTGCAAAAACAGCGCGATTATACCACCGGGCATATTGATGCGCTGGATCACAACGTGCAGTTGCTGCAAGAAGTGGTCAACAGCAAGCGCCTGACACTGTCGGAAAAAACCGCCAAAGAGGCGCAGAACCCGGAAGATGCTACGGACATTCAGCACGATAAGCTGGTCAGTAAGGAGCTAGACGTTAACCGCCAGCTCAGCCAACGGCTGATTGCCGCCACCGAAGAGAGCAACGTGCTGTTCCAGCAGAATATTCGGGTAAAGAACTGGCTCGATCGTGGCTTGCAGGCGGAACGCAATCTGAAAGAACAGATCCAGGTGCTCAAAGGCAGTCTGGTGCTGTCACGTATTTTGTATCAACAGCAGCAAAGCCTGCCGCAGGGGACGCTGGTGGCAGACATGGGCACGCGTATCGCCGATCTGCGTCTGGAACAGTTTGATATCAATCAGCAGCGCGACGACCTGTTCAAAGGCGACGATTACATCAATAAGCTGGTTGCCGACAGTAAAGAAAAGGCCAGTGGAGACGTGCTTGACGCTTTAAACGAAATCGTCGATATGCGGCGTGAACTGTTGGATCAGTTGAACAAACAGCTAAGCAATCAATTGGCGCAGTCGATCAACCTGCAGATCAACCAGCAGCAGTTGACCAGCGTTAACAGCTCACTGCGGGATACGCTGACCCAGCAAATTTTCTGGGTTAACAGTAACAAACCGGTTGATTTGGCGTGGTTGAAAGCCCTGCCGGGGGCGGTCAGAGATCAGCTTGCCACCCTCGATTTCAAATTAGAACTTGGCAAAATAGTGCAGGGCGGTTTGAATTCACTGCTGGTGCTGATCCCGCTGCTGCTGCTGCTCGGTCTGTTACGCTGGCGTTACAAGCTGATCGACAGCCATTTGCAACGGCTGGCCAACGATGTCGGGCAGTTAAAGCGCGATGGCCAACTGCACACACCAAAAGCCATCTTACTGACCTTGCTGAAGGTATTACCCGGTTCGGCGCTGCTGCTGGGGGCGGGATTTTGGGGGGAGCGTGCCGAAATTGGCCTCAGTGATTTCATCTGGGCGCTGTCGCAGCAGTTGGCACTGTTTTGGCTGATTTTCGGCTTCACCTACCGCATGCTGGCAGTGGGCGGCGTTTGTGAGCGCCACTTCAATTTCACCCCTGAGCTTTGTGCGCATTACCGCCGTCAGGCGGTGCGCTTGGGCATGGCGCTGCTGCCGTTGATCTTCTGGTCGGTACTGGGCGAGAAAGCGCCGCTGCGGCTGGTGGAAGACGTGATTGGCCAAGTGGTGGTCATGCTGACGTTGGCACTGCTGACCGTGCTGGTGTTCCCGATGTGCCGTGACAGTTGGCGCGAGAAAGGTTCGCACGCGGTACGGTTGGTGATAGTGACCGCCATTGCGGCCACGCCGTTGATCCTGCTTGGGCTGATGTTTGCCGGTTACTTCTACACCACGCTGCGGCTGGCCGGCCGCTGGATCGACAGTCTGTACCTGTTTTTCCTGTGGAATATTGTCTATCTGACTGCGATCCGGGGATTGAGCGTCGCGGCCCGCCGCCTGGCCTACCGCCGTGCGCTGGCCCGTCGTCAGAGCCTGGCGAAAGAGAAAGAGGGAGCCGAAGGGCTGGAACCGGTTGAAGAACCTCCTTTAGCGCTCGATCAAATCAACCAGCAGTCGCTGCGTCTGACCACCATGGCGCTGTTTATTATCTTCGCCAGTGCTTTTTATGCCATTTGGTCCGATCTGGTGACGGTGATTTCGTATCTGGACAGCATCACGCTATGGCATTACACCGCTACCGTTGCCGGCAGCAGCGTGGCGCAGGCGGTAACGTTGGGCAATATGATGGTAGCAATAGCTGCGGTAATCGTTGCCTACGTCATGACGCGCAACCTGCCGGGTTTACTGGAGGTGGTGGTGTTGTCGCGGCTGCAGTTGCGGCAGGGGACCTCTTACGCCGTCACCACCATACTGACCTATCTGATCACCACCGTAGGTGCGGTGACCGCACTGGGATCGCTGGGTGTATCCTGGGATAAGCTGCAGTGGCTGGCGGCCGGTTTGACCGTCGGATTGGGCTTCGGTTTACAGGAGATTTTCGCCAACTTTGTCTCCGGTCTGATTATCCTGTTTGAACGGCCGATCCGTATCGGCGATACCATTACTATCGGCAGTTTCTCAGGCTCGGTCAGTAAAATCCGTATTCGTGCCACCACCATCACCGATTTTGACCGCAAAGAAGTGATCATCCCGAACAAGGCGTTTGTCACCGAGCGGTTGATCAACTGGTCGCTGTCAGACACCATTACCCGCGTATTGATCAAGGTTGGCGTAGCCTACGGATCTGACCTGGACAAGGTGAAAGCGGTACTTTTACAGGCGGCGCGCGATAACCCGCGGGTGATGACCGATCCCGAGCCGCAGGTGTTCTTCCTTAATTTCGGTGCCAGCACGCTGGATCACGAACTGCGCCTTTACGTGCGTGAGTTGCGTGACCGCAGCTACACCGTTGACGAACTGAACCGCTCGATCGAACGCCTGTGCCGTGAGAACGATATCAATATCGCCTTCAACCAGCTTGAGGTGTATTTGCACAATCAGCAGGGCAACGAGGTGCAGGAAGTGAAACGGACATTATCGCCGGATGAAGGCGGTACGTTGGCAGGATGATAATGGAATGAGAAGCAAGGGTTCAGCGCAGGCTGAACCCTTTTTACTGGCCGACAGGCAGATAAGGGGAGGTAACACCGTTGCGCTGCAACTTTTCCTGGTAGTCCCGTTTGACAATATCCAGCGCCGCCAGCGCGGTGGCCGGATCGATCTCATTGCATTCCAGCAGGTAAATCAGATCTACCGCCAGTTGCAATTCTGCTGAGGCATTTTCTAGAGACATAAAACCCACGTTTAAATTGAGATGAATGAGTGATGCTTCGCTTCGGCTGAGTATAGTGAACAAGGTCCGCGGCGGGGAATAAACATTAAAATATTGTGATAAATCTTCAAAAACCGTTTTCTTTACGTTCAATACTGCGCTCGATTCGTGCCAGCGCCTGACGGCAACGCATCAATCGGCCTTCCAGCGCCGCCAGCTCATGCTGCAGTTTTTGCTGAGCTGCCAGCGTGGTCTGTCTACCTAACAGGCTTTCCCGATCCTGGATCATCGAAATGATCCGACGCTCATAATCCTGATGCTCAGCCAGCTTATGGTACAAATCGGCCGCCACGACTTCCCTGGGTTGATTTTTCCGGCGTAGTGCCTGGGTCGCCAATTCGCGCTGCAGAGCGGTGATCTGCGCCACCAGTCTCTCGGCCAGAAAGGCTACCTGGGTGGTGCGGCTGTCGTTGGCGGCGGTCTGCAACTGGGCGAAGTTCTTTTGTACTTCTGTCAGGTAATCGCGCAGCCGGGTGCCACGGTTGGAAAATAACGCAGCGTCAAAGCGTGCCTGAGGGATCGGCGCGTCGCCTTGCGGCGTGATTTCGCCGGCTAACACCGTGATCTGTTGTTCTAACACTTGTAAAAGACGCTGAGTACTCACGTTGGCTCCATGACGATGATAGTGGGTTCAGCTTGCACGCGTTCACACCGTGAAACAAGCGCTGTAAGCATATTCCGGCCGTTGCGACTGGTGATGCTGGGGAGGCTGGTGATAAAGTGACGTCAGACAGGTTGATGGACAAGGAGCCCCATGACGCGTTGGTTATTGATAATCCTCGGTTGGCTGGCGGTGGTGCTGGCGACGCTGGGCGTGGTATTGCCGCTGCTGCCCACCACGCCCTTTTTACTGTTGGCCGCATGGTGTTTTGCCCGTTCATCCCCGCGATTTCACGGCTGGTTGCTGTACCGTTCATGGTTTGGCCCCTACTTGCGCCACTGGCAACAGCACCGCGCATTGCCGCCAGGGACCAAATGGAAGGCCGTATTGATGATTGTGCTGACGTTTGCGGTTTCGCTGTGGTTGGTGAAGCTTTGGTGGGTGCGCGGCTTACTGTTAGTGATGCTGGCCGTTCTGCTGATCTTTATGTCACGGTTGCCGGTTGTTGACCTGCCGCAACAAAAACAGCACTGATCGCACACCGTCGGTTGCATTTGTCCGCCAGTTTGCATAGATTTGACCGTTTTCGTGTGCGGGTTAAGATGACCTGCGCGCAAGTCATCAGGCAGTTTTATCAGGCAACAATTATGACCGCTACTGCGCAGCAGCTTCAGTTTATTAAAGACAGTATCAAAACCATCCCGGATTACCCTAAGCCGGGCATACTGTTCCGCGACGTCACCAGCCTGCTGGAAAACCCGCTGGCTTACGCTGCCAGCATCGAATTGCTGGTTGAGCGTTTTCGCGAAGCGGGCGTGACCAAAGTGGTTGGCACCGAAGCGCGCGGCTTTCTGTTTGGCGCACCGGTGGCGTTGGCGCTGGGCGTGGGTTTTGTACCGGTGCGCAAACCGGGCAAACTGCCGCGTGCCACCCTCAGCGAGAGCTATGAGCTGGAATACGGCACCGACAAGTTGGAAATTCACACCGATGCTATCAGCGCCGGTGATAAAGTGCTGGTGGTGGACGATCTGCTGGCCACGGGTGGCACTATAGAAGCTACCGCAAAACTGATCCGCCGTTTGGGGGGGGAAGTGACAGACGCCGCCTTTATTATCAATCTGCCGGAGCTCGGCGGTGAAGCGCGTTTAAATACCCTGGGTATTGAATGCTACAGCCTGGTCAACTTCTCCGGCCACTGATCCGCATTACCACAACGGCCTCGCGGATCGCCGCGGGGCTGTGTTAGCATGACCCTCCAGATTACTCGACTTTTCCGGTATTAATGAGCTATCAGGTTCTAGCCCGTAAGTGGCGCCCTCAAACGTTTGCAGATGTTGTCGGACAGGAACACGTCCTGACTGCACTGGCTAACGGCCTCTCGCTGGGGCGGATCCATCACGCCTATCTGTTCTCGGGCACGCGCGGCGTGGGTAAAACCACCATTGCGCGCCTGCTGGCCAAAGGCCTGAACTGTGAAACCGGCATCACCGCCACGCCGTGCGGTCAATGTGATAACTGCCGCGAGATTGAGCAGGGGCGTTTTGTCGATCTTATCGAGATTGACGCCGCGTCCAGAACCAAGGTGGAAGATACCCGCGATTTGCTGGATAACGTCCAGTACGCCCCCGCCCGTGGCCGCTTCAAGGTTTACCTGATTGACGAAGTGCACATGCTCTCGCGCCACAGCTTTAATGCGCTGTTGAAAACGCTGGAAGAGCCGCCTTCGCACGTCAAATTCCTGTTGGCAACCACCGATCCGCAAAAGTTGCCGGTGACCATTTTGTCCCGCTGTCTGCAATTTCATTTGAAGGCGCTGGATGTCGATCAGATCCGCAGCCAATTGGAAACGGTGCTGCAGGCAGAACAGATCACCAGCGATCAGCGTGCGTTGCAGCTATTGGCGCGTGCCGCCGATGGCAGCATGCGTGATGCACTGAGCCTCACTGACCAAGCGATTGCCATGGGACAGGGGCAGGTGACCACCGCCACCGTCAGCCAAATGCTCGGTACGCTTGACGATGAACAACCCCTGGCGATCCTCGAAGCGCTGGTCAGTGCCGATGGCGAGAAGGTGATGGCCCAGGTCGCGCAGGCTGCTTCGCGCGGTGTCGATTGGGAAAATCTGCTGATCGAGACACTGGCGTTGCTGCACCGTATTGCGATGGTACAGTTGCTGCCGTCGGTGTTGGATAATCATTACGCTGCCATTGAACAGCGGCTGCGTGAGCTGGCGCGTACTTTGC
Source organism: Serratia sp. NA_13 (assembly GCF_052691735.1). Classification (NCBI taxonomy): domain Bacteria; kingdom Pseudomonadati; phylum Pseudomonadota; class Gammaproteobacteria; order Enterobacterales; family Yersiniaceae; genus Serratia; species Serratia sp. NA_13. The sequence goes on from NZ_JBQZFV010000002.1 coordinate 232,478, forward strand.
CGCCGACTGATGTACAACTCTATTACCAAACGCTGTTGGTTGGCCGCAAAGAGCTGGCCTTTGCGCCGGATCGTCGCATGGGGGTTGAAATGACCCTGCTGCGTGCGCTGGCGTTTCACCCGAAAGCGGTGATATCGGAGCCGGTAGCCATGGTGCAAACCGCGCCGGTGCAAATGGCACAACCACAGGCTCAGGCGGCCCAGCCGCCGCAGTTTCAGGACACACCACCGCCGTTAGGGCAGGTTGCACCGCAAAACAGCCAGCAAGCGAATTTACCGGATGCCACCGCGCAATTATTAAAGGCGCGTACCCAACTGCTGAGGCAGCAGGGAGCATCCACAACAAAAAAGAGTGAACCGGCGGCGCCTGGAAAAGCGCGGCCGGCGAACTCGGCACTGGAGCGGTTGGCTTCCGTGACTGAGCGCAGCCAGCAGCGCCAGGCGGAAAAGATCGTGCAGGAAAAACCGGCCAAGCCGGAGGCTTACCGCTGGCGCGCACTGACCGAGCCGGAGGCCGAGCCGGAGCCGCTGGCTACGCCGAAAGCGTTGCGCACCGCGCTTGAGCATGAGAAAACGCCCGAGCTGTCGGCCAAACTGGTGGCTGAATCGCTGGAACGCGATGCCTGGGCGGCGGAAATCGATAAGCTTAAAATTCCAAAACTGGTGCAGCAACTGGCATTAAACGCGGTTAAACAACAGTTGGAACCCGGTAAGATTTGTCTTCACCTGCGGTCGTCGCAGCGCCATCTGAATTCGCCTTCGGCGCAGAAGGTCCTGACCGATGCGCTCAGCGAGCTATACGGTAGCCCGGTTGAGTTGACCGTGGTGGAAGACGATAATCCGGCGGAGCGGACTCCGCTGGAGTGGCGACAAGCCATTTATGAAGAAAAACTGGCGCAGGCGCGCCAGTCGATCGTTGCGGATACCCATATCCAGACCCTGCGCCGTTTCTTCGACGCGGACCTGGATGAAGAGAGTATTCGCCCCATTTAAACGCTGCGTAAAGTGCGCGGCCCTAGCGACGAGAGACGACTATGTTTGGTAAAGGCGGTCTGGGCAACCTGATGAAGCAAGCCCAGCAAATGCAAGAAAAAATGCAGCAGATGCAGGAAGAAGTCGCCAAATTGGAAGTGACTGGCGAATCCGGTGCTGGCCTGGTGAAAGTCACCATCAATGGCGCGCACAACTGCCGTCGTGTGGAGATCGATCCGAGCCTGATGGAAGACGATAAAGATATGCTGGAAGATTTGATCGCTGCTGCGATCAACGACGCCGCACGTCGTATCGACGAAACCCAGAAAGAGAAGATGGCGTCTGTGTCCAATGGCATGCAACTGCCACCTGGCTTTAAGATGCCGTTCTGATGCAAACCAGCCCGCTCCTTGAAACACTGATGGAGGCGTTGCGTTGCCTGCCGGGCGTTGGCCCGAAGTCGGCGCAGCGCATGGCATTCCAACTGTTGCAGCGCGATCGCAGCGGTGGCATGCGTTTGGCGCAGGCTCTGACCCGTGCCATGTCGGAAATCGGCCACTGTGCCGATTGCCGTACCTTCACCGAGCAGGATATCTGCACCATCTGCGCCAATCCGCGCCGTCAACAAAACGGCCAGATCTGCGTGGTGGAAAGCCCGGCTGATATTCACGCCATCGAGCAGACCGGTCAGTTCGCCGGGCGCTACTTTGTGCTGATGGGGCACCTGTCGCCGATGGACGGCATTGGCCCTGGTGATATAGGTCTGGATCGGTTGGAGCAACGGCTGGAAAAAGAAAGCGTTACCGAAGTGATCCTGGCGACCAATCCGACGGTGGAAGGTGACGCAACCGCCAACTACATCGCCGAGATGTGTGGTCAGTATGGCGTAGTGGCCAGCCGCATCGCCCACGGCGTGCCGGTAGGGGGCGAGCTTGAGATGGTCGACGGCACCACGCTGTCGCATTCCCTCGCCGGTCGCCACGTTATCAAATTCTGACGCTGAGCGGGGCCATCGCGGCCCCGCTACTTTCCAAAAAAATTCCCCCCAGTCGCTTGAAAAACAATGTCCTGACCCCCACTTGATCCTCATTGTCCGATTTTGGTAGCTATATCTTTGAGGTAATCAATGAGTATGAAAGGTCAAGAAACCCGTGGTTTCCAGTCTGAAGTAAAACAACTGCTTCATTTGATGATTCATTCGCTGTACTCCAATAAAGAAATTTTCCTGCGCGAGCTGATCTCAAACGCCTCAGACGCCGCCGACAAGCTGCGTTTCCGCGCGCTGTCCGCGCCTGAGCTGTATGAAGGCGACGGCGAGTTGCGTGTGCGTCTTTCCTTCGATAAAGACCAGCGTACGCTGACGATTGCCGACAACGGCATTGGTATGAGCCGCGAAGAAGTGATTGAAAACCTGGGCACCATTGCAAAATCAGGGACCAAAGCCTTCCTCGAATCTATCGGTTCCGATCAGGCCAAAGACAGCCAACTGATCGGTCAGTTCGGCGTGGGCTTCTACTCTGCGTTCATCGTGGCAGATAAGGTCACCGTGCGTACCCGAGCTGCCGGTGCAGCCGCCGATCAGGGCGTGTTCTGGGAGTCGGTCGGTGAGGGCGATTACACCATTGCCGACGTCAGCAAAGAAGATCGCGGTACCGAAATCACCCTGCATCTGCGCGAAGGTGAAGATGAATATCTCGACGCCTGGCGTTTGCGTTCGGTGATCGGTAAATACTCCGACCACATCGCACTGCCGGTTGAGATTGAAACCAAAAACGAAGAAGACGGCACCGTTACCTGGGAAAAAATCAACAAGGCGCAGGCCCTGTGGACCCGCAGCAAGGCTGACGTCACCGACGAAGAATACAAAGAGTTCTACAAGCACATTGCTCACGACTTTACTGACCCGCTGAGCTGGAGCCACAACCGTGTGGAAGGCAAGCAGGAATACACCAGCCTGCTGTATATCCCGGCCCAGGCCCCGTGGGATATGTGGAACCGCGATCACAAGCACGGTCTGAAACTGTACGTACAGCGCGTATTCATTATGGACGACGCTGAGCAGTTCATGCCGAATTACCTGCGTTTCGTGCGTGGTCTGATAGATTCCAACGATCTGCCGTTGAACGTCTCGCGTGAAATTCTGCAAGACAGCCGCGTGACGCAAAACCTGCGCGGTGCGCTGACCAAGCGTGTGCTGCAGATGCTGGAAAAACTGGCCAAAGACGACGCGGAAGGCTACCAGAAGTTCTGGCAGCAGTTCGGTCTGGTATTGAAAGAAGGCCCGGCGGAAGACGCGAACAACAAAGAAACCATCGCCAAACTGCTGCGTTTCGCCTCTACCCAGAGTGACAGCTCGGCGCAAACCGTTTCGCTGGAAGAATACGTTGGCCGTATGGCCGAAGGGCAGGAGAAAATTTATTACATCACTGCCGACAGCTATGCCGCCGCCAAGAGCAGCCCGCACCTGGAGCTGTTCCGTAAGAAAGGCATCGAAGTGCTGCTGCTTTCTGACCGCATTGATGAATGGATGATGAGCTATCTGACCGAGTTTGACGGCAAGCTGTTCCAGTCGGTCAGCAAGGCGGACGACGCGCTGGACAAGCTGGCGGATGAAACCGAAGAGCAGAAGGCCGCTGAGAAGCAGCTGGAGCCATTTGTTGACCGCGTGAAGACCCTGCTGGGCGATCGCGTGAAGGATGTGCGTCTGACGCACCGCCTGACCGACACGCCGGCCATCGTCATCACCGACGCCGATGAAATGAGTACCCAGATGGCGAAATTGTTTGCCGCTGCGGGCCAGGAAGCGCCGGCCGTGAAATACATCTTCGAACTGAACCCGGAGCATGCGCTGGTCAAACGCGCATCCGATGTGGGCGATAACGAACAATTCGGCGAATGGATTGACCTGTTATTGGATCAGGCGCTGCTGGCCGAACGTGGCACGCTGGAAGACCCAAATCAGTTTATCCGCCGCATGAATAAACTGTTGTCCGCATAATTGTCACTCTATACGCCTCTGACCTAAAGGTTGGAGGCGTTTTTTTTGCTTTTCTCACTGATTTTCCGCGTTTTATCCTCTTTTTCGTCCCTTCGGCTCCGCAATCGATTTCCTCGCGTACCTTGAGCCAGCCCCCCCTGAAATGGTATGGTTGAGTGTTTTCGCAATTTTATAAAAACTACATAGCAAGGGGATTTACGCAATGCGTATCATTCTGCTGGGCGCTCCGGGCGCTGGTAAAGGTACTCAGGCTCAATTCATCATGGAGAAATACGGTATTCCGCAAATCTCTACTGGTGATATGTTGCGCGCAGCCGTGAAGGCCGGCAGTGAACTGGGCAAGCAGGCGAAAGAAATCATGGATGCCGGCAAGCTGGTAACCGATGAACTGGTCATTGCACTGGTTAAAGAACGCATCACCCAGGAAGACTGCCGTAACGGCTTCCTGTTGGACGGTTTCCCACGCACTATTCCACAGGCTGACGCGATGAAAGAAGCCGGTATCAACGTGGATTATGTGCTGGAATTCGACGTACCGGACGAACTGATCGTTGATCGCATCGTTGGTCGCCGCGTGCATGCGCCATCTGGCCGCGTGTACCACGTTAAATTCAATCCGCCGAAGGTGGAAGGCAAAGACGACGCAACCGGCGAAGACCTGACGACCCGTAAAGACGATCAGGAAGAAACCGTGCGCAAACGTCTGGTTGAATACCACCAGATGACGGCACCGTTGATTTCCTACTACAGCAAAGAAGCTGCAGCAGGCAACACCCAATACCGTAAAATCGACGGCACCCGTAAAGTGACCGAAGTGAGCGCTGAACTGGCGACCATCCTCGGCTGATCGGTTTTTCATGGCGGTGCATAGCGCCAGGCCTTATCGGTCTGGCGTTTTTTTTCGCCATTTTCCAGCCGAACTGTGATCGCCGTGGCTTGTTGAGCCCGTGAGCTTTAATCACCCGCGATAAATGACGTATAACTGCCTTCGTAATCACCCATGGGGACCTTCCTGATGCTCAGAACCACCAATTTGCTGGCAGAATCCACCGCACGCCAGATCGTGCAGCGGGCGATGAGCATCATCAACCATTCCGTCAACGTTATGGACAGCAACGGTGTCATCATCGCTTCCGGTAATCCCTCACGCCTGTTCCAGCGCCATGAGGGCGCGGTATTGGCGCTAACCGAGAACCGGGTGGTGGAAATCGATACGGTGACCGCATCGCATCTTAAAGGTGTACGGCCAGGAATTAACCTGCCATTTAGCTTTCGCAGCCAGCAGGTGGGGGTGATCGGCATTTCCGGCGAGCCCGCTCAGGTGCGTGCCTATGCCGAACTGGTGAAAATGGCGGCTGAGCTGATGGTGGAGCAGGCAGCATTGCTCAGCCAAAACCAGTGGGAAAAGCGCTATCGCGAGGAGCTGGCGAATCAGTTGCTGCAGTCGCAGCCGGCATCGGCCTCACTGGAGGCGATGGCTGCCTATCTGGGCCTGGATCTGCAACTGCCGCGTATCGTCTGGATCCTGGAGTTACAGGATCCCCAGCCGAATTTGTTGCGTGAACTATTGGAGGAGCTGGAACACACCCAGCGTGAAGCGCTGCTCGCCATCACCGGCCTAAACGAAATGGTTCTGCTGCGGCCCGCCAGCCTGGTGCAAGGGGAATGGAACTTGAAGCAGGAGCGCAAGCAGGCGCAGCAGTTGCAAAGCCAGCTACAGTCGCGTTTCAACCTGCGTTTGATTATCGGCGGTTTCTTTAGCAGTGAGATGGGGCTTCATCGTTCTAACCTGACGGCCCGCGCCACGCAGGCGATGGCGCAGCGCTTGAAGTTGCGCCACAAGACGCTGTTCTACCAAGACTATCCGCTGCCGTCATTGCTGTGCGATTTGGGCGAAGACTGGCGTGCGCAGGAGCTTTCACGCCCCTGGCAGATCCTGGGTGCCAGTGATGAAAAAGGCGTCCTGCGCAGCACCCTGCGGCACTATTTTTCGCGGAATTGTGATCAGACGCAGACCGCCGCTGAGCTGCATATTCACGTCAATACCCTGCGCTATCGCTTGCAGCGCATTGAGGCGATTACCGGATTGAAAATCAATCAGTTAACGGATGCCTTGCAGCTATATATCGGCATGCTGATGCACCACTGAATTGTGTAAAACCACAACTTTTCGGTGCGCCACCCGCTGGGTTTTTGTGGCTTCCTCTCACGCTAATGTTCGGCGCTCAGGATATGTTTTCCCCACACCAACAACGGGGAAAATAATAATGACAACGGTATCCACATTGGGGGCGCTGGTGGCATTGGTTGTCGCTATCGTTCTGATTTTACGCAAGGTTCCACCAGCCTACGGTATGATTGCCGGTGCGCTGGCCGGTGGGCTGTGTGGCGGCGCCGATCTGGTTCAGACCGTGACGCTGATGATCACCGGCGCTCAGGGCATCACCAACGCCGTGATGCGCATTCTGGCCGCGGGGGTATTGGCCGGGGTGCTGATTGAGTCTGGCGCGGCACATACCATTGCTGAAACCATTGTCCGCAAGGTCGGGGAAACCCGTGCGCTGCTGGCGTTGGCGATAGCTACACTGATCCTGACGGCGGTTGGGGTATTTATCGACGTGGCGGTGATCACCGTAGCGCCGATCGCACTCTCCATTGCCCAGAAGGCCGGGATCTCGCGCGGTGCCATCCTGTTGGCGATGATCGGTGGCGGCAAGGCCGGTAACGTGATGTCACCCAACCCGAACACCATTGCGGCCGCCGATAACTTCCACGTGCCGCTGACCTCGGTAATGATGGCCGGCATTGTGCCTGGCCTGTGTGGGCTGGTGGTAGCCTATCTGCTGGCCCGGCGCTTGAGCAACAAAGGTGACAAGGTGCTGGCAGAGGAACTGACGCAGCATGCTGAAGGTTCTCGCCCAGGTTTTGCGGCGGCGATCAGCGCACCGTTGGTTGCCATTGTGCTGTTGTCGCTGCGGCCGATCGCCGGTATTGCTGTCGATCCGCTGATTGCGCTACCTGCCGGCGGATTGGTAGGGGCGTTATTGATGGGGCGTATTCGCCAGTGTAATCAGTTTATGGTTTCTGGCCTGAGCCGCATGGCACCGGTGGCCATTATGCTGCTCGGCACGGGTACGCTGGCGGGCATTATCGCCAACTCGGCGCTGAAGGACGCATTAATTAACGGATTGACCCACACCGGTATGCCAGCCTGGCTGTTGGCCCCGCTTTCCGGGGCATTGATGTCGATGGCGACCGCTTCCACCACCGCCGGTACCGCCGTGGCATCCGGCGTATTCAGCAGCACCTTGCTGGAGCTGGGAGTCAGTGGGCTGGCAGGGGCAGCGATGATCCATGCCGGTGCTACGGTGCTGGATCACCTGCCACACGGCAGTTTCTTCCACGCTACCGGCGGCAGCGTCAATATGGTGGTTCATCAACGGCTGAAGTTACTGCCGTATGAAACCCTGATCGGCTTTACCATTGCGGCCGTCTCGGCGTTGATGTTTGGCGTATTTAATCTGGCGGGATAAGGAATACTGATGAAAACGCTGAAAAAAGTGGTTATTGCCCCAGACTCGTTTAAAGAAAGCCTGAGTGCGATGGAGGTGGCCGAGGCCATCGAACGCGGATTCCGCCAGATTTACCCACAGGTGCAGTATGTAAAATTGCCGATGGCGGACGGCGGTGAAGGCACGGTGGATTCGATGGTGGCGGCCACCGGCGGAGAAATTGTCCGGGTTGAGGTCACCGGCCCGTTGGGCCAGCCAGTCACTGCCTTTTACGGCTTGTTGGGGGAGGGGGAAACTGCCGTTATCGAGATGGCGGCCGCTTCCGGCCTGCATCTGGCCCCCAAAGAGCGGCGCGATCCGCGTATTACCACCAGTTACGGTACTGGTGAACTGATCCTGGCGGCGCTGGAACGCGGCGTGAAGGCGATTATTCTGGGTATCGGCGGTAGCGCTACCAACGACGGTGGTGCCGGTATGATGCAGGCGCTGGGGGCCAGGCTGCTGGATGACCAACAGCAACCGTTGCCGCCGGGTGGCGCGGCGCTGGCCCGGTTAGCGCAAATTGATCTTTCAGCGGTAGACCCACGCCTGCAGCAGGTGAGCGTAACGGCTGCCTGTGACGTGGATAACCCTTTATGTGGCCCTTATGGGGCTTCGGCGGTGTTTGGCCCGCAGAAGGGAGCCACGCCGGAGATGGTGACGCAGTTAGATGCGGCACTAAGCCATTTCGGCAGTTTGCTGCAGCAGGCCACCGGCCGTGAGGTGCTTAACGCATTGGGCGCCGGTGCAGCGGGCGGAATGGGGGCAGCCTTGCTCGGCATGCTCAACGCTAGCTTACGTCCTGGCATTGAGATCGTGATTGAAACTTTGCGGCTGGAAGAGGCGCTTCGTGACGCCGATCTGGTGCTCACCGGAGAGGGGCGACTGGACAGCCAGTCGATCCACGGCAAAACGCCGATTGGCGTGGCAAGGGTAGCCAAACGTAATGGTTTGCCGGTGATCGGCATTTCCGGCAGCCTGTCGAAAGATTATCAGGTGGTGCACCAGCATGGCATTGACGCCGCTTTTTCGGTGCTTGACCGGGTCGTCACGCTGGAGGAAGCCCTGACGGACGCGGCCGATAATCTTGAGGTCACGGCCCGCAATGTGGCGGCGGTGTGGCTGTTGGCGCAAGGCTGAGATCAATCTATTTTGTTATGGGCTGTACCTGTTGCTGATATCGGTTCCGATGAGGCGCTTTTCCGTTACAATGGGCGCCATTAATTGACGTTAACCCCCTGACCCAGAACCGGGGGTTAGCTTGCAATGAACCAAGGGGAACTGAGATGAAGCAAGAGAAACACGGAGTATTGCTGGTGAACCTGGGCACGCCGGATGCTCCGACCTCGTCGGCGGTAAAACGCTATCTAAAGGAATTCCTCAGTGACGACCGCGTGGTGGATACGGCCCCTCTGATTTGGTGGCCGATCCTCAACGGCGCTATCTTGCCGATCCGTTCACCGCGTGTCGCCAAGTTGTATCAGTCGGTATGGATGGACGAAGGTTCTCCGTTGCTGGTTTACAGCCGCCGCCAGCAGTGCGCGTTGGCCGCACGTATGCCCAACACGCCGGTTGAACTGGGTATGAGTTACGGTTCCCCAAGCCTGGCAGAGGCGATTGACAAGCTGCTGGCACAAGGGGTGACCAATCTGGTGGTGTTGCCGCTGTACCCGCAATACTCCTGCTCGACCAGCGCCGCGGTATGGGACGGTGTGGCCCGCGTACTGAAGGGGTATCGCCGTCTGCCGTCAGTCAGTTTTATCCGCGACTATGCCGAGCACCCGGCCTATATTGCCGCGCTGCGTCAGAGCGTTGAGCGGTCGTTTGCCGAACATGGTCAACCGGATAGGTTGGTCCTGTCGTTCCACGGCATTCCCAAGCGTTATGTGCGTCTCGGTGATGACTACTCGCAGCGCTGCGAAGATACGCTAAGGTCTTTGACCGATACCTTGCCACTGGCAGCGGATCGGGTCATGTTGACCTACCAGTCGCGCTTTGGCCGTGAGCCCTGGTTGACGCCATATACTGACGAAACCCTCAAAGGCCTGCCGGCTCAGGGCGTTAAGCATATTCAGCTGATCTGCCCCGGTTTCTCGGCGGACTGCCTGGAAACGCTGGAGGAGATCAAAGAGCAAAACCGCGAGATCTTCCTTAAGGCCGGCGGTGAGAAGTTCGAGTACATTTCGGCGCTCAACGACGAGCCGGCGCACATTGATATGATGCAGCAACTGGTGGCACAGCGCCTCTGATCCTCAGAACGCAAAATGGTGACAGCCATCATCAATCAGGCAGGAATGTGCTAACATTCTCTGCCTGTTAACTGCCACTGCCGCCAATTAAATGAAATTTCCTGGTAAACGTAAGTCCAAACACTATTTTCCGGTGAACGCCCGCGATCCGCTCTTGCAGCAGGCTCAGCCCGAAAATGAAGTCAGCACCTCTTATGTCGTCGGTATTGACCAGACGCTGGTGGATATCGAAGCCAAAGTGGACGACAGCTTCGTCCAGCGCTATGGCCTGAGTCTGGGACATTCTCTGGTGATCGAGGATGACGTCGCCGAGGCGCTGTATCAGGAATTGATCGACAACAATTTAATCACCCATCAGTTTGCCGGCGGTACCATTGGCAATACTTTGCACAACTATTCCGTGCTGGCGGATGACCGTTCGGTGCTGCTTGGCGTGATGTGCAGCAACATCAAGATTGGCAGCTACGCCTACCGCTATCTGTGCAATACCTCCAGCCGTACCGATCTTAACCACCTGCAGGCGGTTGACGGTGCCATTGGGCGCTGCTTCACGCTGATCGGTGAAAGCGGTGAGCGTACCTTCGCCATTAGCCCTGGGCAGATGAACCAACTGCGTCCGGAAAGCGTGAAGGAAGAGGTGATTGCCGGTGCCTCGGCATTGGTGCTGACGTCCTATCTGGTGCGTTGCAAGGAAGGTGAACCGATGCCGGCGGCTACCATGCAGGCGATCGAGTTTGCCAAAAAGCACGATGTGCCGGTGGTACTGACGCTCGGCACCAAGTACGTGATCGCCGACAATCCACAGTGGTGGCGCGACTTCCTGAAACAGCACGTTTCTATCCTGGCGATGAACGAAGATGAAGCGCTGGAACTGACCGGGCTGAGCGATCCGCTGACTGCTTCAGACATGGCGCTGGAGTGGGTCGATCTGGTGCTGTGCACCGCCGGGCCAAGCGGCCTGTATATGGCGGGCTACACCGAAGAGGCCAACAAGCGTGAAACTCAGCATCCGCTGTTGCCGGGGCATATCGCCGAATTCAACCGCTATGAGTTCAGCCGCGCGATGCGTCGTGAAAGCTGCGAAACCCCGTTCCGCATCTATTCGCACATTGCACCCTACATGGGTGGACCGGAAAAAATCATGAACACCAACGGTGCCGGTGATGGGGCGCTGTCAGCGCTGTTGCATGATATTGCCGCTAACGGTTTTCACCGCAATAACGTGCCGAACTCCAGCAAGCACGTTCGCAGTTACCTGACTTACTCCTCGTTGGCGCAGGTGTGTAAATACGCCAACCGTGTCAGCTATCAGGTGCTGAACCAGCATTCACCGCGTCTGACGCGCGGCTTGCCGGAACGGGAAGACAGTCTGGAAGAGTCTTACTGGGAACGGTAAAAAAACAAAAAGGTCCGGCGAGCCGGACCTTTCAGACTGATGACAAACCTCATTCCTGCCCAGAGCGAGTAGAGGTCGATAAATAAAAATCAGGAAAATCAATTTATTGATTTTCGGCTGCTCACCATAAAGCAGGAAAAACCACGCTTTTTCCTGCTTTGTCAGCAACCTAAAAGGTCCGGCGAGCCGGACCTTTTTTACATCGCTTGTCACATCAGATCGGGCAACCGCCCATTTTCTCTTCTTCAGTCAGTGTATCCAGCTTAAGGATATTCAGCATGCTGTTGGCGATTTCCCGTTCACCCATCACCACCTGATCCGCCCCGCGATCAGAGATATACGACACTTCATCATCGTAGTGCGCCCGGGCGATAATCTCGATGTTCGGCCGCTTGGTTCGTGCAGAGGCTACGATCTCACCGGCTTCGTAACCGTTGGGGATGGTCAACAGCAGCCAGCGTGCGCAGTCCAGCCGTGCCAGATCCATCACTTCCGGATTGGCGGCGTTGCCCAGCACCGTTTTAATGCCCTGTTCACGCAATGCTTCCACCCGTGGCCGTGAGTTTTCGATCACCACCAGCGGAATACCGGCTTCGGCCAGCTTGGTCCCCAACAGGCTGCCGACGCGGCCAAAGCCAACCACCAACGCGTGGTTACACATATCGACAGGGATCTGCTTCTCGTCCTCTACCGCTTCTTCCAGGATTTGGTCTTCTATGGTCTCGGTCTTGGCCAGATAACGTTCGAGCAGGGTGAACAGCAGTGGGTTAAGCATGATCGACAAAATAGCCCCTGCCAGCACCAGATTGCGACCATGTTCCGACATCATGCCCAGCGTGATCCCGAGCCCTGCCAGGATGAAGGCAAACTCGCCAATCTGCGCCAGGCTGGCGGAGATGGTCAGCGCGGTACGTTTGGAGTGGCCGAACATTTTTACCAGCAGGAATGCGGCCGCAGATTTGCCGAACACGATAATCGCCAGCGTTGCCAGCACCGCCAGAGGCTCGTTGATCAGGATCATCGGATCAAACAGCATGCCGACCGAGACAAAGAACAGCACGGCGAAGGCATCGCGCAGCGGTAAGGTGTCGTGGGCCGCTCGATGGCTCAGCTCAGACTCATTGAGCACCATACCGGCAAAGAATGCCCCCAGGGCAAAGGAAACATCGAACAGCTTCACCGCGCCGTAGGCAATGCCGAGTGCCAATGCCAACACGGCTAGGGTAAAGAGTTCACGTGAGCCGGTACTGGCGGTTTTCGCAAGGATCCACGGCACCAGGCGACGGCCAACCACAATCATCAGCGCGATAAAGGCGATGACTTTACCAATGGTCACTGCCAACTCAATCAGTAACTGGCCGCTGCTGGCGTTGTTATTGCCCAGCATATTGCCGAATGCCGGCAGCAATACCAGCGTCAGCACCATCGCCAAGTCTTCTACGATCAGCCAGCCGATAGCGATTTGCCCACGCTGGCTATCAATCAACTGACGTTCTTCCAGCGCACGCAGCAATACCACGGTACTGGCGGTGGATAGGCAAAGTCCGAACACCAGACCGGAAATCAAATCCCAGCCGAGCAGTTTCGATAGCCCCATACCCAGCAAGGTGGCCACGGCAATCTGGGCCACGGCACCGGGAATGGCGATATGTTTTACTGCGAGGAGGTCTTTAAGAGAGAAGTGGAGGCCAACACCAAACATCAACAAAATCACGCCGATTTCCGCCAGTTCCGGAGCCAGCGAGGTGTCGGCAACAAAACCGGGGGTAAAAGGGCCGGCGAGCACGCCTGCGGCAAGGTACCCGACCAGCGGGGAGATGCGAAGGCGATTGGCCAGCATACCGAGGAGGAAGGCGAGGACCAAGCCTCCGACAATGGTGGTGATTAACGGTGTTGAATTATGCATCCAGACTCCTTCTAGCTATGCATGGCAGCAGAGGGGAAACGCAACATAGTTACGAAAAGACACATTTAGTTTATTGCATTTGTTCGCGACGTGCTTGGCTAAATATAGCTATTTTGCGAAAAAGCAGAGGATTCCACTTTTGGAATGCCAATGAGGAGATTTAACACTTAATAAGTCAAAGGATATGGGTTTGTGTGGGGGATGACCCGGTTTGGCGATAAACTCAAACCGGGACTACAGCAGGGTTATTGTGAGTTATGGTCCATATTGGGCAGCAATGCGGTAATAATGCCGATTAGTGGCAGGAAAGCACAGATTTGATAAACCAGTTCGATACTGGTCAAATCTGCGACATAACCAAGAACCGCCGCACCTAATCCCCCCATGCCAAAAGCAAAACCGAAGAATAAACCGGAAACCATACCCACTTTTCCTGGGATCAGTTCCTGAGCGTAAACCAGAATGGCAGAAAACGCCGAAGCGAGTATTACCCCTATAAATACCGTTAAAATACCGGTCCAATACAGAGATGCATAGGGTAAAACAAGCGTAAATGGCGCAGCACCAAGAATGGAACCCCAAATAACACGCTTTCGACCTATCTTGTCGCCAAGAGGCCCACCAATAATGGTACCTGCGGCTACAGCGAACAGAAATGCAAACAGGTGAAATTGCGCGTTTTGCACTGAAACACCGAACTTGTGCATCAGATAAAAGGTGTAATAACTGCTAATGCTGGCCAGATAGAAGTATTTGGAGAAAATGAGCACCAGCAGGATGCTGATGGCATAGGTAACCGTACGTTTCGGCAGCGGTTTCACCAAAGAGGCCGTTTTAGGCTGGCCTTTTGTTGCCCGATGCTGCTGTTGATACCATTTACTGACCTGCAATAGCACCACAATCGCCAGCAGCGCTGCCAGGGAGAACCAGGCGACGTTACCCTTGCCATAAGGCGCGATAATCAGCGCCGCCAGTAGAGGCCCGAGGGAACTGCCAAAGTTACCGCCGACCTGGAACAGTGACTGCGCCAGGCCATGTCGGCCACCGGAAGCCATCCGCGCTACACGGGAGGATTCAGGATGGAATACCGAAGAGCCGGTACCGACCAATGCCGCCGCCAACAGCACCAGCGGGAAGGTATTGGCCACGGACAGCAACAGCAGCCCGCACAGGGTAAACCCCATGCCGATGGGCAGCGAATACGGCTTCGGATGTTTATCCGTGTAGTAGCCGATCAGCGGCTGCAATAAGGACGCCGTGAGCTGGTAGGTCAGAGTAATCATACCGATCTGCACGAAGCTGAGGCTGAAGTCAGCCTGCAGGATCGGGTAAATCGCCAGAATCAGCGATTGAATCATGTCGTTGAGCAGGTGAGAGACGCTGATGGCACCGAGAATGGAGAAAGCAGTCCTTTTAACCGCACAGCCCTTGGCCGGTGGCAGGGCGGTTTCGCTACGGTCGGTCATTTTATTATTAGCCTGGTAAGTTTTAGAGGAAAGAGCAGATATCTTAGGCAATTTGTTCAAAATTTACCATATCCGACATAATTTGATGCATATCGCAAAAATTTGAAATTTGTTACCTTTGTTTCGCGCTACAATTTCGTCAACCTCTAAAAAAACAGTTAATTATCATATGGAGTTCCGCCATGCGCTTTTCGTTAAAGACCACCGCATGCGCTTTGGCCGTGTCCCTGACTTTCCTGTCGGGAGCCGCCAGCGCCTGGGAAAAGGATAAGACCTACGACATCACTATTCTGCACACCAACGATCACCACGGCCATTTCTGGCAGAACGACCACGGTGAATATGGTCTGGGCGCACAAAAAACGCTGGTGGACAGCATTCGCCAAGAGGTCGCTGCCAAGGGCGGTAGCCTGTTACTGCTTTCGGGTGGTGATATTAATACCGGCGTGCCGGAATCCGATTTGCAGGATGCCGAGCCGGACTTCCGTGGTATGAATCTGGTGGGCTATGACGCGATGGCGATCGGCAACCATGAATTCGACAATCCGCTCAGCGTATTGCGCCAGCAGGAAAAGTGGGCCACTTTCCCACTGCTTTCGGCCAACATTTATCAGAAAAGCACCCAGCAGCGTCTGTTCAAGCCTTATGCCTTGTTCGACAAGCAGGGCATCAAAATTGCGGTGATCGGCCTGACCACCGATGACACTTCCAAGATTGGCAACCCGGAATATTTCACCGACATCGAGTTCCACGTGCCGGCGCAGGAAGCCAAACAGGTCGTAGAGCAACTGCGTAAGGACGAGAAGCCTGACGTGATCATCGCCGCGACCCATATGGGCCATTACGATGATGGTAACCACGGCTCTAACGCACCCGGTGATGTCGAAATGGCGCGCAGCCTGCCTGCCGGTTATCTGGACATGATCGTCGGTGGCCACTCGCAGGATCCGGTCTGTATGGCTGGTGAAAACCACAAGCAGGTGGATTATGTTCCGGGCACCCCGTGCTCGCCGGATCGTCAGAACGGTACCTGGATCGTGCAGGCGCACGAGTGGGGCAAGTATGTCGGCCGTGCCGATTTCCAGTTCCGTAACGGTGAACTGAAGCTGGTGCATTATCAGCTGATCCCGGTCAATCTGAAGAAGAAGGTGGAGAAAGCCGACGGCACCAGCGAGCGCGTGTATTACACCCAGCAAATCGCGGAAGATGCGTCGATGATGAAACTACTGACGCCATTCCAGGAAAAGGGCAAGGCGCAGTTGGACGTGAAAATTGGCAGCGTTAATGGCAAGCTGGAAGGCGATCGCAGTAAGGTGCGCTTTGTTCAAACCAACCTGTCACGCGTTCTGCTGGCAGCACAGATGGAACGTGCCGAGGCCGACTTTGCCGTAATGAGTGGGGGCGGGGTACGTGACTCGATTGAAGCTGGTAACATTACCTATAAAAACGTGTTGAAGGTACAGCCGTTTGGCAACACGCTGGTCTACGTCGAAATGAAAGGCAGCGAGGTGGAGAAATACCTGGCGACGGTGGCTAATATGAAAGTGGATTCCGGTGCCTATGCACAGTTTGCCAACGTCAGCCTGACGGCGGACGGCAAGCAGGGCGTCAGCAATGTCAAAATCAAAGGCGAACCGTTGCAGGTGGATAAAACTTACCGTATGGCCACGCTGAACTTCAATGCGCTGGGCGGTGACGGCTATCCGAAGCTGGATACTTTGCCAAGCTACGTCAACACCGGCTTTATCGATGCCGAAGTCCTGAAACAGTACATTGAGAAGCACTCACCGCTGGATGCGGCGGCCTATGAGCCGAAGGGCGAGATTGTTTATCAGTAAGTCGTCAGCGGGGGAGGCGTAAGTCTCCCCCTATCGATTCAGTCGCGCTTGGCGATATCGGCGAAGCTGCCGGTCAGCAGCCGACAAAGATCCTCTGCCGCCAGCTCAATGTCCAACCCGCGTTTGCCGCCGGAGACGTAAATGGTGGCGAACTGCTGTGCCGGGCTGTCAATCACCGTCGGCAGGCGCTTTTTTTGCCCCAGTGGGCTAATGCCGCCCACCAGATAACCGGTGACGCGCTGTGCCAGCAACGGATCGGCCATTTCGGCCTTTTTAGCCCCCAGGGCGCGGGCAACCTTCTTCAAATCCAATTGGCTGGCAACCGGTGTGACGGCCACCGCCAGATGTTTGGCATCGCCATTCAACGCCACCAGCAGCGTTTTATAGACGCGGTCGGCATCCAGTCCAAGCTTCTTCACCGCTTCATCCCCGAAATTGGTTTCGGCACTGTCATGATGATAGGGATGAAGAGTAAAGGCGATTTTTTGTTTCTCTAGCAGGATCACTGCGGGCGTCATGTGTTTTCCTATTTCTCCCGCTGCTCAAGGTTGCAACGGGATGCAACAAAATTACAAAAATATAATGGTAACAGCAACCTGAGCAATGCCAGCGTAAAGCGGGTTGCCAAGATGTTCACTCGGTTGCTACCCTGTGTACTGTAACCGTTAACACGGTTGCTATGCGTATAACTACAATACAAGAAATTCCTCTTTGACTGGCCAGTAGCGATATTGGCCACTTTTTTACTGCCCCTGCAGCATCGCCGGCAGATTATCCTCGCCGTACAGATGCAGCGCACCCACCGCTACCACATAGTTACCGGCCGGTAACGCCTCCAGTTTTTGTCGCCAGTCGTGGTTGCGCTGATGCATCAGCACGTCGTAAAGATCGGCACTGAAAGTGGCGGGCAGGGTTTCCAGCATACCGCTGGGTTTCGCGTCCAGCCACCAGCTCACCATGGTTTGCAGCAGTCGTGCGTTGGTATGCCAGTGTTCCAGCGTATCACGCAGCAGGGCCATGCCTCCTTCGGGTAACTGCTCCAGCATCGCCATTTGCTGCTCCGCACCTTCCAGTTCGATCACCTTTTTATGCTGTGTTCTGGCAGCTTGCAGCAGTTGATAATCCACCCCGTATTCGGCACGCAACCCCAAACGCTGCGCCTGGCGGGCCTGCATCATTAGCGCCACCTGCCAGCCGGGCAGGGTGGAAAAGGTTTCCGCATCGGCGCCCAGTTCCTGACACAGCGTCAGTAACTGCTGAAACTCGGGTTTAGAGAGCCGTTGCTCAAGTTCCGTTTGCTGTTCGATATGGTCAAAGGGGGAGGCTGCGCCGGTAATATCGGCTTCCACAATCAAGGCATCTGCCTGCTTCAGGCGTGCGGCCAGTTTGGCCGGCAACGGCGACATATCTACCGTACCCATATGAATGCTGCCGACCAGATGGAACTGACGATCGCCAGGCAGTCGAATATCCAGCGCCGGGTAGGCGTAGCTCATGGGAGAGATCAGACCGAGAAAGGCGGCGATGCGGCGTAACAGTTGACCCATACGGCGTGGCTCCTGAATAACTTGTTCGCCTTTCAGCTTGAAAGGTGAGAGGTGTAATACTTACCCCATGCTAAACGCTATCAGGCAGACAAGAAAGTCTGAAGAGTGAAGGAATTATCCCAAAGGAAATGGGGCGCGATGATGTGCGCCCCGTGATCTTGGCTCAGACGATGGGGGTTAGGCCAGGGTGGCTTGATAACCGGCTTCTTCTACTGCCTTAATCAGCGTTTGTGGCGCGATATCGCCAGTCACTTTGGCGCTATCAAGGGCGACTTCCACGGCGGTAACGCCAGGCACAGCCTCTAAAGCTTTACGTGTGCTGCCAACACAATGCATGCAGGTCAGCCCCTGCAATGCCAGTACGGTAATTTGTGACATGGTTCGATTCCTCTCAAGAACGGTGTTTAAAGGTTGACCGCTTTACCTGTTTTCACTAAGAATAAAGGATAAACCTTCCAGCAAGGGGAAGGTCAAGGAGTGAAAATGAATATCAGCGACGTAGCGAAAAAAACCGGTTTAACCAGCAAGGCCATTCGCTTTTATGAAGAGAAAGGGCTTGTGACTGCGCCGATCCGTACCGACAACGGCTATCGCAGCTACAGTCCGAAGCACATCGAAGAACTGACACTGCTGCGCCAGGCACGGCAGGTGGGATTTAATCTGGATGAATGTCGTGAGCTGGTGGCGCTGTTTAACGATCCGGCCCGTCACAGTGCCGATGTGAAAGCGCGTACGCTGCAAAAAGTGGCGGACATTGAAAAGCACATCGCCGAACTCGGTGAGATGCGCCAGCGTTTGGTGACGCTGGCGGATCAATGTCCGGGTGATGACGGAGCCGAATGTCCGATCATTAACAATCTGGCGGGCTGTTGCCATAACCATTAACGGGGAATGGCGCGGATCACCAGAGTTATGCCTTCAACGGCAATGACTTCTACCTCTGTGCCCATCGGCAGATCTTCACTGGCCTGTGCGCGCCAGCTGCTGTCGCCGATGTTAATGCGGCCCATACCGTTGTGCATGGGTTCGGTCAGCGTAGCGCGGGTGCCAATCAACTGACGATTGCGTTGGTTCAGCACCTGCGAACCGCTGGACGCTGCGGCCGGACGCTGGCGTAGCCAGTACCACCACAGGTAGGCCACCACCACGGTCAGTACGGCAAAAATCACCCCCTGCCACTCCCAGGCCAGCTGCGGCAGCAGCCAGACGATGGCGCCGACCACCACCGCCGATACGCCACTCCATAGCAGGTAGCCGCTGGCACCGAGCATTTCTGCTGCCAGCAGCAGCCCGCCGAGGGAAAGCCAAAACCAGTGTGGGTTTGCTGCAATTTGTTCGAGCATGATTACTTGCCTTTGTTGTCTTTCAACAGTTCGGTAATGCCACCAATGGAACCGAGCAGGCTGCTGGCGTCCAGCGGCATCATGATGACTTTACTGTTGTTGGCAGAGCCGATTTTTTGCAGCGCATCGGTGTACTTCTGCGCCACAAAGTAGTTCACCGCCTGGATATTACCGCTGGCGATAGCGTCAGAAACCAGTTGTGTGGCTCGCGCTTCCGCTTCAGCGGCACGTTCACGGGCTTCGGCCTGCAGGAACGCCGACTGACGTTCACCTTCCGCCTTGAGGATTTGTGACTGTTTGTCGCCTTCGGCACGCAGGATGGCGGCCTGACGCACACCTTCGGCTTCCAGAATATCTGCACGCTTGGTTCGCTCGGCCTTCATCTGGGCGTTCATTGCCGAGACTAACTCTGCCGGTGGGCGTACGTCACGGATCTCGATACGGGTGATTTTAATGCCCCACGGATTGGTGGCTTCGTCGACGATATGCAGCAGGCGGCTGTTGATGCTGTCACGCTGCGAGAGAATTTCGTCCAGCTCCATGGAGCCAAGCACGGTACGGAAGTTGGTCATGGTCAGGTTGACGATCGCCAGTTCCAGATTGCTGACCTCATAAGCTGCGCGTGCCGGATCGACGACCTGGATAAAACACACCGCATCGATGGCTACGTTGGCGTTGTCGCGCGAGATAATTTCCTGCGAGGGAATATCCAGCACCTGTTCCATCATATTAATTTTTCTGCCGATGCGGTCCATAAACGGCACCACCAGGTTAAGGCCGGGCATCAACGTTTTGGTGTAGCGGCCGAAGCGTTCCACCGTCCATTGGAAGCCCTGCGGAACAATTTTGACGCCGGCGAATACGATGATCAGCGCGACGACAATCACGATGGGAATAAGGGTAAACATGGCAAACCTCCTGTCAGACATATGTAAACAGATATTACGCCAGCTACAGGGCAAAGACTAATAAATCAGGGGCGTTGGGCCATTAACATTCCAAATTGGCATGTTTCCAATAATTTTAATTCATTTCATGACGTTGTCCGTCTTGGCTAGAGTAAAAAACATTGCCGCTTTTCACTTCGAATATTTGTCATTTTTATTTGCGACTATGCTTTTTGAAATGACATTTCTCCAAGGATTGTTATGGACTCAATCAGTGTTGATGAACTCGCCCCAAAAAAAGATCGTTGGTATCGCATTGTGGAGGAATTGCTGTCCGCTGCCGGTATTGCCATCAATGGCAACCGTGCCTGCGATATCAAGGTACGCAACCCGGCGTTGTTTAAACGCATTTTGCAGGAGGGTTCGCTGGGGTTCGGCGAAAGTTACATGGACGGCTGGTGGGACTGCGAGCGGTTGGACGCACTATTCACCCGCGTCTTGCAGGCCGGCGTTGATGAACGCTTGCCAAAAAACCTGAGCGACATTGCGCGCATCGCCTATACCCGGTTGTTCAATCTTCAGTCACGCAAACGCGCCTGGCAGGTGGGCAAAGAGCATTACGATATCGGCAACGATCTGTTCCGTGCAATGCTCGATCCCTATATGCAATATTCCTGCGGTTACTGGAAAGAGGCCGAAACGCTGGAGCAGGCTCAGTTGGCCAAGCTGAAAATGCTGTGCGAAAAGCTGCAGTTGAAACCGGGCATGTCGTTGCTGGATATCGGCTGTGGCTGGGGTGGGCTGGCGCAGTATGCGGCGGAAAACTACGGCGTAACAGTGCACGGTGTGACCATTTCGGCCGAGCAGCAAAAACTGGCGCAGGAGCGCTGTGCAGGTCTTGACGTCGAAATCCTTCTACAGGATTACCGTGACCTGAACCGCCAGTTTGATCGTATTGTTTCTGTTGGCATGTTTGAACACGTGGGGCCGAAAAACTACGACACTTACTTCCGTGTTGCAGCGCGTAATCTTAAGCCCGATGGTTTGTTCCTGCTGCACACCATTGGTGCCAACCAAACTAATCTTCACGTCGATGCCTGGATAAACAAGTATATCTTCCCCAATGGCTGTCTGCCTTCGGTGCGCCATATTGCCGAAGCCAGCGAAGGGCGCTTTGTGATGGAGGATTGGCACAATATCGGCGCCGATTACGATCGCACGCTGATGGCCTGGTATGAGAATTTCAAACAGGCGTGGCCGATGCTGTCTGAGGGCTATTCTGAACGTTTTGAACGTATGTTCACCTATTACCTGAACGCCTGTGCGGGGGCATTCCGCTCGCGTGATATTCAGTTATGGCAGGTGTTGTTCAGCCCGAAAGGTGTGGAAGGCGGTGTGCGGGTTTACCGCTAATATCCTCGTCATATTTCAAGCTGCCTCGGCGTTGGCTGCGTTTGCTCACCCCAGTCACTTACTTGAGTAAGCTCCTGGGGACTTACAAACTTGCCGCCTTGATGCAACTCGAACTATTTAGAGGATATTTCCTCAATTATTTACTTTGAGATAGAGACCCAATGGATTTCCAGTTGCATCTAGGCGGCAAACGCGAGAAACCCCAGGAGCTTAGATAACTAAGTGACTGGGGTTCGAACGTGAAGCCAACAACGATGCGGCTGGAAAGACGAAGGGTATATCAGTAGAGCAGAGAATACAGCTGGCGGCGGTATTTGGCGGCCAGTGCGTCGCCGGTGCCCAGTGCGGCCAGAATATCCATCAGTGTTTTACGCGCGCTGCCGTTGGCGGCGGCGAGATCTTTCTTCAGATGCCCGATCAACAGCTCCAGCGCTTCTTCATTGCGCCCAACCTGATGCAGTTGCAGCGCCAGTTGCACGGCTAAGTCGACGTTCTCCGGCTGCTGCTCCACTTGCTGTTGCAACAGCTGAATTTCCGGCGTGTCGGCAGCCTGTTTCAGCAGTTCAATCTGCGCCATCAGGCCCTGATAACGGGTATCTTTATCCTGCAACGGAATGGTCGCCAGCACGGCTTCGGCATCTTCGGTACGGTTCAACGCGATCTGGGTTTCTGCCAGTGTCAAACCGATATCACTGCGTTGCTGGCTGGCTTGCCAGGCGTCTTTCAACAGCGGCAGCGCTTCTGCCGCATTGCCTTCGGCCAACAGCTCGGTCGCCTGCGCCAGTTTCAGATCTTCTTCCTTTGGCAGGAAGCGCTGCAGGAATTCACGGATCATTTCTTCCGGCTGGGGGCCCTGGAAACCGTCTACCGGCTGACCATCTTTGAACAGATATACCGTCGGCAGCGAACGCAGGCCGAACTGAGCGGCGATGGCCTGTTCGGTGTCACAATCCACTTTTGCCAGCAGGAACTGACCGGCATATTCTGCCGCCAGCTTATCGAGAATCGGGGTGAGTTGCAGACAGTGTTGGCTGCGATCCGACCAGAAGTAGAACACCACCGGCATGGACATTGACTGTTCCAGCGTCTGGTGCAGGTTTGTTTCGTTAATATCAACAACAGCTTGAGCTAGCATGTAATTTTCTCTCTGATCTTGCGGAGCCATTGGCTTTTAGATGGGGGCTGGACGGCATTCTTCAACCCCGGACAGCCAAATTAACCGTTGCTGCGTAACACCCAGTCCAGACAGCGGCCGGGCAGAATGCGGCGTAAAACGCTTAGTGCGTGCGCCAGCAGGGTCACCGGATACCGCAGTTTGGCCCTTGGGCTTTCCAGCGCGTGGCGTAATTTGGGTAAAATCGCCTCCGGCGGCAGCGTCAAACGTTTGGCAATACCGGGGTTATGCACCGGTTTGTCGCTCTGCGCCTGATTGACGTTCTGGGTAAAGTGGGTGGAGATCGGACCGGGTTCTATCAGGCTGACCTGAATGCCGGTGCCGTGCAGCTCCATTCGCAGTGCGTCGGACCAGGCTTCCAGCGCAAACTTGCTGGCCGCATAGGCACCGCGTCCGGCGCTGGACACCAGCCCCATCACCGAACTGGTCTGAATAATACGCCCCTCGCCGTGCGGCAGCATCGCCGGCAACAGCAACTGGGTCAACTGGTGGGTGCCGAACAGGTTGGTGGCGAACTGCCGTTCCAACTGCTGGCGGGATATGCTGCTCAGCGGGCCGTACACACCAAAACCGCCGTTGTTGAACAGGCCATAAAGGCGGCCGTCGGTCAGTTCGAACACCTGTGCGGCGGCGCGTTCGACGCTGGCGCTGTCGTCCAGATCCAGCTCAATGCCTTCCAGCCCAAGTTGACGCATATTTTCAACGTCCTGCGGCTTGCGACAGGCGGCCAGCACCCGGTAGCCTCGGTTACGCAGATCCTGCGCGGCAATCAATCCAATCCCGCTGGAACAGCCGGTTATCAATACTGCTTTTTGCATAACTTTACCTAGTGTACAGCCCTATTTAGTTGGACTCGTGTTTTACTAACGGTTCCAGGCGTTCCGCCATCCAGGTGGCGATAAACGGTTGGGCATCCTTATTGGGATGCAATCCGTCATCCTGCATCCATTCCGCTTTCACCACCACCTGTTCCATATAGAACGGCAGCAGTGGAATGTCGAATTGTTTGGCAAGCTGCGGGTAAATCGCGCTGAAGGCCTCGGTATAGCGGCGGCCATAGTTGGGCGGAATACGGATTTGCATCAGCAGAGGCTGCGCGCCGGCTTGTTGCACCAGCGTGATGATTTGGCTGAGGTCGCGTTGCAGATCCTGCGCCGGGAAACCGCGCAGACCATCGTTGGCACCCAGTTCAATCAGTACCCAGCGTGGCTTATGTTGTTTCAGCAGCTCGGGCAGGCGTGCCAGCCCCTGAGCGGTGGTGTCGCCGCTGATGCTGGCGTTGACCAACTGCGGTTCACCCGGTTTTTTCTGCCATTGGTCGGCCAACAGCGTCGGCCAGGCTTGCGCCACCGGCAGGCGGTAACCGGCGCTTAAACTGTCGCCTAATATCAATAAGGTATCGGCGGCGACAGCGCGTAAACTGAATAATCCCAACAGCAAAAGGAAGGGAAGATGCCAGCGGAAAACGTTCTTGAAGTTCATCATCTTAGTAAACACGTTGGTCAGGGTGAGCATCAGCTCTCCATCCTTACCGGAGTCGAGCTGGTTGTCAAACCCGCACAGACAATTGCTCTGATTGGCGAATCCGGTTCGGGCAAATCAACGCTGCTGGGGATCCTCGCCGGGCTGGACGACGGTAGTGAAGGGGAGGTGTATTTGTTGGGCGAGTCACTGACCGCGCTGGATGAAGAAGGCCGTGCCGCGCTACGCGCCAAAAATGTCGGCTTTGTTTTTCAATCCTTTATGCTGGTGCCGACGCTCAATGCGCTGGAAAACGTCCAGTTACCGGCGTTGCTGCGTGGCGAAAGCGATCGCCAGAGCCGTGATCAGGCGGTGCAACTGCTGGAGCAACTTGGGCTGGGCCAGCGCCTTGACCACTTGCCGGCACAGCTTTCCGGCGGTGAGCAACAGCGCGTAGCGCTGGCACGGGCGTTCAGTGGCCGACCGCGGGTGCTGTTTGCCGATGAACCCACCGGCAACCTCGATCGCCAGACCGGCGAACGCATCGCCGATCTCCTGTTTTCCCTCAACCGCGATTTCTCCACCACGTTAATCCTGGTCACCCATGACGAAACCCTGGCGGCTCGCTGCCAGCGTCGGCTGCGCCTGCGCGAAGGCCAGCTGTGGGAGGAAGCATGATCTGGCGCTGGTTTTGGCGTGAGTGGCGTTCGCCGTCACTGCTGATTGTTTGGCTGGCGCTGACGCTGTCGATGGCCTGCGTATTGGCATTGGGCAGTATCAGCGATCGCATGGACAAAGGCCTGAGCCAGCAGAGCCGCGATTTTATTGCCGGCGATCGGGTACTGCGCAGCGCCCGGCCGGTACCGGAAGGCTGGCTGCTGGACGCGCAGCAACAGGGGCTGAAAGTCAGCCGACAGTTGTCGTTCAGCACCATGACCTATGCTGGCGATCGGCCCCAGTTGGCGGATGTGAAGGCCACCGACCTGGCCTATCCGCTGTACGGCAAGCTGGAGACCCGCCCGGCCAACGTCAAACTGGAACCGGGGAGCGTGCTGGTGGCGCCGCGTCTATTGGCGTTGCTGAATGTGAAAGTGGGAGACTCGCTGGACGTGGGTGATACCAGCCTGCGCATAGCCGGTGAAATTATTCAGGAACCGGATTCCGGTTTTAACCCGTTCCAGACGGCACCGCGCATCATGATCAATCTGGCGGACGTGGACAAAACTGGGGCGGTGCAACCGGGCAGCCGTCTGACCTACCGTTATATGTTTGCCGGTGCCCCGGAGGGCATTCAGCGTTACGAAACGCGCCTGACGCCGCAACTCCAGCCCGACCAGCGTTGGTTTGGCTTGCAGGAGTCCGGTAGTGCGCTGAGTAAATCGCTGCAACGATCGCAACAGTTCCTGTTGCTGTCGGCGTTGCTAACCTTGCTGCTGTCGATTGCCGCCGTGGCGGTGGCGATGAGCCACTACTGCCGCAGCCGTTATGACTTGATCGCAGTGCTGAAAACGTTGGGTGCCGGCCGCAGCGCCTTGCGCAAGCTGATTGTCGGCCAGTGGTTGGCGGTGATCCTGCTGGCGGCAGCGTGTGGCGGCATTATCGGCCTGGGTTTTGAAGCGGTGCTGATCCGCCTGCTGGCACCTGTGCTGCCGGCGGAGCTGCCTGCCGCCGGGGCCTGGCCATGGCTGTGGGCGGTCGGCGCGTTGCTGATGATTTCGCTGCTGGTGGGGCTGCGGCCGTACCGGCAATTGCTGGCAACCCAACCGCTGCGGGTGTTGCGCCGCGACGTGGTGGCTAACGTCTGGCCGCTGCGTTATTTCCTGCCGGTGACGGCGGTGATAGTGGTGGCGCTGCTGACCGCATTAATGGGGGCCAGCACGCTGCTGTGGTCGATCCTTGCCGGTATTGTGGTGCTGGCGCTGCTGTTGGGCGCTATCGGCTGGGGCAGCTTGTTATTGCTGCGGCGCATTACGCTGAAGAACCTGGCACTGCGACTGGCGGTTAACCGTCTGCTGCATCAACCCTGGGTCACGGTCAGCCAACTGGCGGCTTTCTCGCTGTCGTTTATGCTGCTGGCGTTATTGCTGGTGCTGCGTGGTGATCTGCTTGAGCGTTGGCAGCAACAACTGCCGCCGGACAGCCCGAACTACTTCCTGCTGAATATGACTGAGGCGCAGGTGCCACAGGTGAAAACCTTCCTGCAACAGCATCAAATTAAACCGGAGACCTACTATCCGATTGTCCGCGTGCGCCTGACCGAGATTAATCAGCAGGTGGCGACCGAGCGGGTGCATGAGGACGATCCGGGCGGCGAGGCGGTGAATCGTGAGCTGAACCTGACCTGGCTGGCCGATCTTCCTGCGCACAATCCACTGGTGGCCGGCAGTTGGCCGCCGAAAGCCGGTGAGGTGTCGATGGATCAGGGCATTGCCGGACGACTCAAAATCAAACTGGGCGATACGCTGACCTTCAGCGGTGATACCCAGTCGTTCAGCGCCAGGGTTACCAGCCTGCGCCAGGTGGATTGGGAAAGTCTGAAACCGAACTTCTATTTCATCTTCCCGCCGGGTGCGCTGGACGGCCAGCCGCAAACCTGGCTCACCAGTTTCCGTTACGACGGCGACGGGCAGATGCTGACCCAGCTTAATCGCCAGTTCCCGACGCTCAGCCTGCTGGATATCGGATCGATCCTTAAACAGGTGGGCGGCGTGCTGCAGCAGGTGAGCCGCGCACTGGAAGTGATGGTGGTGCTGGTGGTGATCTGCGGCGGCCTGTTGCTGATGGCGCAGGTGCAGGTGGGGATGCGTCAGCGGCGTCAGGAACTGGTGGTGTATCGCACGCTCGGCGCTGGCAAACGCTTGTTACGCAGCACGCTGTGGTGTGAGTTTGCTCTACTGGGGATGGTGGCAGGCATTGCCGCCACGGTGGGCGCTGAAGCGGCACTGTGGTTGTTGCAAAGCCAGGTGTTTGACTTCCCATGGGCACCAACACCGGTGCTGTGGTGGGCGCTGCCGCTACTCAGTGCGTTGCTGTTGTCGCTGTGCGGTGGTTGGCTGGGTGTGCGCTTGCTGCGCGGGCAGGCGCTGTTCCGCAGTTACGACGGTTAATTCTCGCTGAATATCGAGCTGGCCCAGGTGAGCGGGCCAGCCGAACAACGATCGATATCCCTCTATATCTCCTTATCTCCTTCGCTATCCCTCCAACTGCAGGCCTTTAATCCACTGCATTCGGCCGATTATGGTGTGAAATCGGTTACAATTAGTGGTTGCCTTATTAAAGGGGATACCTTGCGATATGGTAAAAATATGTTGCGGTATCTTCATTTCAAAACAGTAAATACGATTATTATCTTTCTTAATCAAGGATATTTTACGGTTTTATGGTGGTTAGGCGTTTATTATGCTTAAGATAAATTTGTGTAATCGCTTCCACTAATGTGATCGCACTCACTTACCTCTGACGGATTGCCTCCTATCATAATGGCAACTTAAGAACGTTATCGATTGGAGGCAGTATGAGTACTACCGTCAAAGTGTCGGCGGCTGAGAAAAGCCAAAGCAATGCAGGCATGACTTTCTTTGTCTGTTTTTTGGCCGCCCTGGCCGGGCTGCTGTTTGGTCTGGATATCGGCGTTATTGCGGGGGCTCTGCCGTTTATCACCGATTCGTTTCATATGACCAGTTCCCAGCAGGAGTGGGTGGTTAGCTCAATGATGTTTGGCGCTGCGGTTGGTGCCGTGGGCAGTGGTTGGATGAACTTCCGTATCGGGCGTAAATACAGCCTGATGATTGGTGCCGTGCTGTTCGTGCTGGGCTCCTTGTGCTCAGCGGCAGCGCCTAACGTAGAAGTTTTGTTGGTGTCCCGCATCCTGCTCGGGCTGGCGGTGGGTGTCGCCTCCTATACGGCGCCCATTTACCTGTCTGAAATCGCGCCGGAAAAAATTCGCGGCAGCATGATTTCCATGTACCAGCTGATGATTACCATCGGCATCCTGGCGGCTTATCTGTCTGATACCGCGTTCAGTTACACCGGTGCCTGGCGCTGGATGCTGGGGGTGATCACCATTCCAGCCGTGTTGCTGCTGGTCGGGGTGTTCTTCCTGCCGGATAGCCCACGCTGGCTGGCTTCACGTAACCGCCATGAGCAGGCGCGTCAGGTGTTGGAGAAGCTACGCGACAGCAGTGCCCAGGCGCAGCATGAACTGAATGAAATTCGTGAGAGCCTCAAGCTGAAACAGAGCGGCTGGTCGCTGTTTAAAGACAATAAAAACTTCCGCCGTGCCGTTTTTCTTGGCGTGCTGCTGCAGGTGATGCAACAGTTCACCGGTATGAACGTCATTATGTATTACGCGCCGAAGATTTTTGGGCTGGCGGGTTTTGCCAGTACCGCACAGCAGATGTGGGGTACGGTGATCGTTGGCCTGGTCAACGTGCTGGCCACCTTTATCGCCATCGGGCTGGTTGACCGCTGGGGCCGAAAACCGACGCTGACGCTGGGCTTTATCGTCATGGCGGTGGGTATGGGAGCCCTGGGGACGATGATGCATGTGGGGATGAATTCTCCGGCCGAGCAATACTTCGCCGTTATCATGCTGCTGATGTTTATCGTCGGTTTTGCCATGAGCGCCGGCCCACTGATTTGGGTGCTGTGTTCTGAGATCCAACCGCTGAAAGGCCGTGACTTTGGTATCACTTGTTCCACCGCCACCAACTGGATCGCCAACATGATCGTCGGGGCGACCTTCCTGACCATGCTCAATTCGCTGGGCAGCGCCTCTACCTTCTGGGTCTACGCGGCGCTTAACCTGGTGTTTATCTTCATCACGCTGGCGTTGATCCCGGAAACGAAAAATATCTCTCTGGAACATATCGAACGCAATCTGATGGCCGGCAAGCCATTACGCAACATCGGTACGCGCTAGTCGGCTGGCTGCGCGCATGAAACAGGCTTATGCCTCGGGCGCTGGCGCCTGAGGCTGATGAAAGGGGAGCATGATGGCGATTTTAGTGACCGGCGGTGCCGGATACATAGGTTCACATACGATATTGGCGCTGCTGGAGCGCGGTGAAGAGGTGGTAGTGGTAGATAATTTGGTCAACGCTTCCGAAGAGTCCTTGCTCCGTGCAGAGCAACTGACCGGTAAAGCGGCGGTGTTCTACCAAGGGGATGTGCGAGACGCGGCGTGCCTGAACCGGATATTCGGCGAGCACAAGATCGCTTCGGTGATCCATTTCGCTGGCCTGAAAGCGGTGGGAGAATCCACCCGCAAGCCGCTGGAGTACTATCAGAACAACGTAGCGGGCACGCTGGTATTGCTGGAGGCCATGCGCGACGCTGGGGTCCATCAGTTTATCTTCAGCTCTTCGGCGACGGTGTACGGTGAAGAGACGCCGGTGCCTTACCGAGAGGACATGCCGATCGGCGGCACGACCAACCCTTACGGCACCTCCAAGTGGATGGTGGAGCAGATCCTGCAGGATTTCGCTAAGGCGGAACCGGTCTTTTCCATTGTCTCTCTGCGCTACTTCAACCCGGTGGGCGCCCATGAGTCTGGATTGATGGGAGAAGACCCCAGCGGCATCCCGAATAACCTGTTGCCTTATATTGCTCAGGTGGCCGTCGGTAAGCGGGATCACCTGAGCGTATTCGGCGGCGATTATCCCACCAAAGACGGAACCGGCGTGCGCGATTATATTCACGTGATGGATCTGGCGCAGGGCCACCTGGCGGCGATGGATCATCTGAAGCGGATCGTCGGTTTTAAAGCTTATAACCTGGGTTCCGGTGTAGGGCATTCGGTGCTGGAGATGGTGCATGCGTTTGAAAAGGCCGCTGGCGTTGCCGTGCCTTACCAGATCTTACCGCGCCGTGCCGGGGATTTACCCGCTTTTTGGGCGGATGTCAGTTTGGCTAAGCAGGAACTGGGCTGGGAAGTGCAGCGTGGGATCGATGAGATGATGCGCGATACCTGGAACTGGCAAAGCAAAAATCCGCAGGGTTATCGGCGCTAAGGTTCCCTGAGCAACAGAAGAGGGTTCAGTTCACTGGTGAACTGAACCCTCTGTTTTAGTGCGGCGTAAACCCTCAGAGTAGTTTTTGTTACGCCCATATCCGGCCGCTTTAGTATTTGGTCTTCAGAGAGTGTTCTGCCCTGACGAGAATTCATCGATCGCGAAGAAGTTTGAAATACGGGCAGACACCTGGCTGACGTAATGGATTTTTTTCCTGCATCCCTTTTTATGAATTATTATTTTTTATTAATATTTTTTTATTTTTGGTTTTTTGATGGTTTGCCACTTTTTCATAATACCTGCTACCTTTATTAAATAAAATTAACGCAACGGGTAAATCATTATGAGTAACACTCAGTCTAGCTATGCTCGCGTAATTGGTTCCCCTCCCTCAGAACCGGAACGTCTAAAGTTTCTTGCGCAATCAATCGACCCATATAGTTATAAAATCCTTGAAAAAATACCCGTTAATAAAAATTGGCGTTGTCTGGATATAGGTATCGGCTCAGGGAGTTTTGCTGAGGAGTTATCCAGGCGTTGTCCCGATGGGGAGGTTATAGGAACGGACTTAGATCTGACAAATCTGTCGGAGGGATATTCATTTCGCGCGATAGAACATAACGTCATTACGGATGCCTTTGAGCCGGAAAGTTTCGACTTAATTCATGCCCGATGGTTATTGTGCCATCTCAATGAGCGCGAAAAAATATTGTCCAAGATAGTTTCTTGGCTAAAACCCAATGGATGGATATTTATTGAAGAAGCCCATCCTTTTCCCATAGAGTCTTCTCAAAACCATCAGTACCGGCAGGCTGCTATGGGGGTTTGGGAGGTTGTCGCCAACTCCATCGGGACCAGCGCTGACTGGGGGCGTTCTCTTCCCGCGCCGTTGACTGCTCTGGGGATACGGAATGTCCGTATCGATCTTTGCGCCCCCACGGTTGGCGAAACGGCGATGGGAAGATTTATGGCCGCGACTATTCGCCTTTTTGCTAAAGACATCTCTGCAATTAAAAATAACAGCCTCAATGAAATAGAAGCAATCGCAAGACGTGTCGAGTCGGCAGGATTTTATGATTTTGGTTATGCCAATATTTCGGCGTGGGGCCAACGGTAATCTTTTCCCAATTATCATTGCCCATGAAGATTAATGTAATTGCATTGTATTTTTAGAGGGGAAATTAACTGTATTCGGACGAAATTTTATCACGTGAATGGTGAACTGATAAGTAGACTTGCCGCCGATTTACCCGCATATTTATCTTAATATAACAGCAATAGGTATAGCACCATAGAAAAAGGGTTCAGTTATCGGTGAACTGAACCCTTTATTTTTGCGTGGAGTAAACCTTTAAGCCAGCTTTTGCCGTGCCCAGGCCAAGCCGCTTTGGTATTCGGCCGGTAGCAGAGGTGCCAGTGCCTGCAACGCCTGTTGCAGCGCGGCGGCGCTCGGATCGTTCAGGTTGAGATGACCGACCTTGCGGCCTTCGCGCACCTCTTTCTCATACCAGTGCAAATGCACCAACGGCAGCGCCAGCCACTGTTGATTCACGGCGGTGCCGATCAGGTTGACCATCACCGACGGCGTGCTCACCACCGGTTTTGGCAGCGGCAGGGCGAGAATAGCGCGCAGGTGCAGTTCGAACTGGTTGATGGAGGCGCCGTTTTGCGTCCAGTGGCCGCTGTTGTGCACCCGGGGCGCCAGCTCGTTAATCAGCAGGCTGTCGCCAACGATAAAACACTCCATCGCCATGACGCCGACGTAGTTCAACTCGTCGAGGATCGCCGCCAGCATCTGTTCAGCCTGCCGTTGCAGGGCAGGGTCAGGCTGCGGCAGCGCCACGCTGGTGCGCAGAATGCCTTCTTCATGCAGGTTATGGGTCAGCGGGTAGAACACCGAGTGGCCGTCATGCCCGCGTGCGCCGATCAGCGACACCTCACCGGAGAAGTTTATCCCTTGCTCGACGATACATTCGCCATAGGCATCGGCTGGCAATTCGGCTTCTTGCCCTGGGCGCAAGCGCCACTGGCCGCGGCCGTCGTAACCGCCAACGCGACGTTTGACGATCGCCAGTTCACCCAGGGTAGCGAACACCCGTGGCCATTCGGCGGCGTCAGCCAGCAGTTGCCACGGCGCGGTGGCCAGGCCAAGCTGGTCGAGCAACTGTTTTTGCGTCAGGCGGTCCGCCAGACGAGGGAAAATATCACGGTTAACGAAGCTGTTATGGGTTGCCAGTTCGCGCGTCAGCGCGGTTTCCGGCCAGCGTTCTATTTCGGCGGTGATCACGCTGTTCTGGTAGGGCACGGCTTCCGGTTCGGCGTCGAGGCCCACCGGATACACGGCGATGCCCAGCGGTTCACCGGCCTGGCGCAGCATGCGCCCTAACTGACCGTTGCCCAGTACGCAAACCGGCTTCATGCTTCCTCCCGCGGATCCGGGTGGTTCAACACCTCGTCAGTTTGTGCCTGACGCCAATCGGCCAGGCGTTGCGCCAGCGCGGCATCGTGCAGTGCCAGAATTTGCGCCGCCAGCAGGGCAGCGTTGGCTGCGCCGGCTTTGCCGATGGCCAGCGTACCCACTGGAATACCGCGCGGCATTTGTACGATCGAATACAGACTGTCTACACCGCTCAGGGCGGCGCTTTGCACCGGAACACCCAGCACCGGAACCAGCGTTTTTGCTGCCAGCATGCCCGGCAGGTGCGCAGCACCGCCAGCACCGGCAATGATCACGTCAAAGCCATTGTCAGTTGCCTGCTCGGCAAAGCTGAACAGCTTGTCTGGCGTGCGATGAGCGGAAACGACTTCGACATGGAACGGGACATCGAGCGAGGTCAGGACTTCGGCGGCAAACTGCATAGTGGCCCAGTCACTTTTCGATCCCATTACAATTGCGATTTTAACCCCAGCGTGGGTGGCTGAAGCGGCGTTGGCTCCCATGGGTGTAAGGCTCCTGTATTGTACAAACGACGGCCGGTTGCCTGCGGCGGGAGGCCGAATGAGGGCACAGAGCATACCATGAGCGCACGGCGAGGAAAACGGTTGCGTCGCCGGTTTTCATTGCCAAAAGCGTGAATTTTTTTACCTGTGCGACAAGTCAGGAACTTAGAACGGGAATTGGATCAGCTCGACGGCGTCGGCACTGACTTTTATCATTGAGCCTTCAACGTGCCAGGCTCCCAGCACTACACGGTGGGCCTTGCCGTTGCTCAGTGCCAATTCATGTACCGCCGGACGATGAGTGTGGCCGTGGATTATCCAATGAACCTGGTGGCGTAGCATTGCCTGTTCAACCGCCTGTGGGTTGACGTCCATAATGGAGTCCGACTTGTACTGGTTACTCTGCTGGCTGCGGGTACGCATTTTGGCTGCGATCTTAAGACGCCAGCGCAACGGCATGGCCAAAAACAGTTTTTGGATCAGCGGATTGTGTACCTTACGGCGAAACTGTTGGTAGGCCTGATCGTCGGTACACAGTGTGTCGCCATGCAGGATCAGGATTTTTCGCCCATATAGCTCCAGCACTTTCTCTTCCGGTAGCAGTTGCATACCGCTGGCACGGGCAAAGCGTTTACCGACCAGAAAATCGCGGTTGCCGTGGATAAAGTAGCAGGGTACGCCAGCCTGTTGCAGCGCCTTCAGCGCCGCGGCGATTTCGCCGTGCAGCGGCTCGGGATCGTCATCGCCGATCCAGGCTTCAAACAGGTCGCCAAGAATGTACAGGGCGTCGGCGTGAATGGCATCTTGCCGCAAAAAGCGCAGAAAACCGGCAGTGATTGCCGGTTCCTGTGCGCTTAAATGCAGATCTGCGATGAACAGCGTGTTCATGCAGCCGCGATTACTCGCTGACGGTAACGCTAGTGACGATCACGTCTTCTACCGGTACGTCCTGGTGCATGCCACTACGGCCGGTTTTCACCGCTTTGATCTTGTTAACCACGTCCATGCCTTCAACCACTTCAGCAAATACGCAGTAGCCCCAGCCCTGCGCGTTTTCGCCGCGGAAATTCAGGAAGTCGTTGTCTGCCACGTTGATGAAGAACTGTGCGGTCGCAGAGTGTGGATCGTTGGTGCGAGCCATTGCCAGGGTACCGATGGTGTTTTTCAGACCGTTGTTGGCTTCATTCTTGATAGTCGCTTTGGTGTCTTTCTGGGTCATGCCAGGCTCAAAACCGCCGCCCTGAACCATAAAGCCATTGATAACACGGTGGAAAATGGTGTTATTGTAGAAACCTTCACGGCAGTAGTTCAGGAAGTTTTCAACGGTAACCGGCGCTTTGTCAGCAAAGGTGTTGATAACGATATCGCCGTGATTAGTGTGGAAAGTAACCATAGTTTTAGTCCTAACAAGATGAATTGAGATGTCACAAGGATCGAGTGAACAATCAGACCGCCGTTATAACATATCTCCTTTAATCAGTCAGCAGCGGGTAAACCGCACGCTGGCTGTGGTAAAATGAAAATTGTTATATTATAACATTTGTGGCGATCGCTGATTTCTCACCGTTTTCCACCTCTCAGCTTAGCAAAGCGCGGCCTTAACCTTGCATTAGATCAGGCTTCGGGTTTCAATACGCTGCTGGGTGAATCGCCTAATTACCATTTTTGTTATCACGCACACCACGGAATGTCCCGATGCTAAAGATTTTTAATACCCTGAGTCGTCAAAAAGAGGAATTTAAACCCATTCATGCCGGTAAAGTGGGCATGTACGTGTGCGGGGTAACCATCTATGACCTGTGTCATATTGGCCACGGGCGTACCTTTGTTGCTTTCGACGTCGTTGCGCGCTATTTGCGTTATCTCGGCTATTCGCTGAACTACGTGCGTAACGTTACCGACGTTGACGATAAAATTATCCGCCGTGCTACAGAGAATGGCGAAAGCTGCGATCAACTGACCACGCGCATGCTGTCAGAGATGCACGCCGACTTCGATTCTCTGCTGATTGAGCGCCCGGACATCGAACCACGCGCCACTCAGCATATTGCCGAGATCGTTGAGATCACCCAGCGCCTGATCGATCGCGAGCATGCCTACGTGGCCAGCAACGGCGACGTGATGTTCTCTATCGACAGCGATCCGCAATACGGCTTGTTGTCACGCCAGGATCTGGATCAACTGCAGGCCGGTGCGCGGGTAGAGATCGATGACGTAAAACGCAATCCGATGGATTTCGTGCTGTGGAAAATGTCCAAGCCGGGTGAGCCGAGCTGGGAATCTCCGTGGGGCGCAGGTCGTCCAGGCTGGCACATTGAATGTTCTGCCATGAATGGCAAGCAGTTGGGTACCCATTTTGACATTCACGGCGGCGGTTCCGATCTGATGTTCCCGCACCACGAGAATGAGATTGCTCAGTCAAGCTGTGCACATGACGGCCCGTACGTAAATTACTGGATGCACTCCGGTATGGTGATGATCGACAAAGAAAAAATGTCGAAATCGCTGGATAACTTCTTCACCATCCGTGACGTGCTGGGTTACTACGACGCCGAAACTGTGCGTTACTTCCTGATGTCTGGGCACTATCGCAGCCAACTGAACTACAGCGAAGAGAACCTGAAACAGGCGCGTACCGCACTGGAACGTCTGTACACCGCGCTGCGCGGTACCGACGTTAACGCCCAACCGGCCGGTGGCGAAGTGTTTGAAGCCCGTTTCCGCGAAGCCATGGATGACGATTTCAACACCCCGGAAGCTTACTCAGTCCTGTTTGATTTGGCGCGCGAAGTTAACCGCCTGAAGGCTGAAGACCTGAATGCCGCTAATGGGCTGGCAGCGGAATTACGTAAGCTGGCGAAGGTACTGGGCCTGTTGCAGCAAGAGCCGGAACTGTTCCTGAAGGGCGGTGCACAGGC
Source organism: Serratia sp. NA_13 (assembly GCF_052691735.1). NCBI lineage: Bacteria > Pseudomonadati > Pseudomonadota > Gammaproteobacteria > Enterobacterales > Yersiniaceae > Serratia > Serratia sp. NA_13. The sequence continues at coordinate 268,547 of NZ_JBQZFV010000002.1, forward strand.
AGACGACGGTGAAGTGACGGAGATCGAAGCTTTGATCAAGCAACGTAACGATGCCCGTAAAGCTAAAGACTGGGCGCTGGCGGATGCTGCGCGCGATCGCTTGAACGAGATGAACATCGTACTGGAAGATGGCCCGCAGGGGACGACCTGGCGCCGTAAGTAAGCGAAGAGTTAGGCAATTTGAAAAACCGGGTGGTGTAAGCCAGCCGGTTTTTTTGTTTTCAGACGCCGGTTTCGTGCATCAGGCGTTGGTTGATATAGGTTATTGCCTGTTCTGAAGACATCATTTTATTCACTACGTTGGTGATCCCCTGGCCGATAATGATCTCGGCATGACGTAAATTGAACAGTTTGTCTTGCTGTCCGCGAGATTCACGTACCCCGTTGCTGGGATTATCACGCAGTAATTTGAACCAGGGATACTGGTGCAGAATACGCTGATTTTGGTAAATGCTTTGATGTGCGCTGTTACCCCCTAAAAGCACCAGTTGTTCGGTAATTTCTGACGAATACAGCCAGCGGAAGAACTGTTCAACAGGCGCTTTCTTGTCACTGAAACGGGACATTCCAATCGAGCCGCCTCCCATCTGTGGGATGTTGCCCGGCACCGGCGCATAACCGATAGCGGGGGACTGGGGGCTGTGTGCGACATCGTTGAATAAATTCATATACATAATCAACATCGCCAATTGCCCCTGCTCAAATTTGGCTACCGAGGCACTCCACCATTCGCAGCTCAGATTCATGGTGACCGCGAGTTGCTTAAGGTATAGCTGCAAGGCATCAATGGCCAAAGAGGGCTCAAGTTGCACTGGTTTATCTTCATGCACTAACCTGCCACCCAGGGCGTAGTAACGAATCAGATACTCGGTGGCGATCAATCCTGCACTGCCCAGCGTAGTTGATGACCCCATTGGGCGTTGTGGGTTTCCAGGCTGATGAAGGGTGGTAAAAAAGTCAGTAATTACGTCGAACTCTTCAAAACTGTTTGGAACCTTCAGCTCTTTACCTGACTTTTCGTAGAACATGCGCTTGATTGTTGGGTCTTCAAACAAGTCGCGGCGATAAAACAGGAGTTGTGTGCTGGCATCAAACGGGAATGCGTAAGCTTTACCATCAAGTTTGCTGAAATGATGGCAGATTTCCTCAGAGAAGTTATTCAGTAACTCTGGCAGTCCAGGCGCTATCTTCGCCAACGGCGTGAGTGTTTTTTCGGCAAACCAAGGGAAGCAAGCCATGTCGATACGCAGTAAATCGTAATAAGGGTGCAAATGCAGGTTTGAGAGGATCTCAAACACTTCATCATACGGGTAAACGGCGAGATTAACCTTGATGCCTGTCTGGCGATAAAAATGCGGCAACAGTTTCTTTAGCGCTTCGGTTGAGGGGCTTGGCAGAATCAACATGTTCAGTGTCTCACCCCGGTAAGGCATTGCTGGGGGGGGCTGGACATCGAAAGCAAATCCGCGGTTGGCAATAACCTGATGTTTGGGTTGTGGTTCTTCAGCACTGATGTAACGGGCTATTTCCAACCCCAATCGGGCGTAATCCATCTGATAATTGTATAGATTCGTGACGATGGCAGGTTGATCGTCGCTTAATTGCCAGATAGGCGGACATGGCTTATCGCTGCCTAAATAAGCCGCCAGTGTTAGACAACGGCTCTTTTCGCTGTCTTGAGCAACCAGTATTTGAGGTTGGAGCCTGTCAAAAAGGGCAAACGCGGCAGTCGGACATTCGCTGGCGGGTGAGGGGACGATTGTTAATTGAGTCGATGGACTTAACTGCGCCAAAGTCTCTTTCAATGTATTGATAAAATTTTGGCTGTTGGTGTAATTGATTGGTTCGCAAAGCAAACCTACGTGTTGAGGGGAACTCTTGGCAATCTCCGAGCCAATCGCCCGCGCCGCTTGGGCAAAGTCTAGGTTGAATGTAACCTGCGACTGTAAGGGATTGCGATAGACAAACAGGATCTGCTCGGCTGGTAATCGTAACGTTTGGTAGTAGATTTCGCTGTCACTAAGACAGGAGACGGTAACGACTGTGCGGTAGGACTTTGCTGCTAGCGTCTGCAGAATATTCTTCTCTGCAGAAGGGAGATCGTTAGTGATATACAGATCTAAATCATCGGCAGAAAAGGATTGCAGCGATTGCTGCAGCCCACGGTAGAGTTGATGGAATTGCTCTGTGTTGATATTGGGTAGGATCAGCGCGACACCACTGTTTTTACTGGTGCGCAAAGATTGCGCCTGAGCATTGATCTGATACCCCATTTGTTTGGCAGCCTGTTTGACGGCTTCTATCTTCTCAACACTGACATTGCCACGTCCGTTCAATACGTTGGAAACTGTGCCGTGTGAGACCCCCGCCAGCTTCGCTATATCCTTGATAGTTGCCATTTTTCTCATCACGTTGACCCACCTATTTTGATGCTAGCATTCGCATGCAGACATCGCTATCTCAATTTTTTACTTAGATTAAATATTAGATCGTTCCATTTTAACTTGATTGTTTTTTGTTCGGTATTTGAGTGGGGGTAATGTAATAAAATAATCATATTTTTTTGGTTTTTTTTAATTAATTATTTGATTTAAATGAATAAAAAATAAATATTTTGAAGATTGTCACTAATGTGGGTTTTGTACGTTGTTCACTTTTTATCTCAAATAGTATTGTTGACACGTTCCAATTTTTATTGGATGAAAAAACGTCATTGGGTTTGGCATTAATGATTTGAATAAAAAGGATAAAAAATGAAAATAAATTTCCTGGGATCAGCAGCCTCTGAAGGGATCCCAAATCCGTTTTGTCGTTGTGAACATTGTCAGCAAGCTCGCTTTCTGAAAGGGAAAGATCTACGTACCCACTCATCTGTGATTATTGACGATGTGATGTTAATTGATATGGCCCCGGAGTTTAGTCAGCAACTATTGCGTGATGGGCTGGATGCTAGCGGGCTTACCGATCTGCTTTTTACCCATACGCACCCAGACCATTTTAACGTGGGTGAACTGTTCAGCAGGATGGAGGGCTATGGTTTCAATATTGATAATCCGTTGGCGATATTTGGTAATGACCTGGCAATCAATGGCTGCGCTGCTGTTCTGCCCGGTTACAGTAAAGAGCGCTTTGCTTTCCACTGCCTGGTGCCCTTCGTTACCGTAGAAAGTCATGGCTATAAGATCACTCCGTTGTTGGCCAACCATGCTAAATGGGAATTGTGCTACGTATATGTGATCGAAAAGGCCGGAAAAACGATTTTCTATGGTCATGATTCTGGTTGGTTCCCTGAACTTACCTGGCAATGGCTACAGGGAAGAACCTTGGATTTGGTGGTGCTTGAATGCACCTATGGTTTTAACGGTGATGATCGTACGGATAACCATATGAGCCTGGAAACGGTATTTGCTGCACAGGAAAAGTTGAAGACCATGCAATGCCTGCGTGCCAATAGTCAGGTCGTGGTATCGCACATCTCCCACAGCGGTAAATTGCTGCATGAAGAATTAGTTGCGGCCTGCCGGGATAATCATATTACCGTCGCCTATGACGGTCTGATCGTCAACCTCAATTAGCGGAGGCACTCATGGATCTTAACAAGACACCTCGCTTGCTGATCATGATGTTTGTGCAGTATTTCATGCAGGGCGCTTGGAATATGACTATGGGTCTGGTCTTGAGCACCTATGGTATGGCGACCATTATCGGTTCCTCTTATGCATTGCTGGGGCTGGCAACGATAATTTCGCCGTTATTTATCGGTATGGTGGCGGACCGCTTTTTTGCTTCGCAGAAAGTGATGGGCATTCTGCATCTGATTAACGCTGGGGTGATCCTCTGTGTGCCACAGTTTATCGAAGCACATGATACCACCATGACGTTGGTGATGATCTTCCTGGTTGGGCTGTTGTTCTACCCAACAACAGCATTGGCAAACAGTATCAGTTTCAATCACATCAACGGTGTGAAGTATTTTCCAGTGATTCGCGTATTTGGCACTTTCGGCTTTATGGCGATTGGTTTCATCATTGGTCAGATGGGCTATTCCGGCGATACCATGACCTGGTATATCGCTTCGACTACTGGAGTTGCCTTGGGATTGTACTGTTTTACTTTGCCAGATACACCGCCGAAGGCCAAAGGCAGCGCGTTTGGTCTGCGCGATTTGCTGTGTCTGGATGCACTGGCGCTATTTAAAGATCGCAACTTCACAATTTTGATGCTGAGCATCTTTGTATTGATGATCCCAAAAACTGCCTACTCAGCCTATATCCCGGTATTTTTGAAGGCACTCGGTTTTGATAATGCGGCATCAATGATGCAAGTGGGGATCGCTTGCGAAGTTATCTTTATGTTTTTGCTTTCATTTTTCTTACTGAAAGCGGGTTTCAAAGTCACTCTGATGATGGGGGCGGTTTGTTGGATCATCCGTTCCATGTTCTTCTCCCATGCAGCGATTGAGGTCAACATGATGTTTGTCCTGATAGGTCTGATGTTGCAAGGTTTCTGTTGGGACTTTTTCTTCACTGTTGGTGATATCTATGTTGACCGTAAGGCACGACCAGAAATTAAAGCTCAGGCGCAGAGTCTGCGTTTTATCGTCTCAAATGGTTTTGGCTTACTTTTCGCTTCAACGATTTGTGGGCAAATCTTTAATAGTACGGTGACGGAGAAAGGACCACAGTCACTGCCGCAATGGGAAAGTTTCTGGATATTCTCGGCGATAATTGCGGCCATTGTTTCGGTCTTCTTCTTTATTTTCTTCAAGGACTATCTGCCCAAAGAGAAAACCCCGGTCACTTTGAAACCCGTCAAACAATAACCCAGTTAAATGGTTAGCTGTAGGAAATGGGGCACTCATGGACAGCTTGTTATCGGAACTTGGCGGATTGGGGCCATTTCATCTGGCGACGGTAGCCAAGATATTATCGGCGTTTGTTTTGGGGGGCGTAATTGGTTTGGAACGGGAATCCAAGGGCAAGCCCGTCGGGTTTAAAACCTGCGTCATTATTGCCGTTGCCAGTTGTGTATTAACGGTAGTGTCAATTCAGTCTGCCGAGTATTACGCTGAGATTTCCATCAATATCCGCAGTGATCCTATGCGGCTGGCGGCACAAATTATCAGTGGGGGCGGTTTTTTAGGCGCCGGTGTGATTTTACATCGTCATGACGATGCGATTTCGGGCCTGACGACTGCAGCAATCATCTGGGCATCAGCAGGGGTTGGCATCGCCTGCGGAGCGAGTTTCCATCTGCACGCATTATTGGCTACAGGGTTGTTTTTACTGGCAATAAAACTTAGCCCTTATATTTTTTTACTGCAATCGCAACACCAACACTTAGGGAAAGTGAAAGTACGTTTGATACTCGATGAAAAAGAAGGTCTGCCATCGTTGATGGTCGAGCTTAATCAGCAGAAAAATTTCATTGATGCGATGACGATACGCGACATTAAAAAAATAAAATAGAAGTGAACCTCAAGCTGACGATCAGAAGACGTGCGGCACTGCATGAATTGTATAACATGCTAAGCGTCATTGAGCCGTGAAGGGGGAATATTAAAAATGCCGGGCAGAAGGGCTATCCCGGCATTTTTTTAATGGCTTTTCTACGGAGCACGGCTTACGGCTTAACTACAACCTTGCCACCGTTAAACTCCACCACCTGATCGGCGACGATTTTGCAGCGCTTGCGCGTTTCTACCTTGCCGTTTACTTTCACCTGCCCATCGGCGATGACTTCTTTGGCGGCACCGCCACTTTCACACCAGCCCTGGAACTTGAGCAGGTCGCACAGTTCGACGTGCGGGTGATTATCCAGATTAAAAGTTTCCATACTGCCTTACTTATTTAGGTTGAACGTCGTGATAAACCTCGCAGGCCTGCAAGGTATTTTGGATCAGTGTAGCAACGGTCATTGGGCCAACGCCACCCGGAACCGGAGTAATGTAGGCCGCATGTTCGCTGGCGGCATCGAATTCTACATCGCCGACTACTTTACCACTTTCCAGACGGTTGATGCCGACATCCACCACGATCGCGCCCGGTTTGATCCAATCACCCGGAATAAAGCCCGGTTTACCGACCGCGACTATCAGCAGATCGGCGTTTTCAACGTGATGACGCAGGTTCTTGGTGAAACGGTGAGTCACTGTGGTGGTGCAACCGGCCAGCAGTAGCTCCATGCTCATCGGGCGGCCAACGATGTTGGATGCGCCAACCACGACGGCATTCAGGCCATAGGTATCGATGTTGTAACGCTCGAGCAGAGTGACGATGCCGCGCGGGGTACATGGGCGCAGTTTAGGTGAGCGCTGGCACAGACGGCCGACGTTGTAAGGGTGGAAACCGTCGACATCTTTATCCGGATGAATACGCTCCAGCACTTTGACGTTATCGATGCCGGCAGGCAGCGGCAACTGCACCAGGATGCCGTCGATTTCGCCGTCGGCATTCAGCCGATCAATTAGCGCCAGCAATTCTGCCTCACTGGTGGTGGCAGGCAAATCGTAGGAGCGGGAGAGGAAGCCCACCTCATCACAGGCGCGGCGCTTGCTGGCGACGTAAATCTGTGAGGCCGGGTTCTCGCCAACCAGCACGACTGCCAGGCCCGGCGCACGTTTGCCGGCGGCCAGACGTTGTTTAACTTGCTCAGCCACTTCGTTTCTAACCTGCTGCGCAATCGTTTTACCATCAATAATCTTTGCTGACATCAGTGAGGAAATCCATCAATTAAGAAAAGCCGGGGATGGCGCTATTTTGTCAGAAGCGGAGCGCGCTGTCAGGCGCTGAATCGTGTTCGACGGCGTTTGCCAGGCATGATTTACGCTTTTTTTATGCCAACAGAATGATCCTCTACGCCTTTTTTACTTCGTGCTACTTAAGCTGTGACTTTTCACACTGCGGTATTAGCACCGGTCACAGGGGCTAACGGAGCAACCATCATGATGATCATCACTCGGCTACACCCACGGCATCACCCAATTGATAACCCGACTTATCCGCCTAAACATGTGGGTGAAACGGTGTTTGATTCGTCGCTGCACCCGGCGGACGTAGCGCAGCTGGTCGCATTGCACCAGCTTAGCGCCCACAAAGCACGCCCCGCCTGGCGGGCACGTTTGGGGGCGCTGTGTCGGCGGTTCTACGTATGAGCCACATCAAAGGCATTGGGATTCTGCTATTGGCATGGGTACCCACGGGGCAGGCTTCGTTAAATGCCGCGCCGGTCAACGCCACGCTAAGTCAATCGCTGTCGGTCGCTTGCAACCTGCTGGCGACCGAACATGTCGATTGGGGCAATATTAATGCAATGGTGCACTCGGCACGCATTTGCCAGCAGCGCTCCACAGAGCAACAGTCGGAGCGTATTCCTGAACAACCCGTTTCCGATCCGACTCAACGAGCGGCGGCGGTAATGGTTGAAAAAACACCATAAAGCACGCTTGCCGCCGTAACGTCATGAAAAGGCATTGACTCAGTAACCTCTGACCGTATAATCGCACTCCGCAACTTTGGTTGCCGCATCCCAATGCGCCCTTAGCTCAGTTGGATAGAGCAACGGCCTTCTAAGCCGTAGGTCACAGGTTCGAGCCCTGTAGGGCGTACCATTTTCAAGTCAACACACCTCTACTGAATTCGCTTTTTATCCTTTATACTCCCTGAAATTACTGAATTTTTCTGTCACGAGCTCTATCGAGGTCAACTCAGTTATACCCAAATCAAGTGGTCTCTGGGGGCCTTTGAGGGGGCTCATCTCGTTCAATGGAAATTAGGGGCCCCTTTATGCCACTAAACAGCGGCAAAGCGGATAGACCAGGTTGTAACGCTTGGCTGCAGCCTTGTTAGAGTCAGCGCGTTGCGGTTCATCAGCACGCATGCCGATCGCTGTCTTTGCCGACCAGCCGCGCCGAACCAGACCAACTTCGCGCATCCATGAGCGGATCGTCTGAGTTTTCAGGTAGTCGCTGCACTTCTGGCGGGATACGTTGGGAATACCCTCCACGCTGATAAATTTCTCGAAGGGGTCGCCGTTCCGTGCTGCGGTTTCGAAGCTAACTATGCCACTACACCTGCCTGTACTGTAACGAGTACTGATGTGGACTGCAGAAGCAATGGTAGTCAAGTGTGGCGTGGTGTAAAGTACTGAGCGCTGTAGCTAAGGGCAGTCAGTTACTGAACGATATCACTTCTTTAAGAATCCGCCGTAAAAATCTGATTAGTCATTCCTCCTATAGGTAAAATTCTGCACATGATGCAAAATGCACCGTCAAGAAACATTACAAGCTGTTAGCTATCCTCATAATTTTGATAGATGAGTATTATATATGTCTTCTACTGCAAGGACTTTTCGGCATGACATCAACGGGCTTCGTGCCTGGGCTGTAATCGCTGTTGTTCTCTTCCACTTTGGTATACCTGGTTTTGCTGGCGGTTTTGTCGGGGTGGATGTTTTCTTTGTTATTTCTGGTTTTCTGATGACGCAGATTATCGTCACTGGGTTGGAAACCGGTAAATTCTCAATTTGGCGGTTCTATCTGGCCCGCGCCCGTAGAATTATCCCAGCACTGCTGGCTTTGTGTTTGACTCTGCTTGTCCTTGGCTGGTTCTTCCTCACTACGGTAGATTACAGCACGCTTTCAAAGCATGTTTTAGTCGCGATTCTATTTATTTCAAACGTAAAGTTCTGGAAAGAGTCGGGTTATTTCGATGCTGCATCTCATGAAAAGTGGTTGCTTCATACCTGGTCCCTATCTGTTGAATGGCAGTTTTATATTATTCTTCCCATTATCTTGCTGATTATGTGGAGGTTTTGGAAAGCTGGCGGGATAAAATTCACGATCTTCGCTGGGTTTATTCTCTCGTTTTCCCTTGCCTGTTATTTATCGATCAAATTGCCTTCTGCCGCGTTTTTCTTATTGCCAACGCGGGCTTGGGAGATGCTGGGAGGCGGTGCTGTATGGTGGCTAACCCGTAACGCGAAATTTTCTAAGAACCAAGAAAATCTGATGGAACTAGTGGGTTTCATCATGATTACTTTTGCGATTGTCTTTTTCACACCCAAGCTTGCCTGGCCGGGTGTTTATGCATTGGTTCCGGTTGGTGGGGCAATGTTGGTGCTTGCTGCTGGCAGGCAAGGGTCTATCTTTACGTCAAACTACGTTGCGGAGCGTATTGGGGTTTCATCTTACTCTATCTACCTTTGGCATTGGCCGATTGTGGTATTTCTGGCGTACAACAATACTGCCGGATTATGGACATGGATGATTGGCGGGCTCATTTTAAGCGTCATTTTGGGTGAGTTGTCGTTGAGGTTGATTGAAAATCCTACGCGTCAAGGATTATCCAGACAAACTGCATGGGGTAATGTGTTCAGTATCGCTGCCTGCATGATGATTATTGGTGTTGCATCCGTAGCGATGTTTAAATTTAATTATCCTGATAGAGTTCCGGCAAAGATTGATCTTATCGCTAACGAGAGTCTTAATTCCAATCCAAGCCGGGTGGGCTGTTTTGCAATATCGGGTACAACCTCTCCTGGGTGCGTTTTTGGCGGCAGCAAGATTAAGGCAATACTCGTTGGCGACAGCCATGCTAATGCCATGACTACTGCGGTGGAAGCTGCATTACCGAGCAAAAATGATGGGGTCTTAAATCTTACTTATGCTGGTTGCCCAACAATCTATGGTGCAAAAACTGTTCCTGGTGAAGCAACAGATAATCAAGACTGCTATGGGTTCAATCAGTGGCAGCGGAAAAAATTAGCTGGTCTTGATAAATCGATCCCAATCGTCATCGTTAACAGGACTTCAGTCTATGCATTTGGGCGCCAGATTATTGCAGAAAGAATGAATACCCCGATAGTTTATTTTTCCACCGTATATCAGACGCCAACGCCTGAGTTTTTGGCTGAATTTAAGGCATCCATGATAGATACTGCCTGTGAACTGGCGGCTGAACACCCTGTCTTTATGGTCAGGCCTATGCCTGAAATGACATCTAATGTGTCAAAAACTATCTCCAGAGCAATGATGCTTGGCAAAGAAGCTCCACATATTTACCTTTCTGAAAGTGATTATATGAAGCGCCACTCATTTGTGTGGGAAGCTCAGGATGAAGCAGCAGCAAAATGCGGCGTGAAGATCCTGAATCCGTTGCCGCTACTTTGTAAAAATGGCAAGTGCGAAAGCACTCATGATGGTCGTCCTATCTATTATGATGATAATCATGTCAGTGAGTACGGTAATAAATTATTAGTTCCGATGTTCCAGAAGATGTTTTAACGTTAATTCGGAGTGGATTTTGCGTTGGCGCTGAGGTTTTTTTTCAAAATCAGCGCTAACGTACTTTCGCATTAACGGCGGCGAGGTGTTGCAGGCACTACTTTTCGTCAGGAAGGAAATAGTGGCCGCATTTGGGGCAAATCAGGGTGATGTTTTTACGCACCTTGCGGCTATTTTGTTCAAATACGTGTGCGCATTCTGGACACGTCACTTTTATCGTTGTGCTGCTGAACATCTTAAGGGCATCAAAGATAGACATATCTTTCACCGGGTAGATGTAGGGAACCTCATTCTACCATCTGGCACCGGCAATAGCCCTTTATTGATTGTTTATTAATCATTTTTGTGAGTGCGACGCGGGGATTACGCCGGACTGGAGTAAGGAAGTACAGAGTAAAAATGTCACATTTGCATCCAGCGTTACATCTGCCGGAGCAAACTTACTCAGGGATGACAGTTCTATACATTGGGATTGGTAATGTAGTCCTACCCGATGATGTTGTGTGTTATCCATTCCCTGTAGTGTATTACCCCATCCCTGTTAAGTTTATCCCGCCTTGAGCGGGATTTTTTTTATCTGCGCTCAATCGTCAAACCGCCAAACATGATATCGCGCGTAACCTGTAGCGCCAGAAAATCATGAGGGAAGCCCAGTTCAATGGCGCTTGTCGTGTCCAGACGCTGCCACTGCTCTTCTGTCAGCCTGACCTCCAGCGCTCCCAGGTTATCTTCCAGTTGTGCCAGCGTGCGTGCACCGATGATCGGGGCCATCACTGCCGGGTTGTGCTGCGTCCAGGCCGGGGCTATCTGAGAAGGGCTAAAACCCGCCTCGCTAGCCAGCGTCAATACCGTTTCGGCAATGGTAATATTGTGCTCGGTCAGCATACCTTTGTTGCGAACCATGGCTCGTCGAGTACCGTTCTCTTTGGCGCGTTATGGCACCCCGCCAACCGGCAAATACCGCGGCCGCTGCGTGCGATTATTGACTTCGCCCGACAGCAGGGCCCACAGGCCATTGGCGCATGAGTGCTGCCCGTTTTTTTTGAATAACTCTGTCAGATAAATTTGGTATTCACCCCAAGGTCAGTTGATTAGATTGGATAAGAATATCCTCGGGTGCCGTCGGCACTCTACTGCCACGATCTGGGCGTTCCTAATGGCGAAGACAGTGGTTATTTTTCATTCCGGCTACGGCCACACCGAGCGTTTGGCAAAGGTTGTTGCCGAGGGCGCGCAAGCGGAACTGATCGCTATCGATCAGGAAGGCAATATCAGCGATGAAGCCTGGCAGAAACTCGATGAGGCGGATGCCATTATTTTTGGTTCGCCGACCTGTATGGGGGGCCCGTCCTGGCAGTTTAAAAAGTTTGCCGATGCCAGTTCAAAAGTCTGGTTCGGCCGTAAGTGGCAGGACAAGGTTTTCGGTGGAGCGCCAGCCTGAACGGTGATAAGCAGGTTACGCTGATCGCTCTGCAAACTCTGGCCTCGCAGCATGGTGGCCTGTGGGGCAGCCTGGGGCTGATGCCCGCGAATCCCAATTCGGCGCAGCGTACCGATATCAACAACCTGGGAGGCTCGGTAGGGCTGCTGGTGCAAACGCCTGCTGACGCCGGTGTGGATGAAATGTTGTCTGGCGATTTGGAAACGGCCAGCCTTTACGGGCAGCGCGTGGCGGGCTTTGCCGCCAAACTGGCTTAATAGCCATTCCCCTGCGCTCATTTTTTCTACACAATTGCAGCGTAAAATGGCGAATGTTATTAGCCTGCTTGGGCTAACACTGCATTTTGTACAAACATTCCCGGTTCCTAGACCGGGTTTTTTGTTGCTAAGGTGGGCTTAAGCTTCCGGCGATACAATGAGCAGCAACACGGTCATGCAATGGCTGTGTCGTAACTGTCAATTAGCTGCTTTTCAAGCGAGCCCACACTGTGCGGGCTTTTTTTTACATTCCTGGTTTTAATTGTTGTCAGGAGTCACTGGCTGAAAAATAATAATCAACAGAATGGTTCGTGCAGCAAGTAAAATACCCTTTTTATTTTTATGGTTTTTGCGTTGTGCTGATTGGCGATGCTTTACGTTATGCTGTTAGATATCCTTGAACATTATTTTTTCATGTACTCTGCCGTTGACGGCTTGAGTTAAGAACATTCCGTTAAATAAAAATGAATGTATCTTTGTGACTGATCTGCCTGTATTTTTTAAGTCTGCCTCTGGTTTTTATGTCATTTGCATTATGCCGGGCGAGGGAATATGCATAGAATTGCTCTGGTTATTATAAATGTATGGGTAAGGCGATGAACGCCAGAATAAGCGACAAACATGGCTTGCCTGCGGCTATCCAGCTGATTACACTTTTTCTGCTGGCCTTTTTGCTTTCCATGCTGGGTATTTTTACCCGCCCAATAGGATCGCTTTCGCTGTTTTGGCCGGTAAATGCGATTTTACTCGGCCTGTTATTACGTAAACCCGCCTATGCCAGGCCAGCCGGTTGGCTGGTCATCTGTATTGGCATGACCGGCGCCGATTTGGCCAACGGCGAGAGCCTGTCGCTGGCGATGTGGCTGAACGCCTGCAATATGTCGCTGATTGCCACCGGTTATGGCGTGATATCGCTGCTGCCAAAGTCGCAGCGCCGGATGGGCAAGCCCCAGACAATCCTTTATATGTTTACCGCCAGCCTGAGTAGCGCGGCGGTGGCGTCGACCTTATCGATACTGCGTAATGACAGCCTGTACAACAACTCGGTCGTTATCGCCTGGTTAGCCTGGTTCAGCGAGCAGTTCTCGACCAACCTGCTGTTGTTGCCGGTGCTGCTGGCGGCACCGCGTCTCAAACAACTGTTGCGTATGCAAATCAACTGGCAGCTGCGCGCCAGTATGCCGCTGCTGGCGCTGCTGTTTTCACTGGTGTTCAGTGTGTATATCGGCGGTCCGGGAGCGATTGCATTCCCCATTCCTGCGCTGCTGTGGTGTGCGGTGCGCTACCAACTGTTCACGGTGACGTTGTTGACGTTGCTGACGGGGATGACCGAGATCAGCAGTATCTCCGCCAACCTGATGTTGTATGAAACGCCGAACAACCACGTTGCCTTCCTCGACACGCTGATGTCAGCCCGTTTGGGGATCGCCATGCTGGTGATGGGGCCGCTGATCCTTGCCAGCTCAATTGCCGTTAACCGCAAGCTGATGCGGCGACTGGAGCACAGCGCTAATCACGATTTTCTGACTGGCGTACTGGCGCGCAATGCACTGACTCGCAAGGCTGGCGAACTGCTGGAGCACAAACATATATCGAAGGAGGCGGTGTCGCTGCTGCTGATCGATATTGACCATTTTAAACAGATTAATGATACCCATGGGCATCTGGCGGGCGATCAGATACTGGCTTCATTCGCCCATATCGTGCGGCGTGAGTTGCGTCACGATCAGCTATTTGGCCGTTTGGGGGGGGAAGAGTTTGCCATTATGCTGCCGCGAGCATTGGCAGCGCAGGGGGTGGCACTGGCAGAACATTTGCGGCAATTGGTACAAAAAGCCGATTTGCTCCCCACGGGCAAAGTGCCGTTGAATATCACCATCAGCGTTGGCGTCGCCAGTCTGGGGATGAACGAAGTTAAATCCTTGGAACAGCTAATGAATATGGCAGATATCGCGCTTTATCGCGCCAAGTCGCAGGGGCGTAACCGGGTGGAGTCGTTTAACGCGGTGAGTGGCAACAGCGTTGGCCACATCATGTTTAAATAAGAGCTTCAGTTCTGCTTGGGTTCAAACTCGGTACCGCAATTTGGGCAGATAAGCATGACATTTTGCCGCAGAGTCGAGCATTTTTGGGTGGTGACGTAGGCGCATTTCGGGCAGGCGATTTTGGTAGAGCGGTTGATAAAGCCTTTAACACTGCTGGTATCAGACATAATAAAATGGCCTGTGTCAGGTGAAAGCCCACGCTAACACAGGTGGTATCAAATTGCTTAGAATGTTTTATACCCGTCGCCTTTCAAGCTGCAGCGTTGTTACCTGCACTATCTCCCCCCAGTTACTTGACTTTAGTAAGCGCCTGGGGATGAGCTAGCTGGTCGTCTGGCTGTGCTGTACAGGGATGTACAAATGCCGCGAGCGCATGGACGCGCCAGAGCGGCCAACTCGAAATTCATAGGGTATATGCGGCTGGCGGTGGTTGTGATTACAGGCTTTTCAACACTTTCAGGGTTTCATCCATGTCGATCTCATGTTCAGAGAAGGTATGGGTGTCGTTCTGGAAGGTGGTGATGGTCAGCATGCGCAGCGTTTGCATGGTTTGCGGCGCTTCTTCGGACTGCGGGCGAATGCGGTTCATCAACAGGCCGACCGACAGCACGGTATTTTCTTTATCCACGTCCGCTTTCACCGGCACTTCTTTGGTGAAGGTGTTGAAGGCTTTGATGCTGGTGATCTTGATTCTTTCGTTGGCGATGATGATGTACTTGCTCGACGCCAGTACCTTGACCGCAAACGCCGATGGGCCTTTGGTGTTGTTGGTCGGTTCGAAGGTCACCGCCGCGTTTTTCTTAATCAGCTCCGGGTTCTGCACTTTAATCACGTGAAAATAACGATTTTCCCCGTTCTCATCGGTAATAAAGCCGAAGCCTTTGTCTTCAAAAAAAGTCGTTATCTTGCCGTTCATCATCATTCTCATAAAGTCGCTCAATACAGTGCATATGATAGCGCGGAATGCCTTGCAGTGACAGGTTGCGTGCCCGGCATTTGATAATGCGATTACGGCATTTAGTGGGTTTGTGGCCACATGCTATTTTCTTTCTGACTTTAATTCATTTCTGAAAGGGAAAATCGATGGGTATTAAACGGCTTAACCATGCGGTGCTGTATGTCAGCGATGTGCAGCAAAGCGCGGATTTTTATCATCAGGTGCTGGGGTTTAAGCTTAAACCCTCAGGCAGCCCGGATAAAGCGGTGTTTACCCAGGCGGCCGATTCGGATAACGATCACGATCTGGCGCTGTTCAGCAAGAACCTGGGGCAGCAGCGGGCCGGGGTATTTCGCGGCAACGGTGAGCCACCGGCGGAAAACGAGCCGCCGGCCGGGTTGTACCACTTGGCCTGGGAGGTCGACAGCCTGGACGAACTTGAGCGCATCCGCGACCAGTTGGCGCAGCGAGGCATTCTTGGGCTGGAGGAAGATCATGGCGTGCACAAAAGTATCTATGGGCACGATCCGGATGGGTTACTGTTTGAAGTGACCTGGTTTATTCCTCCGGCACTACTGACCGAGCAGGATCGTAATCAGCGCGGCATCAAACCGCTGGATTTTACCGCTGAAAAACGCCGTTTCGCGTTGCTCTAACAGAGCGGGGCGTAGTTGACGCCCCGCTGATCACAGCACTTTATTGAGGAAGTTGATGGTGCGGGGGTGTTGCGGATGGTTTAGTACCCGACGGGCATCTCCCTGTTCGACGATTTGCCCATCAACCATGAACACAATCTGATTTGCCGCCTCGCGGGCAAAGCCAATTTCATGAGTGACCACCACCAGCGTTACGCCAAGATCTGCCAAGCCCTTGATGACGTCCAAGACTTCACCGACCAGTTCTGGATCGAGCGCCGAGGTCGGTTCATCAAACAAAATCACCTTCGGGTTCAGTGCCAAAGCGCGGGCAATGGCGATGCGCTGCTGTTGCCCGCCGGACAGATGGCGAGGGTAGGCATCAGCCTTGTGGCGCAGGCCGACGGTATCCAGCAGCTGATAAGCCACCTCTTTGGCCTCGGGCCGCGAGTAAATTTTATGCACTATCGGGGCTTCAATGATGTTATCCAGTACCGTCAGGTGAGGGAACAGGTTGAAGTTCTGGAACACGTAACCGACGTTGATGCGCTGCTTGAGGATAGCGTTCTCTTTTAGCTCATACAGCTTGTCACCTTTGCGCCGGTAGCCGACATAGTCGCCGTCGATGCGGATAAAGCCTTCATCGACACGCTCCAGGTGGTTGATGGCCCGCAACAGGGTAGATTTGCCGGAACCTGAAGGGCCGAGGATCACCGTGACGGTGCCCGGTTGCAGTGTCAGGCTGACGTCGTTCAGCGCCTTGTGCTTACCGAAAAATTTGCTCACGTTGCTGATTTCAATCAGGCCGCGCGCCGGTACCGGAACGATGCGGTGAACCGCCGCTCCGCGCAGGGCATAGTAATCAATGGCTTCGGACATGGGTTCCTCCTAACGTTTTAACCAACCGACCAGTTTCTGCCAGGGCGTTGGCGGCAGTTCGCGCACTGCGCCACGGGCGAAATAGCGCTCGATGTAATACTGAATGATCGACAGCGCGGTGGTGATGAACAGGTACCAGACAGTGGCGACCATTAGCAGTGGTATCACCTGCTGGGTGCGGTTATAGATCACCTGAATGGTATAAAACAGCTCCGACAGCGCCAGCACGTAGACAATTGAAGTGCCCTTCGCCAGGCTGATAATTTCATTGAAGCCGGTCGGAATGATTGAGCGCAGCGCCTGGGGCAAAATAATGCGGAAAGTGCGGCGATAGCCCGGCAGCCCCAGTGCCGCCGCCGCTTCATGCTGGCCATACTCGACACCGATAATGCCGCCGCGGATGATTTCTGCGGTATAGGCCGACTGCACCAGCGTCAGCCCCAGCACCGCAACCGAGAACTGGCTGAGGATATCGATGGTCGGATAGCTGGCGAACACCAGTGAGGTAAAGGGGATGCCCAGTGAGATGGAGTCGTACAGATAAGAGAAGTTATACAGAACGATCAGCACCAGGATCAGCGGCAGCGAGCGGAACAGCCAGATGTAACCCCATGCCAGCAAAGCCAACAGGTAGGAGCGCGATAACCGTGCCAGGGCCAGCAGCGTCCCGAAGATGATACTGAACAGCGTGCCGAGTAGCGTCAGCAGCAGGGTTTGCCCCAGCCCTGATAATACCGCCGGGGCAAAGAACCATTCGGCGAATACCCCCCATTCCCAGCGTTCGTTGGTCGCCACAGACTGGAGGATCGCCGCCAGAATAAACACCGAGAACAACGCACCTGCCAGCCGCAGCGGGTAACGTGCGGGAACCACTTTTAAGACTTCTTGTTTGGACATCACAACTCTCCTGAAACAGATAAAAGGGTGGGGAAGGGGAAACATCCCCTAGGCAATCTTCCTTTCCGGCGCGCAACAGAGCGCGTCTGCTGTTATCAGGCTTTTGCGAAACGGCAGCCGGCCATCGTAAGGGGGGCGGCTGTAGACTTCAGTATCGACGCTGGTATCGAACTGCGGCTGGTAGCCGTTGCTCAAATACAAGCCCACCGCCTCCGGCTGGCGAAAGCCGGTGGTCAGGTAGAGCTGGCGGTAACCCTGTTGCTGCGCCAGCGTTTCCAGTTGCTGCAATACCCGTTGTGCCAGGCCCTGGCGGCGCAGATCTGTTCTTGTCCAGATGCGTTTCAGCTCGGCAGTTTGCGGATCGTAGCGTTTGAAGGCCCCCATGGCGATCGGCTCTCCAGCGCGTAACAGCACGATAAAGGCGCCTTGCGGCGGGGCGTACAAATCCAGTGCTTCCTGTTCCTGATCACCAAAATAGTCGCCGTAGCGTTGGCGATATTCACCGAATAGCCCGGCGATCACCGGCTGGACCAGCGGATCGCAGGGCAGCGTTTGGATAAAAACGTCGTTTGCCATCTGTATGCTCCTAATCGCCCGGATCGTTACGTTGGGTGGGCAGGACGCTAAAGGTTGTTTGCATAGCGGATATCCCTGAGAAATTATTATTGTTATTGAGTGAATTGATTGGCAGGCAACTTAAGGCCCAGATGGTCACGCAGCGTGTCACCGTTGTAATCGCTGCGGAACAGGCCGCGCTGCTGCAGGATCGGCACCACGCGATCGACAAAGTGGCCGAATGAATTTGGCGTGCCGCCGCTGATGATGAAACCGTCGGCTGCTTGGGTGTCGAACCAGCTTTGCAGGCCGTCCGCCACCGCTTCCGGCGTACCGCCAAATATCGGGCGAGGCGATGCGGCTTCCAGCGCGACTTCCCGTAGCGTCAGATTGCGTTCGCGGGCATTGAGCTTGATGGCGTCGGTGGTGCTGCGGAAGCTGTTTTGTCCCAGATCACCGACGTCCGGGAAGGGATCATCGAGCGGGTGGCGGGCGAAATCATAGTGCTCGAAATAGCGGCCAAGGTAGTTGAGGGCATTTTCGATACTGACCAGGCGGGCGGTTTCCCAATACTGGCGCTCCACATCTTCATTGTCGTCACCGACAATCACGCTGACGCCCTGAAAGATCCGCAGGTCATCCGGTTCACGGCCTTGTTCCACCAGCTGTTTTTTAACGTCCTGATAAAACGCCTGTGCCTGTTGCTGACTTTCATGGTGGGTGAAAATGGCGTCGGCGTGTTTGGCTGCCAGTTGCTTACCGTCTTCCGAGGCACCGGCCTGGAACAGAATCGGCCGTCCTTGTGGCGTGCGGCCGATATTCAACGGCCCCTGTACCGAGAAGAACTCGCCCTGGTGATTCAGTGTATGCAGTTTACCAGCGCTGAAGAATTCACCGCTGTTCTTGTTGCGCACAAAAGCGTCACCTTCCCACGAGTCCCATAATCCTTTGGTGACGTCGAGGTATTCGCTGGCAATGCGGTAGCGTAGGCTGTGTTCAGGATGCTCGGCGCGCGAGAAGTTCTTTGCCGACCCTTCCAGAGGCGAGGTCACCACGTTCCAGCCGGCCCGGCCTTTGCTGAGGTGATCCAGGCTGGCGAACTGGCGCGCAACGGTAAAGGGATCGCTGTAGGAGGTGGATAAGGTGCCCACCAGCCCGATTTTATCGGTGGCGGCGGACAGTGCGGCGAGCAGGGTTAAAGGTTCAAAACGATTGAGAAAATGGGGAATTGATTTCTCATTGATATATAAGCCGTCGGCCACAAACACGAAATCCAATTTACCCTGTTCGGCTTTTTTTGCCGTGGCAATATTGAAATCGAGGTTAATACTGGCATCGGCAGTGGCGTCCGGATGTCGCCAGGCAGACATATTTCCCGATGCGCCATGCAAAATGGCGCCAAGGCGCAATTGTCGTTGTTCTTTCGCACTGTTGCTCATTGCTTTCACCCTGTTAAGTGCCTGTGTGGCGCTATATTTAGAGCCCCACTATTGATGAGCACCAACAGGATGTAAAACAACAAAACAGCATATTCTAATGTTGAAACTGGCAAATATAACCGAGGGGGAAATAATAACTCGCAGCGCAGAATACACCGCGCCGCGAATAATAACCGGGGGAGTTTTATGCCTTGCTGGTGGCTTTTTGCGGCGTGGTGACTAATTGCTGCAGCGTGCGTTCAGCCAACAGTTCGAAATATTGCGAGGCTGGGAAAATTGCCTGTTCATCCGGGTTGAAGCGCGGGTGATGCAGACCAAATTCACTGGCCGAGCCAATACTGACAAACACGCCCGGGACGTGGTGCAGATAAAGCGCAAAGTCTTCCCCGCCCATCTGCAGTTCAGCCTCTTCCACCCGGTAGCCGGCTTCGGCGGCGACGGCTTTACTGAAGGCTGCCCAGCGTGCGTCATTGACTACCGCCGGTGGGCCGGCCTGCCAGCGTAGTTCCGCTTGCGCGCCAAGGGATGCGGCGACGCCGTTAATCACCTGGCGAATTTTATCCGGCACCTGGCGGCGAACTTTATCGCTATGGGTCCGTACAGTCCCTTCCAGTTCTACGGTCTGAGGCAGAACATTCCAGGTGTTACCGCCCTCAATACGCGTGATGCTCACGACCAACGACTCCAGCGAACTGAAGCTGCGGCTGGGCAGGGTTTGCAGCGCGTTGACAATCTGGCTGGCCGTGACGATGGTGTCCACCCCTTGCTCCGGTTTGGCGGCGTGCGCTCCCTTGCCGGTGATCAGGATCTGGAAGCGATCGACATTGGCGTAAAACGCCCCGGCGCGGGTGGCAAAGGTACCGGTCGGCAGCTCCGGCGCGTTGTGCAGACCGAATACCGCCGCCACGTTATCCAGTGCCCCGGCGTCGATCAGGTGCTGGGCACCGTTGAAGGTTTCCTCCGCCGGTTGGAAGAAAATGCGTACCGTGCCGGGCAGGGTGGCTTCGCGTGCTTTCAACAAATGCGCCGCGCCCAGCATCACCGAGGTGTGGAAATCATGTCCGCAGGCGTGCATAACGCCGCTGTTTTGCGAACTGAACGGCACACCGGAAATTTCCTCAATCGGCAGGGCGTCAATATCCCCGCGCAGCGCAATGATCGGCCCCTTGCCACTGCCGATTTCAGCCACCACGCCGGTCTTCAGCTCCAGCGGAAGAATACGGATACCGGCCTCTTCCAGCCAACGGGTCAGGCGGGCGGTAGTGGCAAATTCGTGGTTGGACAGCTCAGGGTTCTGATGCAGTTCACGGCGGTAGGCGACGATTTTTTCGGCCAGTTGGCTGGTCATAGTCTTGGCTCACAGTGGTTAATAAGCCTTAACCCTAGTGCAGGGTGACCGGAAGCAAAAAGACTGTCTGGTTATATTACATAGCGATTGTGTCTGCATCACGCCGGCAAGGCAGGCTGACGGCGGGTGAAACAGGCGTTCGACCGCTGTTCGACGTAGTTTGAAGAGGATTGGACTACCTGCGGAGACAATGGCAAAGGGGGCAAGCGATTTACACCGAAGGACACGGACTTTTTCACTCTTTATCGATTTTATGTGATCCAGGGTGTGGACAAAATCCCGTCTAATTGCTGTACTGTATTGGACACATGTTTAGTGTCTTTCATTCACGTTAAAGGTAAGTTTGATGTCTAAGATTAAAGGTAGCGTTAAGTGGTTTAATGAATCCAAAGGCTTCGGCTTCATTACTCCGGAAGATGGTAGCAAGGACGTTTTCGTTCACTTCTCTGCCATCGCTAGCAATGGTTTCAAAACTCTTGCTGAAGGCCAGCGTGTAGAATTTGAAATCACGAACGGTGCCAAAGGCCCATCTGCTGCTAACGTTATCGCTATCTAATGCTACAGCCGAAATTCTTAAAACCCGCTCACTGAGCGGGTTTTTTATTGCTTTTTTTCGTCGTTTTATGCCTGCGCTTTGCGTACCAGCAGTTTAAACAGCGTGATGGCGACGGCGTAACAGCCGACAATGGTCAGTGCCATTGATACGCTGGAAGTGCCGCCCAGCCCCGTCAAGGGCACGCTGCAGGCACCGAGTGTGAACATGCTCACGCCAATCAGCGCAGAGGCACTGCCCGCCTTGTCGCCCTGGCTTTGCATCGCCAATGACGATGCGGTAGGGCCGACAATACCGATCACTGCCACCGAGAAGAACAGCGGTACCATCAACAGTGCCAGCGGCGCGTGCAGGCTGGCTGCCAACAGTAACAGCAGCGAAGAAATCGCCGCCAGGGTCAGCCCTCCTTTCAATACCTTCCTTTCACCAAAATGTATGCTCAGGCGGCTGGCGATTTGCGCGGAAATAATCAGCCCGACGCCGTTGATGGCGAAGCACAGGCTGAACATCTGCGGGCTGAGGCCATAAATCTGCTGCAGCACGAAAGGCGAGGCGCCGATATAGGCGAACATCCCGGCCATCACAAAACCTTGCGTCAGGCACAGGCCCATAAATTGACGCTGGATCAGCAATCCGCCCAGTGACCGCAACATGGCAAAAATACCGCCCGGGCTGCGGAGTTCGGCAGGTAATGACTCATCCAACTTCAGGCTGGCGAGCGTGAACAGCAGCACGGCAATGGCCGCCAGTACGCCAAAAATCCCGCGCCAGTCCATAAACTGCAGCATGGCGCCACCCAATACCGGCGCAACGATCGGTGCCAGGCCGTTGACCAACATCAGCAGGGCGAAGAAATGCGTCAGTTCGTGTCCGGAATAAAGGTCCCGGGCGATAGCGCGAGAAATGACGGCACCGCCGGCACCGGCCAGCCCTTGCAACAGACGGGCAATCAGCAACTGATCGATATTGGGGGCCAGGGCGCACCACAGCGAGGCGGCCAGCAGCAGCGTCAGCGACACTAACAACGGGCGCATACGGCCGAGTTTGTCGCTGTAGGGGCCAAAAATCAGCTGGCCGACGCCCAAACCGAGCAGGCCGGCGGTCAGGCTGAGCTGTGCCGTAGCGGTTGAGGTATTCAGATCGCCTGCCATTTCCGGCAGGGCGGGCAGGTAGAGGTCGATGCACAGCGGCCCCAGTGAGGCTAGCAGGCCAAGCACGAGCGCGTACACCAGACGTTGTCTGGCAAGTTGTCTGGTCATAGGGATTAGGGTTTCCTGAACAGGTGAGAGATAGCTTGTTGGTATAGGCCGTTCAGCAGGCTGACATCGGCTTTTTGTGTGGTCAGTATACGGTAACCGGTGCCTTCGCTTAATACGGCGATAAATTCCACTCGGGCGGCGATCTCCTGCTCACTGAAGTGTGGGTAGATCCGCTGCAGGTTTTGGCAAACATGGTGGAACAACCGCGTTTCGGCATCGCTGAGCATTTTTGCCACTATCGGGTTACGGGTAGCCTCAGCGGTGACTTCCAGCATCAGCATATGATCGGTTTCGCTTTCACCCGGCTGTTGAAACAGGGTGCGCGCCACCAAAGTACCGGCGATCAGGTTGATATGATCGCCAAGATCTTCCAGTCGCCGCATTTTACTGGCGATGATACGGTTAACGATCTCTTCGATGATCGCATCTTTATTGTCGAAGTAGCGGTAGATCTGGCCGACGCTAAGCTGGGAACCCTGCGCGATTTGCGCCATGCTGGCGGCATGAAAACCGTGCTGACGAAAACAGAGTTTTGCGGCGTCGACAATCTGATCGCGGCGGGCCTGTGCTTTGGCCTGCCTGCTGTCGCTGGTGGATATCATGTCCCGATCCTTTGCCAAGTGAAATGCGGTTCGCCTTCTGGGTGCGAACGTTCATTCTCAAGTGTAATGCAACAATGACAATAGGCAAAAGCGTAACTGTAAAGGAGGGGATTGCAGGAGTTAACTTCAGGCGAACAGATAAACCTTGACGAAGACACCCACAATCAGCAGGCACAGCAGGGTGGCGGTCACTTCAGCGGGCGATTTTGGCAGGCTAAACATCTGAGTTCTCATCCAGTGGGGTACTGGATGAGATTATGCTTGGGGCAGATTAAGGAAACATTAAGAAGCCGAAATTAAATTATTGCCCGTTAATCCACACTACCAGCATAAATGCCAGTAGGGTCATCGCCAGTGAGCCAGCCAGATTAAGCAGCATATTGGCCAGCGCCCAGGCGAAACGGCCATCCTGCAGCAAATACACCACCTCCAGAGAGAAAGTGGAAAAGGTGGTTAATCCGCCGCAAAAACCGGTGGTGATCAGCAACTTCCAGGTGGGATCCAGATGCGTCAGACGGGTGAAGATGGCGATAGCCAAACCGATAATGAAGCCGCCCAGCAGATTGACCGCCAGCGTCCCCAGAGGGATGTGCGCGTTAAGCGGATTCATCTTCATGCTTATGGCCCAGCGCAGAACGCTACCCATACCGCCGCCAATAAAAACTGCCAGTAAAGAACTCAACATGGTCGAAACTGCCTTTCATTAAATGGGGGACAAGCTCAGAAAGGTTCAGGCGCAATGCTACGCACCTCTCCGAGAGATTACGTAGACATCATCAGCCCGTGAAGGCGGTTAAGGAGGAATGTCATCTCCGTCGTTCGGCGCCGCTGTTTGCCGCGCAGGCGGGATCTTACACCCGATGATGCCTGGTTTGTAGTGTCAAAAGTGACGGGAAAGTGAAATTGTTCCCTCGCTCTCAGTAGTCGGGGACGGCCAGCTCCAGACGGTTGCGGCCCTTATTCTTCGCCCGGTACAGCGCCTCGTCACCCAGCGCATGGCCAAAGCTGTCGTTAATGGTTTTAAAACGATCGATATCCATCAGGCTCAGGGTGGCGCCGTGCTGATAGCGACGGCAGCTGTCAAATTGGTGATGCAGCAAATGTTCCCAATGGCGACGGTTGTACAGCCCCATCAGGCCGTCATGCATGCTGATGCGCAGCAACTCCTGTTTTTTCTCCGCCAGCCGTTTGGCGGTGCGGTAGCTTACTAACCCCAATAGGATAGGGTAGAGATAGCCCATGGGCAGGCACAGATAAGTTTGCAGCGGCGTGCCCATTGGTAAGTCAGGTGTGGCCAGATAAAACCGTGGAAAATCAGCAGATTCCAGACCCAGGGGGAGGTCTGCTGCGTATAAAGCGCCGAGAACACGCAGATAAAGCCGACCCCGACGATGCGTGGCAGGTAAGTGCGCCTGGCGAAGCTAAGGCCGGAACGTCTGGTATCAATGACTGATGGCGTATACATCCGGCAACTCCATGATGGGCAGGAGGACAGCGTACCACGCGGGTTAAAAACCCAGAATAGTCTGAAGCATGCCCAGTCGATTTAAAGTTGCATGTTGGCGTGGGATCTTACTCTGTTACATGTTGCTGTTGTTTTGAATCTGGGAAAGTAGCTAAATATCCTCAGGCAAGGTTTTTTCTCGCTGCGTTCGTAGCGCTATATGAATAAGAAGGTGAGTATGGAAGGGATCAGTATTACCAAACTTCTGGTGATTGCGGTGTTGATCATCTTGCTGTTCGGTACCAGCAAACTGCGTACTTTAGGCGCGGACTTGGGCGCTGCGCTGAAGGGCTTCAAAAAGGCGGTGGGCGATGATACGACTCCGCCAGCGGCAAATACGGCTGAAAACCAGTTGAACCCGCAGAGCGTCGAAAAGAAAGACGCTTAATTCCGCTTTCTGCCGGGCAATAAAAAACGGATGCCACATGGACATCCGTTTTTTGCCGTTTACGTCATTGGAAAAGTAACAAATAATTACTGAATTTACTTCACTTCCATCCCTTTTGCCTGCAAATCGGCATGGTAGGACGAACGGACAAACGGACCGCAGGCGGCATGGGTGAAGCCCATTGCCATCGCTTCTTCTTTCATCTCATCGAACTCGGCCGGGCTGACGTAGCGCTGAACCGGCAGGTGATGGCGGCTTGGCTGCAGGTACTGGCCCAGAGTCAGCATGGTGACGCCATGGCGACGCAGATCGCGCATCACTTCAATGATTTCCGCATTGGTTTCCCCCAAACCGACCATCAGGCCAGACTTGGTTGGGATGTGCGGATGCGCTTCTTTAAACCGCTCCAGCAGCTTCAATGACCACTCGTAGTTAGCGCCCGGACGAACCTGACGATAGACACGCGGTACGTTTTCCAGGTTGTGGTTAAACACATCCGGTGGCGTTTCGGTCAGGATTTCCAGCGCACGATCCATACGGCCGCGGAAGTCCGGTACCAGCGTTTCAATCTTGATGGTCGGGTTTTTAGCGCGGATAGCGGCGATGCAGTCGGCAAAGTGCTGGGCACCCCCATCACGCAAGTCATCGCGGTCAACCGAGGTGATCACCACATAACGCAGGCCCATATCGGCAATGGTCTGAGCCAGTTTTTCCGGCTCGTTGGCGTCTGGTGCCACCGGGCGGCCGTGGGCCACGTCGCAGAATGGGCAGCGGCGGGTACAGATGGCGCCGAGGATCATAAAGGTGGCGGTGCCGTGGTTGAAGCACTCAGACAGGTTAGGACAGGAAGCTTCTTCGCACACCGAATGCAGACCGTTTTTACGCATTGCGGCTTTAATGCCCTGAATGCGCGTAGAGTCGGCAGGAAGTTTGATTTTCATCCACTCTGGTTTACGTAACAGCTCCTGCCGTTCAGTGACCACCGTTTTTACCGGGATCAACGCCATTTTGTCTGCATCGCGGTATTTGACGCCGCGTTCCATCTGAATTGGTTTACTCATAATCGTGCAGGTTCCAGTTACGAAGCTCGACCTTCGGGTAGCCGAGTAAATGAACAAATTCCTGTACCAGGACTGGGTGTACGTCTTCAATGCCAACGCCGGGCACCAGCGCGCTGACCTGCGCCATCTGCATACCGGCGTAACCGCAAGGGTTGATACGCTGGAAGGGGCTGAGATCCATGGCCACATTCAGGGCCAGGCCGTGGAATGAACTGCCTTTACGGATCCGCAAACCCAACGAACAGATTTTTTGCTCCCCCACGTAAACACCGGGCGCATCCGGACGGGCACGCGATTCAATGTGAAAGTGGGCGAGGGTATTAATAACGGTATCTTCGATAGCCGTGACCAGTTGGCGCACGCCAACCTTGTTGCGCTTCAGATCGACCATCACGTACATCACCTGCTGCCCCGGCCCATGATAGGTTACCTGGCCGCCGCGATCGCTCTGGACAACCGGAATGTCACCCGGCATTAACAGATGCTCCGCTTTACCGGCTTGGCCCTGGGTAAACACGGGCTGATGCTGAACCAGCCACAGCTCATCGGGCGTGGTTTCGGTTCGGCGATCGGTGAAGTTATGCATGGCTTGGGATACAGGCTCGTAGGGCTGTAACCCCAGCTGACGCAAAATGATCTTGTCTGGTTGCAAAAGAGTCATCGTCAGGTTACAGAAGTGGTAATGCCATTATACCGGGCGCTCTGGCCGGCGACCAGCATTTCGCTGACCAAAAATGCTCAACCCGGGCAGAGGATGCTCTGTCCCGGGCTGAAATGCAGGGGGTTGTGCTGGAATTACAGCACCATGCGGACAATTTCAATGTTGCCCAACTCATCATATAAGGTTTCCACCTGATCGATATGGGTGGCGGTGATGGTGATGGACACGGAGTGGTAATTGCCTTTGCTGCTAGGTTTAACCTGTGGGTTGTAATCCCCGGGAGCATGGCGCTGCACCACTTCAACCACCTGGTCCACCAGCTCGGGTTGTGCCAGGCCCATTACTTTGTAGGTAAATGAGCAAGGGAATTCGAGCAGTTCGTTCAGTTTAGTTTTCATGTGCGCTCCAGAGTGCGGCTATCGGTATAGCGATTCTATAAATTATAACTCCCGCCGGAGCGGGAGTTAATGTTAATCAGTATATGGGGGCGATTTCGCCCATTTCAACTGTTAACCGAACCAGTGGTGGAACATCAGTTTGATGTAATCCACGATACGGCTGAAGAAACCGCCTTCTTTCACTTCGTTCATCACCACCAGTGGGCGCTGATCGATGGTTTTGCCATCGAGCTGGAAGTTGATGCTGCCGACAACCTGGTTTTTCGCCAGTGGTGCATGAATTTCCGGCGTGTTCAGCACATAGCTGGCTTTGAGATCTTTCATCCGGCCGCGTGGGATGGTCAGGTAAACGTCTTTGTCTACGCCCAACTCAACGCGATCCGCATCGCCGAACCAGACGGGTTCAGACGCAAACTCTTTGCCCACTTTCAGTGGGGCAACGGTTTCGAAGAAGCGGAAGCCCCAGGTCAGCAGTTTCTTGCTTTCGGTCTCACGGCCTTTATAAGTACGACCGCCCAATACTGCAGAGATCAGACGCATCTGGCCTTCGGTCGCAGAAGCGACCAGGTTGTAACCTGCCGCATTGGTATGACCGGTCTTGATACCGTCCACGTTCAGGCTGGTATCCCACAGCAGACCATTACGGTTCATCTGGCGGATATTGTTAAAGGTGAACTCTTTTTCTTTATAAATCGCGTATTCGTCCGGTACGTCGCGGATCAGCGCCTGGCCGATCAACGCCATGTCGCGCGCTGAACTGTACTGACCCTGTGCATCCAGGCCGTGTACCGTCTGGAAGTGGGTGTTTTGCAGACCCAGCTTGCTGACGTAGGTGTTCATCAGGTTAACGAACGCGTCCTGGCTGCCAGCTACGTAGTCGGCCATCGCCACGCAGGCGTCGTTACCTGACTGCAGGTTGATGCCGCGGGTCAGCTTGGAGACCGGTACGCGGTCGCCCGGCTTAAGGAACATCAGCGAAGAACCCTTGAATACCGGATTGCCGGTAGCCCAGGCGTCTTGCCCCACGGTAACCATGTCTTCCTGGCCGATTTTACCTGCTTTCAGCGCCTGGCCGATGACGTAGCTGGTCATCATTTTGGTCAGACTGGCTGGATCGCGGCGGGCATCGGCGTTCATTTCCGCCAAAACTTTACCGGAGTTGTAATCAATCAGGACGTAGGATTCCGCATCGATTTGCGGTACCCCTGGGATCATGGTCTTGATATTAACGTCATCGGCATGCGCAACGGAGGTTGCACTCATTGCGATAACTGTGCCGAGCGCTATGCTCTTGATTAAGCGGAAAGAAGTTACTTGTTTCATGATCGAGACTACAACATCCATGAGGGTAAAATTAAAAACGAGCCACACTATAACAGATGAGATCCCGGCAGGCATTAGCCAATGCTCTGACTAAGCGCGCTTTACAGGCTTTAGCTGAAAGAAAATGTTTCAGCTAAAGAAACGCTAATCAGTCGCGTTCGCCTGCCGGAGAGCTGTTTTAGGGTGCGGCAGTGACAAAAGATTGTTGCTGCGCTTCGCTGGCCAGACGTTGCTGCAGTTCGGCGGCTTGCTGGCGACTGTTAAACGGGCCTAGCTGTACGCGATAGATGCTGCCGCTGGCGGCCACTTTGCCCGGTACGCCAAACTTTTGGCTCAGGCTTTGTTGCCAGCTCTGCGCACGTTCGGCACTGCTCAGTGCGCCGACCTGCACCACGTAGCTACCACCAGCAGAAGCATTGGCGGCAACGGCGGCGGTGGTCGCAACCGGGGCGGCAATGGCTGCAGCACTGACGGCAGGTTCAGGTTCTGAGCCTTCCAGTACGCCGACCGGTACGGCGCTTGGCGCACCCAGGAAACCGCTGCGGCTATTGCCGGTGGTAGTTACCGGGGCGTTGTCGCCGGTGTTCAGGCTGCTGTTGTCAATCGGACGTACTGCGGCGCCGTTGGGGACCGGGACATCCTGTTGCATTGGGGTTCCCATGCCGCTGGAGCCGAGCTCTGGGCGTGCGGGCAGGGCATAGCTTTGTTTGGCAACGGTAGTACCGATGGTGCCTGGGCCGCTCAGCGTGCCGTCCGGAGCCACGTTGATGAAATCAACCTTGACCTTGGTGTTGTTGGACAGGTTCAGGCGGTCGGCGACGGCTTTCGACAAATCGATAATGCGGCCCTGGGTGTAAGGCCCGCGATCGTTAACCCGCACCACCAGTTGACGGCCATTGGCCAGGTTGGTCACGCGTACGTAGCTTGGGATCGGCAGCGTTGGGTGTGCGGCGGTTAAGCCATTAGGATCGAACTGTTCCCCCAGCGCGGTGGTATTGCCCCGAGCTTCTTCACCGTAGGAGCTGGCCAAACCGGTCTGCGAGAAGTTCTGCGGATCCTTGACGATGCGGTAAGTGTTGCCATTAACCTTATAATCCTGCATGTTATTAGGGTTATAGGGTTCATATTGAGGCTCAACGCCACCGATCTCCACCACCGGGCCGTTATACGGCTGCTGCGGTGGCGCTTGCTGTTCCGTGGTCGGGGCGGTACAGGCGGAAAGTAATACCGCGACAACGCCGACCCAAAGCCATTCCTTACGCATTACTCACCCCTTATAAACTCTTGGACATCATTTTTCGATGTGTGTGGATCGACATGATAATGCCGAACCCAGCCATAAGCACAATCAGCGCCGAACCCCCGTAACTGACCAGAGGCAAAGGTACGCCAACTACCGGCAAAATGCCACTGACCATACCAATGTTAACAAACACATAAACGAACAAAATCAGCATCAGACCGCCGACCATCACCCGGCCAAAAGTGGTTTGTGCCTTGGCGGCGATCATCAATCCACGAATGATAACCAGCAGGTACAGCGCCAGCAGCACCAGAACCCCAATCAGCCCCAGCTCTTCGGCCAGAACCGCGAAGATAAAGTCCGTATGGCGTTCCGGCAGGAATTCCAACTGTGACTGGGTACCGTGCAGCCAGCCTTTGCCGGACAGGCCGCCTGAGCCGATGGCGATTTTCGACTGAATAATATGGTAACCGGCACCGAGTGGGTCGGTTTCCGGATCCAGCAGCATCATCACGCGGTCGCGCTGATAGCCGTGCATCAGGAAGAACCACAGTACCGGGATAAAGGCAGCCAGCAGCACGGCGGCTACGGCGATCAGCTTCCAGCTCATGCCGGACAGGAACAGCACGAACAGGCCGGAGGCGGCAATCAGAATCGAAGTCCCCAAATCGGGCTGCGCGGCGACCAGCAGGGTCGGCAGGAAAATCAGCACCAGCGCAATCGCGGTATTCTTTAGCGAAGGCGGACAGACGTCACGGTTCATAAAGCGTGCCACCATCAGCGGCACGGCGATTTTAGCGATCTCGGACGGCTGGAAACGCACAAAGCCAAGATCCAGCCAGCGTTGCGCGCCTTTACTGATCTGACCGAAAGCGTCTACCAGTATCAGCAGGATCACGCAGAAAATATATAAATACGGCGCCCAGCTTTCATAGACCCGCGGCGGGATTTGCGCCATGACGGCCATTACTATCAGCCCCATGACAATCTGGCCGATCTTGCGCTCCATCATGCCCATATCCTGACCGCTGGCGCTCCACATTACGAACGCGCTGTAGACCAGCAGGGCCAGAATTAATAGCAGGAATGTGGGGTCGATATGGATTTTGGTCCAGATCGAGCCCTTTTGTTGGCTTTCAGTCATGTTCTACCTTAATCACCCTCTACGCCTGGTGGCAGTGGGGCTTCAGATGGTAATTGCGTATTGTTGTCGCCCAGCAAAATATGGTCGAGGATCTGTCGGGTGATCGTCCCGACCGCCGGACCGGAGCCGCCGTTTTCCAGAATGATGGCGACCGATACCGTTGGATTGTCGTACGGCGCAAAGGCGGTCATCAACTTATGGTCACGCAGGTGTTCCGCCAGTTTATGGGCGTTGTAGGTTTCGTAGCCGAATACCTGTGCGGTACCCGATTTCGCCGCGGCTTTGTAAGGTGCATCCGAGAAGTACTTACGCGCCGTCCCGTTCGGACGGTTGGCTACACCATACATGCCGTCTTTGGCAATTTCCCAGAAGCCTGAATGAATATCGCCGATCTGCGTGCTCTCTTCCTGGGTGAAGGGCACCAGCGCACCATTGATGCGGGTGCTCTGCAGCAGGTGTGGCGTCTTGACGTTGCCATCGTTAATCAGCGTGGTCAGTGCCTTGGCCATCTGGATCGGCGTTGCCGTCCAGTAGCCCTGGCCGATACCTACCGGAATGGTGTCACCCTGATACCAGGGTTTTTTATAGCGCTTGAATTTCCAGTCGCGGGTCGGCATCAGGCCGGAACGTTCTTCGGACAGATCGATGCCGGTATAATCGCCGTAACCGAACTTGGTCAGCCAGGTCGACAGGCGATCGATACCCATGTCGTAGGCTACCTGATAGAAGAAGGTATCCGCTGACTCTTCCAGCGCCTTGGTGACGTTCAGGCGGCCGTGGCCCCATTTTTTCCAGTCGCGGAAGCGTTTTTCCGAGCCGGGCAACTGCCACCAGCCGGGATCGAACAGGCTGGTGTTTTTGGTGATCACCCCGGCACTGAGCGCCGAGACGGCAATGAACGGTTTCACCGTAGACGCCGGTGGATATAGCCCCTGCGTGGCGCGGTTAATCAGCGGCCGGTTCGGATCGTTGAGCAGCCCCTGATAGTCTTTGTTGGAGATGCCATCAACGAACAAGTTCGGATCATAGCTGGGGTTAGAGACCATCGCCAGAATGCCGCCGGTGCGCGGATCGCTCACTACCACGGCCGCGCGGCTGCCAACCAGCAACTGCTCGATATAGCGTTGCAGGTTGAGATCCAGCGTCAGGTAAACGTCCTGACCGGCGGAAGGGGGCTGTTCATGCAGTTGGCGGATCACCCGGCCACGGTTGTTGACTTCAACCTCTTCGTAGCCGGTTTTGCCATGCAGGGTCTCTTCGTAATAGCGTTCGATACCCAGCTTGCCGATGTCGTGAGTGGCGGCGTAGTTGGCCAGCTTGCCGTCTTTATCCAGACGTTCAACATCGCGATCGTTGATTTTTGATACGTAGCCGATCACATGAGTCAGAGCGGAGCCATAAGGATAGTAGCGACGCTGGTAGCCTTTGACCTCGACGCCGGGGAAGCGGAACTGGTTAACCGCAAAACGCGCCACCTGGACTTCGTTCAGGGCGGTTTTCACCGGAATGGATACGAAGCGGCGTGAGCGTTTGCGCTCTTTCTCGAAGTTGGTGATGTCGTCATCGGTCAGATCGACCACCGGACGCAGTGCCTGTAGCGTGGCCTTCAGGTCATCGACCTTTTCGGGCATCAGCTCCAGTTGATAAATGGTGCGATTGAGCGCCAGCGGGGTGCCGTTGCGATCGTAGATAATGCCGCGACTGGGCGCGATCGGCACCAGTTTGATGCGGTTTTCGTTAGAACGGGTACGGTAATCCTCAAAGCGGACGATTTGCAGGTTATACAGATTGGCGATGAGGGTGCCGGTCAGCACCAGGATGACCAGGAACGCCACCAGGGCGCGGCGTACAAACAGGGCGGATTCAGCCGTATAGTCGCGAAAAGGGTTACGTTCTATTTTCATCCCGCTGCTTTATTTCACTCTGTCCCGGTTACCACCGGTTATTCCCGGTGGTAAGGATGATTTGTTGTAATACTCCAGGCGCGATAGAGGCTTTCAGCCACCAGGACGCGCACTAAAGGATGCGGCAATGTCAACGGTGAGAGCGACCAACTTTGTTCGGCTGCGGCCTTGCACGCCGGGGCCAACCCTTCCGGGCCGCCAATCAGCAGGCTGACGTTGCGGCCATCCTGCTTCCAGCGTTCGAGTTGCTGCGCCAGCTGTGGCGTTTCCCACGGCGTACCGGGGATATCCAGCGTGACAATACGATTGCCTTTGCCTACCGCCGCCAGCATCTGCTCGCCTTCCTTTTCCAGAATGCGTTTGATATCAGCATTCTTGCCGCGCTTGCCCGCCGGGATTTCGATCAGCTCAAACGGCATGTCTTTCGGAAAACGGTGCAGATAATCCATAAAGCCGGTCTGCACCCAGTCTGGCATTTTAGTGCCGACAGCGACCAGTTGCAGTTTCACCGCTTAGCTCCAGAGTTTTTCCAGTTCGTACAAACGACGGCTTTCTTCTTGCATCACGTGGACGATCACTTCGCCCAAATCAACCACTATCCAGTCGGAAGCTTCCTGGCCTTTCATGCCATAGAGTTCCATGCCCGCAGAACGGGATTCTTGCACCACGTGGTTGGCGATCGACATCACGTGGCGGGTAGAGGTACCGGTGCAGATGATCATGCAATCGGTGATGCTTGATTTACCCTGTACATCCAGAGCGATAATGTCTTGGCCTTTCAGGTCATCAATTTTATCGATGACGAAATCTTGGAGCGCTTTACCTTGCAAAGGTTCCCCCTCGGGAGTGTTCTGTTCATTCGACTGCGGCGGGCAACTGCCCGTTTTGCGGCCTGAATCAATGATAAGTCGGCAGGATGCCACCGTGCGCCTTCTGGCGACTGCCCGGCCAGCTAAGGTTTCCGGGGTTTTCAGCGAATACCTGAAAAATAGCGGCGCAGTATATCATGCGGCTCTCGCTAGCGATATAAACCCTGTAACTCGATATAGCGCTGTACTGAACGCGGCAACAGGTCGTCGCAGTTGAGGCCCTGATGGCGACGCTGGCGGATTTCCGTCGCTGAAATTTCAAGCTGTGGCGTATCGGCCAGGTAGATATAGCCCTGTGGCTGCTGGCTGAGCAGCGCGGCATCGGTCACCTGATGCTGTTCCAGCCACTGCTGCAGTTCCTGCGTGTCCATTCGGTCATTGTAGCCCGGACGGGCCAAGACCAGCAGGTGGCAGGTATCGAGTAGAGACTGCCAGCGGTGCCACTTGTGCAGCGTCAGCAGCGAGTCTTGGCCAATGATAAACGCCAGCGGCAATGCAGCGCCACGTTCTTTACGAATGGCTTCCAGCGTCTCTATGGTATAGGAGGGCGTTGTGCGGTGCAGTTCGCGATCGTCAACCGCAAACAGCGGGTTGCCGGCGATCGCCAGTTCAACCATCTTCAGCCGTTGCTGAGCGTTAGCCTCGGGCTGAGGGCGGTGTGGCGGCACATGGTTCGGCAACAGGGTAACCCGATTCAGGCCTACCTCTGCCGCCAGTGCTTCCACCGGGCGCAGATGGCCGTAATGGATTGGGTCAAAGGTGCCGCCAAACAGAGCGTGCAGGACCGTGGTGTCTTGCGAATTAGTGGGCATCGGAAAAACTCGTGGCCAGAGGTTTGCCGCACAGCAGCATTGACAGGGTTTCCAGTTCCGACCAGACCGACTGGCCGTAATCCTGCTTAAGGGTGATTTCAATCTGCGTCAGCAGATGAACCGCTTGCCGCAACTGGGCACTGGATAACCGCTGTAATGCCTGGGTGACCAGGTTACGGCGGTTTTGCCAGACCTTGTACTGGTCGAACAGCGTACGCAGCGGCACTGACGCCATGCGCCGTTGCAGGTTCAGCAATTGCAGCAATTCGCGCTGTAAGGTGCGCAGCAGGATCACCGGCTCGACATCTTCCTGCTGCATCTGTTGCAGGATATGCCAGGCCCGTTTGCTTTTACCCGCCAGCAGGGCGTCCAGCCAATGGAATGGCGTGAAGTGCGCGGCGTCATTGACCGCCAGCTCGACACGCGGCAGCGTGAGCTTGCCATCCGGATGCAACAACGACAGTCGTTCCAGCGCCTGCGATAGCGCCAGCAGATTGCCTTCATAGCAGTAACACAGCAACTGATTGGCCGCGTCGTCCAGTTCCAGCTTCATGGTTTTGGCGCGCTGGGCTACCCAACGGGGTAACTGTGCCTGTTCCGGTGTCTGGCAACTGACGTAAGCGCCATGCGGGCTGAGTGCCTTGAACCAGGCGCTGTTTTCCTGCGCTTTGGTGAGACGTGGCCCACGCAGCATCAGCAAAATATCGTCATGCAGCAGAGCGGCCAGCTTAATCAGCTGT
The DNA here is from genome assembly GCF_052691735.1 of Serratia sp. NA_13. Classification (NCBI taxonomy): domain Bacteria; kingdom Pseudomonadati; phylum Pseudomonadota; class Gammaproteobacteria; order Enterobacterales; family Yersiniaceae; genus Serratia; species Serratia sp. NA_13. Next base: position 303,723 of record NZ_JBQZFV010000002.1, read on the forward strand.
TCGCCTATCGGGGCGGTCGGCCCGTTTTCAGGGAAGATCAGCAACAGCGTCTGACGGCTGGCGAACAGGCTCATCGCCTGACAGATGCTGAAAATGGCGTCCCAGTCGGTATGGGCATCAAGCGAGATGCTGTAGTGCTCGGTGAACTGGTGCTGCTGTGCCGTTTGGCGGATCAGATCCTGGCTTTCCTGCAACAGCAGCGGTTCATTGCCACTCAATAAATAACAAGCGCGCAGCCCCTCTCGGAGCTGCGCGGCAAGTTGTTCAGGGTAAATACGGATCATTGATCTACGCGACTGGCCGCTTTTTCACCGGCCGCAGCGGCTTTCTGCTGCGTTTCTTCTTCCGCCGCGTGCACCGTCAGCAGTTTACGCACCAGTTGCTGGGCAGCCTGCTCACGCATTTCCTGGCGAATGATTTCCTGTTCGGAATCTTTTGCCAGTGCGGTTAGCGGGTTATCGAAGAACGAACGGAATACTTTTACGCTCAGCGGATACAGATCGTGACCTGGGATCAGCACCTGTGCCTGGACCGTCAGCACCATTTGGTACTCAGCGGTTTTACCGTCCTGGAAGATAGAGGCGGTATCCTGGCTTTCAGTGGCGCCAATGATGCGCAGGGAAGGAAGATCCTTACGTTTTGCATCTTTGACAATGGTCACGTCGCTCAGACGTAATTGCTCACGCACCGAACGGGTCAGCGGACCATAAGGGTCTGAGCTGTCCAGAATCAGCGTTTTCATTTCCGGGGGTACCTGCGTGGTGCCACGCAGGTGAAAACCGCAGCCGGTGGTGACCAGCACCGCCAACCCCAGCAACAGCGTCAGAATACGTTGTCGCACAATTCCTCCTTGTGTTAACCCACAACCAGGTTAAGCAATTTGCCCGGAACATAGATCACTTTACGAACCGTAACCCCGTCCAGATATTTAGCGACCAGATGTTCCTCAGCGGCGCACGCACGCACCTGTTCTTCGGTTGCATCAGCTGCCACAGTAATTTTAGCGCGAACCTTGCCGTTGACCTGTACTACCACCAGCTTGGAGTCTTCGACCATCGCCTGCTCGTCGGCTTGCGGCCAGGCTGCGGTGTCCACATCGCCTTCACCGCCCAACGCCTGCCACAGTGAGAAGCACACGTGCGGGGTGAACGGATACAGCATGCGAACCACTGCCAGCAGGGCTTCCTGCAGCAGAGCGCGATCCTGCTCGCTTTCCTGCGGAGCACGGGCCAGCTTGTTCATCAGCTCCATCACGGCGGCAATGGCGGTGTTGAAGGTCTGACGACGGCCGATATCATCGGTCACTTTGGCGATGGTTTTGTGCAGATCGCGACGCAGCGCTTTCTGGTCTTCCGTCAGCGTTGCTACGTTCAGCGGCTGTACGGCACCTTTTTCCAAGTGTTCGTAGGCCAGTTTCCAGACGCGTTTCAGGAAGCGGTTCGCCCCTTCCACGCCGGACTCTTGCCATTCCAGCGTCATTTCTGCCGGTGAGGCGAACATCATGAACAGACGCACGGTATCCGCACCGTATTTCTCAACCATTACCTGTGGGTCGATGCCGTTGTTCTTCGACTTCGACATTTTGCTCATGCCAGCATAGACCAGTTCACGACCTTGTGGATCGGTGGCTTTAATAATGCGGCCTTTGTCATCGCGCTCAACGGTGGCGTCGACCGGGGAAACCCAGACGCGTTCGCCGCTGTTACCGCTGTAGTAGAAGGCGTCTGCCAACACCATACCCTGACACAGCAGGCGTTTTGCCGGCTCGTCGGAATCGACCAGGCCCGCGTCGCGCAGCAGCTTGTGGAAGAAACGGAAGTACATCAGGTGCATGATGGCGTGTTCGATACCACCGACATACTGATCCACCGGCAGCCAGTAGTTGGCGGCAGCCGGATCCAGCATGCCCTGGTCGTACTGCGGGCAGGTGTAGCGCGCGTAGTACCAGGAAGACTCCATAAAGGTGTCGAAGGTGTCGGTTTCACGCAGCGCCGGCTGACCGTTAACGGTGGTTTTCGCCCACTCGGGATCGGCCTTGATCGGGCTGGTGATGCCGTCCATCACTACGTCTTCCGGCAGGATCACCGGCAGTTGGTCTTCCGGGGTCGGCATTACGGTGCCGTCTTCCAGGGTGACCATCGGGATTGGTGCGCCCCAGTAACGTTGACGGGAAACACCCCAGTCGCGCAGACGGTAGTTAACCTTGCGCTGGCCGACGCCTTTGGCGACCAGTTTGTCGGCAATGGCGTTGAAACCGTCCTGGTGGTCCAGACCGTCAAACTCGCCGGAGTTGAACAGCGTGCCTTTCTCGGTCATCGCTTCTGCCTGGACATCCGGTTGGCTGCCGCCCTGCGCCAGCACTACCGGTTTAATCGGCAAACCGTATTTGGTGGCGAACTCCCAGTCACGTTGGTCGTGAGCCGGAACGGCCATTACCGCGCCGGTGCCGTATTCCATCAGCACGAAGTTGGCGACCCAAACCGGCACTTGCTCGCCGGACAGCGGATGGATGGCGAACAGGCCAGTCGGCATGCCTTTCTTCTCCATCGTCGCCATTTCGGCTTCGGCCACTTTGGTGTTGCGGCATTCTTCGATAAATTCAGCCAACGCCGGGTTGTTCACCGCGCCAAGCTGGGCCAATGGATGGCCAGCCGCAACGGCAACGTAGGTCGCACCCATAAAGGTGTCTGGACGGGTGGTGTAAACGGTCAGTTTTTCGTCGTTGCCCGCCACGTCAAAGGTGATATCCACCCCTTCGGAACGGCCAATCCAGTTACGCTGCATGGTTTTCACCTGCTCTGGCCAGCTTTCCAGCGTATCGAGATCGTTAAGCAGTTGGTCGGCGTAGTCGGTGATTTTGATAAACCACTGTGGGATCTCTTTACGCTCAACCTTGGTGTCACAGCGCCAGCAGCAGCCGTCGATAACCTGTTCGTTGGCCAGCACGGTCAGATCGTGTGGGCACCAGTTGACCGCAGAGGTCTTTTTGTAGACCAGGCCTTTTTCGTACAGCTTGGTGAAGAACCACTGTTCCCAACGGTAGTAATCCGGATCGCAGGTGGCGATCTCGCGATCCCAGTCGTAGCCGAAGCCCAGCAGTTTTAGCTGGTTCTTCATGTATTCGATGTTGTCGTAGGTCCACGGGGCCGGCGCGGTGTTGTTTTTAACCGCGGCACCTTCCGCCGGCAGGCCGAACGCATCCCAGCCGATCGGCTGCAGTACGTTTTTGCCTAGCATGCGCTGATAGCGCGAGATCACGTCGCCGATAGTGTAGTTACGAACGTGCCCCATGTGCAGACGGCCTGATGGGTATGGCAGCATGGATAGGCAGTAATACTTTTCCTTGCTTGCGTCTTCGGTAACCTTGAAAGTCTGCTTCTCTTGCCAGTGAAGCTGTACGTTCGATTCTATGTCTTCTGGACGGTATTGCTCTTGCATGGCGGCTGGTGGTCCTGTAGGTGTAAAACAGCTCCCCCTTTATCTTTCAAGCCACAGCGTTGTTGGCTGCGTACACTCAACCCAGTCACTTACCTTTGTAAGCTCTTGGGTTTCACGTACTGGCCACCTAGCCGTGACTCGAAACCTATCGGGGGGATTTCTGTAGCATTCTGTTGAGTACTTATAGATCCGCATAGCATAGCTGATAAGACCTCTTGGCAACAACACCAAGCGCCCGACTCGGCGTATTTAAAAAATCTCCGCCATGATATGACTCACATCTTGAGGATCCCGTGCGTTGCCAAGTGACATCAGCAATTTACCGCTAAAATGATAAGAGCTACTTTGAAGAGGTAAGCCCTGTCACGTAAGTTCATCGAGGAGAGATTATGAACAAGGTTGCTCAGTACTACCGCGAATTGGTGGCATCTCTGACCGAACGCCTGAAAAATGGCGAACGTGATATTGATTCACTGGTGGCGAGCGCTGAAAAACGGCTGAACGAAGCGGGTGAGCTGACGCGCGATGAAGTGGAGCAGGTGACCCAGGCGGTACGGCGAGATCTGGAGGAGTTTGCGCGCAGTTACCAGGAAAGCCGGGAAGAATTTACCGACAGCGTTTTTATGCGGGTGATTAAAGAGAGCCTGTGGCAGGAGCTGGCGGACATTACCGACAAAACCCAGTTGGAATGGCGCGAAGTTTTCAAGGACGTCAGCCACCATGGCGTTTACCACAGCGGTGAGGTGGTCGGCTTGGGGAATTTGGTGTGCGAGCAGTGTCACCATCATTTGGCGTTTTACACGCCGGAAGTGTTGCCGCTATGCCCGAAATGCGGCCATGACCAGTTTCAGCGTCGGCCTTTCGAACCTTGAGGTTTCCCGCACCCTGGCCTTTTCCCGAGTGGAAAGGGCCGGGGCAGGGAGGTCGTCATTAACCGAACAGCTTTTTCATCAGGTTACTAAGGAAACCGCCGCCGGCAGGTGCCATGGCCAGTTCAGGCTGGCTTGCGAGGGCGGTGTATACTGTCGCAGGCACTTTCTGCGCAACCGCGATACGGCTGTCCTGCGTTGCTTTTTCTGCCGCTTCCGGCCCGTAAGCAAAACCTTCCGCCAACACGAACTCCACGTCAGTAATACCGATAAACCCTAAGAACAGCTTCAGGTAAGGCGTGATCAGGTCGGTTGGTGTATCAGCATGGATACCGCCGCGGCTGGAGATCACAATCGCTTTTTTACCGGTGACCAGGCCTTCGGAACCCTCGGAGGTATAACGGAAGGTTTGGCCGGCACGCGCGACCAGGTCGAAATAGATTTTCAACTGGGTCGGGATAGTGAAGTTGTACATCGGGGCGCTGATGATAATGGTGTCGTGCGATTTCAACTCGGCAATCAGCTCATCGGACAGCGCCAGCGTCTTTTGCTGATGTGGCGTTAAGGGTTTATCGCCGGCGCTAAAGCCGCCAAATACTTCACCATCGAGCTCCGGCAGGGTCGGGTTGGCCAGGTCGCGGAAGGTAAAGCTATCGCTTGGGTGTGCTTCACGCCACTGTTGAACAAAAAAATCGACTAATTTTCCAGACTGGGAGTAATCGCCCAGGATACTTGATTTCAGGACCAGTATACGACTCATGCGGGTATCTCCAGGCTTGCTCTAAGGTTTTCAGCGTTTGCTGTGCGTGTAAAGCATCTTAGAGGCAAGCCTGGACCAGTGATAGCGTAAAAATTCGCTGAGTTAAATCAAAAAAACTGAATGTTGGCTGTGTCCGAGCCTCGGCTGCTAATAACGCGCGATACGTTCGGCCAGCAGATTGATAAACCCCTCACGATCGATATCGGTCAGCACTTCCACGTTGGCCGCTTTGCCGTTTTGCCCGAAGATATCCACCACTGTCATCCCCTGGGTGTACTCTCCTTTGGTTTCTACACCGACCCAGCGTTCGATACTGCCAAACAGCTGTGGCGCCAGCAGCCAGGCGATGGTACAGGGGTCGTGCATCGCGGCACCGGGCAACCCGCGCGGGTGGCTGAGATACAGCGGCAGGTAGAAGTCGAGCATTTCAGCTACCGCTTGTGCGACCGGGTTTTCAATCTGGCGGATTCGTTCGATATCCTGCTGCAGCACCAGTGCCTGATGGGTGACGTTCAAACCTGCCATGGTTAGTGGCACGCCAGATTTGAGCACCATCTCGGCGGCTTCCGGGTCGACGAAAATATTAAACTCCGCCACCGGGGTGGTGTTACCGGCGTTCATACCGCCGCCCATAAAGACGATACGCTCGATGTTGCCTTTCAGCTCAGGGTGTTGAGCCAGCAGCAGGGCGATATTGGTCATCGGGCCGGTAACCACCAGAGTGATGGGGTCCGCGCTGCTGCGCAGCAGGCTGGCGAGCAGTTCGACGGCACTTTGTTTCATCGGCTTGAGGGTGGGCGTTGGCAGATGGGTATTGCCCATGCCGGTTTTGCCATGCACATAGTCGGCAATCACCAGCTCACGCATTAGTGGGCCCGCAGCACCGGCGGCAACCGGAATATCTTCGCGCTTCATCAGCGTCAGCAGTCCGAGCGCATTATGCAGGGTTTTCTCCGGCGTCTGGTTACCGGCAGAGGTCGTAATGGCTTTCACTTCAAGTTCCGGTGAACTCAGTGCCATGGCAAGGGCAATGGCGTCGTCGAGGCCGGGATCGCAATCGATGATAATAGGGCGGGGCATGTTCTTTCTCCTCTGTTTGTTATCCCGTGAGCATCGGACCAAAAAGGGGGAGAAACAAGCGCTTTTAGTGCCGGTAGAGAAGATGCGCCCCTGGCGGGGCGCATGGACTGAGTGTTTAGTGCAGGATCTTGGCCAGGAAATCCTTGGCGCGATCAGATTCCGGATTGTTGAAGAAATCGTCTTTGTTGCGGTCTTCGACAATTTTGCCTTCGTCCATAAAGATCACCCGGTTGGCGACCTTGCGGGCAAAGCCCATTTCGTGGGTAACCACCATCATGGTCATGCCTTCGTTTGCCAGTTCGACCATAACGTCGAGCACTTCGTTAATCATTTCCGGATCGAGCGCCGAGGTAGGTTCATCGAACAACATGGCGATAGGATCCATACACAGCGCACGAGCGATAGCTACACGCTGCTGTTGGCCACCGGAAAGCTGCCCGGGGAACTTGTTGGCATGAGCGGTCAGGCCGACGCGCTCCAGCAACTTCAGACCTTTCTCGCGGGAGGCGGCTTTATCGCGCTTGAGCACTTTTACCTGCGCCAGCGTCAGATTGTCGATGATCGACAGGTGCGGGAACAGCTCAAAGTGCTGGAACACCATGCCGACCTTGGAACGCAGCTGTGCCAGATTGGTTTTCTTGTTGTTGACCGGGGTACCGTTCACCAGGATATCGCCCTGCTGGATCGGCTCCAGGCCGTTGACGGTTTTGATCAGGGTAGATTTGCCCGAGCCTGAAGGACCGCAGACTACCACCACCTCACCTTTTTTGACTTCGGTGGTGCAATCGGTCAGAACCTGAAAGTGACCGTACCACTTAGAAACATTTTTCAGGGATATCATCAAACAGTCCTTTTCTTCAAATAGCTTACCAGCGCCGAGGCGGCGAGACTGATAACAAAGTAGACAAAGCCGGCGAACAGGATCATTTCAACCTGGGTGCCGTCGCGCTCGCCGATGGTTGAGGCGGTACGGAAGAAGTCAGCCAGGCTCAGTACGTAGACCAGAGAAGTATCCTGGAACAGTACGATGCCCTGAGTCAGCAGCAGTGGCACCATGGCGCGGAACGCCTGCGGCAAAATAACCAGTTTCATTGACTGCCAGTGGCTCATGCCCAACGCCAGCGCAGCGGAAGACTGACCGCGCGAGATGCTGATAATACCGGCGCGGATGATTTCCGAGTAATAGGCCGCTTCAAACAGGGAAAAGGCTACCATAGCCGAAATCAGGCGAATATCGGTTTTCGGCGACAGCCCCAGAACCTTTTGCAATAAGCTTGGAACCACCAGATAGAACCACAGCAGTACCATGACCAGCGGTACCGAACGGAACAGGTTGACGTACAGCGCGGCAAACCAGCTCACGGGCTTGAATGGCGACAGACGCATGACGGCCAGAATGGTGCCCCAGAGAATACCGAAGACGACAGCGGTCACGGTGATCTTCAGCGTGATCAACATGCCCTGCAGCAGATAAGGGAAGCTTGGGACAATCGATGCCCAGTCAAATTCGTACATTATTTACTCCCCAAATTGCCGGGCAACTGCACTTTTCGCTCTACCAGTCGCATAAACAGCATGATCACGGCGTTGATGGCGATGTAGGCCAGCGTAATCGCGGTAAAGGATTCATAGGCGTGCGCCGAGTAATCCAGCAGTTTGCCAGCCTGTGCAGCCATGTCGACCAGCCCGATGGTGGAAGCGATGGCGGAGTTTTTAACCAGGTTAAGCATTTCCGAGGTCATCGGCGGCACAATCACCCGGTAGGCGTTCGGCAACAGCACGTAGCGATAGGTTTGCGGCAGCGTCAGGCCCATCGCCAGTCCGGCGGATCTCTGCCCACGTGGCAGTGACTGAATGGCCGCACGTACCTGCTCACATACGCGAGCGGCGGTAAACAGCCCCAGGCACAGCATCGAGGAAACGAAGAACTGCACGTTAGGATCGAGTTCGGTTTTGAACCACATGCCGATATTGGCAGGCAGCAGTTCCGGGATCACCAGATACCAGGTAAAGAATTGCACGATCAGCGGCACGTTACGAAACAGTTCGACGTAACAGGTACCGAGGGTGGAAAGAAAGCGGTTGGGTACGGTACGCAAAATACCGAATAGCGAACCGACAAAGAAAGCGATAATCCATGCACAGACGGAGAGGGCTACCGTGACCTGAAAGCCGGACCAAATCCAGCCGAGGTAAGTGGTATTCCCAAACGGGGCCTGCTGCAGGAAGATACCCCAGTTCCAATCTATTGACATAACAAACTCCGTTAAGCGGGCGCAAAGCGCCTAAAGATTGATGACTATTCACGCCGAAAGTACCGCGGCCAGTCGGGCTGACTTATCTGTGCGGCATCGGTGGTGCGTTAAGGGGAAAATGCGGGAGGGGAACGGCCTCCCACATTCCTGTCTGTCCCAGCCATCAACAGAGCCAGGTTGTCCTGACTCTTGTTCTATTAGTTCAGTGCTTTGTCGTTAGGCTCTTTGAACAGCTGCTTCATGTCGTCTGACAGTTCGAAGTTCATGTTGAGGTTCTTTGGTGGGATGGGCTGTTTGAACCACTTATCAAACCATTTTGCCGCTTCACCTGAAGTCTGGGCCTGAGCGATGGTGTCATCGACCAGTTTTTTGAACTCAGGATCTTCTTTACGCAGCATACAACCGTAGGCTTCTTTCGACTGCGGCGTGCCGAGGATTTCCCATTGGTCCGGCTTCTTGGCTTTCGCACGTTCACCGGCCAGCAGGGCGTCATCCATCATAAAGGCCACTGCGCGGCCGCTTTCCAGGGTGCGGAATGAATCACCGTGGTCTTTGGCGCTGATGATGCGCATGTTCATTTTGCCGCTGTCATTGAGTTTATTGAGCAGCACTTCCGAAGTGGTGCCGGAGGTGACTACGACCGGTTTGCCGGCCAGATCTTTGAAATCTTTAACGTCAGAGCCTTTTTTCACCAGCAGGCGGGTACCGACCACGAAGATGGTGTCGGAGAAGGCCGCCTGTTTCTGGCGTTCAAGGTTGTTGGTGGTCGAGCCGCACTCGAAGTCAAAGGTGCCGTTTTGCAGCAGTGGAATACGGTTCTGTGAGGTGATCGGCAGCATTTTGACCTGCAGATCCGGAGCGTTCAGTTTTTTCTTAACTGCTTCAACGATTTGGTTGGAGTAATCCTGGGAGTAACCCACCACTTTCTGCTGGTTGTCGTAGTAGGAGAACGGCACTGACGATTCGCGGTGGCCGACAACGATCACGCCGTTGTCTTTGATTTTCTTCAGCGTACCGGTCAGTTCTTCCGCATGGGCTACGTTAGCCGCCGTACCGATCAGCAGTAACGATAACGCCAATTTACGCATTTGCATGGTCCAACTCCTTTGCTGTTGTGGTGGCTCAAATTCAAAGAGCATCAGATTCTAAATGGAGATTTATTGCTCAAGTATAAAGATAGTCCTAGAACAGATAACCGTTAGAAAATAGCCGATTGTAAACAGATTGAAACTAAAATGTTTCTTTTTTGAGACGCCACGCGCACCAAATTATTGCAACAAAACTCCAGCGCACCCTTATGGTGCCAGTGATGCTCTCGAGTTGTGCACAAATACGACGGAACGTCAGCAAAAGTAAATCGGCTCTAAATCACGGAGTAAGTAAAGCAAGGAGTGTGCCAGAAGCGTTGATTTGGCAATGATTTTTGACAGAAGGGGAAAAACAACGGGGCGCGCCGATGGCAGCGCCCCGGGGAATTATTTGCGACGCAGGCCTAGGAGCAGCGCCAGACCACCGAACAGCAAGGTGATTATCCACAATGGCGTGGCGCCAAAGCGGGCATAAGGCGTAATGCCGGTGGTTGGTGTGACTTTCACCTCAAGTACCTTGCGGGTGAACTGAGGGATCTCTGCGATTACCTCACCGTTGGCGTCTACCGCGGCGGTGACGCCGTTATTGGTGCTGCGCAACAGGGGCCTGCCCAACTCGAGTGCACGCATGCGCGCCATCTGGAAGTGCTGCCACGGTCCGATGGAATGACCGAACCAGGCATCGTTGGAGATGGTCAGCAGGAAGTTGGTGTCCGGGCGGAAGTTATCGCGCACCTGCTGGCCGAGGACAATTTCATAACAGATCGCCGCCGTCAGGTTATAGCCTTTCACGCTGAGCTGTGGTTGGACGTAATCGCCACGGCTGAAAGAGGACATCGGCAGATCGAAGAAGGGTGCCAGTGGGCGCAGCAGGGTCTCAAGCGGCACAAACTCGCCGAACGGCACCAGATGGTGCTTGTTGTAGCGGTCTTTGGCCGGATAAACGTACGGCGTCTCTTCACCCAACACGATGGCGCTGTTGAAGATTTGCTGGCCCTGCGGGGTGGCACGGACGTCAACAATGCCGGTGATCAGGCTGCTATTTTTGGCGCGCATCAGGTCGTCCATCATGGTCAGGAAGCCGTTCTGGTTGGCTTCATAATCCGGGATGGCGGACTCCGGCCAAATGATGATCGGCGCTTTGCCCATATAAGGACGGGTTTCATCCAGATAGGTTTGCAGCGTACTGACCAGCGCTTTCGGATCCCACTTCATCGACTGAGCGATATTACCCTGCACCATAGCGACGTTGACCGCCTTGTCCGGCTGCGGGGTATACCAGTGCAGTTGGCGCAGTGGCCACGGCAGCAGTAGCAGCGCAATTGCCACCACCGCTGGCGTGATGCGGCGTTGATTGATGGCATACACCAGCAGCCCGGCCATCGCCATCAGCATAAAGGTGATGGTATCCACCCCCAGCAGCGGCGCCACGCCTTTCAGTGGACCATTGAGCTGGCTGTAGCCGAATTGCAGCCAGGGGAAACCGGTCAGCACCCAACCGCGCAGAAACTCAGTGACTTGCCATAGCACCGGCGCGGCAATCGCCAGGCGATACCAACTGGTGGTCGGCCAAAGGCGTGCCAGCAAGCCGGAGAACAGCCCGGTATATAGCGATAGATAAGCCGCCAGCAGCACGACCAGGAAGATATTGACGGAGAACGGCATGCCACCGAAGTCGGCGATACTGACGTAAACCCAGTTGATGCCGGTACCAAACAGGCCAAAGCCCCAGCAGAAGCCGAGCAGGGCAGATTGTTTGGTGGTACGGTTCAAGGTAACGGCCAGTAGGCCAAACAGGGAGACAATGGCCGCTGGCCAGATGTCGTAAGGGGAAAATGCCAGCGTGCCGCTGGCACCCGTCAACAACGCCAGCAGGGCGCGAACCCACTGGCGATCAAGATAAGAGGCTTTAGCCATGTTCGATTTATTCTTCCAGTTTCGGTTGCGGAGAATCGTCCGGAATTTTTACATGAACCTGGATGATACGTCGACTGTCGGCCATCGCAACTTTAAATAGGTAACCTTCGATTTCAATGGTTTCTCCACGTGCAGGCAGGTGGCCGAAGGCTTGCATGACCAGGCCACCGATGGTGTCGACCTCGTCGTCGCTGAAGTGGGTGCCGAAGGCTTCGTTGAAGTCTTCAATCGGCGCCAGTGCGCGCACGGTATACATATGACGGCTGAGCTGGCGGATGTCCAGGTCGTCCTCGTCGTCATACTCATCTTCAATTTCGCCGACAATCAGTTCCAGAATGTCTTCGATAGTCACCAGGCCAGACACGCCGCCGAATTCGTCAATGACAATCGCCATGTGATAACGCTGGGAGCGGAACTCCTTCAGCATCCGGTCGACCCGCTTGCTTTCCGGCACCACCACTGCGGTGCGCAGCACCTTGTCGATGCTGAATTCCTCGGACTCTGCGCGCATAAACGGCAGCAGATCCTTGGCCATCAGAATGCCTTCGATGTGATCTTTATCTTCGCTGATCACCGGGAAGCGCGAGTGGGCGGATTCGATAATCACGTCCAGGCACTCTTCCAGCGTTTGGTTACGCTTGAGCGTCACCATCTGGGAGCGCGGGATCATGATGTCGCGCACACGCTGTTCGGCGATATCCATCACGCCTTCCAGCATGTCTCGGGTATCGGGATCGATCAGGTCGTTTTGCTCGGAATCACGGATCAGCTCTACCAGATCGCCACGGTTTTTAGGTTCGCCGTGGAACAGCTGGTTAAGGATAAGAGTAAAGAACCCCTTCTTGGGACTGGGGCTGTCATTGCTTTGTGAATGGTCGTCGCTCATGGCGTTTTAGTTAATATCACTCATGTCAGAGTTAGGGGAGTCAGCGACAGCCCCATACAGGGGCTGTGGGGAAATCAGCTGACGTCAGAGGGGGTCTTTTTCCGCCAGGTACGGGTCCGGGTAACCCAGTCCGTGCATGATTTCGGTTTCCAAAGACTCCATTTCTTCGGCTTCATCGTCTTCGATGTGGTCATACCCTAGCAGATGAAGGCTGCCATGGACAACCATATGCGCCCAGTGGGCCTCCAGCACCTTGTCTTGCTCAACCGCTTCCCGTTCAACCACCTGACGGCAGATGATCAGATCGCCCAGCAGCGGCAGCTCGATACCCGGGGGAGCTTCGAACGGGAATGACAACACGTTGGTCGGTTTGTCCATGCCACGATAGGTCAGGTTCAGTTCATTGCTTTCGGCTTCATCCACCAGGCGAATGGTGACCTCGGAATCGATCTGAAACTGCGGCAGCACGCCTTCCAGCCAGCGCTGGAAGGTGGCTTCGTCCGGCAGGCCACTGTTGTCTGCACAGGCCAGTTGCAGATCCAAAATCACCTGACTCATGGTGTCTCCTGCTCGGAGGCGAGGGTCGCCTCGCGTTTACGTTGTTCGGCAATAGCGTCTTTGCGCTTTTGTTCGGCGGCTTCCCAGGCTTCATAGGCGATGACCACACGGGCTACCACCGGATGGCGCACCACGTCTTCACTATGGAAGAAGTTGAAGCTCAGTTCTTCGACGTCCGACAGTACTTCCACGGCATGGCGCAGGCCGGATTTTTGGTTGCGCGGCAGGTCTATCTGCGTCACGTCACCGGTAATCACTGCCTTTGAATTGAAGCCGATGCGCGTCAGGAACATCTTCATCTGTTCGATGGTGGTGTTCTGGCTCTCATCAAGAATGATAAACGCATCGTTCAAGGTGCGGCCGCGCATGTAGGCCAGTGGCGCCACTTCTATCACGTTACGTTCAATCAGTTTCTCCACGCGCTCAAAGCCCAGCATTTCGAACAGGGCGTCGTACAGTGGACGCAGGTAAGGATCGACCTTTTGGCTCAGATCCCCCGGCAGGAAGCCCAGTTTCTCACCTGCCTCGACCGCAGGGCGGGTCAGCATAATGCGACGAATTTCCTGGCGTTCCAGCGCGTCTACCGCAGCGGCAACCGCCAGATAGGTTTTACCGGTACCGGCCGGGCCAATACCGAAGGTAATGTCATGGTCGAGAATATTGGCGATGTACTGTGCCTGGTTCGGCGTGCGGGGTTTCACCATGCCGCGTTTGGTTTTGATGGTGACTGCTTTGCCGTAATCCGGCACGCTGTCGGCAACCTGTTCCAACACCCGGCTTTCTTTGATCGCCAGATGGATCTGTTCCGGATCGATATCCGGGATCACGCCGCGGATCGGCGAGGTGTCCACATACAGGTGGCGCAGGATATCGGCGGCGGCAACCACGCACAGGTTTTTGCCAACCAGCTTGAAACGGTTGTCACGGCGGTTGATTTCAATGCCCAACCGGCGTTCGAGTTGTTTGATATTGTCATCAAACGGGCCGCACAGGCTGAGCAATCGCTGATTGTCTGCCGGCTCTAACAAAATTTCTTGTGTTGCGACGTTCAAACTATTCCTCAAGGCTCATATCGGGCCTGGTTGATTTTCGGTACGCGCATTCAGGGCAAACCCTGAGGTTCTCTACCCTGAATTATTCATGGTGCGGCGCATGGGCGCAAGTTTACCCATGATCTATCTGTGCGTCGGCGCTGAATTTCAAGGGCAGGCGGAGGAAAAACGCGGCCAAAACAACCGCGTAATGACTTGAGAATGGACGTTGGGATCAGTTCTTTTTCACGAACTCGGACTTCAGTTTCATTTGGCCAAAGCCATCAATTTTGCAGTCGATGTTGTGGTCGCCTTCCACCAGGCGAATGTTCTTCACCTTGGTGCCAATTTTCAGCATCGAAGAGCTGCCTTTGACCTTCAGATCTTTTACCACGGTTACTGCGTCGCCGTCGGCCAGCAGGTTGCCGTTGGCATCTTTGACAATCAATGCATCGCTGTCTTCCGCCGGGGCGCTGTCGCTCCACTCATGGGCGCACTCAGGGCAGATAAACAGGCTATTGTCCTGATAAGTGTATTCGGAATTGCACTTCGGGCAGTGTGGGAGTTGCATGCTATGTCGCCTCTTCAATAATCAAAAAATAAAAAAAAGAAAATTGCCGGGCGCGTGGCCCGACAGAGAAATAATAAGGATAACCGTTATCGTGGCGGCAGGAAGCGCGGCCGCCACGTTTAGCGCCAGGCGGAAACAGCGTCAGGGCTGGTAAATGCCGACACCCAGCGCATTCTCTTTGCGGGTACGGGCGATCACCGACTGCGGGGATTCATGTACGCGCAGTTCCATCTGCTGTTCGGTACGCACCACTGCGCCACGCAGTGAGTTGGCCAGGACTTCGGTGATTTCCACATCCACGAACTGGCCAATCATATCCGGCGTGCCTTCAAAATTTACCATGCGGTTACAGGCGGTACGGCCCGCCAGCTCCATCACGCTTTTACGTGAGGTGCCTTCCACCAGAATGCGCTGTACGGTGCCGAGCATCCGGCGGCTGAATTGCAGCACCTGCTGGTTGATGCGATCCTGCAGGATATACAGGCGCTGTTTCTTTTCGTCTTCGCTGACGTCGTCCACCATATCAGCCGCCGGGGTACCTGGGCGTGACGAGTAGATAAAGCTGAAGCTGGTGTCGAAGTTAATCTCGGCAATCAGGTTCATGGTCTGTTCGAAGTCGGCCTGGGTTTCCCCTGGGAAGCCGATAATAAAATCGGAGCTGAGCTGGATGTCCGGCCGCGCCTTGCGCAGTTTGCGAATGATCGCTTTGTATTCCAGTGCGGTGTGCGCGCGCTTCATCATGGTCAGTATGCGGTCGGATCCGCTCTGTACCGGCAGATGCAGGAAGCTGACCAGCTCCGGCGTGTCTTCGTATACCGCAATAATATCGTCGGTGAATTCAATCGGATGGCTGGTGGTGAAACGGATGCGGTCGATGCCGTCGATGGCCGCTACCAGGCGCAGCAGTTCGGCAAAGGAGCAGATGCCGCCGTCGTAAGTGGCCCCGCGGTAGGCATTGACGTTCTGGCCGAGCAGGTTGACTTCACGCACGCCTTGCGCCGCCAGTTGGGCGACTTCAAATAACACGTCGTCGCTTGGACGGCTGACTTCTTCTCCGCGGGTATAAGGCACCACGCAGAAGGTACAGTATTTGTTGCAGCCTTCCATGATGGAAACAAAGGCGGTTGGGCCTTCGGCACGGGGTTCCGGCAGACGGTCGAACTTTTCGATCTCCGGGAAGCTGATATCGACGATTGGGCTGCGGGTGCCCTGTACGTGATTGAGCATTTCCGGCAGGCGGTGCAGGGTTTGCGGCCCAAATACTACGTCGACGCAGGGCGCACGGCTGCGGATGTGTTCACCTTCCTGCGAGGCCACGCAGCCCCCCACGCCGATGATCAGCGCCGGGTTCTTTTCTTTCAGCAGCTTCCAGCGGCCCAACATGGCGAAAACTTTTTCCTGCGCTTTCTCGCGGATCGAGCAGGTATTGAGCAGCAGCACGTCCGCTTCTTCAGCGTTGTCGGTCCATTGATAACCGTGCGTGCTTCCCAGTAAGTCCGCCATTTTTGATGAATCATATTCATTCATCTGACAGCCCCAGGTTTTAATATGTAGTTTTTTGGTCATGACTTGCCATTACTCAGTGCGGAGCGAAAGTTGCGATACGCGACATGCAGGGCGCTATTGTAAACATTTGACGCCGTTGTGACCAGCACGGGGGAAAAGGGTATACGACCTGAAGCCAAATTAAAAATCCGTTACACTGATGCCAAACGCCATACCGGTGGGGATGGCGATAATTAACCAAGAAAATATAGCCAATATGAACACTTCTCAAAAACGGTATGACGCGGTGGTGGTAGGTGGCGGCATGGTTGGCGCGGCCGCCGCGCTGGGGCTGGCGCAGGCCGGTTGGTCGGTGGCATTGCTGGAGCATCAGGCGCCGCAAGCGTTCGATGCGCAAAGCCCGCCGGACTTGCGTATTTCCGCGATTGGCTGCACCTCGGTAGGGTTGCTCAAACAGCTCGGCGCCTGGCCGGTGGTGCAAGCGATGCGCACCGTACCGTACCGCCGGTTGGAAACCTGGGAGTGGGCGTCGGCGCGGGTGGCGTTTGACGCCGCTTCACTGGGCCTGCCGGAGCTGGGCTTTATGGTGGAAAACCGCATTTTGCAACTGGCGCTGTGGCAGCAACTCGAGCAGTGCGAAAATCTGACGCTCTATTGCCCCGCCAGGCTGCGTTCGCTGCAACGGGGCGATGACTATTGGCAATTGACACTGGACTCTTCTGAGACGCTACAGGCGCGTTTGGTGGTAGGTGCAGATGGTGCCAACTCACAGGTGCGTAATCTGGCGACCATCGGCACCAGCGGCTGGCAGTACCGTCAGTCCTGCATGCTGATCACCGTCGAGACCGGTGCGCCGCAGCAGGATGTAACCTGGCAGCAGTTTTTCCCTTCCGGCCCACGCGCTTTTCTGCCGCTGTATGATCAATGGGCTTCACTGGTGTGGTACGACAGTCCGCAGCGTATCCGTCAGTTGCAGGCGATGCCGCCAGCGCAGCTTGAGCGCGAAATCGCTGAGGCGTTTCCCGCACGTTTGGGGGCGGTGAAAGTGCATGCCGCCGGATCTTTCCCGCTGGCGCGTCGCCACGCACAGCGCTATGTGTTACCGGGGCTGGCGTTGCTCGGTGATGCGGCGCACACCATTAATCCGTTAGCCGGACAGGGCGTGAACCTGGGGTATCGCGATGTAGACGCCTTACTGGCGGTTTTGAGTGAGGCGCGGGAACAGGGCGAGGACTGGAGCAGTGAAGCGGTGCTGATGCGCTATCAGCGCCGTCGCCGTACCGATAATCTGCTGATGCAAAGCGGCATGGATCTGTTTTACACCGCTTTTAGCAATAATTTGGCACCCTTAAGTGTGGCACGTAATCTTGCGTTGATGGCGGCCCAGCGAGCGGGCAAGCTAAAGGAAAATGCGTTGAAGTACGCGCTGGGATTGTAATGGCCCCATGTTAGTAGGGGCGCTTCATGCTGCGCCCTGATAAACAGCCTTCTTTTCGCCCAAACGCCAGACAGCAAAAAGCCCGCCGAAGCGAGCTTTTCTAAATATGGCTGGGGTGCCAGGATTCGAACCTGGGTATGCTGGTATCAGAAACCAGAGCCTTACCGCTTGGCGACACCCCAATGGTGTAACAGTAAAATATGGTGGCTACGACGGGATTTGAACCTGTGACCCCATCATTATGAGTGATGTGCTCTAACCAGCTGAGCTACGTAGCCATTTATTGATATTTTACTTTAAAAGTCAATGATGTTGATGGCTGGGGTACCTGGATTCGAACCAGGGAATGCTGGTATCAAAAACCAGTGCCTTACCGCTTGGCGATACCCCATCAACAAATTTTCAACTTCTTCTTACTGCATCAAACCATTTAAAAAATGGCTGGGGTACCTGGATTCGAACCAGGGAATGCTGGTATCAAAAACCAGTGCCTTACCGCTTGGCGATACCCCATCTGATGCCTTGCAACCCGATGATAAGAAATGGTGCGGGAGGCGAGACTTGAACTCGCACACCTTGCGGCGCTAGAACCTAAATCTAGTGCGTCTACCAATTTCGCCACTCCCGCAAAAAAAAGATGGTGGCTACGACGGGATTTGAACCTGTGACCCCATCATTATGAGTGATGTGCTCTAACCAGCTGAGCTACGTAGCCATCTTTTTTCGCGCAACCTTCATCGGCGTTGCGGGGCGCATTATGCGTATATGGCCGTTTTGCGTCAACAAGTTTTTTCCCGAAAAAGCGACCGGATGTGTTGTTTGTCTGGGTTATGAACATAATGGCGAGAAAATCATCAATTCAGACAATTAATGGTTGAAAACATCAACAAAAAGGCGGGCCCGAAGGCCCGCCCAGAGAATTAAACGCCCGGCGATTATTTGTAGGCGGACTGGTGAACGCCGACTGCACGACCAGAAGGATCGTCCATCTTTTTGAACGACTCATCCCATTCGATGGCTTTCGCTGAAGAGCAGGCCACTGACGGGCCACCGGGTACACATTCGGCTGCGCTTGGCAGTGGGAACAACTCTTCGAAAATTTCGCGATACAGGTAGCCTTCCTTGGAGCTCGGCGTGTTGTACGGGAAACGGAAACGTGCGGTTTCGAGCTGTTGATCGCTGATCTGCTTGGCAGCGACTTCTTTCAAGGTGTCGATCCAGCTGTAGCCAACGCCGTCGGAGAACTGCTCTTTCTGGCGCCAGGCCACGCTGGCCGGCAGATAGGACTCAAAACATTCACGCAGGATATGTTTTTCCATTTTGCCATGGCCGCACATTTTGTCTTTCGGGTTGATGCGCATCGCCACATCGAGGAATTTTTTATCCAGGAAGGGCACGCGGGCTTCGACACCCCAGGCGGACATCGCCTTGTTGGCGCGCGCGCAGTCAAACATATGCAGGGCCAGTAGTTTGCGCACGGTTTCGTCGTGGAACTCACGAGCATCCGGTGCCTTATGGAAGTACAGGTAACCGCCGAACACTTCGTCCGCACCTTCACCAGACAGCACCATCTTGATGCCCATCGCCTTGATCTTGCGTGACATCAGGTACATCGGGGTGGAGGCGCGAATGGTGGTGACGTCATAGGTTTCGATGTGATAAATCACGTCGCGAATGGCGTCCAGGCCTTCCTGCACGGTGAAATGAATTTCGTGGTGTACGGTGCCCAGGTGGTTAGCCACTTCCTGCGCAGCGCGCAGATCCGGTGAACCTTCCAGGCCGACGGCGAAGGAGTGCAACTGCGGCCACCAGGCTTCGCTGCGCTCTTGATCTTCCACACGGCGTGCGGCGTACTTTTTGGTAATGGCGGAGATCACCGAAGAGTCCAGGCCGCCAGACAGCAGCACGCCGTACGGCACGTCAGACATCAGGTGGCTTTTCACCGAATCTTCCAATGCGTTTCGCAGGGCATTTGCGTCGGTGACGTTGTCTTTAACCGAATCGTAATCGAACCAGTCACGCTGGTAGTATTCGCGGATCTCACCGTCCTGGCTCCACAGGTAGCTGCCCGCCGGGAATTCTTTGATGGTACGGCAAACCGGCACCAGGGCTTTCATTTCAGAGGCCACATACAGGTTGCCGAATTCATCATGCCCCATGTACAGCGGGATAATGCCCAAATGGTCGCGGCCAATCAGGTAAGCGTCCTTCTCGGAGTCGTACAGGGCAAAGGCGAACATCCCCTGTAGATCGTCAAGGAAGTCGGTGCCTTTTTCCTGATACAGCGCCAGGATCACCTCGCAGTCGGAACCGGTTTGGAACTCATAGCGATCGCTAAGTTGTTGGCGCAGCGCCTGGTGGTTGTAAATTTCACCGTTAACCGCCAGAACGTGGGTGTGAGCAGCGTTGTACAGCGGTTGGGCGCCATTGTTGACGTCGACAATCGACAGGCGCTCATGCACCAGAATGGCTTTATCGCTGGCGTAAACGCCGGACCAGTCCGGGCCGCGATGGCGCATCAGACGGGACAGCTCAAGCGCTTTCTTACGCAGTTCAACGGGATCGGACTTCAGATCGAGCACACCGAAAATAGAACACATATACCGACTCTCCTAACGACTTTTTTAGACTGTGATGTTGCTTTGGTTGTTATAGGCAGCGTGGTCGGCTCATCAGCGATGGCGCGGTTTTGCTGCGTTGTGTTTATGAAAATGCGTCAAAAGCAGCAGGGGATGCAAGCGTTTTAGCGCTACGCCGAAAAATAGTTGTTTTGGATAGGTCGAATATTAGCGGATATTCAATTAATTGATATTTAAATTAACGAATGTGCAATTTTTTAATAAATAGATGAGTTGCCGGACAGTTTTTCCGGCAACTCATTGTTGCTTATCAGGCGGTCAACTGCCACAGGGTGAAGGCCGCATCCGGCGTCCAGCCTGTGTTAGAGGTGTGTGCCTGAAGACAGGTGTATTTCTTGCCTTTATAGATCACCACATCGCCGACCTTATAGCTGTGGCTGTTCTGCCACTCGCCAGCGCCAGGATCCGGAGGTGTGCTGCCGTCTGCGGTTTTCACTGCCAGCGCGCTGCTCGGCAGTGAGGTACTGCCCTGGTTATCGGTGGCGGTAACGAAGTAGCTGTATTGCGTTGCCGGAGTGAGGCCACTGTCTTGCAGCGACAGGCCGCCGGTCTGTCCGATAGCGCTACCGTTACGGTAAACTGTATATTGGCTCACCGGATTGACGCTGCTGGCAGCCGCCCAGTTCAATGTCAACGACGTTGCGGCGATCGCGGTGGCGTTCAGCGCCGTTGGTGCATCAGGCTTTCCCGGTGGTGGCGTGATCCCCCCCTGGATCAGCGCGGCATAGCGAGTTTTGAATTCCCAGTTATAAGCCACGCCGGCCTTGCTCCGGCCGTTGTCCCAGTTTACCGACCAGGTCATCAGGCCCTTGATCGACAAACCTTTGGCATCAAGACGGGTGAAGGCGTTATAAACCGCCATTTTGTCGACCACATAACCGGTGGCGGCAGCGTCATTGTTGGTTGGCAGACCGATAACGAATTTGGCGGCTGGGATTTTTGTATAGCCACGGGTGCCGGTAACCAGACTTTCGGTCAGGTAATACAGAAAATCTTCTTTCATGACGTCGTTATTCTGGGTGATCCAGGCCCCTTTGCCGCCATTGGCTTCATCAACCCAGATACCATCACCGCCCTGATTATAATATTGCGGTGCGATAAAGTCGTAATAGCCTTCGAGCGCGGTAATATAATCCAGGTAAGTACCGTTGGTGCGTAAATAAGGAAATTCTGGCGCCATGCTGACAATAAATTTTTTACCTTCGGCCGCATAGTGCGCTTTTACTTTTTTCAATGCAGCCGGTAAAACGGTTTTATTATTGGCTGCGCCAATGGCGGCCTGTTCCAGATCGATATCCAACCCATCGAAGCCGTAAGTTTCCACCAGGCGGATAATCTCATTGGCCAGCTTGTCTTCATCGCCGGTTTTTAATTCGATATGCGCGTCTGCGCCACCCAGTGAAATCAGTACTGCGCGGCCCTGGCTGTTGAGCACGCCAACCTGACGGCGGAACTCGGCATCGGACAGGTTGTAAGGCTTGAAGGTTGGGATGCCTTCGCCTTTCATAAAGGCCACGGCGACCACGTTATATTCAGCAGGAATGTCGGTCAGATTCATATTGGCGAATTGACCTTGCTGATAGCCGTCACTGGCACCGGCAGCCCAGTTGTGCCAAAAACCCATCATGATTTTTTTATTGGTCATATCCGGCATGATAGCGGCGTCATCTGCCAGTTGTGCATTGAGAATATTATTGGTGCTCATGGTAACCTCGTTATTTTAAGTAAGATTATTTCCGCACGACGTCAATATCAGTGATTGGCGGGCGTAAATATATAGTGCGCTTTTTTAACGAGGCTGGAGTGAAACCTTTTGTGGGCAATAATAAATTTAATTCAAGCTGATTAAATTAAAAGGTGGCCGTAATGGCCACTTCAGACTGATGACAAACCTCATTCCTGCCCAGAGCGAGTAGAGGCTGATAAATAAAAATCAGGAAAATCAATTTATTGATTTTCGGCTGTTCACCACAAAGCAGGAAAAACCACGCTTTTTCCTGCTTTGTCAGCAACCTAAGGTGGCCGTAATGGCCACCTCAGGGATTAGAACATATTGATATCGGCGACGGACGGGAAGATATAGCTCGGGCGGAACGGCATGGTTTCGACATCGTTCAGCGTAGAGACGCCGGACAGCACCAATACGGTTTCCAGACCGGCCTGGAAGCCCGCCAGGATATCGGTGCGCAGGTTGTCACCGACGATCACCGTTTCTTCCGAATGCCCCTGCATCTTGTTTAGTGCGGCGCGGATGATCCACGGGCTTGGCTTGCCAACGTAAAACGGTTTGCGGCCGGTGATTTTCTCTATGGGGGCGCACAGCGCACCGCAGGCCGGCACAAAACCATGGCCGTGGGTATCCGGGTTGGTAGCAATAAAGCGCGCGCCGTTATTCACGAAGTAGGCGGCCTTGTGCATCATGTCCCAGTTGTAGGAGCGTGTTTCGCCGACGATCACGAAATCCGGATTGATGTCGGTAATGGTGAAGCCGGCTTTATACAGTTCATGAATCAGCGCGCCTTCACCGACCACATAGGCTTTTTTGCCTTCCTGACGGCGCAGGAAATCGGCGGTGGCCATAGCTGAGGTATAAAACGCGCTTTCCGGCACTTCCAGTCCGGCGGCGGCGAAGCGGTTCGCCAGATCCTGCGCGGTCTGCGACGGATAGTTGGTCAGCACTACCAGCGGCATACCCTGTTCCTGAATGCGTGCCAGGAAAAGGTCGGCACCGGGAACCGGCGTGTTGTCATGCAGCAGCACGCCGTCGATATCACATATAACGTTCTTGATTGTCATTGTTGCTGTTTCTCATGATTGGCGGCAGGTAAAACGCGAAGATAGCACACCTGCCTGAAGCGGCGGATCAGCTTTCCAGCAATCGCTGCAATAGCACGCCGTTGAGCATCGCCCGCTTGGCCAGGGCGAAAGCGCCGATCGCCGAGCGATGATTGAGTTCGGAGGTGACCACCGGCAGATTTTTGCGGAAGTCCTTCAGCACCTGAGTATTGATGCAGCTTTGGATCGCCGGCAGCAGTACTTTTTCCGCCTCGGTAATTTCACCGGCGATCACCACTTTCTGCGGATTAAACAGGTTAATGGCGATTGCTACGGCTTTGCCGAGGTAGCGGCCGACGTGTTCGATCACTTCGCTGGCTAGCAGGTCACCGCGGTTGGCGGCCTTGCAGATGGCGGCGATGTTGCAATCGTCGAGGGTCATTTTGCTGGGGTAGCCCTGGGTCAGTAAGTGGCGTACACGGTGTTCAATAGCGGCGTTGGCGGCGACGGTTTCCAGACAGCCGAAGTTACCGCAGTGGCAGCGTTCGCCCAATGGGTCGATCTGAATATGACCTATCTCACCGACATTGCCGTTGTTGCCCAGGAAAATCTGGCCGTTGACGATAATGCCGGCGCCGGTGCCACGGTGCAGGCGCACCAGAATAGAGTCTTCGCAGTCGCGGGTGGCACCAAAGTAATGCTCTGCCAACGCCAGGCTGCGGATATCGTGGCCAACAAAGCTGGTAACGTTAAAACGTTGCTGCAGATTATCGACCAGCGCCCAGTTGTTGACGCTGATGTGTGGCATGTAACGCACTACGCCCAGCGCCGGATCAACCAGACCAGGCAGGATCACCGCGATGGCGATCAGCTCGCGCAGCTTGCGCTGGTAGTTTTCGATAAACTGGGCAATGGCGATAAACAGCGCGTTTTCCAGTGTCTCCTGGGTGCGTTCCGGCAATGGGTAGTGTTCTTCGCCGAGCGATTTACCGCTCATGTCGTACAGGGTGATGGTCGCGTCGTGACGACCGAGACGCACGGCCACGGTGTGGAAATGCCGGGTTTCGGAGACAATGGAAATGGCGCGGCGGCCGCCGGTGGAGGCTTGCTGATCGACTTCTTTGATCAACCCGCGCTCCAACAGCTGGCGAGTAATTTTAGTGACGCTGGCGGGCGCTAGCTGGCTCAGTTCGGCTATTTGAATGCGTGAAATCGGACCCTGTTGGTCGATCAGGCGGTAAACCGCTGCGCCGTTGAGTTGCTTGACTAAGTCAACGTTCCCTATCTGTGCCTGTCCGCCAGTACTCATCAATAATTTTACTCTCTGTCTACCCTTCATACTTCAAGTCACAGGGTTGTTGGCCGCCTTTACTCACTCAAATCACATACCCGCGTATGCTCATTGAGGTTCGTTCAGTTGCCGCCTACCTGCGACTCGAATTATTTTGGGTACATATGTTAGTTAAACCTCGTTACCGTTAACGAGTGTTTTGGTGATTTTAAAATCACGGGTAAAGGCGGTTAGGTTCGCCACTTTACCGGGCTCGATAGTGCCTAAACGGTGGTCCACGCCGATAGCACGCGCCGGATACAGCGTCGCCATGCGCAGTGCTTCGTCCAATGCAATACCGACGTGCTCAACGCTGTTCTTTAACGCGTCAATCATGGTCAGTGCTGAGCCGCTCAGGGTACCGTTTTCGTCCACGCACAGCCCATTACGATAGTATATTGTTTTACCGGCAAAAATAAATTGGTCGATATCGGCACCTGCCGGCGCGGTGGCGTCGGTGACCAGCACCAATTTATCACCTTTCATGCGCTTGGCGTTACGGATACTCGCCCAGGCCACGTGATGGCCGTCGGCGATAATGCCGGTATAGACCTCAGGCGTGTCGAAAATTGCCCCCATCAGCCCAGGTTCACGTCCGGTGATATACGGCATGGCGTTATACAGGTGAGTGGCGAAGGTGATACCGGCGGCAAAACCGATACGGGCCTGATCGTAAGTGGCGTTCGAGTGACCGGCGGACACCACAATGCCTGCTTCGGTCAATTGCTTGATAAAGTGCGGCTCCACCATTTCCGGCGCCAGCGTGACCTTGGTGATCACATCGGCATTGGCGCACAGATAGTCGATCATCTCGCTGGTTGGTTTGCGGATAAACGCCGGGTTATGGGTGCCTTTTTTGAGCGGGCTAAGGTACGGCCCTTCCAGATGCAGGCCAAGCGCCTGATTAGGGTGTTTTTTCAGATAAGCGCGCATCACTTCGATGCTGTGCTTCATAAATTCGTCGCTGCTGGTGATCAGCGTTGGCAGATAGCTGGTACAGCCGGATTTTTCGTTGGCACGCTGCATAATTTCCAGCGTCTGTTCC
The DNA here is from genome assembly GCF_052691735.1 of Serratia sp. NA_13. Classification (NCBI taxonomy): domain Bacteria; kingdom Pseudomonadati; phylum Pseudomonadota; class Gammaproteobacteria; order Enterobacterales; family Yersiniaceae; genus Serratia; species Serratia sp. NA_13. The sequence continues at coordinate 328,909 of NZ_JBQZFV010000002.1, forward strand.
GAAATGGCCTCCAGCGAGTCGTTAAATTGCACGCCGCCACAGCCGTTAAGCTGCACGTCGATCAAACCGGGGGCCAGGATAGCGCCACCCAGATCGCGCGTTTCAATGCCGGCCGGCAGTTCAGCCAGCGGGCAGACTCGTTCAATCAGCCCATCAGCGATAATAACTGCGTGGTCGTCAAGTACGTCGTGGCCGGTATAAATACGGCCGTGGGTTAAAGCGAACATCGTAGCCCCCTGCAAGAATTAAAGACTCTTAACGCTTTCCGCTTCTAACTCGCGGAAATATTTAACGGTTTTGACTTTCAGTTCCATGGTGGATGGCTCATCGCATACCACAACGGCCTTGGCATGCAACTGCAGGCAACTGATGGTCCACATGTGGTTGATATTGCCTTCCACTGCGGCTTCCAGCGCCTGTGCCTTGGCATGGCCGGTCACCAGAATCATCACTTCTTCTGCGTCAAGCAGCGTGCCCACGCCCACGGTCAGGGCAAATTTAGGCACAAGGCTGACATCACCGCCGAAGAAGCGGGAGTTGGCGATGCGGGTATCTTCGGTCAGGGTCTTGATGCGAGTACGGGATGCCAGCGATGAAGCCGGTTCGTTAAACGCGATATGACCGTCGATGCCAACGCCACCCATGAACAGGTTGATTTTGCCGTAGGATTTGATTTTCGCTTCGTACTGGCGGCACTCGGCGTCAACGTCCGGTGCATTACCATTCAGCAGGTTGATATTTTCACTTGGGATATCAACGTGATCAAAGAAATTACGGTACATGAAGGTATGATAGCTTTCCGGGTGTTCCTGCGGCAGGCCAACGTATTCGTCCATGTTGAAAGTCACCACATGCTTAAAGCTTACTTCACCTGCTTTGTGCATCGCAATCAGATGTTTGTAGGCTTCCAGCGGGGTACCGCCGGTAGGCAGGCCGAGCACAAACGGACGCTCCGCAGTAGGCTTGAATGCGTTGATGCGCTGGACGATATGGCGGGCGGCCCATTTGCCGACTTGTGCAGTATCTTTCAGTGGGATAAGTCTCATCTAACACCTCTTGGGGTAAGTAAACTAAAGCTATACTGATTCGAGCCTGAACGAGAGTCTTAAGCCTAACCCAGCTTTATGATTCTCACGTGATGCTTCAGGTTCAATGATTTTTTTAATGATAAAATAAGTTTTGTGTGATGGCTAGCAATGTGGCAGCTTAAGACTGCTTTTTGGTGATTTAAATCACAAAAAAGGAGGTTTTAATTTGCGATACGAAATAATTTTTTTACACTCCACGTGTTGTCGTTCGTCCAGAGTTAATCGCAGTGTGTGATGGCGCTTGCGTAAAATATGATAAAGCTCATAAAAGGGCATTAGGGGGAATATTAAGGTGAACATACTCGGCTTTTTCCAAAGATTGGGCAGGTCGTTGCAACTGCCAATCGCAGTACTGCCCGTTGCGGCGCTTTTGCTACGCTTCGGTCAGCCTGACTTATTGAATATTTCATTCATCGCGCAGGCCGGTGGATCAATCTTCGATAACCTGGCGTTAATCTTTGCTATCGGTGTGGCGGCAACCTGGTCGAAAGACAATGCCGGTTCAGCCGCATTGGCGGGCGCGGTGGGTTACTTCATCCTGACCAAGGCGATGGTCACCATTAACCCGGCGATCAATATGGGTGTGCTGGCGGGTATCATTACCGGCCTGGTGGGCGGTGCGGTCTATAACCGCTGGTCCGGCATCAAGCTGCCCGAGTTCCTCTCCTTCTTCGGCGGTAAGCGTTTTGTCCCTATCGCTACTGGCTTTTTCTGTTTAATCCTTGCTGCCATCTTTGGTTATATCTGGCCACCGGTACAAAATGCGATCCACGCAGGCGGTGAATGGATTGTTTCGATGGGCGCTATCGGTTCCGGTATTTTCGGCTTCGTTAACCGTCTGCTGATCCCGACCGGTCTGCATCAGGTTCTGAACACCATTGCCTGGTTCCAGATTGGTGAGTTTACCAACGCTGCCGGTACCATCTTCCACGGCGACATCAACCGCTTTTATGCGGGTGACGGTACTGCCGGGATGTTCATGTCCGGCTTCTTCCCGATCATGATGTTCGGTTTGCCGGGTGCGGCATTAGCGATGTACTTCGCTGCGCCGAAAGAACGTCGCCCAATGGTTGGCGGTATGCTGCTGTCCGTTGCCCTGACCGCATTCCTGACCGGTGTGACCGAGCCGCTTGAATTCCTGTTCATGTTCCTGGCTCCGCTGCTGTATCTGGTCCATGCCATTTTGACCGGTATCAGCCTGTTTGTAGCCACCTTGCTGGGCATTCACGCCGGGTTCTCCTTCTCTGCAGGTGCCATCGACTATGTGTTGATGTACAACTTGCCGGCTGCCAGCAAGAATGTCTGGATGCTTGTTCTGATGGGCCTGGTCGCCTTCGCGGTGTACTTCGTCCTGTTCTCTATCATTATCCGCGCATTCAACCTGAAAACCCCGGGTCGTGAAGATGCGTCCGACGATGTCGTCGCACCGGAAGCCAACAGCAATACTGATGAAGGCCTGCGTGCACTGTCTCGCAGCTATATTGGTGCCATCGGGGGTTCTGACAACCTGACTGGCATTGATGCCTGTATCACCCGTTTGCGTCTGACCGTTAAAGATTCTTCCAAAGTGCTGGATGCCAGCTGTAAACGCCTGGGTGCATCAGGCGTGGTGAAACTGAACAAACAAACCGTTCAGGTTATCGTGGGTTCCAAAGCCGAAGCCATTGCTGACGGCATGCGTGCGGTGATTGCTACCGGCCCGGTGCCTGCGGCAGAAATGGCGCCGGCTCCTGGTGTGACTACAGTTAAATCGCAGGCAGTGCCTAATGCGCCGAAGGTGGCCTTCGAGTCGCTGGTGGCCCCGGTGACCGGTGAAGTCGTGGCCCTGGATCAGGTTCCTGACGAAGCCTTTGCCAGCAAAGCGGTAGGCGACGGCCTGGCGATCCGCCCGACCGACAAAACCGTAGTAGCGCCGGCAGATGGCACCATCGTGAAAATCTTCAACACCAACCATGCTTTCTGTCTGGAAACCGACAAGGGCGCGGAGATTGTGGTGCACATGGGGATCGACACCGTTGCACTGGAAGGCCAGGGCTTCAAACGCTTGGTAGAAGAGGGTGCTGAGGTGAAAGCCGGCCAGCCAATCCTTGAATTGGATCTGGAGTTCCTGAACGCCAATGCCCGCTCGATGATAAGCCCGGTAGTGGTCAGCAACTCTGACGATTACGCCGGTCTGACGGCGCTGGCGACCGGTTCTGTGGTCGCCGGCCAGACCAAACTGTTCGAGATCCAGAAATAAACCGTTTTACCTGAGTAGTACCCAGGGTGTTTAACGAGTCATGACGGAACGCACCCTACCTTTGGCGGGAAGAGAGCAATCTCTTCCCGCTTTTTTATGGGCAGCGGTTGTCCGGTAAGGGGGCCTTGACCTGTTGTGGTGCGATGCTCCGCATTTTTCGTGAAACAAACGGTTGTTTCCGGGCGTGGCTTGTTGGAACATAGGCGGTTATGAGTAGCGCTTTGCATTGAGGAATAGTGAAATGAGTGAGGCTGAAGCCCGCCCAACCAATTTTATCCGTCAGATCGTTGATGAAGATCTGGCGTCCGGGAAACACAAGTCAGTCCATACCCGTTTTCCGCCGGAGCCAAATGGCTATCTGCATATCGGCCATGCGAAATCCATCTGCCTGAATTTCGGCATCGCTCGAGATTACCAGGGCCAATGCAACCTGCGTTTTGATGACACCAACCCGGTGAAAGAAGACATCGAGTTCGTTGAATCAATCAAACATGACGTCGAGTGGCTGGGCTTTGAGTGGAGCGGCAACGTTCGTTACTCCTCTGATTACTTCGATCAACTGCACAACTATGCGGTGGAGCTGATCAACAAGGGCCTGGCTTACGTCGACGAACTGTCGCCTGAGCAAATCCGTGAATATCGCGGTAGCCTGACTGCACCGGGTAAAGACAGCCCGTACCGTGGCCGCAGCGTGGAAGAGAACCTGGCGCTGTTTGAAAAAATGCGCAACGGCGAATTCGCCGAAGGGACCGCTTGCCTGCGTGCCAAGATTGACATGGCTTCCTCGTTTATCGTGATGCGCGATCCGGTGTTGTACCGTATCAAATTTGCAGAACATCACCAGACCGGCAACAAATGGTGCATCTACCCGATGTACGATTTCACCCACTGCATTTCCGATGCGCTGGAAGGGATCACCCATTCGCTGTGTACGCTGGAGTTCCAGGACAACCGCCGTCTGTATGACTGGGTGCTGGATAACATCACCATCCCTTGTCATCCGCGTCAGTATGAGTTCTCGCGTCTGAATCTTGAGTACGCCATCATGTCGAAGCGCAAGCTGAACCTGTTGGTGACCGAGAAAATCGTTGAGGGCTGGGATGATCCGCGTATGCCGACCGTTTCCGGTCTGCGTCGCCGTGGTTATACCGCTGCGTCAATCCGCGAATTCTGCCAGCGTATCGGCGTGACCAAGCAGGATAACAACGTCGAAATGATGGCGCTTGAGGCCTGTATTCGTGAAGAGTTGAACGAGAACGCACCGCGTGCGATGGCGGTGCTGGATCCGGTGAAGGTGGTCATTGAAAACCTGACCACCGGCGTGGAAATGGTAAGCATGCCTAACCACCCGAGCAAGCCGGAAATGGGCAGCCGTGAAGTGCCATTCAGCCGTGATATTTATATTGATCGCGCTGATTTCCGTGAAGAAGCCAACAAGCAGTACAAACGCCTGGTGCTGGGTAAAGAAGTTCGCTTGCGCAATGCCTACGTGATCAAGGCGGAACGCATTGAGAAAGACGCTGAAGGTGAAATCACCACTATTTTCTGCAGCTACGATCCAGAGACCTTGAGCAAGGATCCTGCCGATGGCCGCAAGGTGAAAGGCGTGATCCACTGGGTGTCTGCCGAGCATGCGTTGCCGGCGGAAATTCGCGTGTATGACCGTCTGTTCAGCGTGCCAAACCCGGCGGCGGCAGAGGACTTCCTCACCACCATTAACCCGGAGTCACTGGTTATCAAGCACGGCTTTGTTGAGCCGAGCCTGGCGGCCGCGCAGCCTGAAAAAGCCTTCCAGTTCGAACGTGAAGGTTATTTCTGCGCTGACAGCCGTGACTCTTCGGCCGAGCACCTGGTGTTTAACCGCACCGTGGGCCTGCGCGATACCTGGGCTAAAATTGGCGCCTGAGTGCTGATCAAAAGCTAATGTGATAAGGCGCAACTTCGGTTGCGCTTTTTTTATGCCTGTCAGCCTCGTTTTCTCCCCGCGACTACTTTTAATTCCCCAATCTATTTTTAAATTTTAATCTGGTGGTTGTATCAGCAATTTCTTGATAAAAATCAGCAGTCATATAACATTACCTTATATATTCGTGATGCGAATTAATGTCATTTAGAGAGCGCTCTCATGTTTTTTCTTTTGGCTGACTTTTTTGCTTGGGCTGAAACCATTAATCGTCTCTGATTGACCTGGTATTGGAATTTATTCTGATTTAATTGAATTTTTTATTCGACACCCTCTTTGCATAGCCACGTAACATAATCTCATCGATATGTGCTCTTTGTCATACTTTGACAAATCTCTCTCATAATTCATTTGATAATTCGCGTCGCGAAAAATAGTCTGTCTGTAGCAATAAGTGCTGTGGGATTTTAACCCGTCAGCAACATTTTTTACCCGATTGGGTTTTTATTAGCGGTCGTGCAGGGCAGTGGTGAACACGGGCGACTGCAACTTTTAAAGTTAAGTCAAAGAGGAATTTCATTATGGGTACGCACGGTGCTCAGCGTAAAACGCTGGCGCTCGCAGTCGCGGGTGCGCTGTTGGGAACAGGGTTTGCCATGGCCCCTGAGGCGAAAGCCGCAGGATTTATCGATGATTCCACGATGACCGGCGGCGTGTATTACTGGCAGCGTGAACGTGACCGTAAAGATCTTAATCCGACCAGTGACGATTACAACAAATACACCACCAACCTGTCACATTCGACCGCCAACCTGAGTCTGGATTTCGCCTCGGGCTATGCCTGGGACATGTTCGGTGTGGATGTGGGGGCCTTTACCGCCATTGAGCTGGCCGAATCCAGCGCCAGCGGCCACCCGAATGAAATCGCGTTCTCCTCCAAAAACCGTACCTATGATGAAGACTATTCCGGCGATAAAGGTGGCATCAGCCTGTACAAAGCCGCCGGTAAATTCAAATATGGCCCCGTCTGGGCTCGCGCCGGTTACATCCAACCAAGCGGGCAAACGCTGCTGGCGCCACACTGGAGCTTTATGCCTGGCACCTATCAGGGGGCGGAGGCAGGTGCCAAGTTTGACTACGGTGATGCCGGTGCGTTGAGCTTCTCCTACATGTGGACCAATAAGTACAAGGCTCCATGGCATATCGAGATGGATGACTTCCGCCAGAATGACAAAAAAACCGGCGTCTCCTATCTGCACTCTTTGGGTGCCAAGTATGACTTCAAAAATGATTTGGTACTGGAAGCGGCCTTCGGTCAGGCCCAGGGCTATGTGAACCAGTACTTCACCAAGGCATCTTACAAGTTTGATCTGGTGGGCAACCCGCTGACTACCAGCTATCAATTCTACGGTACCGAAGACCGTATCAGCGACAAGAACGACCCGAACAGCATTTACGACGGCCTGGCTTGGCTGCAGGCGTTGACCTTCGGCTACACCACCGGTCAGTTCAACTGGCGTCTGGAAGGTACCATGGTCAAGGCTGAGGGTAACCAGGGGTACTTCCTGCAACGCATGACCCCAACCTACGCCTCCTCTAACGGTCGTCTCGACGTCTGGTGGGATAACCGTTCCGACTTCAACGCCAACGGCGAAAAAGCGGTTTACGCCGGGGTGATGTACGATCTCAGCAACTGGAACCTGCCGGGTATGGCAGTGGGCGGTTCTTATGTTTATGCCTGGGATGCCAAGCCAAGCACCAACCCAATGTATGACCAGAGCCAGCGTCTCAAAGAGAGCGCCTGGAGCCTGGACGCGCTGTACACCATTCAGGAAGGTCGCGCCAAAGGCACCTTGCTGAAACTGCACTACACCCAGTATGACAATCACACCAATATCCCAAGCTGGGGTGGCGGTTACGGCAACATCTTCCAGGATGAGAAAGACGTCAAATTCATGGTTATCGCACCATTCACCATCTTCTGATGCGTTCCCCGGCGGCAACGCCGGGGACAGCGTTTTTGACACTTAACGGGAAAGTTTTGATGAAAAAAATCATGCTGATGTTAGCCGCCGTGGTCACGCTGAGTGCCTGTGTGCCGCCGGCCGCACCGCCGGAAGACGCCAAACTGAAACAGGCCTACAGCGCCTGCATTAATACCGCTGAAGGCTCACCGGAAAAACTGCAGTCGTGCCAGGCGGTATTGAACGTGCTGAAAAAAGAGAAGCAGCACCAGCAGTTTGCCGAAAAAGAAACGGTGCGGGTGATGGATTATCAAAACTGCATTCAGGCGGTTCACAGTGGTAACGGCCAGGCTTATGACGCCAAGTGCGGCAAAATTTGGCAAGAGATCCGCGATAACAATAATTAAGGATGATGTTAAAAATGAACAAATTCAAATTGAGTACGCTTGCCGCATTAACGGCAACCGTTGGATTATTTGGCAGCGTGGGGAATGCGCTGGCCAATCAGCCGCTGGTGGATCAACTGAGCCAGTTAAAATTGAATTTGAAAATGGTGGATAACCGGGCTGCCGACAGCGGCCTGGATTGCGGAAAACTGGGAGCCGATTGGGCGGCCTGCAATAAGGTATTGATCAGCCTGACCAACGATCATCAGGAGATCAACGGCCACGACTGGGCGATTTATTTCCACAGCGCCCGTCAGACCATGAGGGTGGACAACGATCAATTTAAAATAACCCACCTGACCGGTGATCTGTACAAACTGGAGCCTACCGATAAATTTACCGGCTTCCCGGCAGGTAAAACGGTTGAGATCCCGATTATTGCCGAATATTGGCAACTGTTTAAAACCGACTTCGTACCACGTTGGTACGCCACCTCGGGCGATGCCAAGCCAAAAATTCTGCTTAATACCGATACCGAAGATCTCAGTCAGTTTGTGACCCCCTTTAGTGGCGATCAATGGAAGCGCATCGAGGGCGACAACAATATCCTGATGACTCCGACCTCCCGCTTTACCAAAAACGCCGAGTTGAAAACCTTGCCTGCCGCCTCTTTGCGCGGGCAGATCGTGCCGACGCCGTTACAAGTGAAAGTGCATCCACAAGATGTGAGTCTGAGCAACGGTGTGGCGCTGGAGTTGAGTGCGCTGGCCAAACCGGCCGCGGACGCAGCCACCCAACGTTTTGCACTGTTGGGCATCACCCATAACGCGGCGGGCTACCCGATCAAAACCGATATTCAGCCGGGTAAATTTAAAGGTGAACTGGCAGTGTCGGGAGCCTATGAGCTGAAAATTGGCAATAAGGAAGCGCGGGTGATTGGCTTCGATCAGGCAGGGGTGTTCTATGGCCTGCAATCTATTCTGTCGCTGGTTCCGACCGACGGCAGCGCTAAAATCGCCACCCTCGACGCCAAGGATGCACCACGTTTCCAGTACCGCGGCATATTCCTCGACGTGGCGCGCAACTTCCATCAGAAAGATGCGGTACTGCGCCTGCTCGATCAGATGGCAGCTTATAAGCTCAATAAATTCCACTTCCATCTGAGCGATGACGAAGGCTGGCGCATTGCCATCCCAGGCTTGCCTGAACTGACTGAAGTCGGGGGGCGGCGTTGCCATGACCTGAGCGAAACTACCTGCCTGCTGCCACAGTACGGGCAGGGGCCAGAGGTGTATGGCGGCTTCTTCTCGCGTCAGGACTATATCGAGATCATTAAATACGCCCAGGCGCGCCAGATTGAAGTGATCCCGGAAATCGATATGCCGGCACATGCCCGTGCCGCCGTGGTTTCGATGGAGGCGCGCTATAAAAAGCTGCATGCCGCCGGTAAAGAACAGCAGGCCAATGAGTTCCGCCTGGTGGATCCGACCGATACTTCCAATACCACCTCGGTGCAGTACTTCAATCGTCAAAGTTACCTTAACCCTTGTCTGGATTCGTCCAGGCGCTTTGTTGACAAGGTGATGGGTGAGATTGCCCAGATGCACAAAGAGGCCGGGCAGCCGCTGCGCACCTGGCACTTTGGCGGCGACGAAGCGAAAAACATTCGCCTGGGGGCTGGCTATACCGACCAGACCAAGCCGGAAGCAGGAAAAGGCATCATCGATCAGAGCAAAGAAGACAAGCCTTGGGCGAAATCCCAGGTGTGCCAAAAGATGATCAAAGACGGCAAAGTCGCCGATATGGAACATCTGCCAAGCTACTTTGGCGTGGAAGTCAGTCAACTGGTGAAGGCGCAGGGCATCGACAGGATGCAGGCCTGGCAGGACGGCCTGAAAGATGCGAAAAACGCCAAGGCTTTCGCCACTCCACGTGTTGGGGTGAACTTCTGGGATACGCTGTATTGGGGCGGTTTTGATAGCGCCAACGACTGGGCCAACAAAGGCTATGAAGTGATCCTTTCCAACCCGGATTACCTCTATATGGATTTCCCCTATGAGGTGAACCCGGACGAGCGTGGTTATTACTGGGGTACCCGTTTCAGCGACGAGCAGAAAATGTTCAGCTTTGCCCCGAACAACCTGCCGCAGAACGCCGAAACCTCGGTTGATCGCGATGGCAATCACTTTACCGCCAAGAGCGACAAGCCATGGCCGGGCGCTTACGGTATTTCTGCCCAGATGTGGAGCGAAACTCAGCGCACTGACGATCAAATGGAATATATGATCTTCCCGCGTTCACTGTCGGTGGCCGAGCGCGCATGGCACCGGGCGGGTTGGGAGCAGAATTATAAGGCGGGGCGTGAATATAAAGGTGGTGAAACCCACTTTATCGACAGCAAAAAACTGAACCGCGACTGGTTGCGCTTTGCCAATATTCTTGGCCAGCGTGAATTGGCAAAACTGGACAAGGGTGGCGTGAGTTATCGGCTGCCGGTGCCGGGTGCCCGCGTAGCCGGTGGCAAGCTGGAGGCTAATATCTCGTTGCCGGGTCTGGGCATTGAGTATTCCACCGATGGCGGCAAGCAATGGCAGCGTTACGATGCCAGGGCCAAGCCAGCGGTCAGCGGTGAGGTGCTGATCCGTGCGGTCAGCCCGGACGGCAAGCGTTATAGCCGCACCGAGAAAGTGTAACTCCTGAACCACGGCCCGTCTGTTCGCCGGCGGGCCGTTATTGATGGTTAACAGCAGCGACCGGCGGTAATCAGCGATGAATTCGATACGGCTGACCTTTATGGTCGTTGCTTTTTTTTCTGGCATTGCCGGGGCACTGCAAATACCGACCCTGAGCCTGTTCCTCACCACCGAGGTTCGGGTGACTTCATTATGGGTCGGTTTTTTTTATGCGGTTAATGCCGGGGTCGGCATCATTGTCAGCTTTTTGCTGGCGAAAAAATCAGATCGCCAGCGTGACCGGCGCCATTTGATTTTAATCTGTTATTTATTGGCGGCGGGAAACTGTCTGTTATTTGCTTTTAATCGCAATTACCTGACGTTAATTACCGCAGGTGTGCTGTTAACCGCCATCGCCAATACGGCGATACCACAATTATTCGCCCTGGCGCGGGAATACGGAGAGAGGTCATCGCAAAACGTGGCGTTGTTCAGCGCCATCATGCGCGCCCAACTCTCTCTGGCCTGGGTTTTTGGCCCGCCATTGGCTTTTATGCTGGTGGTGAATTATGGCTTCACGGCGATGTTTATGTTTGCTGCCGGCATATTCCTGCTGGTCACGCTGCTGGCCTGGTGGATATTACCCGAGGTGGCTCGCCCGTCTGTGGGTAATGAAATCGCCATACCGCAAAAAACGGTCTTCGATAAAGACATTAGCCGGTTATTTTTTGCCTCGGTATTGATGTGGACCTGCAGCGCCATGTATCTGATTGATGTGCCGCTGTATATCGCGGCCGAGTTGGGTTTGCCGCAAAGTCTGACCGGTTGGATGATGGGCATCGCCGCCGCGATCGAAATCCCCATCATGATCCTGGTAGGGCGTTATGTAAACCGGGTGGGCAAGCGCCTGATGATGGCGGGGGCGATGGTGGCCGGCATACTGTTTTATGCCGGGATGCTGTGGTTTACCTCGGCCGCCGGGTTGCTGGTCTGGCAGCTGTTTAACGCGATATTTATCGGCATTATCGCCACCGTCGGCATGTTGTATTTCCAGGATTTGATGCCGGAGCGGGCGGGCATGGCCACCACTTTATTCACCAACAGTATTTCCACCGGTGTGATCCTGGCCGGAATATTACAAGGGATCCTGACCGAGTACGGGCCGCATTCCTCCGTTTATCTGTTAGCCATATTACTGCTTTGTATTGCTTTACCTGTCGGTTTTAAAACCCGGGAAGTTTAGGTGGTTTCTGAGTGAGTCGTTTATTTTTAAACACAAACAAGGATATACGATGGCTATATTGGTGACGGGCGGTGCCGGTTATATCGGTTCGCATACGGTATTGGCACTGTTGGAAAGGGGGGAGGAAGTTGTTGTACTGGACAACCTGTCGAACAGCTCGCCAGAGTCTTTGTTTCGGGTGGAGCGATTAACCGGTAAAAAAGTGATTTTTTATCAGGGAGATATCCAGCAACATCATTTGCTGGATCATATTTTCCGCCAGCATGATGTTCATGCGGTTATTCATCTTGCGGGTTTGAAGTCGGTGAGAGAATCTACCGAAGAGCCACTGAAGTATTATCAAAATAATATTTCCGGCTCATTGATCGTACTGGACAGAATGCGCCATGCCGGTGTTAAGCAATTTATTTTCAGCTCTTCAGCCACCGTCTATGGGCCGGCAGAATATACCCCACTGACGGAAAGCTGCCGTGTTGGGCAGACCACCAATCCTTACGGAACCTCAAAGCTGATTGTCGAGCAGATCCTGGCGGAGTTCGCTTCCACGGCACCGCAGATGGCAATCACCGCGCTGCGTTACTTTAATCCGGCCGGGGCGCACGAGTCCGGCTTGATTGGTGAGGATCCCGCCGGCATTCCCAATAATCTTCTGGCTTATCTGGCGCAGGTGGCTATTGGCAAACTCGCGGTGTTGCCGGTGTATGGCAACGACTACCCTACCAGCGATGGTACTGGGGTACGTGATTACATTCACGTTATGGATTTGGCCGAAGGGCATTTAAAAGCGCTGGATAATCTGCAGCCAGGTTTTAACGTCTATAACCTGGGCACCGGTAAAGGCTACTCGGTGCTGGAGATTATTCGGGCGTTTGAACGCGCCTGTGGCTTCAAAATCGCCTACCAATTTAATCCCCGGCGTGCGGGAGACATTGCCGAGTGTTGGTCCGACCCGTCACTGGCGGCAGAAAAGCTGGGCTGGCAAGCCAAACGCAGTCTGGAAAAAATGGTGTGCGATGCCTGGTCATGGCAGAGCAAAAATCCGCAGGGTTATGGCTCTTCGGTGCCGCTGTCATCGATAAGGATGCTGGCCGATGAAGCTTAACGACGGACATTTGGGGGTTATGCAGGATGATCTGTTCCGGGCAGAATACGAAGCGCGGATCAGCGACCTGAAGTTTGAGTTCGTTAAATATCAGCGCCAGACTTCACCGGCACGGCTGGAAAGCTATCAGCGTGGGGTCGCGCAACTGCGTGAGTGGCTGGCAGCGCATGGGGATTTATTCGATGCCGCCTGCTGTTCTTCACTATTTTGTGTGCCTACTCGCCCACTGGCTGCGAGTGAAAAACGGCTGCACCGTATCTGGTTGGGGGGCGCCATACCTGACGACGCCAGAGAGGTTATCTCTCAGTGGGGCGACGCGCAGCAGGCGGTGGCTAGCGCCGAGACAAATGACTGGGTCGGCATGTTATGGGTTTGGGACGCGCAGCAGTTGGCAAGGGATGCGTATTTCCTCCCCGTACAGGTGATAAAAGGCGGCTACCTGGGGGAGTATGATGCGGGCAATCATCGCTTGCAGGTACATTCGCTGAGCGAACTGGCGCAAAAAAGGGTCGGCGACAATCTGGGCTTTATCCATCAACTGCACGATAAGCGCTATTACGCCACGCTTTCTGATTACTTCCGCTTTCTGATTTTGATCGAGATGGGGGGGCTGTACATGGATATCGATACCATACCCCACCGGTCGGCGACGCTGTTTTTGAGCAAACCAGAGGTGCCTGATTATCTTCAGTTTCTGGCTGAGGGCGAGGTCAGCCACGTCAGCTGGTTGAATCTGTTTCTTGATGAAACCGGCATGATTATCAGCCGGAAAGGGGACATTTCGCTGTGCCGAATGCTGGCGGGGTTGGATCAGATCTATGCGGCGGAAAGCGGCGAAGTGCCGGACAAGAATTCGGTTTATGAACGGAAGCTGTTTGATCCCTTTTATCAGCTGTGGAGCCGCCACATAGGCCGGTCTTTCCTCAGTCACGATCGCTTCTGCCAGGATTATGGCGTCCATTATGATGCGCACCCACAGGCAGTCACCTGTGGTATCCGTGGCATGCGCCTGTTGGAGGATGTGATCACCAATGAACGGTTACCGCTGTCGCAGGAGGAACAGCACAGCTACCGGCAATGCGTCAGCCGCTTAGAACAGGTGGACTGGCAGCTTGAGCAGCCGCTGGATCTGACTCGTTATGCGGAAATATTCACCGTTGATGAAGTACCTCGCATGGCCTACCCGGCGCAGATCCGTTCCGATATCGACCATTACCACTATTATTCCGTGCTTTCCCATGACCGTACGCTTGATCGGGTAAATCAACTTTTTGGTGAATACCTGATCGCCGATAACCGGCGACGGATTACGGCGGGTAATTACTGGTGCCCGACCGCTGGAGTAGGGGACGCGGTGTTACCGGAGCAGGGCGGGGCATTGCATTTTCTACCGGGGCGGCAGGCGAGTGCAGCCGATAAGACTCGCATGGCAAAGCTGATTTTCACCACCAGTTACCTTGAATACTGCTCTATCGGCAATCGAGCTGGGCTGGATCTGGTGTCATTGCAGCAGGCGCAAAATATTGAGCCTTATCTCGGGCTGATCACGGTAGCTTACGATCGGCGTGGAGAGTTTGTCGGCTTTTTTAATGCGGCCACCATCAGCGAGCTGTATGGCATAGAAGCGGATTATCATTATCGCGATGAAATAAAACCGCTTGATGAGGCTTATGACAGCTTTGTGCAAAGCCTGTGCACTGCTGACGATTATTTCATCTGCAGTCTGGCAATCGAGAGTCAATTCCGCGGACAAGGGCATTTTAACCAATTGTTTGCGCTGATAAAGCAGCGAGCACAACAGCACCAGGCGAAAAATATCGTGCTATGTGTATGGCAACGCAGTGATGCCAGCCAAATTTATCTGAACAAGGGGTTCCGTGTTCGAGGTGTATTCGATCACGCCTGGCCGTTGTTTTTTGATCGGTTGCTGTTTCTTGAGTATGAGCTGTGAAGAGGTTTGCCCATCCGCGTGTCGGCGGGTGAGTTGACGGTGAAGTGAGTGTAAGTGGGAAGACGGAAAGAAGTGCCTCTGCAATTGTTGTATTTCAAGCTGTGAACTTTCCCCGGGCCTGTCCGGGGATTTTTTTATCTGTTCAGTTAAGGCGGTTCTTAATGCCGGTTAAGGGCATTATTTTTTATCGTGCAGAGTTTCGTCTTCGCGGCAGTCACCAATTGCACAGTGGCCGTACAGGTACAGGCTGTGGTTGCTGAGCTTAATGCCGTGTTGCTTGGCGATATCACGCTGACGAACTTCGATTGATTCATCGCTGAATTCGATCACTTTGCCGCAGTCCAGGCAAATCAGGTGATCGTGGTGATGCTGCTGGGTCAGTTCGAACACGGACTTGCCGCCTTCGAAGTTGTGACGGGTCACAATGCCGGCATCATCAAATTGGTTCAGTACGCGGTAAACCGTAGCCAGGCCAATTTCTTCGCCCATATCTATCAGTTTTTTGTACAGATCTTCCGCACTGACGTGATGGCATTCCGGATTTTGCAGTACTTCCAGGATTTTGAGTCGCGGAAGCGTGACTTTTAAGCCGGCCTTCTTCAATGCGGTGTTGTTGTCAGTCATGCGGATTCAGTCCTGTTACTATGCTAATCAAGTTGAGGCGTTCTCGCCTGTGGCATCGGTCGGCACAAAGAGTTAATTGCGTCTCATTATAGAACCGGTTGACCTAAATAGAAACCGCCGGTTGTTAACAAAGATATAATTGCACTATTGCATGTTGCACACGCAACGTCTTGATGGGCGGGATAAACCGATAACTCAGTCTACCTTGACGATGTGGGAAGTTACAAATATGTATCTTCGATTGCAGTAATCAGTACTGCCAATGATGGCCCTGCTGGCAACACTATGCACTTTGCAGGGCTTTTGTTCAACGTTTGGCGTTAGCCGACGATTTCGGCCAGGCTCAGCTCTTCGACGATTTGTTTTACCCAGCCTTCAACACGCTCATTGGTCAGCTCAGGTTGACGGTCTTCGTCAATTGCCAGACCAATAAAGTGGCTGTCGCTTGCCAAACCTTTTGAGGCTTCGAAATGATAGCCTTTGGTTGGCCAGTGGCCGACTATGGCAGCGCCACGCGGTTCAATGATGTCGCGGATGGTGCCCATTGCATCACAGAAATATTCTGCGTAGTCTTCCTGATCGCCACAGCCAAACAGGGCTACCAGCTTGCCGTTGAAGTCGATGTCTTCCAGCGTTGGGAAGAAGTCATCCCAGTCGCACTGGGCTTCACCGTAGTACCAGGTTGGGATACCGAGCAACAGAATATCGAAGCCTTCCAGGTCTTCTTTGCTGCTTTTGGCGATGTCGTGAATTTCACACACATCGTCACCAAACTGTTGCTTAAGAATTTTCTGGATCATCTTGGCAATGTTTTCGGTATTGCCAGTGTCGCTGCCAAAGAAAATGCCTACATTAGCCATATCGCGTATAACCTTTAAATTCAATAAATTGCATTACACGATGTTAGCGATGACCACGATAACACCGATTAAAATGATGCCATGGCAAGGGAGGCCCTCACCGGTAATTGCGTATCATGCCAGAAATTTACCCCGGGGTTTTATCACGTTTATGCGATACCGGGTGGAATAAAACGATGTTGATCGGGCGTCATCCTTAACGCCGCGCCGCATGTGCGGCTGCAATGATCAATGTTCTGGCTGGTCGTCCGCCAGTTGTGCCAACAGCATTTGCTCAATAAGCTCGCTGCGGCTGATATTCCGCTGTTCCGCCAGTTTGTTCAGGGCGTCCACCGCATCCGCGTTAATCTTCAGTTCCACACGCCGTAAACCACGGACTTTATCGCGTCGAAGCTGATTACGCTTATTGATTCTAAGCTGTTCATCTCGGGATAGCGGGTTGGTTTTCGGGCGCCCCGGACGGCGTTCATCTGCGAACAGATCCAGCGTCGTGCGATCCGTTTGTTCTTTTGCCATAGGTAGCGGTACTGCAAGGGAGTTTGCATCTAAAAGCGCGTAGACGCTTCTGGATGGTTCGGTTAACACACTTCGGGCCAATAAACCCTAACCCAAATTTACCCCCAGCCAGGCGTTAATCAACACGCCGGGCACGGCGGCAAAATTATAGCGCGTCATATTACCCCAGCAGGTGGAGCAACGACAATGCTTAACTGAGCCGAAAACGCGCTAAGTCGTTATCTTTAGCGCGTTTTTTCACCAGATGGCCGTTTTGGGTGGTTGTCCGCACCAGGGGAAAGCGCCGGTCGGCTCAGGCTTCGTCGAGAAAACGGTGAATAGCGCGCAGCACCGGCTCCGGTTTTTCCGCATGAACCCAGTGTCCGCTGCCGGCGACCACATGTGCGCGAGCCTGTGGGAACTGGCGGGCAATGTCTGCACGGTAGCTGTCCTGCACGTAGGGCGACAAACCACCACGAATAAATAATGTGGGATGCGGCCAGGCGGGAACCTCCTGCCAGCCAGTGATGTTTTCATATTGATCGATCAGCACCGGCAGGTTAAAACGCCATTCGCCCTGGTGGAAGGATTTCAGCAGGAACTGGATCACTCCTTCTTCCTTCAGGTAGTCGCGCATCAATTCCGCCGCCTGCTGGCGTTGGGTGATGCCGGCCGCACTTACGGCCTGTAAGGCGACAAAAATCTCGTCGTGGCGACGGGTTTGATAATCCACCGGTGCCACGTCAATAACGATCAGTTTCTCCACTCGCTCAGGTGCGATTGCCGTCAGCGCCATCGCCGCTTTGCCTCCCATCGAGTGGCCGATCACAATGACCTTGTCCAACTGCAAGTCATCCAGCAGCGCCAGCAGATCCTTTGCCATTTCCGGGTAGGTCATTACCGGTGAACGTGGTGACAGGCCGTGGTTGCGCAGATCGACTTTAATCACGCTGTGCTGTCGGTTGAGATCGCGAGCCAGCACGCCCAGATTGTCCAGATTGCCGAACAGCCCGTGGATCATGACAACCGGCAGAGCGTCGGACTCGCAGGCCAGCAGTTGATAATGTAATTTCATGGCAAAGTTCATACTGAGTGAGATTCAGATTAGGGTATCATGATTAAAACACACGATGAAAATACCCGTCGCCTTTCAAGCCACAGGTAACAACGCTGCGGCTTGAAATCCATAGGGTATAACGCGGATTTTTCATGGTAAGGTGCGGGTTTGGCAGAGCCAATGCCAGGCAGGCTTTAGGTAATAGTCTGCTTTTGCCGTGTTGAGGCACATTGTGATGTTCGCATCTGCGCTTTTAACCTTATAATCCCATGGCTTGAATGCAGGATCTGGCTTCAGGTTCTAAGTAGAAAAAAACAGTACTGGATAAAGATGAAAACTATTGAAGTCGACGAAGAGCTCTACCGTTATATTGCCAGCCACACGCAACATATTGGTGAGAGCGCGTCCGATATTTTGCGCCGCATGTTGAAGTTTACCGCAGGTCAGCCGTTACGTGCGGTGCCGTCCGGCAGCGCCCAGAGCGCTGAGCAGGATAAAATTGTTGCCGCGTCGCGCCCGCGCGATCGCGTACGTGCCGTGCGTGAGCTGCTGTTGTCGGATGAGTATGCCGAGCAGAGCAAAGCGGTGAACCGTTTTATGCTGGTACTTTCCACCCTGTATACCCTCGACGCGGCGGGCTTTGCCGCAGCTACCGATGCATTGCATGGCCGTACCCGCACCTATTTCGCTGGCGATCAGCAAACCCTGCTGGCGAACGGAACGCACACCAAACCCAAGCACGTTCCGAGCACCCCGTACTGGGTGATCACCAATACCAATACCGGTCGTAAACGCAGCATGGTGGAACACATCATGCAGGCTATGCAGTTCCCCGCGGAACTGACAGAAAAAGTTTGCGGCACTATCTAATTTAGCGAACAGCCCGTCATGGTGGCCGTGAGCGACATATTGCCAGGCCGCAGGACAGGGATTAGGGAGATATGTCGATGGCGAATAATCCACGTGCCGGGCAGCCGGCTCAGCAAAGCGATTTGATCAACGTAGCCCAGCTGACGTCGCAGTACTATGTACTGCAACCTGAAGCCGGCAATGCAGCACACGCGGTGAAGTTCGGCACTTCGGGCCACCGCGGCAGCGCTCTGCGTCATAGCTTTAATGAAAATCATATTCTCGCTATTGCACAGGCGATTGCGGAAGTCCGTCATCAGCAAGGGGTGACCGGCCCATGCTACGTGGGTAAAGATACCCATGCGCTGTCCGAGCCTGCCTTTATTTCTGTGCTGGAAGTGTTGACCGCCAATGGCGTCGATGTTGTCGTGCAGGAAAATAACGGCTTCACGCCAACTCCTGCGGTATCCCATGCCATTTTGTGCCATAACCGTAACGGTGGGGCACTGGCCGACGGTATCGTTATCACCCCGTCTCACAATCCCCCGGAAGACGGTGGCATCAAATATAACCCGACCAACGGCGGCCCGGCTGATACCAACCTGACCTCCGTGATTGAAAAGCGCGCCAATGAACTGCTGTCATTGCAGTTGAAAGGCGTTCAGCGTCAGTCATTGGATAAGGCCTGGAACAGCGGCCGCGTGCACGCGCAAGATCTGGTGCAGCCGTATGTCGAAGGGTTGGTAGATATCGTCGATATGCCTGCTATCCAGCGTGCCGGCCTGAAGTTGGGTGTCGATCCGCTTGGCGGTTCCGGTATTGCCTACTGGCAGCGTATTGGCGAGCATTACAAGCTGGATCTGACGCTGGTGAACGACTCTATCGATCAGACCTTCCGCTTTATGCACCTGGACCACGACGGCGTGATCCGCATGGACTGCTCGTCCGTTCCGGCGATGGGCGGTTTGCTGGCGCTGCGTGACAAGTTCGATCTGGCGTTCGCCAACGATCCGGATTACGACCGCCACGGCATTGTTACGCCGAAGGGGCTGATGAATCCGAACCACTATCTGGCGGTGTCCATCAACTACCTGTTCCAGCATCGTCCAGAGTGGGGTGCCGATGTGGCGGTGGGCAAAACACTGGTTTCCAGTGCAATGATTGACCGCGTGGTTGCTGACCTGGGCCGTAAACTGGTGGAAGTGCCGGTGGGCTTCAAATGGTTTGTCGATGGCTTGTACGATGGCAGCCTGGGCTTTGGTGGTGAAGAGAGCGCGGGGGCATCCTTCCTGCGTTTCAACGGCACACCTTGGTCGACCGATAAAGACGGCATGATCATGTGCCTGCTGGCGGCGGAAATTACCGCAGTCACCGGTGAAAACCCACAAAATCACTACGAAGATCTGGCCAACCGCTTTGGTGCACCAAGCTACAATCGCATTCAGGCTCCAGCTACCCATGCGCAGAAAGCCGCATTGGCCAAGCTGTCGCCGGAAATGGTCAAGGCCAACACCTTGGCGGGTGACCCGATCACCGCTCGTCTGACGGCGGCTCCGGGCAACGGTGCCTCCATCGGCGGCCTGAAAGTGATGACCGACAACGGCTGGTTTGCCGCACGTCCTTCAGGTACCGAAGAAGCCTACAAAATCTATTGTGAAAGCTTCCTGGGGGCCGAACATCGCGAAAAGATCGAGCTCGAAGCAGTAGAAATCGTCAGTACCGTGCTGGCCTCCGCCAAATAATTTCTTTTCTGCCTGATGAAAAGCGCTGTTTTTACAGCGCTTTTTTTATGCCTGCAATTTAGATATATCTATTTACAAAGACCCTTTGCATATTTAGATATATCGATCTAGATTAGATATATCGAAGTCATTTAGATATATCTAAATGACTTCGTCAACTGACTATTCATTGAGAGGTAAAACCCTATGTACCATCGATTAGGTTTACACTGCCGGCCCGGTTGCCACCATGACGGCGAAGAAGGGCTCGAACATCGTCGGCGCGGCGGGCGCCACCAATTTGGCGGCGAGCACGACGAAGAACATGGACGCGGTGGGCGTGGTGGCCGTGGCGGGCGTCACCGCATGTTTGAACATGGCGATTTGCGGTTGGTGCTGCTGGCGCTGGTGGCGCGCAAGCCGAGCCACGGCTATGAGCTGATCAAGGCGATCGACGAGGCTTCCTCCGGCTTGTACGTGCCAAGTCCGGGTGTTATTTATCCGACCCTGACGCTGTTGGAAGAGCAAGATTTCCTTGAGCCGATCACCACCGGTAACGGCCGTAAAAGCTACCAAATCACCGCGCTTGGTCAGAGTGAACTGCAAAAGCACCAGGCCACCGTAGATCTGATCCTTGCCCGTTTAGCCGGGGCCGGCCGCAGCCATCATCATCACGGTAATCTGGCGGAGGGTATCTCCGAAGCCATGAACCGCCTGCGCAGTTTGCTGCGCGGTAACGTGATGCGCGCCGATCTCTCGCCCCAGCAGGTTGAACGCATCAATAAGGCGTTGCTCACCGCAGTGGCGACGATCGAAAGCGAAATGAACATTCGCCCAACAGCGCAGGAGAACGACTGATGCCAGGCCACCGTTTCCGTATCACCGTTGAAGCCCTGAACGATCGCCAGGGTGAGCCGGTGGATAAAGCGCCGTTGAGTTTTGAAGTGGAAAACCACGACGATATTCTCGGCATTGTTGAGCGTATCAAAGCGCGTGAAGATCTGAACTTTGGCGAAGATAAAAGTGCAGCCTTTGCCGTCGGCTTGAAGCTGTTCTCGGAAGTGATGATCGAGAACCGCAAGCATCCGGTGTTCGCACCGCTGCGCGAGGCGTTCAAGGAATTTATGATGGGGTTGAAGAAAGGGTCACATTCGTAGGGGCGTCGCACAGGCCTCATGAACTGGGTTTGCATTTAACAGAATGACAACTATCATTAACTCTGGTTATTTTATAAAAGTAAGCGGTTGCCATTTTTTTAATAAATATTTCAAGATTATTAATAACTAGAAACGTCATAAAACCAGTTTTTCTGCAGTAATTAAGTACAGTAAGTAATAATAGCCCTAATTAATTTAATGCTAACAATAGCATCATTTCCCCTTACCGCCATTATATTGATGGTGAGAAATTTTATTGATATTCAAAGGATTGCTTTTAGGTGTGAATTCGAAAATGAATTCACGCCGAGTCGTGCTGCGCCTGCTGTATCACTAAAGGGGGGAGTGATGAGAAAAACATACGTTAGCAGTAATAAAAAATCCGATGGTTTTGATTACGCGGTTTATTCTAATGTGCCGATAGAGGAAAGTTCCCGTTATCATTATGACTTTCCGCTAAAAGCGGTTTATAGCCGTGAGGATATCACGTCATTTCCCTATGTGGATACCTTGCCGGGAATACCGCCTTATATTCGTGGGCCGAATGCGACTATGTATACGGTAAAACCCTGGACCATAAGGCAATATGCTGGTTTTTCTACCAGTCAAGAGTCCAATGCTTTTTACCGTAAAGCATTGGCAGGGGGAATGCAGGGAATTTCTGTGGCTTTTGATTTGGCTACGCACCGTGGGTATGACTCGGATCATCCTCGTGTCGAGGGCGATGTCGGCAAGGCTGGCGTCGCCATTGATTCTGTAGAGGATATGAAAGCCTTATTTGACGGCATACCGCTTGATAGGGTTTCGGTGTCGATGACGATGAACGGCGCTGTTTTGCCGGTGATGGCAGCCTATATTGTTGCCGCGGAAGAAAGCGGCGTGGCACCAGAACAGCTTAAAGGAACGCTGCAAAATGATATCTTGAAAGAGTTTATGGTTCGTAACACCTATATTTATCCTCCCGTACCCTCAATGCGTATTGTCACCGATATTCTCGCTTACACCGCTGAGTACATGCCGAAATTCAACGCCTTGTCTATTTCGGGTTACCACATGCAAGAGGCCGGTGCGCCTGACGTACTGGAGTTGGCCCTGACGTTGGCTAATGGTAAAGCCTATATTCAGGCGGCTCTGGATCGCGGATTGAAAATCGACGATTTTGCCGGCCGCCTGAGTTTCTTTTTCGGCATGGGCATGCAGTTCTATGCCAACATCGCCAAGCTGCGTGCCGCCCGCCTGCTATGGTGCCAAATCATGCAGTCATTTGGTGCGAGTAAGCCCAGTTCATTGCTGCTGCGTACGCATTGCCAGACTTCGGGCTGGTCGTTGACGGAGCAAGATCCGCTGAACAATGTGGTACGTACCACTATTGAAGCTATGGCTGCCATTTTCGGCGGCACCCAGTCTTTGCACACCAACGCGTTCGATGAAGCCATGGGGTTGCCAACCGATAACTCCGCCAGGCTCGCCCGCAATACCCAACTCATTTTGCAGGAAGAAACCGCCATCTGTGACGTGGCCGATCCCTGGGCCGGCTCTTACATGATGGAAACGCTGACGATGGAGATGGCGGAAGGGGCGCGAAACATCATGAACGACATCAGTGCCATGGGCGGAATGCTGGTCGCTCTGGAAAACGGTTGGGTAAAACGACAAATTGAACATTGTTCGGCCATTACCCAGGCGCAGATTGATTCCGGCAAAATAGTGATTGTCGGCGTTAATAAGTATCAGTTATCGGGAGAGCGGCCGCTTGAGGTTCGCTTTATTGACAACAGTAAAGTGCGGGCTCAGCAAATAACCCGGCTGGCCTCACTGCGCCGGCAACGCAATGATACCCAGGTCGCGCATGCGCTGGCGGCATTGACGCGCTGTGCCGAGAGCGATGGCAATTTATTGGCTGCAGCAGTCGATGCAATGCGTCTGCGGGCCACGGTCGGTGAGGTGACCGCAGCGCTCGGGCAGGTATGGGGGCGTTATCAGGCGGAGCCGCAGTTTGTCACTCATGTTTATGGCGAGGAGCTCAGGCACGACCCGCAGTGGCAAAGAGTGACAGCGCAGATTGGCGCGCTCACCCTGCGACTGGGCCAGCGGCCAAAATTGCTGATCGCAAAAATGGGGCAGGACGGACACGATCGGGGGGCAAAGGTGGTGGCAGCCGGTCTGCATGACATGGGCTTTGACGTTGTACTGGGCGCATTATTCCAGACCCCGGAGGAAGTGGTACAACAGGCCAGCGCAAGCCACTGCCATGCTATTGGCGTCTCATCGCTGGTGGCAGGGCATAAAACGCTGGTTCCTGCATTAATGACGGTGCTGGCGGCGGCCGGAAGAGAGGATATCACCGTGTTCGTTGGCGGGGTGCTGCCTGTTGCCGATTACCCCTTTCTCTTCGATTGCGGTGTGGCCGATATTTTTGGCCCCGGTACGACATTGCTGACCTGCGCCGATCGGATCCTGGAACACATCGAACGCCAGCAGGTTGCTCAACAGAGTTCCGCAGCAATTCATTCTCCAAAAATCAAGTGAGGCGTATATGAACGGTGAGCAACAAGGGCAGACCTTCAAATATAAACTGGCGGGCATCTCTACGTTAATTGGCCAGGTGGTATCGATGGACGAATGGGCGGAAATGTTTAAAGTCCCACACCGGAAAAAACCGGGGCAATACTTAACTGGCAAGGACATTCAAAAAATTATTGGTCCCGTGGAGTCCAAAAGCTGGGATCCGGATTTATTTCGCGATTTCACTCATGTCGTCAATGTGGCGCAAGAGGCTATGCAGGCGGCGGGGCTTGGCCCGAACGATATTGACGTCGTGATGGTAGCCAGCAGTACTCCGTATGAGGTTCAACTGGATTACGACTCTTTTCGCCTGATGCGAGCGCTGGGAATTCCCGATCACATTCCGCCATTACAATTGGCTGCCGGCTGTGCCGGTATGGGGCGAGCGCTGTCTTTAGCCGCCCGTTTACAGGCGAAAAATATCCTGGTAGTGACGTATGAAGTCTCTAGTCTGTACATGGTTTCACCCATTTACCGTTATAACAGCGTGCACCCGTTGCGCGATTCGTTATGGGCTTCGCCGGCGCTATTTTCTGATGGCATAGCGGCGATCGTATTAAGACAGCATGACGATGCGCAAGGCTACAGTCTTTATAGCCGGGACTCACTGTCCTTCGGTGATGAAGCGGGGTTTGAAGATCCGCTCATTCATTACCCCGGCGGCGGCGGATTGAATCCTCCCGGCGTTGAGCGTAATGAAGAACTGTCTTGCTATGCGATGGCGGGTGATCAAACCAAACGTTACTATGCAAAAGGGATGAAATTGAATCACCTGGGGTTGGCTCAATATAATAGCAATTATTACAATGAGGTAGCGCGAATTTATACCCATCAGGCTAGCCCTAATATGGTCGAAAGCTATATTGAGCAATACTGTCATGAGACGCAGGTGGAGCAGGGTAAATTCAGTACTCACGCCCGGCGTTATGGCAACCTGGTGATCCCGAGTACGCTAAAACTTATTCACGATGATTTGAAAGAGAACAAACTCCATTCGGGCGATGATATTGCCGTGCTGGTGGTCGGCGCCGGGCCGGAAAGGGGCGCGTTTCTTATTGGGATAGAATAACCTATCTGGCCACATGTCCCGCTCGCTAAACCACATGTGGCACCCATTGACCTCAAGGTACAAAGCGGTAACCGACGCCGGTCTCGGTCAGCAAGTGTTTCGGCCGGGCCGGGTCGGCCTCTAGTTTTTGTCGCAAGTGACCCATATAAATGCGCAGATAATGACTGTGTTCGACGTAGTTCGGCCCCCAGACGTGGCTTAATAGCTGACGTTGGGTGATCACCTTGCCGGAGTTGGCCAGCAGTTCGGCCAGCAAACGGAACTCTATCGGCGTCAGATGCAAATCCTCACCCTGACGAAGTACCCGGCGGTTGATCAGATCGACGGTGATTTCGGAGAAGCTGACCAGTGGACTTTCTTGCAGGCTACCGGAATGACGGCGTAAGGCGACCCGTACGCGTGCCAACAGCTCACCGATACCAAACGGCTTGCTGAGATAGTCATCCGCCCCGGCGTCGAGCGCGGCGATTTTGTCTTCCTCAGCGTTGCGTGCCGACAACACGATGACCGGAATGGCGCTCCATTGGCGTAAATCACGAATATAGTTAAGCCCGTCGCCGTCCGGCAACCCCAAATCGAGAATAATCAGATCCGGCTTACGCGTACCGGCTTCAATCAGCCCGCGTTGCAGCGTTTCGCTTTCAAACACCCGCAGGCCTTCACTTTCCAGGGCGGTACGGACGAAACGTCGGATCTCTTTCTCATCTTCAACAATCAGAATATTGGTTGGCGTATTGCTCACAAGACTCCCGGGACTTGATTAAAGATCAAAGGCTTCGCTGTCTATTTCTGGCGGTTTCTCCAGCGGTAGCACAAAGCGGAAACGGGCACCGCCGTTGGCCCCGTTTTCGGCCCAGATACGGCCACCGTGCACTTCAATGATGGCACGGCAAATCGCTAACCCCAAACCCACGCCGGGGATCGCCGACTCTTTATTACCGCGGGAAAACTTATCGAAAATAAGCTGTAATTTCCCTTCGGGAATGCCCGGACCATCGTCCCAGACTTCGACTTCCAGCCACTCTGGCAGAGTATGGGCACGGATACCGATAGTAGCATCGTAGCCGGCATATTTATTGGCATTTTCCAAAAGGTTAGTGAACACGCGCTCCAGCAGGCTACCGTCGCAATTAACCAATACCAGCTCCGCCGGAAGCTCAACCTTGATTTGATGCTGGGCCATCAGCGGCTCCAGCATGTGCAGCGATGCGCCAACGATCTCCTCCAGCGATTGCCACTCTTTACGCAGATTAAAACCACCGGATTGGATGCGCGCCATATCCAGCAGGTTGTTCACCAGCCGGGTGGTGCTCAACACCTGCTGGCGGATCTGACTGGCCTGGGTTGCATGGTTGGAGCCTTCCGCCGCCAGATCGAGCGTCAGAATTTCCGCCTGACCGAACAGCACCGTCAGCGGAGTACGCAAGTCGTGGGACAGCGCCGCCAGCAGCGAGTTGCGCAGTTGTTCGCGTTCGGCGTCCAACTTGGCTTCCTCGGCGCTGCGCGCCAAATGCAAACGTTCCAGCGCGCTGGCAATCAACACCGCAAAGGTCTGTAGCAGCCGCTGTTGCTCCGGCACCATCAGCTGACGCAGGTTGCTGGGCTCGATGGCCAACAGGCCAAAGGTTTGTTTCGACGTGGCTAACGGCAACAGCTGATAGGGCACGCCGGGCAGGGTATCGGTACCGGCTCCGGCTGGCATGCCTTTGTCGAAACTCCAGCGCGCAATAGCCTCATCCACCGACAGCAGGCCGCCGGTTTCCCCGACCATTTGCTGTAGTTTGCCGTCTTCCTGTGGCAGCAACAGCACGGTTTTGGCCTGGAAGCTGCTGGAAAGGAAGTGGCGGCTGGTTTTGGCGATGTCTTCGGTGGTCAGCGCCTGGCTCAGCCCACGGGAGATCTCATACAAATGACGAGCCCGCTGCTCACGATAGCGCGCCACCCGCGCCTGATAACGTACGCCGGCGGTCAGGTTACCGATAGTGATACCGACAATCAGCATGACGCCAAAGGTCAGCAGATATTGCATATCACTGACGGCAAACGACCACTCGGGCTGGACGAAAAACAGGTCAAAACTGGCGACGTTGATCACCGCCGCCAACACAGACGGCCAACGGCCAAAGAACAGCGCAACAATGGCCACGCCAAGCAGGTAGACCATCACCAGGTTGGCCTGATCGAAGCCCGGCAGCAGCCACTGGGACAGCAGGGTGATCAGGGCGCAGAGTGCGACGGCGACGGCACAGCCACGCAGTTGGATGCGCCATTTCTCGCTAAAGTTTCGACTGTCATGTTCTTTGCCTGGCTGCGGGAGGCTGTCGTTTTCCAAGGCGACAATCACCAGATCGAGGTCCGGCCCCAACTTGCCAAGGCGATCGGCAAAGCTGCCACGCAGTTTCCAGCGTTGTTCGCTGCGACGGCCAATAATGATTTTTCCCAGGTTGTGCTCACGGGCGTAGCGTAAGACGGCGCGTTCTTCATCAGGTTCGGACAGGGTGGCGGTTTCGGCCCCCAACTCCTGCGCCAGTCGCAGCGCTCGCAAAATTGCCCGGCGCTGGCTCTCTGGTAAACGGTGCAGCTTGGGCGTTTCGACATAGACTGCGTGCCAGTGGCAACCCAGCCGGGCCGCCAGCCGGGCGGCGATACGCACCAACTTTTCGTTGCCGCTGTTATGGCCGACGCATAGCAGGATACTGTCACGGGTGTGCCACACGCGTTCGCGGCCCTGGGTATCCCGGAAGGCGCGCATCTGGTCATCGACCCGATCGGCGGTGCGGCGCAGTGCCAGTTCGCGCAGGGCAATCAGATTGCCCTTACGGAAAAAGTGCTCGATGGCACGTTCGGCCTGACCGGGAATATACACTTTGCCTTCATTCAGACGCTGGCGCAGATCGTCCGGTGGCAGGTCAACCAGCACCACCTCGGTGGCTTCGTCGAACACGTGATCGGGCATTGTTTCACGTACCCGCACTCCGGTCACACCGCCAACCACGTCGTTCAGGCTTTCCAGATGTTGTACGTTGACGGTGGTCAACACGTCGATACCGGCATCCAGCAGCTCTTCGACATCCTGCCAGCGCTTCGGATGGCGTGAGCCATGGGCATTGCTGTGCGCCAGTTCATCCATCAGGATCAATGCCGGGTGGCGAGCCAGTGCGGCGTCGAGATCAAACTCCTGCACCATTCTGCCGCGATACTGAATGCGCTTTTGCGCCAGCAAATCCAGCCCGCCCAGCAGCGCGGCGGTTTCGCTGCGGCCATGGGTTTCCACCACGCCGACCAGCACGTTCAGCCCTTGGGCACGCAGCCGCTGGGCTTCCTGTAGCATGGCGTAGGTTTTGCCTACCCCGGCGCAGGCGCCGAAGAACACCTTCAGGCGGCCACGGGGCTTTTCATTGGCCAGCGCCAGCAGGCTGTCAGGGTCGGGGCGCTGTTGTTCCTCTTCCACCATCGGAGTTCCTTTTTGCAGCAACGTAAAGCGGGTCCGGCACGCCGAACCCGTCACTTATCTTTTAACACGCGAGGCATTATTTCAACGCGTCGAGTGCCAGATTCAATTTCAGCACGTTTACCACCGACTCACCCATAAAGTTGGGGGTGGCTTGATCAGTGCTTTCATCAATCAGTTTGGCGATTTGCTCCGGTGCCAATTGGCGCGCCGCAGCCACCCGGGCCAGTTGATACTGTGCCGCCGCGAGGGAAATCTGCGGATCCAGGCCACTACCGGATGCGGTCAGCAGATCGACCGGGATCGGGCCTTTCATCGCTGGATTAGCCTGGTGCAGCTGTGCCGCACGCTCGGCAATGGCTTTATCCAGCGCCGGGTTGGTGGCGGCCTGATTGCTGCCGGCAGACGCCATGGCATTATAGGCCGAATCCGCGGTGGCAGAAGGGCGACCCCAGAAATACTCGGGTTTGGTAAAGTTTTGGCCGATTAACGCTGATCCCACCACTTTGTCGTCCCGGTACAGCAGCGAGCCGTTGGCCGCGCCGGAGAACAACAACTGCGATAGTCCGGTGGTCAACAGCGGGTAGGCGATACCGGTAATCAACGTCAGCAGGAACAACATCACCAGCGAAGGTCGTAAATAAGACATTTTCATTTCCTCTTAATGATTAACCGGCGATATGCAGCGCGACCAGGAGCAGGTCGATCAGCTTGATACCAACAAAGGGCACCAGCAGACCGCCCACGCCATAAAGCCACAGGTTACGACGCAGCAGCGCAGCGGCGCTCATTGGCTTGTAACTCACCCCTTTCAGCGCCAGCGGGATCAGGAACACGATCACCAGGGCATTGAATATAACCGCCGACATAATGGCGGAAGCGGGGGAGTGCAGATGCATCACGTTCAGCGCGTTCAACTGCGGATAGGTTGCCGCGAACGCCGCCGGGATGATGGCGAAATACTTGGCCACGTCGTTGGCAATACTGAAAGTGGTCAGCGAACCGCGGGTCATCAGCATCTGTTTGCCGATATGCACCACTTCAATCAGCTTGGTCGGGTTGGAGTCCAGATCGACCATGTTGCCCGCTTCTTTGGCGGCCTGAGTCCCTGAGTTCATCGCCACCGCCACGTCGGCCTGTGCCAGCGCCGGGGCGTCGTTGGTGCCGTCGCCGGTCATTGCCACCAGGCGGCCTTCCGCCTGATATTGGCGAATCAACGCCAGCTTGGCTTCCGGCGTCGCTTCCGACAGGAAGTCGTCCACCCCGGCTTCGGCGGCGATGGCGGCAGCGGTCAGTGGGTTATCGCCGGTGATCATCACCGTTTTGATGCCCATTTTACGCAGCTCGACAAAGCGTTCTTTGATACCGCCCTTGACGATATCCTTCAGCGCTACCACCCCCAGCACGCGTGGCCCTTCGGCCACTACCAACGGCGTACCGCCGGTGCGTGCCACGCTGGCCACCAGGTTATCTACCGCCTGCGGGAAGTGGCCCTGATTGGACTCCACGTGACGGCGAATGGCATCTACTGCGCCCTTACGGATCATGCGGTCCTGCACGTTGACGCCGCTCATGCGCGTCTGTGCAGAGAAGGGCACGAAAGTAGCGTTCAGCGCCTGCAGGTCACGCTCACGCAGGTTAAAGCGCTGTTTGGCCAGCACCACAATGCTGCGGCCTTCCGGCGTTTCATCCGCCAGTGAAGACAGCTGCGCGGCGTCAGCCAGGTCCTGTTCTTTCACTCCCGGCGCCGGCAGAAATTCGGAGGCCTGACGGTTACCCAGTGTGATTGTGCCGGTTTTATCTAGCAGCAGCACATCCACGTCCCCGGCGGCTTCAACCGCACGGCCACTGGTGGCGATGACGTTGGCACCCAGCATCCGGCTCATCCCGGCCACGCCGATGGCAGACAGCAGACCGCCGATGGTGGTAGGGATCAGACAGACCAGCAGGGCCACCAATACGGTGATACTGACCACCGAACCGCCGTTGGCGGCGTCGACGCTGTATTGCGAGAACGGGAATAGCGTGGCGGTCGCCAGCACGAACACCAGGGTCAGCGCTACCAACAGAATGGTCAGCGCCACCTCGTTCGGGGTTTTACGGCGTTTTGCGCCTTCAACCATGGCAATCATCCGGTCAAGGAAGGTTTCGCCCGGATTGACGCTGCACTGAACCACCAGCCAGTCGGACAGCACGCGGGTACCGCCGGTGACCGATGAGAAGTCACCGCCGGATTCACGGATCACCGGGGCGGATTCACCGGTAATGGCGCTTTCATCCACCGATGCGCCGCCTTCCAGCACTTCGCCGTCGCAGGGAATGGTATCGCCGGCTTCCACCAGTACGATGTCACCTTTGCGCAGGCTTTCGGCGGACACTTTCTCGGTGGCACCTTCGCGGCGTGGCGTGGCCAGTTTCTTCGCCCAACTGGTTTTCTTGGTGCCTTTCAGGCTTTCCGCCTGAGCTTTGCTGCGCCCCTCGGCCAGCGCTTCGGCAAAGTTGGCGAACAGCACGGTGAACCACAGCCACAGCGCGATGCTGCCGGTAAAAGCCGCGCTGCCGTCGGTCTGTCCGGCGAGGATCGCCAGCCAGATGGCCGTAGTCAGGATGCTGCCGATATACACCACGAACATCACCGGGTTACGCCACTGGGTGCGTGGATCCAGCTTTTTCAGCGCATCGATCAGCGCGGTACGGACCAGTGCCGGTTCAAACAGCGCACGTTGTTTGCGAGTCATCTCTTAATCTCTCTCTATGAGCTCTGTTATTTGGCCAGCCAAAGTTGCAAATGTTCGGCCACCGGTCCCAGCGCCAGCGCCGGTACGAAGGTCAATGCGCCCACCAGCAGCACGGTACCGACCAGCAGGCCGATAAACAGCGGCCCGTAGGTTGGCAGGGTGCCGTTGCCAGCCGGCTGGCGTTTCTTGGCGCACAATGAACCGGCGATCGCCAATACTGGCAGGATCACCCCGAAGCGGCCGACGAACATGGCAAAGGCCAGCAGCAGGTTGTAGAACGGCGTGTTGACGCTCAGCCCCCCAAAGGCGCTGCCGTTGTTATTGGCGGCGGAGGACAGGGCATACAGCACTTCGCTGAAACCGTGCGCGCCCGGGTTAAGAATGCCGGCGCGACCTACGTCGGTAGAGATGGCCAGTGCGCTGCCCAGCAGCACCAGGGTCGGCGTGACCAGGATCGCCAGCGCGGTCATTTTCATGTCATAGACGTCAATTTTTTTACCCAGATATTCCGGGGTACGCCCGATCATCAGCCCGGCGATAAACACCGTCAGCAGCACGAACAGCAGCATGCCGTACAGGCCGGAACCGACGCCGCCGAACACCACTTCACCAATCTGCATCAGCCACATCGGCACCATGCCGCCCAGTGCGGTGAAGGAGTCATGCATGGCGTTGACTGCCCCACAGGACGCTGCGGTGGTGACCACCGAGAACATGCTGGTGGCAAGAATGCCAAAGCGCGACTCCTTGCCTTCCATATTAATGTTGCTGGCACTGCCCAACTCGCTCAGATGCGGGTTACCCGCCAGTTCGGCGAACATCACCACCACCACGGCCACGATGAAGATCAGTGACATCGCCCAGATCAGCGCATGGCCCTGGCGGTTTTCACCGGCAACCTGACCGAAAGCAAAACACAACGCGCAAGGGATCAGAAAGATCGCCAACATCTGCACAAAGTTGGTCAGCACGGTCGGGTTTTCGAACGGATGAGCCGAGTTGACGCCGAAGAAGCCGCCGCCGTTGGTGCCGAGCATCTTGATCGCTTCCTGCGAGGCCACCGGCCCCATCGGCAGCGTCTGCTGCGCGCCTTCCAGCGTGCTGATATGCAGGTAAGGCAGGAAGTTTTGCAGCGTGCCTTGGCTGACGAAGAACAGCGCGATCAGCAGCGAGATCGGCAGCAACACGTACAGCGTTATGCGGAACATATCGATCCAGGCATTACCAATGGTGGCGCTGGAACGGCGGGTGAAGGCGCGGATCAACGCAAAGGCCACGGCGATACCGGTAGCGGCAGACAGGAAGTTCTGCACTGCCAGCCCGGCCATTTGGCTAAGGTAGCTGAGGGTGCTTTCACCGCTGTAGGCTTGCCAGTTGGTGTTGGTGACGAAACTGACGGCGGTATTGAACGCCAGATCCCACGACAGACCAGAGAAGCCCTGTGGGTTTAGCGGCAGTGAGCCTTGCGCCATCAGCAACGCGAACAGCAGCACCAGCCCGAGCAGGTTGAACCACAAGATCGCCAGCGCATACTGCCACCAGTTCATTTCAGCGCTGGTAATGCCACAGCCGCGCCAGACGGCGGCCTCCACCCGACGCAGAGCGGGTAAAGGTTCACCTTCGGTCAGGCGCGCCAGGAAACTGCCTAACGGCCGGGCCAGCAGCAAAAGCACCAGCATGAAGCTGGCAATCAATAAAAAGGCTGAAGCTGCCATCAGAAATCCTCCGCATTGAACAGGGCATAAACCAGATAGCCCAACAGCAGCAGGACCAACAGCGCACCACCAATAACGCTGATACTCACAGGACACCTCCAGAGGTGTAGTTTTTGATATGGCGAGTGTAGGGAGGGCGGTAGAAAGAAGATGAAAAAATAGCGACGACCGGTGTAAAAAAAGTATAAAAATGGCTGAAATTACAACAAAAAATGACTTTTTAATGAGGGCGGGGTGAGCGGGGGGCGCGTTTGGGGCAGGGCTTGGTCATCGGCAAAGACGCTACGGGTATAAACAGGTGATAAATATCCATAATGTAACTAATGGTTAGTTAGTTATTAACATTGACGTAACAAAATTACGTAATGGGGTATTTATTTGCGATTTTTTGACCAGTTTAGTGGTCGGATGAGTAGTAAACTTTCATCAATTGCGCTAAAATTTTGTCCAGTTACCAAATCATCCCGTTTTAATGGTTTACGCCAGTGCTGTTTGCAAGACAAATCAACAGCCGGGCGTTTTTAAGGAGGTTCGCATGTCTATCTACCCAGCTTATTCATTGCATCGGATTCTCCTGCGTCGCAGCGCAGTGATCCTGGCAGGTGTGTTGGCTTTACCGGTAATGCTTTTCCGCAGTGACCGTGCTCGTTTTTACAGCTATTTGCACCGCGTCTGGTCTAAAACCAGCGATAAACCGGTCTGGCTGCAGCAGGCGGAACTGGCGGCCTGCGATTTTTACTGATCGTTGCCGCTGTCCCCTGAAACCCTCGCTTCGCAGCGGGGGTTTTTTTATGGGCGCGGGGCGGTCATTGTGTTGGTAAGGTTCGTCCTGAGAGGGAAATTCCTCTACACTTTTACATCATCCAACGCTGCGGGAGCCCAATATGAGTGACAAAATCCCGGTCGGGATCAGTGCCTGCCTGTTAGGTGAAAAGGTGCGTTTTGACGGTGGCCATAAACGGCTGGCCTTCGCGGTGG
Source organism: Serratia sp. NA_13 (assembly GCF_052691735.1). Classification (NCBI taxonomy): domain Bacteria; kingdom Pseudomonadati; phylum Pseudomonadota; class Gammaproteobacteria; order Enterobacterales; family Yersiniaceae; genus Serratia; species Serratia sp. NA_13. The sequence continues at coordinate 362,736 of NZ_JBQZFV010000002.1, forward strand.
AACAACTGGCGCCCTATGTGCGGTTTGAGGCGATTTGCCCGGAAATGGCGATTGGTTTGTCGACCCCGCGCCCGGCGCTGCGGTTGATCAAAAAACAACATCATATCGCGCTGCGTTACAGCAACGACGACAGTATCGATGTGACCGACCAGATGCAGCAGTTTTCCACCCAGCGGATTGCTGCTTTGCAGCATCTGTGCGGCTACATTGTCTGCGCCAATTCGCCAAGCTGCGGTATGGAACGGGTGCGGCTGTACGATGAGAGCGGTGAAGGCGCGCGTAAAAGCGGCGTCGGGCTGTTCACCGCCGAACTGCAGCGCCAAATGCCCTGGCTGCCGGTGGAAGAGGACGGACGCCTGAATGACGCTACGCTGCGGGAAAACTTTGTCGAACGGGTTTATGCCTTGTATGAGTTGAACATGCTGTGGCGCAAGGGGGTGACTCGTGGTGGGCTGATCGCCTTCCACAGCCGTTATAAGCTGTCGCTGCTGGCGCACTCACAGCCGGAATACCGCGAGCTGGGGCGCTTTGTGGCGGACGTGGATAAATGGGCGTCGCTGGAGGCGTTCGCGATTGAATACCGCAGCCGCCTGATGAAACTTTTGGCGCACAAGGCGACGCGCCGCAACCACACCAACGTGCTGATGCACGTTCAGGGTTATTTTCGCAGTCACCTGAGTTCCACACAACGTCAGGAGCTGGCGCAGTTGATCGACCGCTATCGGCAGGGCGTGCAGCCGCTGCTGGCGCCGATTACGCTGCTCAAACATTACATGGCCGAATACCCCGATCGCTATCTGGCCGATCAACGTTATTTCGAGCCCTATCCTGAGGCGTTGCGCCTGCGTTATGGCCATTAATTGACAAGGAGTTTTATGGTCACGCATCTGGTCTGGTTGCGTAACGATCTGCGTATTACCGACAACAAAGCGTTACACGCCGCCTGCAGCGATCCCGAAGCCCGCGTGTTGGCGGTGTTTATCGCCACCCCGCAACAATGGCGACAGCATGAAATGGCCCCCCGTCAGGCTGCATTTATCCATGCCAACCTGCTGCAGGTGCAGCAGGCTCTTGCCGAACGGGGCATTCCGCTTGGCTACCACCAGTGTGATGATTTTGCCGCCTCGGTTGACTGGCTGACGGCGTATTGCGCGCAGCAGCGGGTGGATACGCTGTTTTACAATCGCCAGTACGAAATCAATGAACGCCAGCGCGACCAACGGCTGGAACAGCGTTTGTCCGGGCAGGTGATTTGCCAGAGCTTTGATGACAGCCTGCTGTTACCGCCGGGTAGCGTGCAAACCGGCGGTGGCGAAATGTACAAAATCTACACGCCGTTTCGTAAAGCCTTTATCCAGCGTCTGACTGAATCCGACGCTCAATCCTTGCCTGCGCCCAAACCACGGGTAGGCGGCGCATTACCGGTAGCCGCTACCCCAGAGGCATTTGATTATCCGCCGGCAGAGTCGAACGAGGATTTCCCCGCCGGAGAAGAAGCGGCGCTACAGCGGCTACGCAGCTTTTGCCGTGAGCTGGTGCAGGATTACCTTCAACAGCGGGATCTGCCCGCCATTGCAGGGACCAGCAGCCTGTCGCCTTATCTGGCGATTGGCGTGTTGTCACCGCGCCAATGTTTTAACCGCCTGCGAGCTGAATGTCCGCAGCTGCTGGAAAACCAGGACAGCGGTGCCTTTGGCTGGCTCAATGAGCTGATCTGGCGCGAGTTTTATCGGCATTTGATGGTGGCCTATCCCGCGTTATGTAAGCACCGTCCCTTTATCGAATGGACGGATAGGGTACTCTGGCGGAATAACCAAGAACTTTTGCAGGCCTGGCAGCAGGGCGCGACCGGTTATCCGATTGTCGATGCTGCCATGCGCCAGTTGAATTCCACCGGCTGGATGCACAACCGATTACGCATGATCAGCGCCAGCTTTCTGGTGAAAGACTTGTTGATCGACTGGCGTGCCGGTGAAAGCTATTTCATGTCACAGCTATTGGACGGCGATCTGGCAGCCAATAATGGCGGCTGGCAGTGGGCGGCCTCAACCGGCACCGATGCTGCGCCGTACTTCCGCATCTTTAACCCGATCACCCAGGGCGAACGTTTTGATCCGCAAGGCACTTTTATCCGTAAATGGTTGCCCGAACTGGCGGATGTACCGGACAATGCTATTCATCAACCCCATCGCTGGGCGGAACAACAGCAGCGCGTGCTGGATTATCCGTTGCCGATTGTCGACCACAAGCAGGTGCGGCTGGAGACACTGGCCGCCTTTGAAGCGGCGAAGCGCGGGGAATATTAAGGCAACAGCAAGGAGCGAAAAATGATGAAAAAGGTGCTGGCCCTGTGCCTGAGCGGCTATTGCGCCCTGGCGCAGGCCGGTTTTGACGTGGTGGCCCTGGGCGTGGACGGCGGCGTCAGCGACGGCAATCTGACCTCCTACCTGATCCGCAGCGACAACCAGCCGCAGTATCTGGCGCTGGATGCTGGCTCACTGCTACCGGGGATCGCCAAAGGGCTGGAAAAGGGCAGTTTCCCGCAGGTTACCCCTGAACTGGCTGCGCCTTATACCCCGCAGGGCTATATATTCCGCCAGTTAATCGGCGCTTACTTTATCAGCCATGGTCATCTGGACCACGTGGCGGGGCTGATTATCGGTTCGCCGGAAGACGGTAAAAAGAATATCTATGCCCAGGTCGATACGATTCTCACCCTGCGTAATCATTATTTTAACTGGAAGGCCTGGCCTAACTTCACTGATTCCGGCAACGGTTCGCGACTGGGGACTTACCGGCTGCAAACGGTGCGGCCACAGCAGCGCGTGACTCTGGGTATGACCGGTTTGAGTGGCGTGATGTATCCGCTCAGTCATGACCGTTACCCTTCTTCGATGTTGCTGGTGTCCGATCGAAGCGGATCTTTCGCCTATTTTGGTGATACCGGAGCGGATACGCTTGAGCAGTCGCGCAATCTTGATAGCGTCTGGCGTGCGCTGGGGGCGCTGATTGAGCAGAAAAAGCTGAAAGGGATGATTATCGAAACTTCCTATCCCAATGAGGTGGAAGATAAAAACCTGTATGGCCACCTGACGCCGGCGTGGCTGCAAAAAGAGTTGAAAAATCTGACTCAGTACAGCGGCGGCGAAGACTCGCTGAAAGATTTCCCGGTGGTGATCAGCCATATCAAGCCCAGCCTGAAGCAGGGCGAAGACGTGCGCGCGACCATCAAACAGCAGTTGGAACAGGGTAACAGCCTGGGCGTAAAATATATCCTGATGGAACAGGGCGACCGGCAGACATTTTGAATTGAAGAGAGAACTCTATGCGTAACCTCGATCTGGAACAGTTGATCAACACAGAACTGAATACCGCTGCGTTTCAGGATTACGGGCCGAATGGCCTGCAGGTGGAAGGGAGAGCACACGTGCAGCGTATCGTCACCGGCGTGACCGCCTGTCAGGCGCTGCTGGATGCGGCAGTGGCACATCAGGCGGACGCCATTGTGGTGCATCACGGTTATTTCTGGAAAAACGAAGCGCCCTCGGTGCGCGGCATGAAGCGTAACCGGCTGAAAACGCTGCTGAGTAACGACATCAACCTGTACGCTTATCATCTGCCGCTGGACGCGCATCCGGTGCTGGGCAACAACGCACAGTTGGCACATTTACTCGGGATCCGGGTGATTGGCGAAGTGGAGCCGCTGGTGCCGCACGGTGAATTTGAGCAGCCATTGACCGGTATTGAATTGCAACAGCGCATCGAAAGTCGTCTGGGCCGTGCCGTGCTGCACTGCGGCGATAACGCACCGGCGCATATCCGCCGTGTAGCCTGGTGCACCGGCGGCGGTCAGGGCTTTATCGACAGCGCCGCACGCTTTGGCGTTGATGCCTTTATCAGCGGTGAAGTTTCTGAGCAAACCATTCACAGCGCGCGCGAGATGGGTATTCACTTCTTTGCCGCCGGTCACCATGCCACTGAACGCGGTGGCGTTAAGGCGCTCGGTGAATGGCTGACCCAACACTATGGCTTTGACGTGACCTTTATCGATATCCCCAACCCCGCCTGATTATCCCCCCAGGATCCAGCCCGGTGTTTACCGTGGCTGAATCCTTTTAATAGCCTAATCCCTTATTTTATAAAAGGTTATTCTATTGACAGCCAGAGCGCTGTCGCGCATAACTGTTGTGTTTTCATCGCGATAATAATAAGGAGAAAAGGGTGCAACGAGCACGATGTTACCTGTTAGGTGAAAGAGCGGTGGTGCTTGAACTGTCGCCACCGGTGACGCTGCCGAGCCAGCAGCGGATCTGGGCGCTGGCCGAAAAACTTAATCATCATCCCGATGTGCGTGAAGTGATACCGGGTATGAACAATTTGACCTTGCTGCTGCATACGCCGCAGGCCGACGCAGAACAAATGCTGACGCTGTTGCAACAGGGCTGGGACAGTAAGGAAATCCTGGTGCCTGAATCGCGCCAGGTGGATATTCCGGTGATCTATGGCGGTAAGGACGGTCCGGATCTGAACGAAGTGGCACGCCACACCGGTATGACGCCGAAGCAGGTAGTGGAATGCCACTCCTCAGCGGCCTATGTGGTCTATTTCCTCGGTTTTCAGCCCGGCTTTTCTTACCTGGGCGGAATGTCGGAAAAGTTGGCGGTGCCGCGCCGTGCCGAACCGCGCTTGTCGGTGGCGGCAGGCTCAGTTGGCATCGGGGGCAGCCAGACCGGGATTTATCCGTTGGTCACCCCCGGTGGCTGGCAGTTGATTGGCCGTACTCCTTTGGCGCTTTTTAATCCTTATGAAATGCCGCCAACCTTGCTGCGCCCCGGCGATAGCGTGCGGTTTGTGCCACAGAAGGAGGGCGTATGCTGAAGATCTTGCGTGCGGGCATTTACACCACGGTGCAGGATCTCGGCCGTAACGGTTTCCGTCGTTTGGGCGTCAGCCAGGGCGGGGTGCTCGACGAACCTGCGCTGAGGATCGCCAATCTACTGGTGGGCAATGCTGCCAATGCCGCCGGGCTGGAAATCACTCTGGGGCAATTTAGTGCCGAATTTACTCAGTCAGGTTGGATCGCTCTGACCGGTGCCGGTTGCGATGCGCAACTCGATGGCAAACCACTGTGGACTGGCTGGCGCTACCCGGTCAATGCGGGCCAACAGCTGATACTGAAAACGCCAAAACGCGGTATGCGCACCTATCTGGCGATCAGCGGAGGCATTGCGGTAGCGGAAATACTCGGTTCGCGCAGCACCGATAATAAAGCTGCTTTTGGTGGGCTGGAAGGGCGCAACTTGCGAGATGGCGACAGCCTGCCGCTGGGGCAAACCCATTCATTGCCAAAGCAGAGTTTTGGTGTGAAGCAACCGCTGTTCAACAACCGCATCCGTGCGTTGCCGGGGCCGGAATATGATGAATTCAGCGAAGAGGCGAAAGAGGCTTTCTGGCGCACCGCCTGGCAACTGAGCCCGCAGAGTAACCGCATGGGGTATCGTCTGCATGGCAGCTATGCGTTAAGCCGCACCACTGACCGCGAAATGCTATCGCATGGTCTGTTACCGGGAGTCGTACAGGTACCGCATAACGGCCAGCCGATCGTGTTGATGGCCGATGCGCAGACTACCGGTGGTTACCCGCGTATTGCCTGCGTGATCGAGGCCGATCTCTACCATTTGGCGCAGATCCGTCTGGGGGAGGCCATCCACTTTGTTCCCTGTACTTTGGCCGAGGCACAACGTGCCCGGGTCGAACAGGAGCACTTTATCCAACAGATTGCCTGGGGGTTAGATGATCGTTGATTTAAATGCCGATCTCGGTGAGGGCTGCGCCAACGATCAGGCGCTGCTGCAACTGGTCAGCTCGGCCAATATTGCCTGCGGTTTTCATGCCGGGGATGCGCAAACCATGCGTCAATCGGTGCGTTGGGCACTGCAGTACGGCGTAGCTATTGGTGCGCACCCGAGTTTTCCCGATCGCGAGAACTTTGGCCGTACCCGGATGCAACTACCTGCGGAAACGGTATATGCCCAAGTGGTCTATCAGCTTGGTGCGCTGGCTGCGATTGCCCGTGCCGAAGGCGGAGTGATGGTTCACGTCAAGCCACACGGCATGCTTTACAACCAGGCGGCTGTGGAGCCGGAACTGGCGCAGGCCATCGCCCGGGCGGTTAAAGCGGTCGATCCGACGCTGCGGCTGGTAGGGCTGGCTGGCAGTGAGCTGATCCGTGCCGGTGAAGAACAAGGATTGGTAACACGGCAGGAAGTGTTTGCCGATCGCGGCTATCAGGCCGATGGCACATTGGTACCGCGTGGCCAGCCGGGGGCGCTGATTACCAGCGACGAACTGGCCCTGGCGCAAACGCTGGAAATGGTGCGTCATCATCGGGTTCGCACCCTGAACGGCACCTGGGCCGCGGTGCAGGCCGAAACCGTCTGCCTGCACGGCGACGGTGAGCACGCGCTGGAATATGCGCGTAGGCTACGCGAACGTTTTGCCCTGGAAGGCATCAGCGTCAACGCAGAATAAAAATAATTAAATACATACAACACAAACACACAACACAATATTACCCAATGAATTTCGAGTTGCAGCTAGGCGCCCAGCTCGCTCATTCCCAGGCGCTTACTTTAGTAAGTAACTGGGGTGGACTAGTGCAGGTAACAACGCTGCGGCTTGAAAGGCGAAGGGTAAAAGGGAGATATAATGGAACAGGCCGTTAACCTCTGGCCACTGATTGGCATCGCCGCCATCGTGGTTGGGTTTGTTTTACGCTTCAACCCAGTGCTGGTGGTGATTGCCGCCGGCATTATCACCGGGCTGGCAGCGCTGATGCCGCTGGATACGATCCTGGAAAAACTGGGTGAGGGCTTCCTCAATACCCGTAACCTGCCGCTGATCCTGCTGTTGCCACTGGCGGTGATCGGCCTGCTGGAACGTCACGGGCTGAAAGAACGCGCACAGGCGTGGATCGCCAAGATCAAAAGCGCCACCGCCGGACGCTTGTTGATCGTCTATCTGTTTGTGCGTGAAATTACCGCCGCCATGGGGCTGACCAGCCTGGGGGGGCACCCGCAAATGGTGCGCCCACTGCTGGCACCGATGGCCGAAGGGGCAGCGGAAAACCGTTACGGTGAGCTGCCGGAGCGTACGCGCCACCGCCTGCGGGCCATGTCTGCCGCCACGGATAACGTCGGGTTGTTCTTTGGCGAAGATATTTTTGTCGCCTTTGGCGCAATCATCTTTATGCACAACTTTATGCTGGAATCCGGCGGCATCCAGACCGAGCCGCTGCATATCGCCTTGTGGGGCATTCCTACCGCTATCTTTGCCTTCCTGATCCATGCGTTCCGGCTTTACCGGATGGATAAACAGCTCAGCGCCGAACTTTCGCAGCTCAACCAGGCGGCGCTGCAGGCCAAAGGAGATGCCCAATGATTTTCCAACAACAATATCTCTACTGGCTGGCGGGCGTGGTGCTGTTGCTCGTCGCGGTGATGTCTTTCCGCGATCGCGCCAACCCGCGCCGCGTCACCACGGGCCTGTTCTGGGCATTGTACGGCCTGATTTTCCTGGTCGGTGACTGGACCTATAGTCTGTTGGGGGACGTGCTGGGTGAGGGCAGCAATGAGAAACGCATGCTGCATATCATCGTCGGTGTAGTGGTGGTGATCATGGCTTTAATCGCAGGTTTCGGCGGTGTGCGTCTGGGCAGCTATCACCAACGTACCCCGCAGCAGCGCGAAGAGAGCGCAAAACGCCTGGGCAACCGACTGTTTATTCCGGCGCTGGCGATCCCGGTGGTAACGGTGGCGGGCGTGCTGTTGTTCAATAATATTCCGGCGCTGCAAACCGCGGTCTTCGGCAGCGGCAACCACGCCACCCTGATTACTCTGTTCTCGATGACCGTCGGCTGTGTGCTTGGCCTGGTTATCGCGGTGAAAATGACCCACGAAAAAGCGCTACAACCAATTCAGGAAGCACGTCGCCTGCTGGACTCCATCGGCTGGGCGTTTATTTTGCCGCAAATCCTCGCCACGCTGGGCCTGCTGTTTACCACTGCCGGCGTTGGCACGGCCATTTCTCATCTCACCCAGGAGTATCTGGCGGTAGATAACCGCTTTATCGCAGTGGCGGTTTACGCCATCGGCATGGCGCTGTTGACCATGATCATGGGTAACGCCTTTGCGGCTTTCCCGATCGTCACCGCCGGTATCGGTATCCCGATCTTGGTGCTGCAGCACGGCGGCAATCCGGCGGTGATGGCGGCCATCGGCATGTTTTCCGGCTATTGCGGCACGCTGATGACGCCAATGGCTGCTAACTTTAATATTGTACCGGCGGCGTTGCTGGAATTGCCGGACAAGAATGCGGTTATCAAGGCACAGATCCCGACAGGGGTGCTGCTGCTACTGGTCAACGTATTCCTGCTTTATTTCCTGATGTTCCTGTAAGGAGAACGCATGCAAAAGGTATTGATCACGGGCTTTGAGCCCTTTGGCGGCGAACGCGTTAATCCTTCGTGGGAAGTGGTAAAGCAACTCAATGATATGGAACTGGCCGGTGCGCGTATTATTGCCCGCCAACTGCCTTGTGTGTTTGGCGCAGCGCTGGAAGCACTGAATGTGGCGATTGATGAAGTGCAGCCGGTGATGGTGTTGGCTATCGGCCAGGCCGGTGGACGTACCGACATCACCCTCGAACGGGTGGCGATCAACGTTGATGATGCCCGAATCCCTGATAATCAGGGGCAGCAACCGATCGACGAGCCTATCGTTGAAAGCGGACCGGCGGCCTATTTCAGCACGCTACCGATCAAGGCCATCGTCGACTCGATGCGTGAAGCGGGTATTCCCGCCTCGGTATCGCAAACGGCCGGCACCTATGTCTGCAACCATGTGATGTACGGTCTGTTGCACCGTTTAAACAGTCAGCAGGCGATCAAGGGCGGGTTTATTCATATTCCTTATCTGCCGGAACAGGCTGCCGCACACCCTGGCGCACCGAGCATGGCGGCGACCACGGTATTGTTCGCCCTGGAACTGGCCATTTCCATTGCGTTACAGGTTGAACATGACCTGAAGGTGGTCGGCGGCGCGACGCATTAATTGCAGTTATCCCCCCGGTGCGGCCTGCTGCGCCGGGGTCCATTCAGGAGTTTTCATATGCCGGAAGGACCGGAAATTCGCCGGGCGGCGGATGCATTGGCGGCGGCGGTGATCGACCAGCCACTGACCGAAGTCGGTTTTGCCTTTCCCCAGCTTAAACACTACCGCGACCGGTTAATCGGTGAGCGCATTATCGCTATTGAGCCGCGGGGTAAGGCACTGCTGACCCATTTTTCCAACGGTCTGACGCTGTATAGCCATAACCAGTTGTATGGCTTGTGGAAAGTGGTGCAAGCGGGGGAGACGCCGGAAACCAAGCGGGAGCTGCGCGTGCGCCTGGAAACGGCGGAACGGGCGATTTTGCTGTACAGCGCCTCGGAGATTACCGTCGGGCCGCGTGAAGAAATTGAACAGCACCCGTTCTTGCAACGTATCGGCCCCGATGTGCTGGATATGACATTAACGGTAGCTGCGGTGGAGCAACGGTTGCTGTCACCGGTGTTTCGCCGCAGGCAACTTGGCGGTATGTTGCTCGATCAGGCGTTTCTTGCCGGGCTGGGCAACTACCTGCGCGCTGAAATCCTCTGGCAGGCTGAGCTGGCACCCCAGCATAAGCCACAGGATCTGGAACCTGAGGTTTTACAGCGGCTGGCAGAGGCGTTGTTGGCAGTCCCACGCTTGTCTTATCAGACGCGCGGGCAGGTGGATGAGAACCGCCATCATGGCGCGCTGTTCAGCTTTAAGGTGTTCCACCGCAGTGGTGAACCTTGCGAGCGTTGTGGTGCGATGATCGAGCGCACGACGCTGTCTTCACGACCCTTTTATTGGTGCCTGGGTTGCCAGAAATAGGTTATTCAATGTTTGCCTTCCCCTTGGGAGAGGGCAAAAAAAAGCCGCCCATCGGGGCGGCTTTTTGCTGCAATACCTGGGGTAAAGCGGCGTTATTTGTTCTTCACTTGAGACTTGAAGTCACGCTCGGCATAGCCAGTGTATAACTGACGCGGACGCGCAATCTTGATGCCTTCGTCATGCATTTCGTTCCAGTGTGCAATCCAGCCGATGGTACGGGCGATGGCAAAGATAACGGTGAACATGGAAGAAGGGATCCCCATCGCCTTCAGGATGATGCCTGAATAGAAGTCGACGTTCGGGTACAGTTTCTTCTCGATGAAGTACGGGTCGTTCAGCGCGATGTGTTCCAGCTCCATCGCCACTTGCAACAGGTTGTCGTCCTTCTTGTTCAGTTCTTTCAGCACTTCGTGACAGGTTTCACGCATCACGGTGGCGCGTGGGTCGTAGTTCTTGTACACGCGGTGGCCGAAGCCCATCAGACGGAACGAGTCGTTCTTGTCTTTGGCGCGCTTGATAAACTCAGGAATGTGATCGACGGTTTTGATCTCTTCAAGCATCTTCAGTGCGGCTTCGTTGGCGCCGCCGTGTGCTGGCCCCCACAGGGAAGCGATACCGGCAGCGATACAGGCAAATGGGTTAGCGCCTGAAGAACCTGCGGTACGCACGGTAGAAGTGGAAGCATTTTGTTCGTGGTCTGCGTGCAGGATCAGGATGCGATCCATTGCGCGTTCCAGCACTGGGTTCACCACGTATTCTTCGCATGGGGTGGCAAACATCATATGCAGGAAGTTACCGGCATAGGACAGATCGTTGCGTGGGTAAACGAACGGCTGACCCAGCGAATATTTGTAACACATAGCCGCCACGGTAGGCATTTTGGACAGCAGGCGGAACGCGGTGATCTCGCGGTGACGCTCGTTGTTGACGTCCAGTGCATCATGGTAGAACGCCGCCAGGGCGCCGGTCACACCGCACAGTACGGCCATTGGGTGTGAGTCACGACGGAAGCCACGGAACAGATGGGTGATCTGGTCGTGGATCATGGTGTGACGGGTCACGGTAGTTTTGAAGGTCTCGAACTCTTCTGCGGTCGGCGTTTCTCCGTACAAAAGGATGTAGCACACTTCCAGATAGGAAGACTCTTTCGCCAGCTGTTCAATCGGGAAGCCGCGGTGCAGCAGTACGCCTTTGTCACCGTCGATAAAAGTGATTTTGGATTCGCAGGAAGCGGTAGAGGTAAAGCCGGGATCAAACGTGAAATAACCTTTGGAGCCCAGGGCGCGGACATCGAGGACATCGGGGCCCAGTGTCGGGGTTAATACGCCCAGTTCGATTGGAGCTTCACCATCATTAATGGTTAGCGTCGCTTTCTTATCAGTCATTTACAGTCTCCTTTGCGCCTTATTTTAAAAACCTCTAACAACTGAAATACCTTAATTCTCCTCAGGTTGCCCGCAAAAAATGGAGCGGACGCTAACTCTGTGAGCGACTGCGCAAATGCGCGGGTAGGGTACAGAGTGCTAACCAGGCGAACGAGGTGGGTGACCAGTTGTTAACGATTCATCGGAATTCGTTATGTTCTGTTAATCTTACCTACGACGTGTTCGGGGGTGGTTGAACCTATCCCAATAAACTGTTTTATATGCCTTATTTGTTCTCGTCTGCGGTGATGTGCTGCAAACATGACCGGCAAAAACCGCCATTGGGATAGGTTCTTTCAAATACACTGTTGCACATCCTGAACATCGGGGGAAGTGTATCTGCTGACCTATAGCGCATCATAGGACCGTTTGTGCCCCTATATGTAATGGAATTGTTGATCTCTTGTCAAATCAGATAATTAATTTTATGCCAATTGTGAAATCCGTGATCTAAATCACTGTTCGGGGGAAATGTTACCAAAGGGATTGTATGGGAATTGTAATAAGAATGTGATCCTCCTATACTGCCGCCAGGTCTCCGGGATACCCTGAAGTAGGAGCACCCAGCGTTATAACTACGCGCCGTTTAAGCACAGAGGATGTTGTTGTTTGAGCGCGTGACGTGTAAGGGTTTTGGCTCTTAACGCTGTCTGATCCCCGCCCAGGCCGGAGGAAGGAAAATAATAAGAGCTGTGTGGGCAAAAACGTGAAAAAACAAAGACCTGTCAACCTGGATCTTCAAACGATTCAGTTTCCCGTAACTGCGATAGCGTCCATCTTACACCGAGTCTCTGGCGTAATTACCTTCGTTGCCGTGGGTATCCTCCTCTGGCTGCTGGGCCTGTCACTCTCTTCCCAAGAGGGTTTCATGCAGGCTGCTGCCATCATGAATAGCTTCGTTGTCAAATTCATATTCTGGGGCATCCTCACTGCGCTGGCCTATCACATTTGCGGTGGCATTCGCCACTTGTTAATGGATTTTGGCTATATCGAAGAGAGTTTAGCCGTAGGTCAACGTTCTGCCCAGGTGGCAATCGGTCTGACCGTCGTGCTGTCAGTTCTGGCTGGAGTCCTCGTATGGTAAACAATGTTTCTGCATTAGGACGCAACGGCGTACACGATTGGTTGTTACTGCGTGCTTCCGCTATCGTCATCACCCTGTATGTTCTGTATATCCTGGGCTTCTTTGTCACGGCTCCGGATCTCACCTACGAAATCTGGCGCGGCTTCTTCGCCACTTCTATTACGAAAGTGTTCACGCTGCTGACGCTGCTGTCGATTCTGGCTCACGCCTGGATCGGGTTGTGGCAGGTGCTGACGGATTACGTCAAGCCGGTAGCGGTACGTCTGGTGTTGCAACTGGCGATCGTTGTCGTGTTGCTGGTCTATTTACTGTACGGAACAATCGTAGTGTGGGGTGCGTAAGATGAAACTGCCGGTCAGAGAGTTTGATGCTGTAGTTATCGGTGCAGGCGGCGCAGGTATGCGCGCGGCACTGCAAATTTCTCAAGCGGGTTCTTCTTGTGCCCTGCTGTCCAAAGTATTCCCGACCCGTTCCCATACCGTGTCTGCACAGGGCGGCATTACCGTCGCCCTGGGTAACAACCACGAAGATAACTGGGAATGGCATATGTATGACACGGTGAAAGGTTCCGATTATATCGGTGACCAGGACGCCATTGAGTATATGTGTAAAACCGGCCCGGAAGCGGTTCTGGAGCTGGAGCATATGGGGCTGCCATTCTCCCGTACCGACGATGGCCGCATCTATCAGCGCCCATTCGGCGGCCAGTCACTGAATTTCGGTGGCGAGCAGGCGGCACGTACCGCTGCGGCGGCTGACCGTACCGGTCACGCCCTGCTACACACCCTGTATCAGCAGAACCTGAAAAATCACACCACTATCTTCTCCGAGTGGTATGCGCTGGATCTGGTGAAAAACCAGGATGGCGCAGTAGTCGGTACTACGGCTATCTGCATTGAAACCGGTGAAGTGGTTTACTTCAAAGCCAAGGCTACCGTGCTGGCGACCGGCGGCGCAGGCCGTATTTACCAGTCCACCACCAACGCCCATATCAACACCGGTGACGGTGTCGGCATGGCGCTGCGCGCTGGCGTGCCGGTGCAGGACATGGAAATGTGGCAGTTCCACCCGACCGGCATCGCCGGTGCCGGGGTACTGGTGACCGAAGGTTGTCGTGGTGAAGGCGGTTATCTGCTGAACAAACACGGCGAGCGTTTCATGGAGCGCTATGCGCCGAACGCCAAAGACCTGGCGGGCCGTGATGTCGTAGCCCGTTCGATCATGATTGAAATCCGCGAAGGCCGTGGTTGTGACGGCCCGTGGGGCCCACACGTTAAGCTGAAACTCGATCACCTGGGTAAAGAAGTGCTGGAATCCCGCCTGCCGGGTATTCTGGAACTGTCGCGCACCTTCGCGCACGTCGATCCAGTGAAAGAGCCTATCCCGGTTATTCCAACCTGCCACTACATGATGGGCGGTATTCCGACCAAAGTGACCGGCCAGGCGTTGACCGTGAACGAGAAAGGCGAAGACGTAGTGATCCCGGGGCTGTTCGCCGTGGGCGAAATTGCCTGCGTATCGGTGCACGGCGCCAACCGTCTGGGCGGCAACTCGTTGCTGGATCTGGTGGTGTTCGGTCGTGCCGCCGGCATGCATCTGCAGGAGTCAATCCTGGAGCAGGGCGCCAGCCGTGAAGCCAGCGAATCCGATGTGGAAGCGTCGCTGGATCGTCTGAACCGCTGGAACAACACCCGTTCAGGTGAAGATCCGGTTGAAATCCGCAAGGCGCTGCAAGCCTGTATGCAACACAACTTCTCGGTATTCCGTGAAGGTGATGCGATGGCGAAAGGGCTGGAAGAACTGAAAGAGATCCGTGAACGTCTGAAGAACGCACGTCTGGACGATACCTCCAGCGAATTCAACACCCAGCGCATCGAATGTCTGGAGTTGGATAACCTGATGGAGACCGCGTTTTCCACCGCCGTGTCGGCCAACTTCCGTACCGAGAGCCGTGGCGCACACAGCCGCTTCGACTTCCCGGAACGTGATGATGCCAACTGGCTGTGTCACTCGCTGTATCAGCCGCAATCGGAAAGCATGACGCGTCGTGAAGTGAACATGCAACCGAAGCTGCGCCCGGCATTCCCGCCGAAAGTGCGTTCTTACTAATTGCGGAGATCGATTGATGAAACTCGAATTTTCAATTTATCGCTACAATCCGGATGTTGATGACGCTCCGCACATGCAGGACTACAGCCTGGAAGCGGAAGAAGGTCGCGACATGATGTTGCTGGATGCGTTGATCCAGCTGAAAGAAAAAGATCCAAGCCTGTCGTTCCGTCGTTCCTGCCGTGAAGGCGTGTGTGGTTCCGATGGGATCAACATGAACGGTAAAAACGGCCTGGCCTGTATCACACCGGTGTCGTCGCTGACCAAAGGCAACAAAAAGATTGTGATCCGTCCGTTGCCGGGCTTGCCGGTAGTGCGCGATCTGGTGGTCGATATGGGGCAGTTCTACACCCAGTATGAAAAGATCAAGCCTTTCCTGCAGAACGACGGCAAGAACCCGCCGGCGCGTGAGCACCTGCAATCACCGGAAGAGCGTGCCAAGTTGGACGGTCTGTACGAGTGCATTTTATGCGCTTGTTGTTCGACCTCTTGCCCGTCATTCTGGTGGAATCCTGACAAGTTTATCGGCCCGGCTGGCCTGTTGGCGGCGTACCGCTTCCTGATTGACAGCCGTGACACGGAAACGGAAGAACGTTTAGACGATCTGGACGACGCTTTCAGTGTTTTCCGCTGCCATAGCATTATGAATTGTGTCAGTGTATGTCCTAAGGGCTTGAATCCGACCCGTGCAATCGGTCATATCAAGTCTATGCTGCTGCACCGCGGCGCATAAATGGAATGAGATGCTGCGCCGGGCAGTTTCCGGCGCACATCAACGAGGAGGGAGCCTCTAAAAACTGACCCGCGGCTGCGGCGCTAAGCAGCCTGGTTCGCCCGCCGGTTTTTAGAGGTTCCTTGTAAGGGACCGCAAGGTCCATAGCAGAACGTACCGAGCTTAATAGCTATATCCTATGAATTTCGAGTTACAGCTAGGCGACAAGCTCGTTCATCCCCAGGCGCTTACATTAGTAAGTTACTGGGGTGAGCGAGTGCAGGTAACAACGCTGTAACTTGAAAGGCGACGGGTATAAAAGTACGTCGAGTGAACCGTTTTTACGGCAAACCGTATCCATCACGGTAATTATGTTAACCACGGCGAAAACTAAAGCTTCAAAGCTTAAGGGATCATGATGCAGAACGGCGCAATGAAGGCCTGGCTGGATTCCTCCTATCTGGCGGGCGCGAACCAGTCTTACATAGAACAGCTCTATGAAGACTTCTTAACCGATCCGGGCTCCGTTGAAGATAGCTGGCGTTCCATTTTTCAACAGCTACCAACCGCGGGTGTAAAACCCGATCAGCTTCACTCTCAAACGCGTGACTACTTCCGCCGCCTGGCGAAAGACTCCGCGCGTTACAACACCACCATCAACGATCCAGACACCGACGCCAAACAGGTCAAGGTACTGCAGCTGATTAACGCCTTCCGTTTCCGCGGACATCAGCATGCCAACCTCGATCCGCTCGGTCTGTGGCAGCGTGAGCAAGTTCCTGACCTTGAACCCGCCTACCACAACCTGACCGAAGCCGACTTCCAGGAAACCTTCAACGTGGGTTCTTTCGCCATCGGCAAAGAAACCATGAAGCTGGGCGACCTGTACGCTGCGCTGAAGCAGACCTACTGCGGCTCTATCGGTGCGGAATACATGCACATCACCAATACCGAAGAGAAACGCTGGATCCAACAGCGCATTGAATCGGTGGTGGGGCACGCCAGCTTTACCCATGACGAGAAGCGCCGTTTCCTGAACGAGCTGACTGCAGCGGAAGGTCTGGAGCGCTACCTCGGCGCCAAATTCCCAGGGGCAAAACGCTTCTCGCTGGAAGGTGGTGATGCGTTGGTGCCAATGCTCAAAGAGATGGTGCGCCACGCCGGTAAGAATGGCACGCGTGAAGTGGTGTTGGGCATGGCCCACCGCGGTCGTCTGAACGTGTTGATCAACGTGCTGGGTAAAAAACCTGCTGACTTGTTCGACGAGTTTGCCGGCAAGCATAAAGAACACCTCGGCACCGGTGACGTGAAATATCACCAGGGCTTCTCCTCCGACGTAGAAACCGAAGGCGGCATGGTTCACCTGGCGCTGGCGTTTAACCCGTCGCACCTGGAGATCGTCAGCCCGGTAGTTATGGGTTCCGTACGTGCCCGTCGTGACCGTCTGGACGAAGCGCGCAGCAACATGGTACTGCCAATCACCATCCACGGTGACGCCGCCATTACCGGCCAGGGTGTGGTTCAGGAAACCCTGAACATGTCGCAGGCTCGCGGTTACGAAGTGGGTGGCACGGTACGTATCGTGATCAACAACCAGGTTGGTTTCACCACTTCCAACCCGTTGGATGCGCGTTCTACCGAATACTGTACTGACATCGCCAAGATGGTGCAGTCGCCGATCTTCCACGTCAATGCTGACGATCCGGAAGCGGTGGCCTTTGTTACCCGTCTGGCGTTGGATTTCCGTAACACCTTCAAACGTGACGTGATGATTGATCTGGTCTGCTACCGTCGCCACGGGCATAACGAGGCCGATGAGCCAAGTGCAACCCAGCCGGTGATGTACCAGAAGATCAAGAAACACCCAACGCCGCGCAAGATTTATGCTGACGTGCTGACCGAACAAAAAGTCGCCAGCCTGGAAGATGCCACGGAAATGGTCAACCTGTACCGTGATGCACTCGACCGCGGTGATTGCGTGGTTGAAGAATGGCGTCCGATGAACCTGCACTCCTTTACCTGGTCGCCGTACCTCAACCACGAGTGGGACGAAGAGTACCCAAGCAAGGTTGAAATGAAGCGCCTGCAGGAACTGGCCCGTCGCATCAGCACCGCGCCGGAAGCTATTGAAATGCAGTCACGCGTAGCGAAAATCTACGGTGACCGCGCCGAGATGGCTGCAGGCAATAAAGCGTTCGACTGGGGTGCAGCGGAAACGCTGGCTTACGCTACTTTGGTTGACGAAGGCATTCCAATCCGCCTTTCCGGTGAAGACGCCGGTCGCGGCACCTTCTTCCACCGTCATGCGGTGGTGCACAACCAGAAAAACGGTTCGGTCTACGTACCACTAGCCAATGTTCACAGTGGGCAGGGCGAGTTCAAAGTTTGGGACTCCGTCCTGTCTGAAGAAGCCGTTCTGGCGTTCGAATATGGCTATGCCACCGCAGAACCTCGCACCCTGACCATCTGGGAAGCGCAGTTCGGTGACTTCGCCAACGGCGCTCAGGTGGTGATCGACCAGTTCATCAGTTCCGGCGAGCAGAAATGGGGCCGTATGTGTGGCCTGGTGATGCTGCTGCCGCACGGTTACGAAGGCCAGGGCCCAGAGCACTCCTCTGCGCGTCTGGAACGTTACCTGCAGCTGTGTGCCGAGCAGAACATGCAGGTGTGTATCCCGTCCACCCCGGCACAGGTTTACCACATGCTGCGTCGTCAGGCGCTGCGCGGTATGCGCCGTCCGTTGGTGGTGATGTCACCGAAATCTCTGCTGCGTCACCCGCTGGCAACGTCTTCTCTGGATGAACTGGCTAACGGCACCTTCCTGCCGGCGATTGGCGAAATTGACGATCTGGATCCGAAAGAAGTCAAACGCGTGGTGCTGTGCTCCGGTAAGGTCTATTACGATCTGCTGGAACAGCGTCGCAAGAACGACCAGAAAGACGTGGCCATCGTACGTATCGAGCAACTGTACCCGTTCCCGCATCAGGCCCTTCAGGCGGTGCTGGAGAAGTATGCTCACGTGCATGATTTCGTCTGGTGTCAGGAAGAGCCGCTGAACCAGGGGGCCTGGTACTGCAGCCAACACAACTTCCGTGAAGTGGTGCCGTTCGGGGCTTCTTTACGTTATGCCGGACGCCCAGCCTCCGCCTCGCCGGCGGTCGGTTATATGTCCGTACACCAGAAGCAGCAACAGGCTCTGGTTAATGACGCGCTGAATATTGAATAAAGATTAAGGGAAAGCTAAATGAGTAGCGTAGATATTCTGGTTCCTGACCTTCCTGAATCGGTTGCCGATGCGACCGTCGCCACTTGGCACAAGAAACCAGGCGACAGCGTCCAGCGTGACGAAGTTCTGGTTGAAATCGAAACTGACAAAGTGGTGCTGGAAGTTCCGGCCAGCGAAACAGGCATTCTCGATGCGATCGTGGAAGAAGAAGGCGCAACCGTGCTTTCTCGCCAGATCCTTGGCCGTATTCGTCCGGGCGACAGCTCTGGCAAGCCGACCGAAGAAAAAAGCCAGGCTAAAGAAGCCACTCCAGCCCAGCGCGCAACCGCCAGCCTGGAAGAAGAAAGCAACGACGCACTCAGCCCGGCTATCCGCCGCCTGATTGCCGAACACGACCTCGATGCAGCTGCTATTAAAGGCAGCGGCGTGGGTGGCCGTATCACCCGTGAAGACGTGGAAGCGCACCTGGCCAACGGCAAGAAAGCCGACAAGCCGGCCGCCGTTGACGTCGCACCGCAGCCTGCTCTGAGCGGCCGCAGTGAGAAGCGTGTTCCTATGACCCGTCTGCGCAAGCGCGTGGCTGAGCGCCTGTTGGAAGCGAAGAACAGCACTGCGATGCTGACGACCTTCAACGAAATCAACATGCAGCCGATCATGGACATGCGCAAGCAGTACGGTGAAGCCTTCGAAAAACGCCACGGTGTTCGTCTGGGCTTCATGTCCTTCTACATCAAGGCGGTGGTTGAAGCGCTGAAACGCTTCCCGGAAGTGAACGCCTCTATCGACGGCACCGACGTGGTGTACCACAACTATTTCGATATCAGCATTGCGGTATCTACTCCTCGTGGCCTGGTGACCCCGGTGCTGCGCGATGTAGACAGCATGAGCATGGCGGACATCGAGAAGAAAATCAAAGAGCTGGCAGTTAAAGGCCGTGACGGAAAATTGACCGTGGAAGAACTGACCGGCGGTAACTTCACCATTACCAACGGCGGCGTATTCGGTTCATTGATGTCTACCCCGATCATCAACCCACCGCAGAGCGCGATCCTGGGCATGCACGCCATTAAAGATCGCCCAATGGCGGTGAATGGTCAGGTTGTGATCCAGCCAATGATGTATCTGGCACTTTCTTACGATCACCGCCTGATCGACGGCAAAGAGTCCGTTGGTTACCTGGTGACGGTTAAAGAGATGCTGGAAGATCCGGCTCGTCTGCTGCTGGACGTATAACCCTGATGGGCGCGGTACCTTAAATAATTGGAGTTGCATCGCGGCGGCAACCGAACGAATCCCCAGGAACATAGCGAACTATGTGATTGGGGTGAGAGAAGGCAGCCAACAAAGATGTGGCTTGAAGTATGACGGGTACGCCGCGCCCACACTCTGTGCTATGTGGCCGATTAAAGTCATGCGGTTTTCCGCCAAAATGGCTCGGCTAAAACCTTCAGAACTGAATGGATAGAACATCATGAATTTACACGAATATCAGGCAAAACAGCTGTTTGCTCGGTATGGTATGCCGGCACCGACCGGTTATGCCTGTACCACACCGCGTGAAGCGGAAGAAGCCGCATCCAAAATCGGCTCCGGCCCGTGGGTGGTTAAATGTCAGGTTCATGCTGGCGGTCGCGGTAAAGCTGGTGGCGTTAAAGTGGTTAACAGCAAGGAAGACATCCGTGCTTTCGCTGAAGCTTGGCTGGGCAAGCGTCTGGTGACCTACCAGACTGACGCGCTGGGCCAACCGGTTCACCAGATCCTGGTAGAAGCGGCGACCGACATTGATAAAGAACTGTACCTGGGCGCGGTTGTTGACCGTGCCAGCCGTCGCGTGGTGTTCATGGCATCCACCGAGGGTGGCGTTGAAATCGAGAAAGTTGCGGAAGAAACTCCGGAACTGATCCACAAAATGACCATCGATCCACTGGCAGGTCCGCAGCCTTACCAGGGCCGTGAACTGGCTTTCAAACTGGGTCTGACCGGTAAGCAAGTCGGCCAGTTCGCCAAAATCTTCATGGGTCTGGCGACCTTGTTCCTGGAACGTGACCTGGCCATGGTTGAGATCAACCCGCTGGTGGTGACCAAGCAGGGCGATCTGATCTGTCTGGACGGCAAACTGGGCGCTGACGGCAACGCACTGTTCCGCCAGCCTGAGCTACGTGAAATGCGTGACCTTTCTCAGGAAGATGAGCGTGAATCCCGTGCGGCACAGTGGGAGCTGAACTACGTTGCTCTCGACGGCAACATCGGTTGCATGGTGAACGGCGCAGGCCTGGCGATGGGAACCATGGACATCGTTAAACTGCACGGCGGCGAACCGGCCAACTTCCTCGATGTGGGCGGCGGCGCAACCAAAGAGCGCGTGACCGAAGCCTTCAAAATCATCCTGTCTGACGACAAGGTGAAAGCGGTTCTGGTTAACATTTTTGGTGGGATCGTGCGTTGCGACCTGATCGCTGACGGTATCATTGGCGCAGTAGCCGAAGTGGGCGTTAACGTCCCGGTGGTGGTGCGTCTGGAAGGGAATAACGCCGAACTGGGCGCCAAGAAACTGGCGGACAGCGGTCTGAATATCATTGCTGCGACCAGCCTGACTGATGCGGCTCAGCAAGTTGTTGCGGCAGTGGGGAGCAAATAATGTCCATTTTAATCGATAAAAACACCAAAGTAATTTGCCAGGGCTTCACCGGTAGCCAGGGGACTTTCCACTCCGAGCAGGCTATCGCTTACGGTACCAAAATGGTCGGTGGCGTCACGCCGGGCAAAGGCGGTACCGAGCACCTGGGTCTGCCGGTGTTCAACACCGTGCGTGAAGCCGTAGAAGCGACTGGTGCCACCGCGTCCGTTATCTATGTACCGGCTCCGTTCTGCAAAGACTCCATTCTGGAAGCTATCGATGCAGGCATCAAACTGATCATTACCATCACCGAAGGTATCCCGACGCTGGATATGCTGACCGTGAAAGTGAAGCTGGATGAAGCCGGCGTGCGCATGATTGGCCCGAACTGCCCAGGTGTTATCACCCCAGGCGAGTGCAAAATCGGCATCATGCCTGGCCACATCCACCTGCCGGGTAAAGTGGGTATCGTTTCCCGCTCTGGCACCCTGACCTACGAAGCGGTAAAACAAACTACCGATACCGGTCTGGGCCAGTCTACCTGTGTGGGCATCGGCGGTGACCCGATCCCAGGTTCCAACTTCATCGATATCCTGAAACTGTTCCAGGAAGATCCGCAAACAGAAGCGATCGTCATGATCGGTGAAATCGGTGGTAGCGCGGAAGAAGAAGCGGCAGCCTACATCAAAGAGCACGTGACCAAGCCAGTGGTTGGCTATATCGCGGGCGTGACCGCGCCTAAAGGCAAACGTATGGGCCATGCTGGTGCCATCATTGCCGGCGGCAAAGGTACTGCAGACGAGAAGTTTGCGGCGCTGGAAGCGGCAGGGGTTAAAACCGTACGCAGCCTGGCTGACATCGGTGAGGCAGTAAAAGCGGTTCTGAATCGCTAATTTACCGTCAGCAGTAAGCTCTATTTGAACAGGGCCAGACTTTTTGTCTGGCCCTGTTTTTTTTACCGGCTCAAGGCAACAGTGTTGGTCTATATCCCGTGTACCGGGCATCAGGCACCTGTGGAGAGCCATTTCGTGGCGGAAAGAGGATATGCGGCGGGTTTATATGCTGGCTGTTTCAATCAATAAGTTTTCTTTTTCATTGCCAGAAATTATCAGAGCAAAAAAATAAGCTAAGCTTGTTCTGAGAGTAGGTTAATTAAAGCTAACATTAGTCACAGGCTAACTTCGATTTAAATACAAATAACCATTAAATATCACATCTATTTAACACAAAAACTACGTACAGAGACTACGAAACCATTGTGTAACATAACCACAAGATAATTATGAGAAATTGTGAACTGAATCTGGAAATAAAATCCGGATAGGCTTAAATTGTTTCAGATCAAATTACGCCTGAATACCACTTTGGGGGAAAATTTGACACGTAACCCAAAGTCTAACCCACATCACGTAAAAACCTATTTATTGTGTGGGATTGGGCGAGTATCATCCATGTTGAATATGGATGTTTGATCTTGTTGCATTTGTTACCCGTTGTCGGTTTTCAGTGGTGTGTTTTGTGCACTGGCCAGTAAGGCCCGCGTTGAAAGCGGAGAAGCTGGATCAAATTTTTGTTGTGTTTAAGGGCATTCACTGCGGGGCGTTACCGGTAGCTTCACCCGAAGTCATATCGATAACCGCATGTCGGAGTCTTCCTGCGAGGAGCAAGGAGTCAAGATGTTTGATATTGTCGAACTGTCGCGCTTACAGTTTGCTTTAACGGCGATGTACCATTTCTTATTTGTCCCATTAACGCTGGGTATGGCGTTCTTGCTGGCAATTATGGAAACGGTATATGTACTGTCAGGCAAGCAAATCTATAAAGATATGACCAAATTCTGGGGCAAGTTATTTGCAATTAACTTTGCTCTGGGTGTGGCCACCGGTTTGACCATGGAGTTCCAGTTCGGGACTAACTGGTCATATTTTTCCCACTACGTCGGTGATATTTTCGGGGCCCCTCTGGCCATCGAAGGTCTGATGGCGTTCTTCCTTGAATCGACGCTGGTCGGCCTGTTCTTCTTCGGCTGGGATCGTCTGGGCAAGGTGCAGCACATGGCCGTTACCTGGCTGGTGGCACTGGGCTCAAACTTTTCTGCGCTGTGGATCCTGGTTGCCAACGGTTGGATGCAAAACCCGATCGCTTCGGACTTCAACTTCGAAACCATGCGTATGGAGATGCTCAGCTTCTCCGAACTGGTGCTCAACCCGGTTGCGCAGGTGAAGTTCGTGCATACCGTGGCAGCCGGCTACACCTGTGGCGCGATGTTCGTTCTGGGTATCAGCTCTTACTACCTGTTGAAAGGCCGTGATCTCGCCTTTGCCAAACGCTCCTTCGCCATTGCCGCCAGCTTCGGTATGGCTGCCGTGCTGTCCGTTATCGTTCTGGGTGATGAATCCGGCTACGAAATGGGCGATGTGCAGAAAACCAAACTGGCCGCTATCGAAGCCGAATGGGACACGCAACCGGCACCGGCTTCCTTTACCCTGTTCGGTATTCCGAATCAGGATAAAATGGAAAACTCCTACTCAATCCAAATCCCTTACGCGCTTGGCATTATTGCTACCCGCTCGACAGATACCCAGGTCACCGGCCTGAAAGATCTGATGGCGAAGCATGAAGTGCGCATCCGCAACGGGATGAAAGCCTATGGGCTGCTGGAAGAGTTGCGTGGTGGCAATACCGACCCGGCGGTACGTACCGAGTTCAATAAAGCCAAGCAGGACCTGGGCTATGGCTTACTGCTGAAGCGTTATACCCAGAATGTCACCGACGCGACGGAAACGCAGATCCAGCAGGCAACCAAAGACTCGATCCCACGTGTAGCACCGCTGTATTTCGCCTTCCGTATCATGGTGGCCTGTGGCGCTCTGATGCTGTTGATCATCGGCCTGTCGTTCTGGAGCGTGATTCGCAACCGTATTGGCCAGAGAAAATGGCTGCACCGTGCGGCGCTGTATGGCCTGCCACTGCCCTGGATCGCGATCGAAGCCGGCTGGTTTGTGGCTGAATACGGTCGTCAGCCTTGGGCGATTGGTGAGGTGTTACCGACTGCAGTCGCCAACTCTTCACTGACTGCCGGCGACATTCTGTTCTCGATGGGGCTGATTTGCGGCTTGTACACCCTGTTCCTGGTGGCTGAAATGTACCTGATGTTCAAATTTGCACGTCTGGGTCCAAGCAGCCTGAAAACTGGCCGCTACCACTTTGAACAACCGACTGCCGCCGTGCAGGAAGCGCGCTAAACAGGAGTCCACGTATGTTTGATTATGAAGTACTGCGATTTATCTGGTGGGTCCTGATTGGCGTACTGCTGATCGGTTTCGCCGTCACCGACGGTTTCGACATGGGAGTCGGCATCCTGGTGCGCATTATCGGTAAAACCGATACCGAGCGCCGAGTGATGATCAACTCCATCGCACCACACTGGGACGGTAACCAGGTGTGGCTGATCACTGCCGGTGGCGCATTGTTCGCCGCCTGGCCGATGGTCTATGCGGCGGCGTTCTCCGGTTTCTATGTTGCCATGATCCTGGTGCTGTCCGCCTTGTTCTTCCGCCCGGTCGGTTTTGACTACCGCTCGAAACTGGAGAGCAGCCGCTGGCGCAACATGTGGGACTGGGGCATCTTTATCGGCAGCTTTGTGCCTGCGGTGGTATTCGGCGTGGCGTTCGGCAACCTGTTGCAGGGCGTGCCGTTTCACATGGATGAATACATGCGTCTGTTCTACACCGGCAACTTCTTCCAACTGCTCAATCCGTTTGGTCTGTTGGCGGGCGTGGTCAGCTTGACCATGCTGGTGGCTCAGGGGGCAACTTACCTGCAGATGCGTACCAGCGGTGAAATTCACCTGCGTGCTCGCGCTGCGGCGCAGATCTCTACCCTGGTGATGGCGGTGTTCTTCCTGTTGGGCGGTATCTGGCTGGTGAAAGGCATCGATGGTTATGTGATTACCTCGACGCTGAACACCATGGCGGAATCCAACCCGATGCGTAAAGAAGTGGCTCATCAGGCCGGTGCCTGGTTGATCAACTTCAACAAGTATCCGTTGCTGTGGGCACTGCCTGCACTGGGCGTGGTGCTGCCGCTGTTCACCGTGCTGTTCTCGCGCTTGTCGAAAGACGCGCTGGCGTTTGTGACCTCGTCGCTGACCATTGCCTGTGTGATCCTGACCGCCGGGGTGACCATGTTCCCGTTCGTGATGCCGTCAAGCACCGTGCCTAACATCAGCCTGACCATGTGGGATGCCACCTCCAGCCTGTTGACGCTGCAAGTGATGACCATTGTCGCGGCGATCTTCGTGCCTATCGTTCTGGCGTACACCAGTTGGTCGTACTACAAAATGTTCGGCCGTCTCGATAAGAACTTCATCGAGAACAACAAGCATTCGCTGTATTAAGGATAGGGAGCTAAACCATGTGGTATTTTGCCTGGATTCTCGGAACGCTTCTTGCCTGTGCCTTCGGCATCATCACGGCGCTGGCGCTTGAGCACCACGAAGATTCAAAAGCACAGCAAGACGATAAGTGATGAGTTTGTCACTGACTGAAAAGCTGTACGCTATCACCGACAAGGGCCCGGTCCGGGCCCTTTCACTGGTGTTGGCGTTGATTTTGGCGGGCTGTATTTTCTGGGATCCGACCCGCTTTGCGGCGAAGACCAGCTCGCTGGAGATTTGGGAAGGGCTGCTGCTTATTTGGGCAGTCTGTGCCGGGGTGGTTCATGGCGTCGGGTTCCGACCGCAACGCACCCTGTGGCGAGCTTTTTTTGCGCCACTTCCGGCAATTGTGATCCTGGCCGCAGGATTACTTTACGTTTCTTTATAATCTCCGCTATATCCCCAAGTTATGGGCCATCGCGGCCCATAATTATTTTCGTTCCCATCTTGTAACCCATTCCCAACCCGATCCGTCTTGCGTATAGTAGCACCGTTAAATTGCATTGCTGGGAAGTAGAGTGAGTAATACGTTGTTTCGATGGCCGGTTCGCGTTTACTACGAAGATACCGATGCCAGTGGTGTGGTCTATCACGCCCGCTATGTGGCTTTTTTTGAAAGAGCGCGCACCGAGATGCTGCGTCATCATAACTTTCATCAACAGCAGCTGCTCAGTGAAAATGTCGCCTTCGCTGTCCGGCGCATGACGGTTGATTATCTGCTTCCTGCTCGTCTTGACGACCAGCTGGAAGTCCAGAGTGAAATCACCTCAATGCGCGGGGCTTCTCTTACGTTTGCTCAACGCATTGTCAATTCTGACGGAACTCTTTTGAGTCAGGCCGACGTGTTGATTGCATGTATTGATCCACACCAAATGAAGCCGATAGCGCTTCCTAAGTCTATTGTCGCGGAGTTTAAGCAGTGAATGACATGAACATCCTAGATTTATTCTTGAAGGCCAGCCTGCTGGTTAAGCTTATCATGTTGATCTTGATATGCTTCTCAGTGGCCTCCTGGGCGATCATCATCCAGCGTACCCGCATCCTTAATGCGGCCACGCGTGACGCCGAAGCCTTTGAAGACAAATTCTGGTCCGGTATTGAGCTTTCCCGTTTGTATCAGGAAAGCCAGGCACGTCGCGATAGCCTGACCGGTTCAGAGCAAATTTTCCACTCTGGTTTCAAAGAGTTCGCTCGTTTGCACCGCGCTAATAACCATGCGCCGGAATCGGTGATCGAAGGTGCGTCACGCGCTATGCGCATCTCGATGAACCGCGAACTGGAAACGCTGGAAAACCACATTCCTTTCCTCGGCACCGTGGGTTCGATCAGTCCGTATATCGGTTTGTTCGGCACCGTGTGGGGGATCATGCACGCCTTTATCGCACTGGGTGCGGTGAAACAGGCCACGCTGCAAATGGTAGCACCGGGTATCGCCGAAGCACTGATCGCCACCGCCATCGGTCTGTTCGCCGCTATTCCGGCCGTGATGGCCTATAACCGTCTCAACCAGCGCGTCAACAAGCTTGAGCAGAATTACGACAACTTTATGGAAGAGTTCACCGCTATTCTGCATCGTCAGGCCTTCTCCAGCGACAGCAAATAAGTAGGAGGTAGCATGGCGAGAGTTCGTGGACGTAATCGGCGCGAGCTGAAGTCCGAAATTAACATAGTTCCGTTGCTCGACGTGTTGCTGGTGCTGTTGCTGATCTTTATGGCAACCGCACCGATCATCACCCAGAGCGTTGAGGTTGACTTGCCGGATGCCACCGATTCCAAAGCGGTCTCCAGCAGTGATAACCCGCCGGTGATCCTCGAGGTTTCCGGCGTGGGCCAATACACCATGGTGGTGGATCACGACCGCATGGAACTGTTGCCGCCGGAGCAGGTTGCAGCCGAAGCCAAGTCACGTTTGGCGGCCAACCCTAAGACGGTCTTTTTGATCGGTGGGGCGAAGGAAGTTCCGTATGATGAGATTATCAAGGCATTGAATATTCTCCATCAGGCGGGCGTCGCTTCCGTGGGGCTGATGACCCAGCCAATTTGACCCTAAGGTCAGTGGCAACCCGGTTCCTGCGCTGCGGTGCAGGAACCCCGTATAAGCAACACCAGTTTTTGGGAATCTATTTTGGTAAAGGCAACTGAGCAAAACGATAAGCTGAACCGCGCCGTTATTGTTTCGGTCGTTCTGCACTTTGTATTGATTGCCCTGCTGATTTGGGGCTCGCTGCAAGAAAACGTCGAAATGAGTAGTGCCGGCGGTGGCGGCGAAGGTTCGGTCGTTGGTGCAGTGATGGTCGATCCTGGAGCAGTGGTGGAGCAGTACAACCGCCAGCAACAGCAGAATAACGACGCGCAACGTGCTGAAAAGCAGCGCCAGAAAAAAGCGGAGCAACAGGCCGAAGAACTTCAGCAGAAGCAGGCGGCGGAACAACAGCGCCTGAAAGAGCTGGAGAAGGAGCGTTTGAGCGCGCAGGAAAAAGCGGCTCAGGACGCGAAAGAACAGGCTGAACAGCAAAAGCAGGCTGCCGAGCAGCAAAAAGCGGCGGAAGCCGCCGCAGCCAAGGCCAAAGAGCAACAAAAAGTCGCCGAAGCCGCTGCCGCCAAGGCGAAGGCCGAAGCAGACAAAATAGCCAAGGCGCAGGCGGAAGCCCAGAAGAAAGCCGAAGCGGAAGCCAAGAAAGAAGCGGCTGCTGCCGCCGCCGCCAAGAAACAGGCGGAAGAGGCGAAGAAAGCCGCCGCTGCCGCCGCAGAGCAAAAAGCTGCAGAGGCCGCAGAGAAGAAGGCCGCCGCCGAAGCAGAGAAAAAAGTGGCCGCCGAGAAAGCGGCTGCTGCCAAGAAAGCCGCGGCGGACGCCAAGAAAAAGGCTGCCGCAGAGGCTGCGAAGCAGTCGGCGGAAGTCGACGATCTGCTTGGCGGTCTGGCGGACGGCAAGAACGCGCCGAAAGGCGGTGCCAAATCGAAGGGCGACGGTAAACCGGCCGGGCAGGGCAATGCCAAGACGGCTGGCGCCAGCGGGGCGGATATCAGCGGTTATATGGGGCAGATCCAAGGGGCGATTCAGAGCAAGTTCTATGACGCCAGTTCGTTTGTCGGCAAAACCTGCGACCTGCGTATCAAGCTGGCGCCGGACGGTCTGCTGATAAGCGTACAAGCGGCGGGGGGCGATCCTGCTCTGTGTCAAGCAGCGGTGTCTGCCGCCAAGTTGGCGCATATACCGAAGCCGCCGAGCGATGCCGTTTATCAGCACTTTAAGAATTCTATACTTGAATTCAAGCCGCAATAACGGTTGATTGAGTGATACCACAGGGATGTACTAAGGTAACCAACAGGGATTATGTAGTTTTACGTAAGTTGGTTTGTTAAAATTCTGCTAATTTATCGCAGGCATCCCGCCTGGATAAGGGAGATGAGATGAAGCAGGCATTTCGAGTAGCGCTAGGTTTTTTAATTCTGTGGGCGTCCGTGCTGCACGCGGAAGTTCGCATTGAAATCACCCAGGGGGTCGACTCTGCTCGCCCGATTGGCGTGGTGCCGTTTAAATGGGCGGGTCCAGGCACGCCTCCGGAAGATATTGGCAAGATTGTCGGCGCAGACCTGCGCAACAGCGGCAAATTCAACCCAATTGACGTGGCGCGTATGCCGCAGCAACCGACCACCGCGTCTGAAGTGACGCCGGCGGCCTGGACTGCATTGGGTATTGACGCGGTTGTGGTCGGCCAGGTGCAACCTGGTGCAGACGGCGGCTACCTGATCTCTTATCAACTGGTGGACACTTCTGGCTCACCGGGCACCGTTCTGGCGCAGAATCAGTACAAAGTGACCAAACAATGGTTGCGTTATTCTGCTCACACTGCCAGTGACGAAGTGTTTGAAAAGCTGACCGGTATCAAGGGCGCATTTCGTACCCGTATTGCTTACGTAGTGCAGACCAACGGCGGGAAATTCCCGTATGAGCTGCGCGTAGCGGATTACGATGGCTACAACCAGTTTACGGTACATCGTTCGCCAGAACCTCTGATGTCCCCGGCCTGGTCGCCGGACGGCAGCAAACTGGCGTACGTAACCTTTGAAAGCGGCCGTTCTGCGCTGGTAGTGCAGACCCTGGCTAACGGTGCTATCCGTCAGATCGCTTCGTTCCCGCGTCACAACGGTGCACCGGCGTTCTCACCGGATGGCAGCCGCCTGGCGTTTGCGCTGTCTAAAAGTGGCAGCCTGAACCTGTACGTGATGAATCTTGGCTCTGGCCAGATTACCCAACTCACCGACGGGCGCAGCAACAATACCGAACCGACCTGGTTCCCGGATGGACAGTCTCTGGCCTATACCTCCGATCAGGGCGGCAGACCACAAATTTATAAAATCAGTGCCAGTGGCGGTGCGTCACAGCGTCTGACATGGGAAGGCTCTCAGAATCAGGATTCTGAAGTCAGCTCTGATGGTAAATTCCTGGTGATGGTGGGGACCAACGGTGGTGCTCAGCATATCGCCAAACAAGATCTTGGATCGGGGGCGGTTCAAGTTTTGACCGGCACCTTCCTGGACGAAACGCCTAGTATTGCGCCAAATGGCACCATGGTGATCTATAGCTCCACGCAAGGTATGGGCTCCGTGCTGCAACTGGTATCGACTGATGGGCGTTTTAAAGCGCGTCTTCCGGCAACTGATGGACAGGTCAAATTCCCTGCCTGGTCGCCGTATCTGTGATGCATGTGTAAATATGTATGGCAAACTATAAAAGGATTAAAGAAATGCAACTGAACAAAGTGCTGAAAGGGCTTCTGCTGGCACTGCCAGTTCTGGCTGTAGCGGCTTGTAGTTCTAATAAAAGCGCAAACAACGACCAATCTGGTATGGGCGCTGGCACTGGTACAGAAAATGGCAGCAGCAACCTGTCTTCTGAAGAACAAGCTCGTCTGCAGATGCAAGAACTGCAGAAGAACAACATTGTTTACTTCGGCCTGGACAAGTATGACGTGAGCTCTGAGTTCGCTCAGATGCTGGACGCGCACGCTGCATTCCTGCGTAACAACCCGTCTTACAAAGTGACCGTTGAAGGCCACGCGGATGAACGCGGTACGCCGGAATACAACATTGCCCTGGGTGAGCGTCGTTCTAACTCAGTCAAAATGTACCTGCAAGGTAAAGGCGTTTCTGCTGACCAGATCTCTATCGTTTCTTACGGTAAAGAAAAACCAGCAGTACTGGGCCACGACGAAGCGGCTTATGCTAAAAACCGTCGTGCAGTTCTGGTTTACTAAGAGAATCGCATGAACAGTAACTTCAGACGTCACTTGTTGAGTCTGTCGTTACTGGTTGGCGTAGCGGTCCCATGGGCCGCTACTGCCCAAGCGCCAATCAGTAATGTCGGCTCCGGCTCGGTCGAAGACCGTGTCACCTCACTTGAGCGCATCAGCAATGCTCAGGGCCAGCTTTTAAACCAACTCCAGCAACAACTCTCTGACAATCAGCGCGATATTGATTCTCTCCGCGGGCAAATCCAGGAAAACCAATATCAACTGAATCAGGTTGTTGAACGCCAAAAGCAGATCTATCAGCAGATGGATAGCATCAGCCAGGGTGGCGCTCAGAGCTCCGCTGCTGCAGCGGGTGCCGCAGGCGGGGCAGCAGCGGCTGCGTCCACCGACGGTGCTGACAGCGCCTCTGCGGGCGCTACAGCAGTAGCGCCGGCCAGTACGGGTGATGAAAACAGCGACTACAACGCCGCTGTTTCATTGGCGCTGGAAAAAAAACAGTATGACCAGGCTATTTCCGCTTTTCAGTCCTTCGTAAAACAGTACCCAAAATCGACTTACCAGCCTAACGCCAACTATTGGCTGGGCCAGTTGTTCTACAACAAGGGTAAGAAAGATGATGCGGCTTACTATTATGCGGTGGTGGTGAAGAATTACGCAAAATCACCTAAGGCACCGGACGCAATGTACAAGGTGGGTATCATCATGCAGGAAAAAGGGCAGGCTGATAAAGCCAAAGCCGTGTTCCAGCAGGTGATCAAACAATACCCAACCAGTGCTGCGGCCAAACAGGCGAAAAGTCGAGTAGCAGGTTAGTCAGTAAAAAAATGAGCCCAGAAGTTAGTCGATTTGACCGGTTTCTGGGCTCATTCGTGTGAAGAACAAGCAGTTGAACCTGTTGTTTATAAATTTAGGTTGCGCTGCCAAGATAAATTAGTAATATATGCCGCCGTTGCCAAGACATCTTGCAAGATGTTAAAGCAGCAAGGAAATTGGGTCGTTAGCTCAGTTGGTAGAGCAGTTGACTTTTAATCAATTGGTCGCAGGTTCGAATCCCGCACGACCCACCAATTTCTGAAGTAGTAGCAGTAACCACACTAGTGGGTGATTAGCTCAGTTGGTAGAGCATCTCCTTTACACGGAGGGGGTCGGCGGTTCGAGCCCGTCATCACCCACCACTGCTGTGGGCCGTTAGCTCAGTTGGTAGAGCAGTTGACTTTTAATCAATTGGTCGCAGGTTCGAATCCCGCACGGCCCACCATTTCAGAATGGTTTTCCGCAATACGAGCTTCGGTTTTGTATTGGTTGTTCAGCAGTAAACCACGTCAGTGGGCCGTTAGCTCAGTTGGTAGAGCAGTTGACTTTTAATCAATTGGTCGCAGGTTCGAATCCCGCACGGCCCACCATTATTGCAGCGAGTTCCTCTCCTGCTTACGCGGTTCAGCAGTATCCCCTCAGTGGGCCGTTAGCTCAGTTGGTAGAGCAGTTGACTTTTAATCAATTGGTCGCAGGTTCGAATCCCGCACGGCCCACCATTTCACAGAGTACCTCAGCACTTTCCCTAAACTTGAACATCACATAAAGCACGAACCGTGTGGGTGAGAAGCTGCGTTCAGGTTCGACAAAATTGTTCTGACAATTTTGAACAGCGCTTGCGCTGGCCCGGAGGCCGAGTAATCCCGCACGGCCCACCATTTCACAGAGTACCTCAGCACTTTCCCCAACTTGAACATCACATAACGCACGAATCGTATCTCCAGTACGTTTTCCACAACACTTTCAATCCGCTTTGCCTTCAAAAATGCATTTTGCTTGTTACAGCATCGTTGCTTTCATTAAAAATTCAATCCATTAAACAACAAAGACCTCACACTGAAAATATCAGCGGACTTTTCGCACAAATAAAGGTATTTTGTTTAGTATATAAAACGAAGGGGGTTGCGATGGGGTGATACCCGGGCAGCAGACACCCAGCCTAGCACAGAGATTGCAGCGATGAGTGAAATGTTTGATGTTAATTCGGCGGTGTATCCGTTCCCACCCAAGCCGGTACCGTTGGACGACGCGCAGAAGGCGTTTTACCGCGAGAAAATTAAAATCCTGCTCAAGCAGCGTAATGCGGTGATGGTAGCCCATTACTATACCGATCCGGAGATCCAGGCGCTGGCGGAAGAAACCGGTGGCTGCGTGGCGGACTCGCTGGAGATGGCGCGCTTTGGCAGCAATCATCCGGCTTCGACCCTGCTGGTTGCCGGGGTGCGTTTTATGGGGGAAACCGCCAAGATCCTCAGCCCGGAAAAACGGGTGCTGATGCCGACGCTGAACGCGGAGTGCTCGCTGGATCTCGGTTGCCCGGAAGAAGACTTCAATGCCTTTTGCGACAGCCACCCGGACCGGACCGTGGTGGTTTACGCTAATACCTCTGCGGCGGTAAAAGCGCGAGCGGACTGGGTGGTCACCTCCAGTATCGCCGTTGAACTGATCGAACATCTCGATAGCTTGGGTGAAAAAATCATCTGGGCGCCGGATCGCCATCTGGGCAGCTATGTGCAAAAGCAGACCGGTGCCGATATGCTGTGCTGGCAGGGCGCCTGTATCGTACATGATGAGTTTAAAACCCAGGCCCTGATGCGGATGAAGGCTTTGTACCCGAACGCGGCGATACTGGTGCATCCGGAGTCACCACAGGCGGTGGTAGACCTGGCCGATGCGGTAGGTTCAACCAGCCAATTGATTCAGGCAGCGAAAGCTCTGCCCAATCCGCAGCTGATTGTTGCCACCGATCGCGGTATTTTTTATAAGATGCAACAGGCCTGCCCGGACAAAGAGTTGTTCGAAGCGCCAACCGCCGGGGAAGGTGCCACCTGTCGTAGCTGCGCGCACTGCCCGTGGATGGCGATGAATGGCCTGAAGGCGATCGCCGATGGGCTGGAGCACGGCGGTGCACTGCATGAGATCCACGTCGATGCTGCGCTGCGTCAGAAGGCGCTGATCCCGTTGAACCGGATGTTGGATTTCGCCGCTGAGTTAAGGGTGCAGGTTAAAGGGAACGCTTAACCGTTTAATAAGGATGATAAAATGAGCTTTTTCAGTACCAGCAATATCCTGGTGCATATCCCGCTGGGAGTGGGGGGCTACGATCTGTCATGGATTGAGGCTATTGGCACTCTGTTTGGTCTGCTGTGCATCTGGTATGCCAGCAAAGAGAAAATTATCAATTACCTGTTCGGCCTGATTAACGTCACGCTGTTTGCGGTGATTTTCTTTCAAATCCAGCTTTACGCCAGCCTGCTGCTGCAGCTGTTCTTTTTTGCCGCCAATATTTACGGCTGGTACGCCTGGAGCCGTCAGACTCAGGATAATCAGGCCGAGTTGAAGATACGCTGGCTGCCGCTGCCGAAGGCGCTGAGCTGGGCGGCAGTATGCGTTATCGGCATCGCCTTGATGACGTTCAACATTGACCGCGTGTTTGCCTGGTTGACGCAGGCGGCGGTGACGGTAATGCAGGGGCTGGGCCTGAGCGTGCAAATGCCGCAGCTGCAGCCGGATGCCTTCCCATTCTGGGATTCGACCATGATGGTGTTGTCGATCGTGGCGATGATCTTGATGACGCGCAAGTACGTGGAAAACTGGTTGCTGTGGGTGGTGATTGACGTGATCAGCGTGGCGATATTCGCCTACCAGGGCGTCTATGCCATGGCGCTGGAATACGTGATCCTGACGCTGATTGCGCTGAACGGCTCCTGGCTGTGGATCAAAAGCGCCGGCCGACCATTATCTTCCGCACCATAACAACGCTGGGGCGCCGAATAGGGCGCCCCAATTGATTCTAGTGATGATGTCCCACATGTGAATGTGAGTGATCACTCGGCTCGGGGGCCCGGTTAATCCCGCAATCGGGGGTATCACAGTGCTGATATTCCATCTGAATGGTCACGTGACCAATCCGATAGTGCTCCAGCAAATAGGCCTGAATACGGCGCAGCAGGCCATCATGGTCGTGTGGCGGTATCACCTGCGCATGCAGCGTCATCAATTTCTGTTCACCAATCTGCCACACATGGACGTGATGAATATTGCGCACGTCCGGAATATTCAGGCACAGGTCTTTTTGCAGCTTGTTGATGTCCACTTCCTGCGGCGTGCCTTCCAGCAGTTCGTGGAAGCTCTCTTTCAGCAGCCGCCAGGCGCTGCGTATCACCAGACAGGACACCAGTACCGACAATATCGGGTCAATCGGTGTCCAGCCGGTGGTCAGGATCACAATGGCGGCGGCGATGGCACCCACCGACCCCAGCAAATCCCCCAGCACATGCAATGCGGCAGCTCGCACATTGATATTCTTCTCTTCGCTGCCGCGGTGTAGCAGCCAGAAGGCGAACAGGTTAGCCAGCAGACCCGCTATGGCGATAATCAGCATTGGCGTACCCATCACCGGCTGTGGCTCGAAGAAACGCCGTATCGCCTCCCACAGGATGAATACCACGATCACCAACAGCGCCGCGGCGTTGAGGAAGGCCGCCAGGGTGGTCAGGCGCAGATAACCGAAGGTGTGGCGGGCGTTGGGCTTACGCTGTGAGAAGTGGACCGCCATCAAGGCCACCAGCAGCGCGGCGGCATCGGTGAGCATATGGCCGGCATCCGCCAGCAGCGCCAGTGAACCTGAAATTAACCCGCCGGCCACTTCGGCAACCATAAAGACCGCGGTGACTAAAAAAGCGGTCAGTAGGCGTTTACTATTACTGTCTTTTGGCAGGTGTACGTGTGGGGTGTCCGACATTATTCATCCTTATCCATAGCAAAATACGACTTGTCAGTGCTGACCAGATTATCCAGATCTATCAGTATCTGTTCCACTAACTTACTCAATTCAGTATAGGAGGCCTGAATAAATATTCCTTCACGGCCGCTGTCCGCCAGTTGTTGGCACAGGTTGGCCGCTGCAGGCTGTTGCAACATCAGCAGGCTGCCCTTGATGCGATGCGCGGTTTGCGCCAGGGTTGGCCAGTCCTGATTCTGTGCCGCCAACTCAAGCCGTTGCCGGTCTTCCCGCAGCGTCTCCTGCAGCATTGTGGCCAAACGCAGGATCATCGGTCGCTCATTGCCGGCCATATCGACCAGGGTTTGCTGCAGGTCAGTAAGGACTAACTGCTGCTCCATCGCCTGAGGTTGCTGCGGTAGTGCCTGAGCTATTGCGGCCAGGGAAATTGGCTTGGTTAAAAAGCGATCTATCGCCACCAGCCCCGGTGGGATGCGGGTAAATTCCTGCACGTCGGCCGAGCAGAGAATGATCTGGCAGGCCGGGCGCTGATGGCGTTGTTCGTCGCGGCGTATCAGCCTCGCCAGCGTCAGGCCGTCCGGACGCGGCATATTGTAATCGATAAACAGCAGGTCAAACGGCTGCTGACGGTGGGCCTGCAACAGCTTATAGCCCTGCTCGAACAGCGTTGGCTGCAGGCCGAAGTGGCGCAATTGCCGCTCCATCAACAGCAGGTTGGTGGGGTGATCGTCGATCAGCGCTACGCGCAGGGGGGGCGGCGGCAAATTGGGTGGTGTGTCGGCCTGCTGAGTCGAGGGATCGACAGCGACCTGGCTTACCGGCACGGACAATGTCACCTGGGTGCCGATGCCGAGTTGTGATTGCAACGCGATTTGACCGCCCATTTGTTCGATAATCTCTTTACAGATAGACAGCCCCAACCCGGTCCCCTGAACGGATACACGCTGTGCACCGCGTGCGCGATAGAACGGCCGGAAGAGTTTATCTATCTCATCGGTGGCGATACCACAGCCGCTGTCGGCTACCGTCAGCCACAATTCCCCCTGCGGTGGATCCTGCTCATGCCAACCGATATTCACCTGAATGGTGCCACGCAGCGTGAACTTAATTGCATTGTTTATCAGATTGTTAGCTACCTGAAGTAAACGCTCACCATCAATGAGGACAGCGGCCGGCAGGTTGTCGGCCGCGCTGACGTTTAGCGTCACCGGGCGTTCGCCGATCAGCGGTTGATAAAGGGCGTTGATGTGGGCTATCCAGGGTTGCAGCGCCACGCTCCTGGGCACCAGCGTCAACGAACCGGTTTCCAGCCGCGCGTGATCTTGCAGGTCATTGAGCAGGTTAAGCAAAGACGACGCCGAACTGTAAATCACCGGCAAGCCCTCCGGCGTAGGCTGGCGTTTGAGCTCCAGTTCCAGCAGGCCGAGAATGGCGTGCATTGGCGTGCGCAGTTCATGGCTGACGGTGGCCAGAAACTTGCTCTTCATCCGGTTCTCGGCTTCGGCATGCTGACGAGCCTGTTCGATGACCTCACGCTCACGTTTTTCCCGACGTTGCAGGATGAAGCGGCGCAGGGTCAGCCCCAGCAGCAGCAGGATCGCCGCCGCCAACAGCGCCAGCAGCCAGGTGGTTTGCGGCTGCATGCGGTTTTCATTTACGGCATCAATCAGGTTGCTGCGATCGACAATCCATTCATCACGCAGCGATTGCAGCGTTTCAGACGGGATTTGCATCAGATTTTTATCGAGAATAGCCAACAGCAGCGGCTGATCCTGCCGTACGCCGAATGCCACCGGATAGGCGATGTTATTGGCCGCGAACGCCAGCTTTATCGCGCCGGAATAACGTGACAGGGCGACGAAGTTTGCCGAGATCACATTATCCACCAGCGCATCCAGTTGGCCGTTGGCCAGGGCGTCATACATGGTCTTGCTGTCGGCAAAACGGATCAACTCTTTGTTGGCCGGAACCAGGCTTTGCGCCAGATCACCCTGCAGCACGCCGATGCGTTTACCGGCCAAATCGCTCCAGGTGGAAATGCCGTTGGCCTGCTGACCAACATAAACTCCCCACAGCGAACGGTGGATCGGCATACTGGCGCTGTAGTGTGCTTTAACACTGCGTGCCAACGGCAGGGCGGTTCGGAAACTGGCCTGCCCGGATTGCACCAGTTGGTCGGCCTGCTCGGCGTTGCGTGCCCAAAGTGGCATAAAGCGTAGCCCGGTGTTCTGCGCGACGATATTCAGAATATCGATGGCGTATCCGCGCGCCTGTCCGCCGGAACCGCGGTAGGCGAACGGAAAATTATTCTCGATGGCGGCGTAATAAACGGTGGGATGGGTCGCTACCCAGTTTTTTTCCATCTGGGTCAGATCGGCATTGCCGGTATCGAGATAACTGGGGATCTTTTTGCTCCAGCGGCTCTGAAGGGCGTTCATATACTCCATCGGGGTATCGGCGATGGCCAGGTTGAGCGTCTCGATCAGCGTCGGGTTGGCGGAGGCAAATACGAATGACAAATTTCCGAGGTTAACGGTACTTTCAATCTGATAAAGCTGACCGAGCTGTAACTGGTCAATAATAAAACTGGCGCTGGCTTCGTCGGCAATAAAGTAGTCGCTGCTGCCGTTGAGCAAGGCATACACCGCCTGCAGATTGTTGTCGTACCGCTGCACGTGCGAGGACACCGCCTGCAACGCATGACCAGCCTGCATATCGGTCAGGGTGCTGATCGCCACCCGAGCATTGCTGGAGTTGAGCATCACCTGACGATCGTTGCTGCGGTCCCGCAGCACACGCAAATTACTGACGTAATAAGGCTGCGAAATCTTCAGGCTGTGCAGCGCTTCATTCTGCGGAATGCCATACACCAGATCGATAGTACCGTCATGCAGCGCCTGCTCAAGCTGGGCCAGATCGGCAAAGCCGTAAATCTGAAAGTGAATGCCGGTAACCTGCTGAACGTAAAAAAGATAGTCGGCGTTCAAACCGTAAAAATCGTCATCCACAATGATGTTATAGGGACTGGTGTTTTCACTGATAATGCCGACATGCAAGGTGGTATCGCGCCAGGGGTTTTTCTCACTGGCGATCAGCATATCGAGCGGGATATTCAGGTTGCTGACCAACTGATAACGTACCGGCTGCGCCGCCTGTGCGACGTTGCCGAGGCTGAGCAGCAGGGTTAACAGCAACAGCAGCCCACGCATCATGGCGTCAGCTCTTTAAATACCGCCACCAGCTCCAGCAGGTTGCTGGCGCCAGTCTTGCGCAAAATATTCTTTTTGTGGGTGCTGACGGTCTTGTTGCTGATGCTCAGCATCTCGGCAATTTGCAGATTGGATAACCCTTTGCTGAGCAACCCGAG
Organism: Serratia sp. NA_13; assembly: GCF_052691735.1. Taxonomy (NCBI): domain Bacteria; kingdom Pseudomonadati; phylum Pseudomonadota; class Gammaproteobacteria; order Enterobacterales; family Yersiniaceae; genus Serratia; species Serratia sp. NA_13. The sequence goes on from NZ_JBQZFV010000002.1 coordinate 401,704, forward strand.
AACCTGCAGTTCTTTTGGCGTCAGCAACGAACCTTCTGTCGGCTGGGTGTCTTCCGCTATCGCCGCAGCAGGAAAGCTCAACTCGCCGCCCAGCACGGTTTCAATGGCCTGCACCAGCTGTTCCAGTCGGTTGCCCTTGTGGACAAAGCCGTTGGCGCCGGCCGCATAGGCCATACGGGCATAAATCTCTTCTTCCTGGGCGGTATAAATCAGGATCGACTGCTGTGGGTAATGGCGGCGAATTTTTTTCAGCAACTGCAGGCCGTCCACTTGCGGCAGGCCGATATCGAGGATCACCAGTGCAAAGTCGGCTGCGGCCAACTGGGTCAACGCCTGTACGTCATCCTGGACCGCCTGCAGGTGGTAAGGGCGGGAGGACTTGATTAGCGCCGCTTCCAGTGCGACATGAACCACCGGGTGGTCATCAACTAATAACAATGAGGGCATGGTTTGGCTCGGGTAACGGATCCTGGCCGCTAGCATAACCAAAAAGGAGCCACTGTGCTCTCCCGATGAAACAGCATAATCTACTGTTAATCCGGACGTTCATTCTGCAGGCGGCAAAGGTGATTTACAGCGTTATCCTCACAGGCTAAATTGGTCTGATCTACGCTCTGCGAAATAACGCCTCTCGATACCGAATGGAAAAGTGATGAACTACCTAAATGACGATTTACGCATTAAAGAAATTAAGGAACTCCTGCCACCGGTGGCCCTGTTAGAAAAGTTTCCAGCCACTGAACGTGCAGCAGAGACGGTGTCACAGGCACGCAATGCCATTCATCAGATCCTACGTGGCAGCGACGATCGCCTGCTGGTGGTGATCGGCCCTTGCTCGATCCACGATACCAAGGCCGCCAAAGAGTACGCTGGTCGTTTACTGGCGTTGCGTCAGGAACTGAGCGGCGAGCTGGAAGTGGTAATGCGCGTTTATTTTGAAAAACCGCGTACTACCGTTGGCTGGAAAGGTCTGATTAACGATCCGCAGATGGATAACAGCTTCCAGATCAACGACGGCCTGCGTTTGGCTCGTAAGCTGCTGCTGGATATCAATGACTCTGGCCTGCCGGCTGCCGGTGAATTCCTCGACATGATCACCCCGCAGTATCTGGCGGATCTGATGAGCTGGGGCGCGATCGGCGCACGTACTACCGAATCCCAGGTGCACCGTGAGCTGTCTTCCGGCCTGTCTTGCCCGGTTGGCTTCAAAAATGGCACCGACGGCACCATCAAGGTGGCGATTGATGCCATCAATGCCGCCAGCGCGCCGCACTGTTTCTTGTCGGTTACCAAATGGGGCCATTCGGCCATTGTTAACACCAGTGGTAACGGCGACTGTCACATCATTCTGCGCGGCGGCAAAGAGCCGAACTACAGCGCGGCACACGTGAAAGAAGTCAAAGAAGGCCTGGTCAAAGCGGGTCTGTCTGCACAGGTGATGATCGACTTCAGCCACGCCAACAGCAGCAAGCAGTTCAAAAAGCAGCTGGAAGTGAACGCAGACGTCTGCCAACAGATTGCCGGTGGTGAGAAGGCGATTATGGGCGTGATGATTGAAAGCCATCTGGTGGAAGGCAACCAGAACCTGGAAAGCGGCGATCCGCTGGTCTACGGCAAGAGCGTCACCGACGCCTGCATCGGCTGGGAAGACACGGAAACCGTTCTGCGCGAACTGGCGGAAGCGGTTAAGGCGCGTCGCGCCTGATAAAACAGGGCTCAGTTTGCGGAATCTCTATGGAATCTATGGGCCACCTGTTTTGCAAGACGAATTTTGAGGGGCCGGCGGTTTTGCTTAAGTCGACCCGATGTCTGTCGGGAAGTGCTTCCTTTATCCGATGAAAGCCGCTTGCGTCATCAATACGCGGTTTTTGCCAAACAGCGTATAATTTGCATATTATTCAAATAAACAGTGGGTTAGCGATTTATGCGTTAACCCACTGTTACTTGATAAACCCGGCGTCGGTAACTTACTACCACCCATGCACTTCTGCAATTTTCCATTGGCGGGTTACCGGAAGGAGGTCAGGGGGTAAAGCGTGATAGCCTTCTTGATACTTGGCTATGGGCGCATGGATAATTGACGCAAGTCGGGAGTGAAGGGTATTTTCTTGCTATTACTATGTCAGAGATGGTTTTTATTCAGGTTTGCTCTTTATTATTTCCTCATTTTCTTTTATATGGTATTTTCCGCTATCCAGGATAAAAGACATACCAGTATTTTTATTTTATCTCACCATGATAATAAAATTCTCACCAATACATTTAAATTTTTTCATATCATCAAAACATCGTCCGTCATACTTGCCTTCTTCTTTATAACCTTCACCAAAATCCCAAAAGGTGATAGAAAAGAATCCATCTGATGCAGGTTCTGGGGTTTTATATTTCTCTTTTAACATTTCTTTGTTATTTAACCACCAGTTTATCTTTCCTTTATCGGTAAAAGGGAAGTTTTTAACTAAAACTGAGCTGAATTCCCCATCTTTATGGACAGCCACAATTTTTACAGGACGCAGTGACAACCAGAGGACGTAACCGAGCAATGTGCAGATAATCAGGAGTAGTGTACAAAGAGTTTTCTTATTTTGAACTTTCATTGCGCGCTCCGGTAATATCTACAGTGGTTTACATATTTATCATACTTGGCTATGGTGGCATTACAGAAGTGAAGGGAATTTCTCCTCCTTCACTTCGGGAGGATAACAGACTTATTTATGATAAATTTTCATAATTCTCCCATCTTTTTTCATGCGATATATTCCATCATGTACGGTAAATAAAGTATCATTGCTTAGGTTATTCTCAACTGAGAAGACTCTATTTTTATCAATGCAGTTAAATTTGGTTTTCATATCATCGAAACACATTCGGTCATACTTTCCTTCTTCTTTATAACCTTCGCCGAAGTCCCAAAATACTATAGTGAATAAACCATAAGGTGCTGCTTTTGGTATGTTATACATGGTGTTTAATCTATCTTTATTTTCTATCCACCAGTTTATTTTACCTTTGTCAGTGAAAGGGAAATTTGTTACTAGCACATCACTGTAATTGTTCCTCTGATGGATATCTACTATTTCAATTTTACGATTAGATAACCAGATAAAATAAAAAATCAGAGCGAAGCCGATCAGGAGTAGTGTGCAGATAGTTTTCTTATTTTTAACTTTCATTGCTCGCTCCGGTAATCTCTACAGTGGCTTCCATATTGGTCATAAAGGGTTTAAATCCAAACATATTGTATCGCTGAAGCACAAACCAGATGCGGAAAAAACGAAGCCGGTTAAATTTAGAGTTTGAAATATCGTCACCGTCCAGGCCGAAGTGATCCTGTACTTTGTAATGCACAATCGCACGGTAGCGGTCATTATCAATCTGTAGTGACTTTATGGTGATATGTGTTGCCCAAGTGTCGTGAACAGTGATGCCCATGCCGTTAAAATTATCCTGGAATCTATCAAATTTAGGTAACTTTCCTCCAAGGATAGCATTGTTTAGTTCATTTTTATTTTCTATTGGATAACATTTATTTTCCCAGTCTATATTTTGGCTTAAAGATTTACCCAATAATAAGCGTGAGCTATTATCTGGCGATCTGTCACTCAAAATATGCTCCTTCAAAGCCGCATCCAGATGCGTACTGGTGAAGGGTGAACCCTTGCCATTCTGCATATGGGTGATCATCTTTTCGATCAGCGGCTTGTAGGGACCGTATACGGAGAAAGGCTGCGAGAGGTGACGGAATTCATCAAACAGAATTTTGGCGCACGCCTCACGGGTAATTTTCTCGTCCTCTCCACGGGAACCACGCGCCAGCGATTGCGGCTGGCTGAACGGGGTGATTTTCGTCAAGGTGAACGGATTAACCCTGGCTGAGATGTCGGCTAGATTAAATGTATTTTTTAACTGTGATTCGTTTAAATCACCGCAGCGCATATCCTCCGCGCCATAGTCGTCCATTCGTTTTTGGGTTTTGAATATAGTGCAGGGAAACTCTAGTGCTGACATGGTGATACATTCCTTGTGTCGTCGTCCATTGCAGTCCTTATCCATGGATACTAGGTCATGACCGACTGCAGTGTAAATGTTGAGCAATTCTCCCTGTCGGCGTACCGAAAGGGAGGGCAGGCTGTGCCATTTTTCTCTCCGGCGGAGTAGCGCCTGGCGTAAACGGGAAAAATGAGAATTCTCTTACTGCCTCTATACGATAAATTAAATTTTATTTGTGTTGTATTTTTACTATTTCATCATTGTGGTTTAAACGATAATCGCTGCCATCATATACAACAAAGGTAGTACCCATGTTTCTACTATGATCCACAGAGAAAATTGCATTTTTATCAATGCAATTTTTCTGTGTTTTCATATCCTCAAAACATAACCTGTCATACTTATCTTCTTCCTGATACCCTTCACCAAAGTCCCAAAATATTACTGTGTAAAAACCATCCGAAGCAGGTTTGGGTATGTTATATTTCTCTTTCAATATCCCTTTATTTTTTAGCCACCAGTTTATCTTTCCTTTATCGGTAAAAGGAAAGTTTCTTACTAAAACAGAACTATAGTTATTTCTCTGATGGATGGATATGATTTCTACTGGACGTGATGATAACCAGAATAAATAACTAAGCAGAACGAAACCAATCAGTGATAGCACCGCTAGGATTTTTTTATTTTTTTCCTTCATTCCGTCCCCCGGTAATTTCTACAGTGGCTTCCATATTGGTCATAAAGGGTTTAAAACCAAATTGACGATATCGCTGGAGTACAAACCAGATACGGAAAAAACGAAGCCGGTTAAATTTCGATTTTGAAATGTCATCACCGTCCAGGCCGAAATGATCCTGTACCTTGTAATGAACCATGGCTCGGTAGCGGTCATTATCAATCTGTAGTGATTTTATGGTGATATGTGTTGCCCAGGTGTCGTGGACAGTAATTCTCATGCAATTAAAATTATCCTGGAATCTGTCAAATTTAGGTAATCGTCCAAAGGATACAGCATCCGTTAATCTACCATTATTATCTAACGGATAACATCTATTCTCCCAGTCTATATTTCTGTCAAAAGCAGTTCCTAACAAAAGTCGTGTACTATTTTTAGAATTGTCACTAAGAATATGCTCCTTCAAAGCCGCATCCAGATGCGTACTGGTGAAGGGTGAACCCTTGCCATTCTGCATATGGGTGATCATCTTTTCGATCAGCGGTTTATAGGGACCGTATACGGAGAAAGGCTGCGAGAGGTGACGGAATTCATCAAACAGAATGCCTCACGGGTAATTTTCTCGTCCTCTCCATGGGAACCACGCGCCAGCGATTGTGGCTGACTGAATGGGGTGATTTTCGTCAAGGTGAACGGATTAACCCTGGCCGAGATATCGGCCAGATTAAATGTATTTTTTAACTGTGATTCGCTTAAATCACCGCAGCGCATATCCTCCGCGCCATAGTCGTCCATTCGTTTTTGGGTTTTGAATATAGTGCAGGGAAACTCTAGTGCTGACATGGTGATACATTCCTTGTACGTCGTCCATTGCGATCCTTTTATCCATGGATAATAGGTCATGACCGACTGCAGTGTAAATGTTGTTCAATTCTCCATGCGTAGATTCGGATTTTTGGCCGTTTCCGGACAGAAGGCCATAACGTTTATAATCGCTATTCTCTTAACCTCTCAGCAGAATGCCATCAAACTTATGTTTTTCATATTGGCTATCTGTGCTTGATACTCTCGATCCGCATGTTTATAGGCTGCGAAACTTGCCGGATTGAATTACTGGTCATTGCTCCGAATAGGGGGCTAGCCCCTGTAACTGCATCGAATTCAGACATAAAAAAATCCGGAGTCAGGGGGCTGACTCCGGATTGTCTTTTACTGCCGGGATCGTTCAAACATTCTTAAGCGATCTGCATTACCGGCCAAACCGGGATCAACGGGCGAAAATTACTTCGCTTTACCCTGGTTTGCCACGGCGGCCGCTTTAGCAGCGATCTCGTCGGCATTGCCCAGATAGTAACGTTTGATTGGCTTGAAGTTCTCGTCGAACTCATACACCAACGGCACGCCGGTTGGGATGTTCAGTTCGAGGATCTCGTCTTCGCTCAGGTTATCCAGGTATTTCACCAGCGCACGCAGGGAGTTGCCGTGAGCAGCAACGATAACGCGCTCGCCACTTTTGATGCGTGGCAGGATTTCTTCATCCCAGTAAGGGATCACGCGATCGATGGTCAGCGCCAGGCTTTCGGTCAGTGGCAGCTCTTGCTCGGTCAGCGCGGAGTAACGTGGGTCGTGGCCTGGGTAGCGCTCGTCATCTTTGGTCAGCTCTGGTGGGGTAACGGCGAAGCCGCGACGCCATTGCTTAACCTGCTCGTCACCGTATTTTTCTGCGGTTTCAGCCTTGTTCAGACCCTGCAACGCGCCGTAGTGACGTTCGTTCAGCTTCCAGGATTTTTCAGTCGGCAGCCAGGCTTGATCCAGTTCGTCCAGAATGTTCCACAGGGTGTGGATAGCACGCTTGAGTACGGAAGTGTAAGCAAAGTCAAAAGCGAAACCTTCGTTTTTCAACAGTTCGCCTGCAGCTTTCGCTTCGGTGCGGCCTTTCTCGGACAAATCAACATCATACCAACCGGTGAAGCGGTTTTCGTTGTTCCACTGGCTTTCGCCGTGACGCACCAGAACCAGCTTAGTTACAGCCATAGCTTAACTCCTTAATAATCTGACATTTCAATGATAACGAAAATCATTATATTGCCGCGGCCGGTGGCTCGGCAATCGATAGTGTTTAACCATAGCCAATTTCTTGCCGCAAAGTAAGTGCTGTGCCGAGGAAAAGCTGAATCGATCAGGCGGACGCCGGTTGGGAGTGCAGCACGGCTAAAGGGAATTCAGCCGTGCCATAGGAGCAGGGGGATCAGGCCGATTTTTTCAGGCAATTGCTCATAAAGGTTTTACGTGCGTCGCCCGTCAGGCTTTTGGTCTTGGCGTCGGCGTTACAGTTTTTCATTTTCTGCTGCTGCGGGGTCAGGGTTTTGGTCGCAGTGGTGCCTTCAGATTTCAGGCAGGTGCTCATAAAGGTAGAGCGGTCTGCACCTTTCAGCGTTTTGCTGGTGGCCTGTTGATTACAATCGGTCATGCGTTTCTGTTGTGCAGCCTGCGCCGGGGATGGCGTTTTTGCCGCAGTGTCGGCAGCCATCAGGTTGGTGCTCAGCAGTAAACCTGCCAGTAATGGAAGTGCAGTAATCAGACGCATAGGTGTTCCTTCAGCTATTGACCGGCCGGGGTGGCCGAAAATTGTGACCTTGCACAAGGTGTTGTGCTTATCACCGTAGCCTGATTCTAGTGCTCACTTTGGAATAAGGAAAGGCAGTCGCCTGTGGGGCGGAAGGGTAAAAAGGTAAGCATTTATAACAAACGGCCCCTGGCCGCGTGGCAAGGGGCGTAGCGGGTCAAATAGGATAAAACTGATAATGGGTGGCACTGAGATATTGCTGCCCTGGCTGCAACCAACAGTTGGGTTGCGGCCACTCCGGATGGTTTGGGCTGTCCGGCAAAAACTCGCTTTCCAGCGCCACACCGGCGTAATTGGCATAGCTGCCGCCGTCACGCGCCGGAGTACCGCCCAGATAATTGCCGCTGTAGAGCTGCAACGCCGGTGCGCTGGTGAACACGCTCATTTGCACCTGGCCATCGGCCGACCACAGGTGGGCTGCCGGGCAATCGAGTGCGCCACAGGTACGGTGTAGCAGATAGGCGTGGTCGTAGCCTTTTACCCGTTGCTGGTCGCGATCGCTCAAAAAATCCTGCAGCAGGGTTTTCGGGCGACGGAAGTCCATACCACTGCCTTCCACCGGAGTAAGGGAGGCGCTGGGGATACCCTCGCTGTCGACCGGCAGATAGCGGTTGGCAAACAGCTGCAGCCGCTGGTGGCGGGCATCGGTGCCGGCACCGTCCAGGTTGAAGTAGGCGTGGTTGGTCAGATTAACCGGACAGGCGCAGTCGGTGCGTGCCTGATAGCTGATTTCCAGGCGATTATCGGCGGTGAGGCGGTAGTTGACCTGCACGTCGAGGTTACCGGGAAAACCCTGGTCGCCGTCTGGCGAATGCAGCGCGTAGCTCACCTGCTGTTCATCCTGTTGAACAATCCGCCAGCGACGGGTGTTGAAGCCTTCCGGCCCGCCGTGTAATTGGTGTTCCCCCTGATTGGCCGCCAGCGGATGCGGCTTGCCATCAATCAACAGGCTGGCGTTAGCTATACGGTTGGCATAGCGGCCGACGGTAGCCCCCAGATAGGCTGCCTGCTGCAGGTAATCCGCCGGTGTCTGGCAACCCAGCAGCAGTTCACGCGTTTTGCCTGATTTCAGCGGTAGCACGGCGGAAAGCCAGGTAGCGCCCCAATCCATCAGCGTGACCGTCATTCCGCCGGCGTTTTTCAATTGGGTCAACTGGTAAGGCTGGCCGTCCGGAGCCAGCGTCTGGCTGTCGCTTAGCATGTTCCGGCCCCTTCTGATGCTTTGCAGACATAAAAGGTTTCTTTCAGCCCGTTGGTCTGCAACGGATATTCGTGCGCCACGGTTTCGCGGACCGACTCCACCAGCGCCAGCGGCATCAAGGCCACGATACAGCCGCCAAAGCCGCCGCCGGTCATGCGTACACCGCCGCGATCGCCAATAACCGCTTTAACGATCTCTACCAGCCGATCAATCGGTGGTACGGTAATTTCAAAGTCATCGCGCATTGAGGCGTGTGACTCCGCCATCAATTTGCCCATCAGTTTCATATCACCGGCGGCCAGCGCATCGGCTGCGGCCAGGGTTCGATCGTTTTCGCTGATCACGTGGCGCGCTCGTTTGGCAACGATCGGATCCAGTTCATGCTGGATCCGGAAAAACAGATCCGGGCTGACGTCGCGCAGCGCCTTGACGCCGAAGAAGCGTGCGGCCTCTTCACACTGCTCGCGACGAGTGTTGTATTCGCTGTCCACCAATCCGCGTTTCACATTGGAATTGATAATCACCACGGCAATATCTTCCGGCACCGATACCGCCCGGGTCTCCAGTGAGCGGCAATCGATCAGCAACGCATGGTCTTTCTCGCCGAGAGCGGAAATCAACTGATCCATAATCCCGCAGTTACAGCCGACGAACTGGTTCTCCGCTTCCTGACCATTGAGCGCCAGTGCTACGCCATCGAGCTGCAGGGCATACAGCGCCTGCATGGCCTGGCCAACGGCAACTTCCAGTGAGGCGGAAGAACTGAGGCCGGCGCCCTGTGGCACATTGCCGGAAATCACCAGATCCGCGCCGCCAAAATCGGCGTTACGCTGCTGCAGGTGTTTGATTACTCCGCGTACATAATCGGACCAACGTTGATTCGGATGGCTGACGATCGGGCTGTCGAGCGAGAATTGATCCTGCTGGCCTTCGTAATCGGCAGCGATTACCCGGATCTGACGATCGTCGCGTTTGGCGCAGGCGATCACCGTCTGATAGTCAATGGCGCACGGCAGCACAAAACCGTCGTTATAGTCGGTGTGTTCGCCGATCAAATTCACCCGGCCAGGGGCCTGAATAGTCAGCGTGGGCGCGTAGCCAAAACGTTCGGTAAACAGGGTATGGGTAAGGTTCTTCAAACTCATTTTTTGGCTCCGGCTTCACGGTAATGAATATCGCTAACGGCACGCAGACGTTCTGCGGCCTGTTCTGCAGTCAGATCACGCTGGGTTTCCGCCAGCAACTCATACCCCACCATAAATTTACGCACCGTGGCGGAACGCAGCAGTGGCGGATAGAAGTGGGCATGCAGCTGCCAGTGGCGGTTATCCGCATCATTGAACGGCGCGCCGTGCCAGCCCATGGAGTAGGGGAAGGAACATTGGAAAAGGTTGTCGTAGCGGCTGGTGAGCTTTTTCAGCGCCAGCGCCAAATCGCTGCTCTGTGCGGCGCTGAGATCGGTAATGCGTTGCACTGCGGTTTTTGGCAATAACAGCGTCTCAAACGGCCAGGCGGCCCAGTAAGGAACGACCGCCAGCCAGTGCTCGGTTTCCACCATCGTGCGGCTGCCGTCAGCCTGCTCGCGCTGCACGTAGTCCAACAGCATTGGGGATTGGTGCTGCTGGAAATACTCGCGCTGCAGGCGATCCTCATGTTCAGCTTCATTGGGCAGGAAACTGTTGGCCCAAACCTGACCATGCGGATGTGGGTTGGAGCAGCCCATCGCCGCGCCTTTATTTTCAAATACCTGCACCCACGGATAGCTGCGTCCCAAATCGGCGGTCTGTTCCTGCCAGGCGGCGATCACGCTTTCCAGGGCTGGCAGCGTTAGCTCCGGCAGGGTTTTGCTATGATCGGGGGAGAAGCAGAGCACCCGACTGGTGCCGCGCGCACTTTGGCAACGCATTAACGGATCCTGACTCTCCGGCGCTAGCGGGGTGTCCGTCATCAGCGCGGCAAAGTCATTGGTGAACACATAGGTGTTTTGATAATCCGGGTTTTTATCACCGGTGACGCGGGTATTCCCCGGGCAGAGGAAGCAGTTCGGATCGTGCTGGGGCAGTGTTTCAAGCTGTGCGGCTTCCTGCTGGCCCTGCCAGGGACGTTTGGCGCGGTGCGGTGATACCAATACCCATTGACCGGTCAGCGGGTTGTAGCGGCGATGGGGATGATCGATGGGATTAAAATCCGTCATGACGGTTCCTTTTTCTTGGTCGCTACGGCTGATTGTAATCGCTTTCATATACCGCTAACGCACCTTTAACTCAGGTAAATGGATAACTATGGCCAAAAATATAGCATGCCCTTTGGAGTAAAAAGGTGATCCAGAGCGAAAAATGGAATCGTTTACACAGCATGGCACAACCAGAAGTACCACCAATACAGTAGGAACAATAGGGGAGTGAAATAACAGTCAGAAAGAAGTGATAGCGTTTTCACCGGCAGGGGGTGACCTGCCGGTTCTGAGGATCAGGGATGCTGGTACAGCGGATAAGTGAACAGCAGCAGATGGGTCAGATTAAGCCCGAAGTGGAACAGAATCGGCACCCACAGACGGCCGCTCCACATCCACGCAATCCCGTAAATCAGTCCGGCAAGCGTAGCGAAAGCCACCATCAGCATACCGCCGGCCAGATGCGCTGCGCCGAAGATCAGTGCCGCGATAATCAATGCCGGCCAGGCACCCAGCCATTGGCTAAGACGTTGCTGCAGATAGCCACGGAACAGGGCTTCTTCGGCCATACAGACAAAGAACAGGTTGGCCATGACAAACGCCAGGATCCAGGCTGGGGCATGCAGTTCAACCTTCAGGCCGCCGAGCGCCACCGCCAACAGCAGCAAGGCCGGGACGCTGATAATCAGCGCGATCCAACCGGATTTGCTCGCGCTTTTACCGGTTTGCGCGGTAAACAACGTAGGCAAACAGGCAAACAGCAGGAAAGGTACCAGCGCCTTGTCGAAGTTGTAATACATGGTAAACGGCGCGCTCAATGGGCCGGCTTTATCACCGTCAATCATCAACTGGTTATGGAACCCAGGCACCCAATGCAGGAATAGCGCCACACAGCTTGCGACCACCAGCACTTCGAGTGCAACCGCCAGATTACGCTGAGCACGAAAATGGTGTCGCAATCCTGCAAGAGCGACAATACCTAATAAACACGCCAGGCTGAGTGGGGTCAGTACCCCATGGTACATCCCCATTCCTGCCGATGCTGCCAGAATTACCCAGGCAATAAGCCGGTTAAATGGCAAAAAGAATAACGCCGTAGCCAGTACGCCCCACATAACTATGTCCCTTAAAAAAATGTACACGGTGCCCATTACCGAAGGCAATCATTGCTTTATCGGTGTGCTAATGATCGGTGAGTTGGGCACTATTTTGGATAGTAGCATAGTGAAATGACAATAGGTTGCATCACCCCTTTGAGCGTGAGCGCCGCTGGCGGTCATTTAAACGCGCAGCAAGGCCCGAGTCGTGAGGTTTGGTGGGCCAAATAAGCAACTCGTAACACAGGTGCGCGTTCAAATGGCCTCAGCCCTTCGGGTCTGCGACGGCGCCACGCACAAGGGGGAGATACAACCTGGTGGTCTGGGCAGTGGGTCAAATAGTGCGTTCAGCCCTTCATCCAGGCCGATGAACGAGTGATTTCCGCCAGATTTTGCAGAATATCCAGACTCTGCTGGTGCATCTCCAGAGTCGGTGCGGCGCACAAGTCCTGCAAGATGCTGACCTGAAAACCCGCGTCGTGCGCCTGTCTGGCGGTACTCTCTATTGCCAACGGGGTACTGACGCCGCCCAGCAACAAATGATGGCAGTGATGCTGCTGCAGCCAGGCTAACAAATTGTTACCGGCAAAGGCGCAAACTCCGTTCTTTTCGAACTGAAAATCTGCCGGTAAGACCTGCAAATCCTTATCCCACTGGCAACCCGGGTTGCTTAAACGCAGCGCACCGATCTGTTTTAGGTGGTTGAACAGCGGAGAGTGGGCGGGAATATCGTGATAGTCATCGGCAAAGCCGATGCGCACCCAAATCACCGGAATTTTTCGTACCCGAGCGTAAGCCGCCGCGGCATTGGTGTTGGCGATCAGATTTTGCGCGATCGCCTGTTCACGGCAATGATTTGCACGTCCTTTGGGGCCAATCAGATCGTCGATAAGATCGATAATAATCAGTGCGGCGGACATAGTGTCTCCAGAAACGAATCCTTTCCCCTTATGATAAAAGGCCAAATGTGATGTGTTACCGGGGAAGTGTTGCCGGATATGTCGTCGGATGAGTGGTAAAGCCACCCATCCGGATTTTTCAGATTAGTGTATCGCGTTGGTAGCGGTAGCCGTCGCCGTCAGGCACAAAGCTCAGGCGGTGGGTAATACTCTGTGGCGCGTCCTCTGCATGGTGCGAAACAAACAACAGCTGGGTTGCGCCCTGGCCGATCAACACGTCGACAAAACGGCGCACCAACTGGCGATTGAGCGGATCCAACCCCTGTAGCGGTTCGTCGAGTATCAGCAGCGCCGGGTGCTTGACCAGCGCGCGGGCAATCAATGCTAACCGCTGCTGGCCCCAGGACAGGCTGTGGAACGGGACTTCACTCTTTGAGCCGCCCAGTCCCAGCAGTGCCAACCATTGGTCGGCCAATTGCCGCTGGCGATCGGACACTGCCTGATAAATGCCAATCGAATCGAAGAAACCGGACAGGATGACGGTACGCACGCTGGCGCTGACGCGGTAGTCCAGGTGCAGGCTGCTGCTGACGTAGCCGATATGGCGTTTGATATCCCAGATGGTTTCCCCGCTGCCGCGACGGCGGCCGAACAGGGTGAGATCGTTACTGTATCCTTGAGGATGATCGCCGGTGATCAGGCTGAGCAGGGTGGATTTACCGGCGCCGTTCGGGCCGACGATCTGCCAGTGCTCACCGGGGTTAACCTGCCAGTCGAGATGATTGAGGATCTGTTGATCGTTATAGCTGACCACGCCATCGCGCAGGGTGATTAATGGTTGGTCTGCTGGCAGCGTGGTTTTTTGCGCCGGATCCTCGGTTTCCGGCAGCGACAGGCCATCCAGGTTTTCACTGTGTGCCAGTTGAGCGACCAGTGCGTCTGCCATCACCTGCTGCCGCGTTCCCTGGCTTGCCAAAGTACAGTCTGCCAAGACGCCCACCTGACGGATAAAATCCGGTACTTCGTCAAAACGGTTGAGTACCAGCACCAGGGTATAGCCATGCCCCGAAAGGTCGCTCAATAGCGCCGCCAATTGCGCACGCGAATTGACATCCAGCCCGTCAAAAGGCTCATCAAGGATCAGCAGGTCGGGTTGCGGCATCAGCGCCCGACACAGCAAGGTTTTGCGGGTTTCGCCGGTAGAAAGATATTTGAAGCGGCGTGACAGCAGCGGGGTAATACCGAACTGTTCGGCCAACTGCGCGCAGCGGGCTGGGTCCTTGAGTTCTTCCTGAATGATTTCCGCCACGGTGCGGCCGGTATCTTCTTCGCCAGGGCTAAGCAGGTCGGTGTTGTTGCGTTGCCATTCGTCGCTGACCAGTTTTTGCAACTGCTCGAAAGATATACGCACCGCATGGCGGAAATCGCTGCGCCGCTCGCCGCTCAATAACACCAGCTCATCGGCCAGTGCGCGAGCCAGGGCTGATTTACCGCTGCCGTTGGCGCCGACAAAGGCCCAGCTGTCGCCAGCCTGAATATCCAGCGTATCCAGCGTCAGGGTGCGGGTATCGCTTAAGCGGAATGAACCTTGCGAAATGTGCAACGACGACATCACCTGTTCCTTTTTATGCAATTATTTTGTTTAGAAATAGGCGCATTGCGGGGTGATGTCAATCGGCAAAAATGCAACGTTACGTTGCGTTTAACACAACGTGGCGACAATCACCCGATCGGCGTTAAACAAGGCGTATACCGCGCTGCCGGGCTGCAGTTTAAGCTGCTGTAACTCCGGGGTGGTCAGGGTGGAGCACAGGATTTCGCCCCCGGTTAGCCTGACCAAAACTTCGCTGTGATCGGCACCTGGCTGGATACTGGCCACCATGCCTGACAGTGAGTTGTCTGCCGCGCCGGCCAGTGCCGGATCGGTGCTCAGCTTTACCCACGGCGCTTTAATCAGCGCCAGCACTTCCTTGCCGGGCGAGAGCTGCAGCCGATCGGCGCTTTGTTGGGTAATGGCTGCGCTGAGGCGGGTTTTGCCGTCATTAAGTAAAATATCCAGATGTTGCTGCACTTGCTGATGGTCGCGTTCGATCACCGTACCGAAAAATTGGTTGCGCGCGCTGGTTTGCAGCGAAAAACGTGAGATGGCCGCCAGCAGGCTGTCGAGAGGCAGGTTGTCTTGCTGCAGTACGTCGAAGGCTTTTTGCTGAATCTGCCCCAGCAGATCGTAAAGCTGGATCAGCCGCTCACCATAATGGGTTACCTGGGCACCGCCGCCGCCTTTGCCGCCGGTAGCGCGTTCCACCACTGTCTGCTCTGCCAATTGGTTCATTTCGTTAATCGCGTCCCAGGCACTCTTATAGCTGATGCCTGCCAATTTAGCCCCCTGACTGATGGAGCCGGTGTGTCGGACCTGCTTAAGCAGCGCGATACGGCGCGGATCGGCGAACAGTTTTTGCTGGAGTTTTAGAGTAAGAAGAATTTCGGCCTGCATAACACGTCCTGTCGGCTGCAAAAGGGTTATTGTCGCTGATTTGTGGGCAAAGCGCCAAATGGCACGTTTGGCCGGTTACAAATTTCGCCCTGTCTTTAAAATAACCACGTTTTAGTGTGTATTTTGGTTTAAAGTAAAACACAGATAGCGGTGTTAATTACCGCTCAATGGCAGTTAAGTGAGGCTATCATGATGGATTTATTGATAAGTTTGCTGTTTGCCGTAGTGATGGTGCCAATTGTCATGGCCATCATTCTCGGTTTGATCTACGGTTTGGGCGAGGTGTTCAACGTCTTCTCCAAAGCGGGCCATGCTAAAGAGAACCGCACCTAGTACCACCTCTCTTCTATACTCTATAGCTTTCAAGTTGCAGCTAGGCGGCCAGCTTGCCCATCTCCAGGTACTTACTCGAGATCGTCCCTGGGGTGAGCAAGTGCAGATAACAACGCTGCAGCTTGAAAGATGACGGGTATATACCCGCCGGCGTGGTTCGGCGGGTATTTCTCAAGTTATCTCCCACTGTGCCGATAAACCGCATGACAAGCTTCTGTGTGACGTTATATTATTTTTTATATAACGAAGGGTGATAATGCACGTTAACTTGCGGAGAAAACAATGAAACAGCAATGGACCAAGTGGGTCGGCGGTATCGTATTGATGTCCGGTATGGTTATGCAGGCTTCTGCGGCGGAAAAAGTGACCGTTTTTGCAGCGGCGTCGTTGACTAACGCCTTGCAGGACATCGCAACGGAGTACCAGAAGGGCAAGGATGTTCAGGTCGTCTCCTCATTCGCTTCTTCTTCCACGCTGGCACGCCAGATAGAGCAGGGCGCTCCGGCCGATTTGTTCATCTCCGCCGATCAGCAGTGGATGGATTATGCCATCGACAAACAGCAGATGGTCAAAGACACCCGCTATACCTTACTGGGTAACGAATTGGTGCTGATCGCTGCCAAAGATGCCAAACAGGCTAAAATTACGCTCGATAAGCAGACTGACTGGACGAAGCTGCTCAATGGTGGCCGCCTGTCGGTAGGCGACCCGGATCACGTACCGGCCGGTATCTATGCCAAGGAAGCACTGCAAAATCTGGGGGCCTGGACTGCCCTGGAGCCTAAACTGGCACGTGCCAACAACGTACGCAGTGCCATGACGTTGGTGGAGCGTGGTGAAGCGCCGCTGGGCATTGTTTATGGCTCAGACGCGGTAGCCAGTGATAAAGTCAGCGTAGTGGCCATCTTCCCGGAAGACAGTCACAAACCGGTTGAATACCCGATGGCCATCGTGAAAGGTCATCAAACACCGGCCGCCAGCGCGTTCTACAGCTACCTGAAGAGCCCGGAAGCGGCGGCTATTTTCAAACATTATGGATTCTCCCCGCGTAAATGATTTTGAGTGAGTACGAGTGGCAGGCGGTTGAGCTGAGCCTGAAAGTGTCCTCCGTTGCAGTGGTGTTCAGTTTACCTTTTGGCATTCTGATGGCCTGGGTGTTGGTCCGCTGTCAGTTTCCCGGCAAGTCGCTCCTGGACGGTATTATTCACCTGCCGCTGGTGCTGCCGCCGGTGGTGGTGGGCTATTTATTGCTGATCTCCATGGGGCGGCGCGGGGCGGTCGGTGAATGGCTGTACCACTTGTTCGGTTTCAGTTTCAGCTTTAGCTGGCGCGGTGCCGCACTGGCTTCCGCAGTGATGGCGTTTCCGTTGATGGTACGCGCCATCCGGCTGGCGCTGGAGGCGGTAGATACTCGTCTGGAACAGGCGGCCCGTAGTCTTGGTGCCAACCCATGGCGGGTATTTTTTACCATTACCTTGCCGCTCTCGCTACCGGGATTGATCGTTGGCGTAGTGCTGGGTTTTGCCCGTTCGCTGGGTGAGTTCGGCGCTACCATTACCTTTGTTTCCAATATTCCCGGCGAGACGCGTACCATCCCGTCGGCAATGTATACCCTGATTGAAACGCCGGGGGCGGAATCTGCCGCCGCACGCCTGTGCGTGATTGCCATTGTGCTGTCACTGGTTTCACTGATGGTTTCCGAGTGGCTGGCCCGCTGGGGACGCAAACGGATGGGTGTATAAATGCTGGAGCTGGATTTTTCCCAACGCCTTGGCGATCTGAACCTCAACGTGCGCGCCGAGCTGCCTGCTCAGGGCATTACCGCGATTTTTGGCCTGTCCGGCGCCGGTAAAACCTCACTAATCAATGCCATCGGTGGCCTGACCCGCTTACAGCAGGGGCGTATCGTGCTCAATGGCCGCACGCTGGTGGATACCGAGCGTGGCCTGTGCCTGCCGCCGGAAAAACGCCGCATTGGCTACGTGTTTCAGGACGCGCGTCTGTTCCCGCATTACCGGGTGCGCGGCAACCTGCAATACGGTATGGCGGCCGGTATGCGCGCGCAGTTCGACAGTATTGTCGAGCTGCTGGGCATCGGTCCGTTGCTTAATCGTCTACCGTTGACGCTGTCTGGCGGTGAAAAACAGCGGGTGGCGATTGGTCGCGCCTTGCTGACCGCGCCGGAGTTGCTGTTAATGGACGAGCCGCTGGCCTCGCTGGACATGCCACGCAAGCGCGAACTGTTGCCCTATCTGGAACGCTTGGCGCAGGACGTTAATATCCCCATTCTCTACGTCAGCCACAGCATGGACGAAATTCTGCGCCTGGCGGAACAGGTGGTGGTGCTCGATAGCGGCCAGGTGAGAGCGTTCGGCGGGCTGGAAGAAGTGTGGGCCAGCAGCGCATTGCGGCCCTGGTTGCAGCGAGAGGATCAGAGCAGCGTGTTACGCGTCAGCGTGATTGAACATCACACGCGTTATGCGATGACGGCGCTGGCACTGGGTGATCAACGTTTGTGGGTCAGCGGTGTCGACGCCGCCCTGGGTGCCCAACTGCGTATCCGTATCAACGCCGCCGATGTTTCGCTGGCGTTGCAACCGCCGGTCAACAGCAGTATCCGCAACGTCTTGCCGGCCAGGGTGACCGAGTGCCTGGAGGTTGACGGGCAGGTGGAGGTGAAGCTGGCGGTAGGAGAAAGCGTACTGTGGGCGCGGATTACGCCGTGGGCGCGAGACGAACTGGCGATCCGGCCGGGGCAGTGGCTGTATGCGCAGGTGAAAAGCGTGTCGATCAGCCGCGAAGCGCGTTGAATTCGGCCCTCCCGGTGGGGAGGGCAATGGCATTACTGACCCAAAACTCGAGTGCGGATGACTTCGGCAATACCCGGCTGCAGGTGATCGGCAATCACCAGATCGGCACGTTGTTTGATGGCGTCATCGGCATTGCCCATCGCGACGCCCAGGCCTACCGCTTCCAGCATGCTGAGATCGTTGTAGTTATCCCCGAAGGCCACCACCTGGCTCATGCTTAAACCCTGCGACTCTACCCATTGCTGCAGGCGTTTTCCTTTGCTGTTACCGCCTTTGGCAATATCGACCTGATCGTGCCACGACCATTCGCAGGCCAGCCCCAGCTCTTTTTCTACCGTTTCGGCGAAGCTACGCAGCGCAGGAATATCGGCGTGCGAGGTGGCGAACTTCCAGATCGACTGCGCATCATCGGCCGCCTGAACCAGGCTGTTAACCTGCAACAGCGTTGGGCGTTGCGCCGGCGGCAGGGTTTCGGACCAGGCCAATGAACGGGTGACGTGACCGCTCGGCTCCTGATACAGCATGGCGTCGTCTACGTACATCAGGCCATGAATGCCGCTTTGTTTCAGCATCTGCAACACCAGCTTGGCCTGATCTTTTTCCAGCGGATCGGCCGCCAGCACTTTTTTCTGCTGGAAGTCATACAAATAGGTGCCGTTACAGCAGATTGCCGGAGTGTCTATCTCCAGCGCCTGATAGAACGGGTGGATCGCCACATGATGGCGACCGGTGACTACCACTACCTTGATGCCGGCGGCGCGCGCCTGGGCCAGGGCTGCCAGCGACTGCGGTAAAATGCGTTTTTGGTTGTCCAGCAAGGTGCCATCCAGATCGAGGGCAATGACGCGGTAGCTCATAGGGATCTCATTATCGTTAGCAACAAAATTAAACCGATAGTACACCGGATAAGCGACGGATAAAACCGCACAGATTTCATCTGCAACGCGTCACGGATGTGAGGTAAGCTAGGGGAAACCGAAAAACCTGAAACCGGTTTCTCTTTTACCCTGTTCAAGGAGAATACATGAAGCAAATCGTTTATGTCGCCAGCCCGGAAAGCCAACAAATTCACGTGTGGCAGTTAAGCGACGCGGGTGCGTTAGAGCTGCTGCAAACCGTCGAGGCCCCGGGCCAGGTGCAACCGATGGCGATCCACCCGGACAGAACGCATCTGTACGTGGGTGTGCGCCCGGCTTTCGGTATTGTCAGCTATCGCATTGAGTTGGACGGCAGATTGCAACAGGCCGGTATGGCTCCCTTGCCTGGCAGTCCGACCCATATTTCTACCGATTTGCAGGGGCGCTATCTGTTTTCCGCTTCTTACAGCGGCAACTGCGCCAGCGTCAGCCCTATCGGCCATGACGGCGTGGTGGTAGCGCCTATCCAGCAGATCGACGGTTTGACCGCTCCGCACTCGGCCAATATCGACCCGACCAATCAACTGTTGCTAGTCCCCTGTCTGAAAGAAGATCGCATCCGCCTGTTTAATCTGGACTTGCAAGGCGAACTGACGCCACACAGCCAGGAAGCGGTGGCGACTGCCAGTGGTGCCGGCCCACGTCATATGGCATTCCACCATAACGACAAATATGCGTACTGCGTCAATGAGTTGGATGGAACGGTAGACGTGCTTGCCATCAGCGAAAACGGCGGCAAATATACTCTGGTGCAAACGCTGGATATCATGCCGGCTGATTTCAATGGCACCCGCTGGGCGGCGGATATTCATATCACGCCGAACGGCCGCTACCTGTACACCAGTGACCGCACCGCGAGTATCCTGACTATTTTCAGCGTGTCCGAAGATGGCAGCACCTTATCGGTGGTGGGTTATCATCCGACCGAAGAGCAGCCGCGCGGCTTCAATATCGACCACAGTGGTCGCTTCCTGATTTCATCCGGCCAGAAGTCCGGTCATATTGGGGTGTATGAGATTGATCAGGCCAGCGGCAAGCTGACCACATTGGCACGGTACCCGGTAGGCAAGGGCCCGATGTGGGTAAGTATTTTGGCTAAGTAAAACTTGGGGGCGAAGACATTCGCCCCTTTTTTTGCCAAAAAATCAGCTGTATTTCACCGTCAGCGTAGCGCTGCCGAGGCTATGGAAGTGCACGTTAAAACCAACCAGTGCGCCGCTGGAGCCTTCATCCACCTCAATGCTCTCTACGTCCAGCGCATGCACGGTGAAGTGATAGCGGTGACTTTCGCCCTGCGGTGGGGCCGCGCCGCCGTAACCGGCAGAACCAAAGTCGGTGCGGGTCTCAATAGCACCGGCCGGTAAACCGCCTTTGCCGGAGCCTGCACCGGCCGGCAGTTCACGCGTTGCCGCCGGGATATTGGCCACCACCCAGTGCCACCAGCCGGAGCCGGTTGGGGCATCGGGATCGTATACCGAAATCACGAAACTCTTGGTGCCTTCCGGCACGCCATCCCAGGCCAGATGGGGTGACAGATTATTACCGTGATAGCCCATGCCGTTAAACACCTGACGCTCCGGCATTTTTGCGCCGTCCTGCAACTCATTGCTGTACAAACGAAAAGTCATGGTGATTCCCTGTTGTCGGTAAAAGCAGAGCCCCTAAGCTAGACTGTTTTGCCGGAACAACACAAGCTGCATTGTATCTCGCCAGTAGCCTGATCTATGAGTTACCATAATTAACTGCGAAGCTACATTCGCGATAATTATCATTCACAGTTCGATATAAAGTAATCATGATTTCATTCAAAAAACGCACGCCGTGGTTTGGCTGGCTGCGCCGGTGGGCCAGGGGTGTCAAGCGCGACATTTATGCATTGTGGCTGGCTGCTCGCGACCGGCGCACACCCTGGTATGCCAAATTGGTCGCTCTGCTGGTTGCGGGTTATGCGGTATCGCCGATAGATTTGATCCCGGATTTTGTTCCGGTATTGGGCTATCTGGACGATGTGATTATCGTGCCGCTGGGCATTATGCTGGCGGTGTGGCTGATCCCCAAACCGTTGATGGTGGAGTTTCGCGAGAAAGCACAACGACGCATTGATAATCCAACCGGCCGGATGGCGGCGGCGATGATTATTTTGCTGTGGGTGGGATGCCTGGTGTGGCTGGCCCGTTATCTGGACCAGCATTGGTAAGCTATTACTCTACCGCGGCCGTTACGGCGGCGGTCAAACGGCTGAGCTGCTCGGCTTCAATGATGTACGGCGGCATTAAATAAATCAGTTTGCCGAAGGGCCGGATCCACACGCCGCGCTCGACAAAACCACGCTGTAGTTGCGCCACATCTACCGGCTCGCGCATTTCGACTACGCCGATCGCCCCTAACACCCGCACATCAGCCACCTTTGGCAGTGCCTTCAGCGGCAACAGTTGCTGTTTCAACTGGCTTTCGATAGCGGCGACCTGCTGTTGCCAGCGGTTTTCTGCCAACAGCGACAGGCTGGCGTTGGCCACCGCGCAGGCCAACGGGTTGCCCATAAAGGTAGGCCCATGCATAAAGCAACCGGCGGCACCGTTGCTGATGGTTTCCGCCACGTGGCGCGTGGTCAGGGTGGCAGACAGCGTCATATAACCGCCGGTCAGCGCCTTGCCCAGGCACAGAATATCCGGCACCATGTCGGCATGTTCACAGGCAAAAAGCTTGCCGGTGCGACCAAAGCCGGTGGCAATTTCATCGGCAATCAGCAGCACCTGATGACGATCGCAGAGTTCACGCACCCGCTTGAGATAGGTCGGGTGGTAAATGCGCATGCCGCCCGCCCCCTGAACCACCGGTTCGAGGATCACCGCCGCCACTTCCCCGGCATGCTGTTCCAGCAGCGCGGCGAACGGCGCGACATCGCTTTCATCCCAGGCCTGCTCGAAACCGCACTGCGGCGCGGTAGCGAACAGGTGCGGTGCCAGGTAACCCTGATACAGGCTATGCATCGAGTTGTCCGGGTCGCACACTGACATGGCACCGAAGGTATCACCGTGATAGCCGTGCCGCAGGGTCAGGATCCGTTGCCGCCGCTCCCCGCGTGCCTGCCAGTATTGCAGCGCCATCTTCAGCGACACCTCTACAGCCACGGAGCCGGAATCTGCCAGGAATACGCATTGCAGCGCCTCCGGTGTCATCGCTATCAGTTTACGGCACAGAGCGATGGCGGCGGGATGGGTAATGCCCCCAAACATCACGTGCGACATCTTTTCCAACTGTTGCGTGGCGGCCTGGTTCAGTTGCGGGTGGTTATAACCGTGAATGGCCGCCCACCAGGAGGACATGCCGTCAATCAGACGCCGACCATCGGCCAGTTGTAATTCAACCCCGCAGGCGGCTTCTACCGGGTAGCAGGGCAACGGGTGGCTCATGGAAGTGTATGGGTGCCAGATATGGCGCTGATCGAATTCAAGGTCAGAGGCAGTGATAGACATAATTGTAAACCAAATCATATTCGTAATGGTTGACAGTATATCCACAATATCTAAACTGACGACACTTTTTTCATTTTTGGAGACGCCGTGATGGCCGATCGCATTCACTGGACGGTGGGTCTTGCCCAGACCCTGTTTGATAAACCTTTGCTTGAACTGTTGTTTGAAGCCCAGACGGTTCACCGCCGCCACTTTGACCCGCGTCAGGTGCAGGTGAGCACGCTGTTATCAATCAAAACCGGCGCATGCCCGGAAGACTGCAAGTACTGCCCGCAAAGTTCGCGCTATAAAACCGGCCTGGAGTCGGAGCGATTGATGCAGGTGGAGCAGGTGCTGGAGTCGGCGCGTAAGGCCAAGGCGAATGGATCGACCCGTTTCTGCATGGGGGCGGCGTGGAAAAACCCGCACGAGCGCGATATGCCTTACCTGCAGCAGATGGTGCAAGGGGTGAAGGCGATGGGCATGGAAACCTGCATGACGCTGGGCACGCTTGATGGCACGCAGGCGGAACGGCTGGCGGATGCCGGGCTGGATTACTACAACCACAACCTGGATACTTCGCCGGAATTCTACGGCAACATCATCACCACCCGTAGCTATCAGGAGCGTCTGGATACCCTGGGTAAGGTGCGCGGAGCGGGCATTAAAGTCTGTTCCGGCGGCATTGTCGGGCTGGGTGAAACGGTGCGTGACCGCGCCGGGCTGCTGGTGCAGTTGGCCAATCTGCCGACGCCGCCGGAGAGCGTACCGATCAACATGCTGGTGAAGGTCAAAGGCACGCCGCTGGCAGATAACGAAGACGTCGATCCCTTTGATTTCATCCGCACCATTGCGGTGGCACGCATCATGATGCCGGCTTCTTACGTGCGCCTGTCCGCCGGCCGTGAGCAGATGAACGAGCAAACTCAGGCGATGTGCTTTATGGCCGGTGCCAACTCCATCTTCTATGGCTGCAAACTGCTGACTACGCCAAACCCGGAAGAAGACAAAGATCTGCAACTGTTCCGCAAACTGGGCCTGAACCCGCAGCAGACCGAAACCGAACACGGCGACAACCAGCAGCAACAGGCGCTGGCTGCGCAGTTGATGCAGGCGGATACCGCTGAGTTTTACAACGCGGCACTGTAATGAGCTGGCAACAACGCATTGAACAAGCGCTGGAGGAGCGGCAGCAGAGCGCCGCTTACCGCCGTCGCCAGGTGAATCAGGGCGGCAATGGTCGCCATATTCAGCTTAATGGCGAGCAGTACCTGAATTTTTCCGGCAATGACTACTTGGGCCTGAGTCAGAATGCCCAGGTGATTGCGGCCTGGCAGCAGGGCGCGCAGCAGTACGGTGTCGGTAGTGGTGGCTCTGGCCATGTTACCGGTTTTTCTACGGCACATCAGGTGCTGGAACAGCAACTGGCAGACTGGCTTGGCTACCCGCGTGCATTACTGTTTATCTCTGGCTATGCCGCCAACCAGGCGCTGCTGGCGGCCCTGATGCAGGCAGAGGATCGCATTTTAGCCGATCGACTCAGCCATGCTTCTTTGCTGGAGGCCGCAGCTCACTCACCGGCCCAACTGCGTCGTTTTCGTCATAATCAGCCACAGGCGCTGGCTGATTTACTGGCCAAACCCTGCGACGGCCAAATGTTGGCGGTGACCGAAGGGGTGTTCAGCATGGACGGTGACAGTGCGCCACTGGCGGAGCTGCACCGTTTGACCCGCGCGGCGGGTGCCTGGTTGATGGTTGATGACGCGCACGGCATTGGCGTGCACGGTGAGCAGGGGCGCGGCAGTTGCTGGCAGCAGGGCGTCCGGCCTGAACTGTTGGTGGTTACTTTTGGCAAAGCTTTTGGCCTCAGCGGCGCGGCGGTACTGTGCGATGAATCCCTCGCTGAATATTTGCTGCAGTTTGCCCGCCATTTGATTTACAGCACCGCGATGCCACCGGCGCAGGCCTGTGCATTGCAGGCGGCGTTGCATTGCATCCGGCAGGGCGATGAATTGCGCGCCCGACTGCAGGATAACATTCAGCGTTTCCGCCAGGGGGCGGCCCAGTTGTCGCTGACCCTGACGGAGTCGGTTACCGCCATTCAACCTTTGCTGGTGGGCGATAACCAACGAGCTCTTGATCTGGCGCAAAGCCTGCGCGAACAGGGCCTGTGGGTGAGCGCTATCCGCCCGCCAACGGTGCCGCCGGGCGGTGCGCGCTTGCGTATTACCCTGACGGCGACGCATCAGCCGCAGGATATCGATCGTCTGCTGGAGGTATTGCATGATGTCAGCGTATGAATCAGTTAATAAGCAGGCGGTGGCCTCGGCCTTCAGCCGTGCCGCGAGCAGCTATGACGCGGCTGCGGTACTGCAGCGGGATGTTGGTGAGCGCTTGCTGGGGATCGGATTGGAGCACCCTGGCGCGCAACTGCTGGATGCGGGCTGTGGTACTGGTCACTTTAGCCGCTGCTGGCGTGAACTTGGCAAACAGGTTACTGCACTGGATCTGGCACCGGGCATGCTGGCATTTGCCCGTCAGCAGCAGGCGGCGGATCATTATCTGCTGGGGGATATTGAGAATGTGCCCTTGCCCGACGCCGCCGTGGATATCAGCTTCAGCAGCCTGGTGGTGCAATGGTGCAGCGACCTGCCGCGAGCGCTGTCGGAGCTATATCGGGTCACCCGGCCCGGCGGGGTGATCCTGTTTTCTACGTTGGCACAAGGATCGCTGGGCGAACTGGGCGACGCCTGGCAGCAGGTGGACGGCGAGCGTCATGTGAATGATTTTCTGCCGCTGACGCAGATTAGCGCCGCCTGCGCCGACTACCGTCACCAGTTGGAAGTGGAGTGGCAAACTCTGAATTACCCGGATGTGATGGCGCTGATGCGATCGCTCAAGGGGATTGGGGCGACCCATTTGCACCAAGGGCGTGATGCCGGGCTGCTGTCACGCCGACGGCTTGCGGCCTTGCAGGCGGCTTACCCCCGCCAGCGCGGGCAGTTTCCGCTCAGTTATCATTTGGTTTATGGAGTGATTTATCGTGATTAAGCGTTGGTTTGTCACCGGCACCGATACCGAAGTGGGTAAAACCGTGGCCAGCAGTGCCTTGTTGCAGGCCGCCAATCTGGCAGGCTACCGTACTGTAGGTTATAAACCGGTGGCTTCCGGCAGCGAGATGACCGCCGAAGGCTTGCGCAACGGCGATGCGCTGGCGCTCCAGGCTAACGGCTCGGTTGCGCTAAGTTACCAGGAGGTAAACCCTTACGTTTTCGCCGAACCGACTTCACCGCATATTGTCAGCGCCGATGAAGGGCTGCCGATAGAACTGGCCCAGCTTTCCGCCGGGCTACGCCATCTGGAGCAAAAGGCCGATTGGCTGCTGGTCGAAGGCGCCGGGGGGTGGTTTACGCCGCTTTCGGAACAGCATACTTTTGCCGACTGGGTACAGCAGGAGCAACTGCCGGTGATTTTGGTGGTGGGCATCAAGCTGGGTTGCATTAACCATGCGCTGCTGACTGCACAGGCTATCAAACAGGCGGGATTGTCGTTGGTTGGTTGGATCGCCAATGACGTCAGCCTTCCGGGCCGTCGCCATCAGGAATATCTGGCCACGCTGCGCCGTATGCTGCCTGCGCCTTTGCTCGGTGAAATCCCCCATCTGGCCGAACCCGAACGGCAGACTTTGGGGCACTATCTGGATTTAAGCGTTTTATAAATGAACGGGGGGAAGCATTGTCCCCCAGTTCACAGCCTCAAACTGCCAGATAGGCATTAATCAATTCCTCGTCCAACTGTTCCAGCGTGCCATCTGCTACGCTGCGTCCCTGATCCATCAGACAGAAACGGTCCGCCACCCGACGAACAAACGGCAGCTTGTGCTCCACCAGCAGGATGGTCATACCCAGCTCGCGGTTAAGCTTGCGGATCACGTTGCCGATATCTGCGGCGATCGTTGGCTGTACACCGCTGGTGGGTTCATCGAGGATCAACAACTCAGGCTCCAACACCAGGGCGCGACCAATCGCTAGTTGTTGTTGTTCGCCGTCACACAAATCCCCGGCTCTGCGGCTGCGCATCTCTCTCAGGTTGGGGAACAGGTGATAAATTAAAGGCGGAATGCGGCGGTTTTTATCGCGGCCGGCCATCAGCGCTACCTGCAGGTTTTCCTCTACGCTGAGCTGCGAAAAGATTTGCCGCCCTTGCGGCACATAGCTGATCCCTAGCGCGGTGCGGGTTTCCACCGGTTGTTGCAGCAGGTTTTGTGGTGGTTCATCCGCCAACTGCCAGGTCATGCTGCCACTGACCACCGGCAAATGGCCCATGATGCAGTTCACCAGCGTGGTCTTGCCCACGCCGTTACGACCGATCAGCACTGTGCACTGGCCGCGCGGCAACTCCAGATTGATGTCCCACAGGGTATGGGTTTGCCCGTAAAACTGATTCACTGACCTTAAACTCAACATCTAGCATTCTCCTCAAAGAATCGTATTCCACTCCTTACTACCGTTTTCGCAGTAGCGGTTTCTTTCCCGAGTGTTTTAATGTCCAGAATAAAGTGCTGAATGACTGCCTTTTACCAGGCAGTTTAAATTCGGGTAAAACAAGTGACACATAGGCAAAAATCGCAGTTATTTTCGGCTTGTCCGCGCTCTTTAGTCTTTATCGAGTAAAGAGCGGTTGTGTTACTCCCGTCGTGCCGCGAAATGACAGCGGATCATTCCGCCATTACGGCCCGGATATTTATCCCGAACGTACTTTTGCCGCCCAAAGGTAATGCAACCCTTGGGCCAACTTTATAAAACCGCGGAAAACAGGATTGTTATTGCCTTGTTAACGGTTTTGCGCGCCAGGGCAGGTATGGCGGACCAAGTGAAAATAGCGGGGAAAGTTAACGCGGACAATTTTTGCACTCTTCCAGTGCTGCGAAGAATGCTTATGGTGCAAACTATTTCGCCGGTTGCAGCAAGATGCATCAGGTGACGGCAACAATGAGATAAATCCGTTTTTGGCAATGGGGCTTTTTAGCATTAATCGGCATAACCAAAGCGATATTATTGTGAAAAAATAACTAAAAAAGCCATCTTGGCGGGCAGAAACGGCAAAAAGCGTTCTTTCTGCAACTCCCAGCCGGGGCGGGGTGGTGAGAGTTATCCACTATTCCTGTGGATAACCTTGTGCATTAGATTTAGAAAACCGGTTTAAAGCGAGAGCGGACGCGGGTTGTGTTCGCTTTGTCCGCAATCTCGTCTTTTTTATAAAATTATTAATTATCAATATATTAACTAAAATCAAGCGGCTGATGTATCGATGAAGTTTCTATGTATGATTTTTGGCCGCAGTGCTATCAATAAGTTAATTCGTGACGGATTTTGGGGATAAATCTGTTATTGACAATAAAAATGTCACGCGGCTGTAACCCCTACGGTGCATTCAGCCTGATTTGACGCACGCTAAAGCGACGAATCGCTTGAAGCTGGTTTTATATCCAGTATCATGGGCACTGGCAAAAATCGCCGGGGCTTTCCATAATTAGAGGCCATTCATCGAGCATTAGCTCTATGGCCGCCTGAGCGCGCACATCTCCACAGGGTAGCCAAGTCCATGAGTAAAGTTTTCAAACTGCATTCCGAATTCAAGCCGGCCGGCGATCAGCCGCAGGCCATCAGCAAACTGGAAGAGGGCCTGGAAGACGGTCTGGCACACCAGACGCTGCTGGGCGTCACCGGTTCGGGCAAGACATTTACCGTCGCCAATGTGATAGCCGATCTGAACCGGCCCACTATGGTGCTGGCACCTAACAAAACGCTGGCGGCGCAGTTGTACGGCGAAATGAAAGAGTTCTTTCCCGAGAATGCGGTCGAGTATTTTGTTTCTTACTACGACTACTACCAACCGGAAGCCTACGTACCCAGCTCCGACACCTTTATCGAAAAAGACGCCGCGGTGAACGAACACATCGAACAAATGCGTCTTTCCGCGACGAAAGCCTTGCTGGAGCGCCGCGATGTGATCGTGGTGGCATCGGTATCGGCGATCTACGGTCTGGGCGATCCTGATCTGTATCTGAAGATGATGCTGCACCTGACCAAGGGCATGATCATCGATCAGCGTTCGATCCTGCGCCGTTTGGCGGAGCTGCAATATGCCCGTAACGATCAGGCCTTCCAGCGAGCGACCTTCCGCGTGCGTGGCGAGGTGATCGACGTCTTCCCGGCTGAGTCTGACGAACTGGCGCTGCGCATTGAACTGTTTGATGAAGAGGTCGAGCGGCTTTCGCTGTTTGATCCTTTGACTGGGCAGATCGAGCAGGTGGTGCAGCGCTTCACTATTTATCCGAAGTCGCACTACGTGACGCCGCGTGAGCGGATCCTGCAGGCGATGGAAGAGATCAAAGTGGATCTGGCCGAACGGCGCAAGGTGCTGTTGGCCAATAACAAGCTGCTGGAAGAACAGCGTCTGACGCAGCGCACCCAGTTTGATCTGGAGATGATGAACGAACTGGGCTACTGCTCCGGCATTGAAAACTACTCGCGCTACCTGTCCGGACGTAAAGAGGGTGAGCCACCGCCGACGCTGTTTGATTATTTACCGGCGGATGGCCTGCTGGTGGTAGATGAATCCCACGTCACCATTCCGCAAATCGGCGCTATGTACAAGGGCGACCGTTCGCGTAAAGAGACGCTGGTGGAATACGGTTTCCGCCTGCCGTCGGCGCTGGACAACCGTCCGATGCGTTTTGAAGAGTTCGAGGCATTAGCACCACAGACGATCTACGTGTCTGCCACGCCGGGCAAATATGAGCTGGAGAAGTCCGGCGACGATATTATCGATCAGGTGGTGCGCCCTACCGGCTTGCTGGATCCACTAATAGAAGTCAGGCCGGTGACCACTCAGGTGGATGACCTGCTGTCTGAAATTCGCAAGCGGGTGGCAATCAACGAGCGCGTACTGGTCACTACCCTGACCAAACGCATGGCGGAAGACCTGACCGAATATCTCGAAGAGCACGGCGAACGGGTACGTTATCTGCACTCGGACATCGATACCGTGGAACGGGTCGAAATCATTCGTGATCTGCGCCTGGGCGAGTTTGACGTGCTGGTGGGTATCAACCTGTTGCGTGAGGGGCTGGACATGCCTGAGGTGTCGCTGGTGGCGATTCTGGACGCGGATAAAGAAGGCTTCCTGCGCTCCGAACGTTCGTTAATCCAGACCATTGGCCGTGCGGCACGTAATCTCAATGGTAAAGCGATCCTCTACGGTGACAGAATTACCGACTCTATGGCCAGGGCGATTAGCGAGACCGAACGCCGTCGCGCCAAACAGCAGGCGTTCAACGAAGAAAATGGCATTGTACCGCAGGGCCTGAACAAGAAAGTTTCCGATGTTCTGCAGTTGGGCAAACCGGGCAATCGCGGCAAGGGCCGAGGGAAGGGCAAGGCGGCGGAAAACGTCGGGCAATACCAAAACCTCACGCCAAAAGCCCTGGATCAAAAAATCCGCGAGCTGGAAGCGCAGATGTATACCCACGCACAGAACCTGGAGTTCGAGTTGGCGGCGGGCTTGCGTGACGAGATACACCAGTTGCGTGAGCAGTTTATCGCCATTTCTTAAGGCACAGAGACACCAGAGGGTGTTTCAAGGAAATACCCAATGGATTTCGAGTTGCAGCCAACAACGCTGCAGTTTGAAAGACAAAGGGTATAAATTTCTTGTCGCCTCCGCCAAAGCTGATTATGGTGTGTGGCCATTTGACTACTGCGAGCCACACATGACCCAACACCAGTCCAAAGACCCGATGCACGGCGTCACTCTGGAACAACTTTTGAATAAACTGGTGGAGAACTACGGCTGGTCAGGGCTGGCCGAACGCATTCGCATCAACTGCTTCAGCAGCGATCCCAGCATTAAATCCAGCCTGAAATTTCTGCGCCGCACGCCGTGGGCGCGCAAGCAGGTAGAAGATCTTTATATCGATATGGTCGAGAAGGCCGCCAGCGATAATCCGTGGTTGCGCGGCGGCCAGTAAAGCCTTAACCGCGGGCACCCAGCTCGATCAATGCCTGATCCAGCGCCTGGCGTAGCAACTGACGGTCGTGGCGGTAAGGGATATCCGCCGCTTCCAGCGGTTGTTTAATCACTACCCGATCCTGTACTTCGCTGGCATCGACCGCCGGACCAACAATCAGCGCGTCGATCATCTGGCGGCCAATTTTCTCCTCCATCAGCTCCAGCTTGTTCTTCAGCGTCAAGGCGGCTGCCGCGACGCTCAGTTCGCGCCCCAGATTGCCGATATAAATCATATTGGCGCTGCTGCGGCGCAAGGCCTGCGTCAGGTCATCGAGCAGCAGCAGCGGCATGAGGCTGGTCAGGAAGCTGCCTGGCCCAATCAGGATCACATCGGCCTGCGCAATGGCATCCAGCGCCTCTCGCGTGGCGTTGACGCGCGGTGACAGCATCAGTTCCTGCGGCATGTCAGTCAGTTGATCGACGTTCACTTCACCATAGACGTGGTTGCCTTCATGGTCGTGTGCCATCAGATCCACCGGCTGCTCAGACATTGGGATCAGCGCCGCGTCGACCTTCAGCAAGCTGCGTACCAAATTGATCGCTTCCAGTGGGCGCACGCTGAGATGATCCAACGCCTTCAGCATCAGGTTACCGAGGTTATGCCCCGAGAGTTCGCCATTGCCGCTAAAGCGGTACTCGAACATCGCCGAGGCCACGCTCGGTTCGGTGATCAACTGATTCAAACAGTT
Organism: Serratia sp. NA_13; assembly: GCF_052691735.1. NCBI lineage: Bacteria > Pseudomonadati > Pseudomonadota > Gammaproteobacteria > Enterobacterales > Yersiniaceae > Serratia > Serratia sp. NA_13. Next base: position 433,137 of record NZ_JBQZFV010000002.1, read on the forward strand.
ACGGGTATCGCCCCAGGCAATGCCGCCTTCCGAGCGGCGAATACGGCCAGTGGAACCGCCGTTATCGGTGGTGGTGACAATACCGGTTAAACGGGATCCTAAAGACGACAGGGAAGACATCACGCGGCCAAGACCATGGCCACCACCTAATGCCACCACCCGATCGAGATCGGCCAGGGTACGATTACGCATAAATTTCCTTACAAAGGGGCTTAACTGCCCGCATAAAGTAGCGGATTTGGCGTAAAAACGCGAAAAAGAGTGTGATTTGCGTGATTCTGGTCAATTCGTCTGCGTAAAGGACGTTTATCATGGTTTACCTGATTTGGAAGCGCGTAAAAACGCTGTATACAAAAATATATAGCGAGATTGGGCGTTGGCTATCGCCTTTGTTTAGCGCTAGAATTCTGATGAAAACCACGGTTTCGTTCCGGCTACTCAGTCTGCGGGAACTGAAACCAAAACTCCTAGCCTCTGGGCCTACGTTGTTCTTGAGAACAATATGGCGCTTGGGCCGTGGCGAAGTCAGCCACCAGGGTGCAGAGTGGAAACGCTCGCATCTCCCGACTTTGGAAGGTGTTATGGTGCCGCAACTCATTGATGCTTATGAGCGCAAGTTCTATTACTTGCGCCTGTCGATCACCGACGTGTGTAACTTTCGTTGCACCTATTGCCTGCCGGATGGCTATCGCCCTAACGGCAGTCCGAAAACCTTCTTGTCACTCGATGAGATCCGCCGGGTTAGCCGTGCCTTCGCCGAGCTGGGCACCGAAAAGGTGCGCCTGACCGGCGGTGAGCCTTCGCTGCGTCGCGATTTTACCGAGATCATTGCCGCCGTGCGTGAAAACCCGGCCGTTCGCCAGCTTGCCGTGACCACCAATGGCTACCGTCTGGCGCGCGACGTTGCCGCCTGGCGTGACGCCGGCCTGACGGCGATTAACGTCAGCGTCGACAGTCTGGACCCCCGTCAATTTCACGCCATTACCGGCCAGGACAAATTCCGCCAGGTGATGGAGGGCATCGATGCCGCCTTTACCGCCGGGTTCAGCAAGGTCAAGGTCAATGCGGTGCTGATGCGTGACGTTAACCATCAGCAACTGGGCGCTTTCCTGCACTGGATAAAAGACCGTCCGATCCAACTGCGTTTTATCGAACTGATGGAAACCGGCGAGGGTGGCGACCTGTTCCGCAAACACCACGTGTCTGGCGAAGTGATCCGTTCGCAACTGGAACAGCAAGGTTGGCAACTGCAACCGCGCGGCCGCAGCGACGGCCCGGCGCAGGTGTTCAGCCACCCGGATTACCAGGGCGAAGTGGGTTTAATCATGCCGTACGAAAAAGATTTCTGCGCCAGCTGCAACCGACTGCGGGTTTCCGCCATCGGTAATCTGCACCTGTGCCTGTTCGGTGAGCAGGGTATTAACCTGCGCGATCTGCTGGTGAATGACGGCCAGCTTGAAGAGTTGAAAGATCGCATTCAGGGTGGACTGCGGACCAAAAAGCAAACCCACTTCCTGCACCAGGGCAACAGTGGCATCACGCAGAATCTGTCGTTTATCGGCGGATAAATTTTTCCAATTGCACGGGAGTAAGCAATGAGTCATGCCAGCAGTGAATTCATTCCGGCGCATATCGCTATTCTGACCGTTTCGGACAGTCGCGGTGAAGCGGAAGACACCTCGGGCCAGTATCTGCAGGAAGCGGCGCTTGAAGCCGGGCATCAGGTGGTGGATCGCGCCATCGTCAAAGACGATAAATATCAAATCCGTGCACGCCTCTCCGCGTGGATCGCCGACGAACAGGTTCAGGCCGTGCTGATCACCGGGGGCACCGGTTTTACCGCCAGGGACAACACCCCGGAAGCGCTGTTGCCGCTGTTCGATCGTGAAGTGGAAGGGTTCGGTGAACTGTTCCGCATGGTGTCCTACGAAGAGATTGGCACCGCCACTCTCCAGTCGCGCGCATTGGCCGGCATGGCCAACCAGACTGTGATTTTTGCCATGCCGGGCTCGACTCGCGCCTGCCGCACCGCCTGGGAACGCATTATTGAAGAGCAGTTGGACGCGCGTCACCGCCCGTGCAACTTCCTGCCACATTTGAAGAAATAGAAACTATGACGCAGCTGACTCACATTAACGCCGCGGGCGAAGCCCATATGGTTGACGTTTCCGCCAAGGCAGAGACGGTGCGCGAGGCGCGCGCCGAGGCCTTCGTTGAGATGTTGCCGACCACGCTGGCGATGATTATCGATGGCAGCCATCACAAGGGCGATGTGTTTGCTACGGCGCGCATTGCCGGTATTCAGGCGGCGAAACGCACCTGGGAGCTGATCCCGCTGTGTCACCCGCTGATGCTGAGCAAGGTTGAAGTGCAGTTGGAGGCGCAGCCGGAACACAGCCGGGTGCGGATTGAAACCTGCTGCCGGTTGACCGGCAAGACCGGCGTCGAAATGGAAGCGCTGACCGCCGCTTCGGTGGCCGCGTTAACCATTTACGACATGTGCAAGGCGGTACAAAAAGACATGGTGATCGGCCCGGTGCGGCTGCTGGCGAAAAGCGGTGGTAAATCCGGTGATTTTAAGGTGGAGCTATGATTAACATTCTGTTTTTTGCCCAGGTGCGCGAGTTGGTCGGCACTGGCGATCTGTCAATGCCGGCGGACTACCCAACGGTAGAGGCGCTGCGTAAGGCGCTGTGCGAACGCGGCGATCGCTGGGCGCTGGCACTGGAGTCTGGCAAGTTGCTGACGGCGGTGAACCAATCCCTGGTGGCGGCCGAACATCCGCTGCGTGCCGGTGATGAAGTCGCTTTCTTTCCACCGGTAACCGGAGGTTAATGGTGGAAAATACCCGTATCCGCGTGGGGGAAGCGCCGTTCAACGTTGGCGAAGAATACCAGTGGCTGGCGCAGTGCGACGACGACGGTGCCGTGGTGACCTTTACCGGCAAGGTGCGTAACCATAATCTGGGTGATAACGTCAGTGCGCTGACGCTGGAACACTACCCAGGCATGACCGAAAAAGCGCTGGCGGAAATCGTGGACGAAGCACGCAGCCGCTGGCCATTGCAGCGCGCGACGGTGATCCACCGCGTGGGTGAGCTGTTTCCTGGTGATGAGATTGTGTTTGTCGGCGTAACCAGCGCCCATCGCAGCATGGCATTTGAAGCCAGCGAGTTCATCATGGACTACCTGAAAACCCGCGCCCCGTTCTGGAAACGCGAAGCCGTTGGGCAGGGCGACCGCTGGGTTGACGCACGCGATAGCGATCGTCAGGCGGCGGAACGCTGGCATAAAGCGGTTAAATAACCGGTAAACAGCAGAAACAAATCAATACCTTTGCAACTTCCGACTTAGACTTTCTGTGGTACGCTTACAGCAGGTAGATCCCTTGGATACCCTATGAGTTTCACGTTACGGCTAGGCACCCAGCTCGCTCATCCTCAGGCGCTTATTCAGTAAGTAACTGAGGTGAGCGACAAATCTGTCGGGAACAGATTTGAACGCTGCTTGAAGCGGCCCTGAAAGGGCAAGGTCCATGGATGGGCCTTGTAAGCAGGTAACAACGCTGTTGCTTGAAAGGCGACGGGTATACGGGGATTCAAATCTTGTTTCACATATAAAAGGTAACCGTCATGGACCGATATCCACGCTCTAATGGTTCAATCGTCGAACGTGCCAACAGCGGCATTCAGGCTTATATGGCGCAGGTATATGGCTGGATGACCTGTGGCATGCTCTTGACGGCGTTTGTATCCTGGTACGCTGCCAACACGCCCGCGATCCTTAACTTTATCTTCTCCAGCCAGATCACTTTCTTCGGTCTGATTATCGTGCAGTTGGGGTTGGTGTTTGTGATTTCCGGCATGGTCAACCGCCTCAACGGTACGGTAGCTACCGCGCTGTTTATGTTGTATTCGGCGCTGACCGGATTGACGCTTTCCAGTATTTTCATCGCCTATACCTACAGCTCGATTGCCAGCACCTTTGTGGTCACCGCCGGTATGTTCGGTGCGATGAGCCTGTACGGTTATACCACCAAGCGTGATTTGAGCGGTTTCGGCAGCATGCTGTTTATGGCGCTGATCGGTATCGTACTGGCTTCGCTGGTCAATATCTGGCTGAAAAGCTCCGCGCTGATGTGGGCGATTACCTACATCGGGGTGGTGGTGTTTGTTGGCCTGACGGCGTACGACACCCAAAAACTGAAAGCGATGGGCGAACAGTTGAACGCCGATGACAAAGACAGCTTCCGCAAGTACGCCATTGTCGGCGCGCTGACGCTGTATCTTGATTTCATCAACCTGTTCCTGATGTTACTGCGCATTTTCGGCAACCGCCGCTAACACTGTTTTAACCGGGCTGCGACACGGCGCTCTTGCCCACCGTACGCTGCTCGAAATGCTCATTGACTCTGTGTCAACTGCGCTTTCTGCGCTGCGGGCGTTGACCAATAGCTTGGTCTCGCGACGGTTAAACTCAGTGTTAGACAATGGGGGTTCAGTTCAAATGTACTGAACCCCTTTTTTTATGCAATTTTGCGGCGGAACATGGCGTAAGCGGCGCTGCCGGTGGTGGCGGTGATCGCCAGTAGCGGCCACAGGCTATGCCAGATGATGCTGAAACTGGCGTCCTTCAGGTAGATCTGTTTGGTGATGTCGGTGAAGTGGCGAATGGGATTGGCCCAGGTGAGGTTTTGCAGCCACACCGGCATGTTCTCCACCGGCGAGACATAACCGGAAAGCAGGATCGCCGGCATCATAAATACGAATACGCCGATAAACGCCTGCTGCTGGGTGGCGCACAGCGACGAAATCAGCAGGCCGAACCCCACCAAAGACAATCCGTAAATTAGCATGGTGCCGTAGAACAGCAGCAGCGAACCGGCGAATGGGATCTGATAGATAAAGATACCGATCAGCAACACGACGCTGGCCTGGAAAGTGGCGACAATCAGCGCCGGAACCGCTTTACCGATAAAAATCTGCCAGGTGGTCAACGGTGACACCAGCAGCTGCTCCAGCGTACCCTGTTCGCGTTCACGCGCTACCGACAACGCGGTGACAATCAACACGCCGATGGTGGTGATCATGGCGATCAGCGACGGCACCACGAACCATTTGTAATCCAGATTCGGGTTATACCAGTTGCGCACCACCAGTTCGCTGTTGTTGGGTTTGGCACGGTTACCGATCAGCTCATTTTGATAGTCCTGCACAATTTGCTGCACATAGTTGGCGGCGATTTGTGCGCTGTTGGAGTTGCGTCCGTCGAGCAACAGTTGCAGCGGGGCCGTATTGCCGCTCGCGATATCACGCGAGAACTGGGCCGGGAAGCGGATCACCAGCAGCGCTTTTTGGTTGTCGATGGTGGTTTGTATTTCTTGCGGGCTGCGCAACAGCAGCACATGCGAGAAGGCTTTCGCTTTGGCAAAGCGCTGGGTCAGTTCGACCGAGGCGTGGCCGCTGTCTTCGCTGTAGACCGCGATGGTGGCGTTGGTCACCTCCAGCGTGGCGGCGAACGGGAACAGCAGCACCTGTAGGATAACCGGCATAATCAGGATGGCACGGGTCTGCGGATCGCGCAGCAGCGACTGCATTTCTTTTATGATTAACGTCCAGAGACGGTGAAACATCGTCTTTCCTCTTAATCCAGCCGCCGCTGGGTTTTCCAGGCCGTCAGGCCGATAAACACCACCGCCGAAGCGATCAGGAACAGCAGGTTAATCATCAGCACCGTGCCGATATTGCCCGCCAGGAACAGCGTTTGCAGCGTGCTGACGAAATAGCGTGCCGGAATGATATAGGTTACGGCGCGCACGATGGCCGGCATGCTGTCGATCTGGAAGATAAAACCGGACAGCATGATTGATGGCAGAAAGGCGGCGTTCAGCGCCACCATCGCCGCGTTGAACTGGTTGCGGGTAATGGTGGAAATCAGCAGCCCCATGCCGAGCGTACTGGCCAGGAACAGGCTGCTAATGACGAATAAAATCAGCAGCGAACCGCGATAGGGCACGCCGAGTACCCACACCGACACTGCCATGCACAACACCATGGCGATCATGCCGAGGAAATAGTAGGGCACCAGTTTGGACAGCAGCAGCTCGGCGCGTGTTACCTGGGTGGAAAGCAGTGCCTCCATGGTGCCGCGTTCCCACTCGCGGGCAATTACCAGGGAGGTGAGGATAGCGCCGATCACCGTCATGATAATGGTGATGGCACCAGGAATGATGTAGTGTCGGCTGATGGCCGCCGGGTTGAACCAATAGCGCATTTGCACGTCGATTAAGGGTTTTTCCTCGTGTCCGCGATCGGTGGCGCGTTGCTGCTGCCAGACTTGCCATACCCCCTGGGTATAGCCCTGAACAAAGTTGGCGGTGTTTGGCTCGCTGCCGTCGGTAATAATTTGAATCGGTGCGCTGTCGTGCGGCCGCGCCATACGTTGGGCAAAATCGTTGGGGATCACCACCAGCCCGCGAATGCGTCCGGCCTGCATCAGTTGGATCAGCTGCTGACGGTTGTCGCTGATGGTTGGTTCGATATAGGGCGAACCAGCAAAAGCATTGGCCAAATCACGCGCCTCTTCGCTCTGTTGTTCCATCAGGATGCCCAGCCGCAGCTTGCTGGAGTCCAGATTGATGCCGTAGCCAAAGATAAACAGCAGCATCAGTGGAATGACAAAGGCGATCAGCCCGCTGCTCGGATCGCGCAGGATTTGCCGCGTCTCTTTCAGGCACAGTGCGCGCAACCGCCGCCAGGAAAAACCACTGTCGTCGCGGGTGGCTATTTTTTCGCTCATGGCTGCTCCTCCTGATCGTAACTCTGCACCAGTTCGATAAACGCCTGTTCCATAGATGGGTTGGGGTTATCGCTGCTGGCGACCTGGTGCTTGAGCTCGTCCGGCGTGCCAGCTTTGATAATCTTGCCGCGATACACCAGCCCGATGCGGTCGCAGTATTCCGCCTCATCCATAAAGTGGGTGGTGACCATTACCGTCACGCCTTTATCCACCATGCCGTTGATGTGCAACCAGAACTCGCGCCGGGTCAGTGGATCGACGCCCGAGGTCGGTTCGTCGAGAAACAGAATATCCGGCTCGTGCATCAGGGCGCAGGCCAGCGCCAGCCGCTGTTTGAAGCCCAGTGGCAGCGAGTCCGGCGTTTGGCTGAGGATTGGGCCAAAGTTGAAGGCGTTGGACATCTCGCTGATTTTATCGCGCTGCGCCTTGCCGCTCAGGCCATAAACGCCGGAGAAAAACTTCAGGTTCTGCGCCACCGTCAGGTTGCCGTACAGCGAGAATTTCTGCGCCATATAGCCCAGACGCTGGCGCGCCTTGCCGGAGCTGGTTTTCAGATCCATATCCAGCACCAGCGCCTTGCCTTCGGTGGGTACCAGCAACCCGCACATCATTTTGAAGGTGGTGGATTTGCCGGCGCCGTTCGGGCCGAGCAGGCCGAAAATTTCCCCGCGATGCACCTTGAAGTCCACGTGGTCGGTGGCGGCGAAATCGCCGAATTTCTTGGTCAACCCCTGCGCTTCAATCACCGTTTGCGAGCTTTCACCCTCGACGGTCGGCATGATCTCCGCCAGCGCCGATTTACTGTTTGGCCCGCCGCCGAGCAGGTCGATAAAAGCATCTTCAAAGCGAGGATCCGCTTCGCTCAATTCGGCATCCGGCAGATCCAATTGCTGCATTACCTGCCGATGGTCTTCGCCTTGCTTGAGGATCAGCCGCAGGTATTTCCCCTGGAGAGCGCAGTCGGTGACCGAAGGCAGGCAGATCGCCCGTTGCAGCAGGGCGCGGTGGCTGCCGGCGGGGGGTGCAATCAGCACCGTGCGCCCGGCCATGCGCTGAGTCAGATCTTTAGGCGCGCCGCTGAACAGCAATTCGCCTTCATTGAGCAGCAGCACTTCGCGACACTGCTCGGCCTCGTCAAGATAGGAGGTGCTCCACAGGATCAGCATGCCGTCGTTGGCCAGCTCATGCACCATGCGCCACAGCTCGCGGCGCGAGATCGGATCGACACCGACCCCAGGCTCATCCAGCAGCAGCACCTGCGGTTGGCCCACCAGCGTGCAGGCCAGCCCGAGTTTTTGCTTCATGCCGCCGGAAAGTTTGCCCGCGAGGCGGGTGGTAAAGCGAGTGAGATCGGTGAAGGTCAGCAGCCGCTCGAAAGTCTGTTTACGCAGATCGCCGGTGACGCCGCGCAGATCGGCATACAGCGTCAGGTTTTCCATGACCGTCAGATCTTCATACAGCCCGAACTTTTGCGGCATGTAGCCGAGGATGGCGTGCAGTTGACGATCTTGCGCGATCGGCTCCAACCCGGCGACGCGCAGCGTACCGCTACTGGGTTTCAGCAACCCGGCCAGCATGCGCAGCAGCGTGGTTTTGCCGGCGCCGTCCGGGCCAACCAGCCCGGTGACCGCACCACTGGTCAGGCGGGTGGTCAGGCTGGCGACCGCGGGTTTTGCCAACGACGGGAAACGTTTTTCCAACGCCTCCAGTTCAATGACCTGTTCCATCACCGGCCCTCAAGGTTTGGCAAAACGAACGGTGACCGGCATGCCCTGGCGCAACGCGTCATCGGCGTTGGTGACGATCACTCGCAGGCGGTACACCAAATCGGTGCGCAGGTCCGGGGTTTCGACGCTTTTCGGCGTAAATTCGGCGGTCGGCGACACAAAGCCGATTTTGCCATGGTAAGGCTTGTTCGGCCTGCCATCGGTATAAATTTCCAGTTCGGCACCCGGCACAGCTTTACCCAGGCTGGATTCGTTCACGTAGGCGCGCACCCACACCGGGCGAGTCAGCGAAAGCGTAAACACCGTGCCGCCGGCGCTGAGCATGGTGCCGGGCTCGATTGCGCGCGTTAGCACCGTGCCGGCCGAGGGGGAAACCAGAATGGTGTCATGCAAGTTCAACTGCGCCTGCGCCAGCGCGGCTTCATTTTGCGCCAGATTGGCTTTGGCTTCTTCTATCTCCTGCGGGCGGTTGCCGCTGAGGTATTGTGACAGCTTGTCTTTCGAGGCCTGCAGGTTGGCCTGCGCCTGATTGCGTGAGGTGCGGGCATCTTCCAGTGCGTCGGCAGAGGTGGCATTCTTTGCCCACAGGCCCTGTTGGCGCTTGAGGAAACTTTCGGCATAGCTAAAGGCGGACAGGCGTTGCGCCATTTCCGAACGTACCTGGGCAATTTCTTCTGCGCGGTAACCGGCCATCAGCAGCGCCAGCTTGGCTTTGGCGCTACCGACGTTAGCCTGCGCCTGCTGTAGCGCGTTGAGATAAGGAGCGTCGTCCAGTTTGCCGAGCAATTGTCCCGGTTGCAGGATATCGCCTTCATCCACCGTCAGCGACGCCAACCGTCCATCGACGCGGAAGCCCAAATTCACCGTGCGAATATCCACGTTACCGTACAGCGTCAGCGGCTGGTCTTGTTGCTGTTGGTAATACCAAAAGCCGTAACCGGCCGCGGCGATCAGCACGATAGTCGCCACAATGAGGGCACTGCGTTTCTTGTTCATAACACTCCTGCCTATAAAGATTAAACCCAATGAATTTCACGTTACGGCTAGGCGACAAGTGCGTGAGTCCCCAGGAGCTTGCTCAAGTAAGTGACTGGGGGGAGTGCACGAAGTCAACAACGCCGTAGCTTGAAATACGCAGGGTTTACGCGCCATAACGCTGGCGCAGCCCATTAACCAGAAGATCTATGTGTTCCGCCAGCACATCGCTGATTTGCGCCGCTTCGGCCGCACCTATCTGCTGCCAGCCAGCCTGCCGACGCACGGTTTCCCGCGCGATGCGAAACGACAGCACTTCGCCGATCAGCGCGTGGGTATGCAGCACAATTTTGGTCGAATGCGGATCGATGCCGGTGTAGGCCGCCAACAGGCGGCAAAGCTTGTTATGCAGCGGTGCCACCACCTGCTGGTGGATCAACGGGTAAGCATCGGTGGGGGAGAGCTGCTCGCGCGACATGATTTTGCTCAGGTTCAGCGTCTGCGGTTGGGTCATCAGGTCGCTGAACGCCAGCAGGCCGCGTTTCAGGTGTTCGAGGTAGTGTTCCGGCAGACGTTCAACTTCGGGGCATTGCCAGAAGCGGTCAATCTCTTCGGCCAGTGGGCGAAACGCCTGCTGGATAAAATCGGCAATCCACTGGGCGACTGCCAGATACAGGCCCTCTTTGGAATTGAAGTAGTAGGTGATGGCGGCGATATTGTGCCCGGCGCGCTGGGCAATATCGCGGGTGGTGGCACCCTGAATACCGTATTCACCGAACATTTCGATGGCGGCGGCAATCAACTGCTGACGCGCTTGCTCACCCCGTGCCCGGCCGGCAGTCTGATTATTTGGCATTGATGGCGCTCGCAAAAGCTAATCAATCATATGATTAACTTTATGTCAGATTGCACGAAATGCAATCAGTAACCGCGGTTTATTTAAGGGTACCTTTTCGGATTCGGCTGAATTTTCGGCATATTGTGCTCTGAGTCACTTAATTTGCCTTTTCTTGTTCGACTTCTGCTACACTCGCCCGCTTGGTGCACTGCAGTTTGTGCCAATCCCTCGTGGTCATGCAAAATGTCCCGTCTGATAATCCTCCCAGGAAACTGCACCGAACACTGTTAGGTTAGGGGGGATCTGGAGTTTTTCTCTTTATGTCATTTGAAACCCTCGGCTTAAGTGCTGAAATTCTGCGCGCTGTTGAAGAACAGGGCTATCGCGAACCTACGCCAATTCAGCGCCAGGCTATTCCTGTCGTATTGGAAGGTCGTGACCTGATGGCCAGCGCCCAGACCGGTACCGGTAAAACCGCTGGCTTTACCCTGCCGCTGTTACAGCTGCTGAGTAAGCATGATCATCCGATCAAAGGCCGTCGCCCGGTACGTGCGTTGATCCTGACGCCAACCCGTGAACTGGCGGCGCAGATCGGCGAAAACGTCGAAGCTTACAGCAAACACCTGCGCCTGCGTTCGCTGGTGGTGTTTGGCGGCGTGAGCATCAACCCGCAGATGATGAAACTGCGCGGCGGCGTCGACATTCTGGTGGCAACACCGGGTCGCCTGCTGGATCTGGAACACCAGAACGCGGTTGATCTGTCCAAAATTGAAATTCTGGTGCTGGACGAAGCTGACCGCATGCTGGATATGGGCTTTATCCATGATATCCGCCGCGTGCTGGCCAAGCTGCCTGCCAAGCGTCAGAACCTGCTGTTCTCAGCGACCTTCTCCGACGACATCAAAGCGTTGGCGAACAAGCTGCTGCACAACCCGGCATCGGTGGAAGTGGCGCGCCGCAACACCGCGTCCGAGCAGATCGAACAAAGCGTGCACTTCGTCGACAAGAAGCGTAAGCGGGAACTGCTGTCGCAGATGATCGGTGAAGGTGACTGGAAGCAAGTATTGGTGTTCAACCGCACCAAGCACGGCGCCAACCACCTGGCCGAGCAGCTGAACAAAGACGGCATCACTGCCGCAGCGATCCACGGTAATAAAAGCCAGGGCGCACGTACCCGTGCATTGGCCGATTTTAAAGACGGCAAAATCCGCGTGCTGGTGGCTACCGATATCGCGGCGCGCGGTCTGGACATCGACCAACTGCCACACGTGGTGAACTACGAGCTGCCTAACGTGCCGGAAGATTACGTGCACCGCATCGGCCGTACCGGCCGTGCAGAGCGTACCGGTGAGGCTATCTCGTTGGTCTGTGTGGATGAACACAAACTGCTGCGCGACATCGAGCGCCTGCTCAAACGTGAAATCCCGCGTATTGCCCTGCCAGGCTACGAGCCGGACCCAAGCATCAAGGCGGAGCCGATCATCAACGGTCGTCAGGGTGGCGGACGCGGCAACGGCGGCGGTCAACGCAGCGGTAACGGCGGTGGCCATAGCGGCCAACGTGAAAACCGTGGCGGCGGTAGTGCTCGCCCTCAGAGTGATGGCAAACCGCGTTCAGGTGCTCCGGCACGCCGTCCGCGCAGCCGCAAACCGGGCGAATAATATCGCCTGTTGCAAGACGCTATCAGGCCACCTTTATAGGTGGCTTTTTTTATGTCTGGCGGAAGTGAATTTTCGTACTAGGATAGACGGGGTAACTCAATTTATCTGGAGCCGGTGATGAAACTGAAGTGCGCAATTCTTGATGATTATCAGCAGGTGGCGCTCACCATGGCGGACTGGTCGACGCTAGCCGGGCGGGTCGAGGTGTTCGCCATGAGCCAGCACTTTACCGATGAGGCGGAACTGGCGGTGCACCTGCAAGACTGCGACATGCTGGTGATCATGCGCGAGCGCACGCCGATCACCGCCACGCTGTTGGCCCGTTTGCCGAAGTTAAAACTGCTGATCACTTCCGGTATGCGTAACGCGTCTATCGATCTGGCCGCCGCCGAACAGCGTGGCATTGTGGTTTGCGGCACCGCCAGCGGTTCGGCCGCGCCGATGGAGCTGACCTGGGCGCTGCTGCTGGGGTTGGCAAAGCACACGGTGGCGGAAAACACCGGGTTGCGTAATAACGGCCCCTGGCAACAGGCGCTTGGCGTCACCCTGCAAGGCAAAACGCTGGGCCTGCTGGGGCTGGGCAAGATTGGCAGCCAGATGGCCAAGGTGGCGCAGGCGTTCGGCATGCGGGTGCTGGCCTGGAGCCAGAACCTGACGGCGGAAAGAGCCGGGCAACAGGGCGTTGCGCTGGCCGAGTCGAAACTGGCGCTGTTTGAGCAGAGCGATTTTGTCTCCGTCCATTTGGTGCTGAGCGAACGCAGCCGCGGGCTGGTGGGGCGCGATGAACTGGCCGCGATGAAGCCTTCCGCGTATCTGATCAACACCTCGCGCGCGGCGATTGTCGATCAGGCAGCATTGATAGAAGCTCTGCAACAACAAAGGATCGCCGGTGCCGGGCTGGACGTGTTCGAGGTTGAACCCTTGCCGATGGACGATATCTTCCGCCGTTTGCCCAACGTGCTGGCGACGCCGCACCTGGGTTACGTGGCCGATGACAACTACCGTATCTACTTCCGCGAGGCGATTGAGGACATCGAGGCGTTTCTCGCCGGGCAGCCCCTGCGCAGGTTAGGCTAGCGCGGTTTGAATCCCAAAATAATTGGAGTTGCATCGCGGCGGCAACTAAGCGCATCCCTGGGAGCGTACAGGTAGTACGTGACCGGGGTAAGTGCAGGAAGCCAATAAAGATGCAGCTTCAAATATGCAGGGTTTATTCCCCCGTGCGCTTGTCTGATACCGGCATTCCCCCGTATCATTGCGCGTCTTTTTTAGCTGGGGTAATCATGCGCGTATTATTGGCTCCGATGGAGGGCGTTCTCGATTCTTTGGTGCGCGAGCTGCTCACCGAAGTGAACGACTACGACCTGTGCATCACCGAATTCCTGCGCGTGGTTGACCAACTGCTGCCGGCCAAATCTTTCTATCGCCTGTGCCCCGAACTGCACCACGCCAGCCGCACCCCGTCCGGCACGCTGGTGCGCATCCAGCTGTTGGGCCAGCATCCGCAGTGGCTGGGGGAAAACGCCGCCCGTGCGGTCGAGCTGGGTTCTTATGGTGTCGATCTCAACTGCGGCTGCCCGTCCAAGCTGGTCAACGGCAGCGGCGGCGGGGCGACCTTGCTGAAAGACCCGGAGCTGATTTACCAGGGCGCGAAAGCGATGCGTGCGGCGGTGCCGGATCATCTGCCGGTGACGGTAAAAGTGCGCCTGGGTTGGGACAGCGACAGCCGCAGTTTTGAAATCGCCGACGCGGTGCAACAGGCGGGCGCTACCGAGCTGGCGGTGCATGGCCGTACCAAAGAGGACGGCTACAAGGCCGAGCGCATCAACTGGGCGGCTATTGGCGAGATCCGCAAGCGGCTGACCATTCCGGTGATCGCCAACGGCGAAATCTGGGACTATCAAAGCGCGCAAGATTGCTTGCAAACCACTGGCTGTGATGCGGTGATGCTGGGGCGCGGCGCGCTTAACGTGCCGAACCTGAGCCGGGTAGTGAAGTACAACGAACCGCGCATGCCGTGGCCGCAGGTGGTGCAGCTGCTGCAAAAATACGTTCATCTGGAAAAGCAGGGCGACACTGGCCTTTATCACGTGGCGCGTATCAAGCAGTGGCTGGGGTATTTACGCAAAGAGTATGCCGAGGCCACCGACCTGTTCGGCGAAGTGCGCACCTTGAATAATTCAAAAGATATCGCCCGGGTAATTTGCCGCTGAAGTGAGAAAAGCGGCGGGTTACCCTGATGATAACCCGTGATAATTTATTTCATTGGCAGGAATTATTATTTTTTTGCACAAATAAGATGCGGGGTATTAATGGTTTTTATCAAAATCGCATTATCTTTCAAGTGCGCTATTTCTATATGAAAATCAACGCCAGGTGAGTCGATCAAGATATCCCTTGACCAGATGTCTTCTGGGGTCGTGTCTATGGAGTGTTTGACTACTTTAGTTATTTTCACGGTTTTAACCTTATTGGTTTCATTAGGCGAAAGCGAGAAGTAGCTACTTCTGGAGAGCCAGTAGCTATGTTCTCTCGTTTTAACCGTACCAATGATGTTGAAAAAGCCTTCCGTATCATCTGTTAGAAAAAAATTCACCCGTCCAATAAATGAGGTGAAGTCGTTATCTCTTTCTATCAGCATTTGGTATTGTGATGCGCACTTAAACAATTCATCGGCGCGAATAGATGATGAAAAAAATACTAAAAACAGAATAGCATTAAAGGCTATGAGCATCTTTTTCATTTTAATACGTCTCTCTGTATTTTAAGGTTTAAGCAATTATCATAATGGTTTTCGTTGTTTTTACTGCAAACTGAAATCAGCTCAGCTCTTTGTAATTTTCTATCAAATCTGTCTTCTGAGTAATAAACGTCCTTCTCACTGCTTGCGCAATCAATATTTTTATCATTTAGCACGTCTATTACTTTTTGTGTATGGCTAGCATCTGTTTCAGCATGGCCAATAACGTAAATATCACAGTTACCCAGCTCAGACACCTTAGTGTAGGGGGCGTAATTATGGTGTTCTTTATACCTGGATATCAGTATTGCTATCAGTAATGCCCCCACGGCCAGCACTATAAAGACGGTGATTTTTTTGCTTTTTGTAAATGAGCGAAGGTAAAAGCGTTTTTTTGAACCCTCTTTTTCAATCATTTTTTCTTCTACTTCTACTTCTACTTCTACTTCTACTTCGTTATTGGGGCTGTCTCCCTGGTTGTCCATCGGTTCTGAGGGCAGCAACATGG
This sequence comes from Serratia sp. NA_13, assembly GCF_052691735.1. Lineage (NCBI taxonomy): Bacteria > Pseudomonadati > Pseudomonadota > Gammaproteobacteria > Enterobacterales > Yersiniaceae > Serratia > Serratia sp. NA_13. The sequence continues at coordinate 448,383 of NZ_JBQZFV010000002.1, forward strand.
CTTCTGCAAGAACAATATCGGCTTCAAAGCGAAACCCCAGTTTAGGAATGGTCACGATAATTTCATTCACTAGCCCCAAAAGTGCGAATGCCTTACGCAGTTCGCTAATGTAATTATTTAATCCGGCATTGGAAGCGGTGAAACCATAGGTGGTCCATACCCTTTCCAGGAGATCATCCCGGGTAATGTTTTTCTTGTTGTTCTGTATGAGTTCCAGCAATAACCGGCTTGCCGGTTTAGTCAGTCTGGTGACAACCTGGTTGTTCTCATAAAGAAACAATGTCAGTTCTTCAGAGTTAAAAACAACGATTTTATTTATTATGTATTTCATATTTATAAGTTTTATGTGGATTGGCAGGTGTTGTTGTTAGCCAACATCCTAACGAAGATGACTTGATTTTCAAGAAAAATCTTATTTAAGTCATAAGATTTTTCCAAGGGTGATAATTTACTGTTTTTATGCTGGTTCAATAATCTGGTTACTTCCATTATCTTGATAATTTTCAGTGCAAAAATATAATTAATAGCATTTTTGTAGGTTTTAATATTGTAAATATTAAATTATTTAGTTTATTTTGCTGTTTGGTTTCTGGCGGGGGTATCATTTTCACATCGCCAAAACAGGGGGATAGCAAGATTCTCTGTAGTGGTGAACGTGAACAAATAAAGAGTGGCTGCGTAAGCACAAGGACTCTTTCTTTATTAAACTAATTGTATATATGGAATTAACACAATGAAACTGAACAAAATCATGCTGGCAGCCGTAATGACTCTGGGCACTATCTCTATGGCTAACGCCGCAAACCAGGGTTCCGGTACCGTGACCTTTAAAGGTTCTATCATTGATGCACCTTGCTCTATCGAACCAGGTAGCCTGGATCAGACCGTGAAGCTGGGCGCTATCGCCTCTGCACAGCTGAAAAACGGTGGCAAGTCTGTGCCGCAGGATATCCTGATCAAGCTGGTCGGTTGTGATGTGCAAACCGCTAAAGACGTGACCACCACTTTCAGCGGTACCGAGTCTGAAGCAGCGCCTGGCCTGTTGGCAATGAAAGGTACTGCACGCGGTGCCAGCATCGCCATCAACGACCTCGACGGTAAACTGCTGCCGTTGACCAAAGCCAGCAAGGCGCAAAAAATTGAAGACGGCCAGGCTACCCTGCGCTTCAGCGCACACCTGCAGGGCGACGGCGCATCGGCTGCCATCACCCCGGGCGAATTCAACTCTGTTGCTGACTTTACCCTGGCGTACCAATAAGCCCACGGCGATTAATTCGCACAGTTAATTGCATGCGGGGCTACCCGCATGCTGCTTATACCCTAAATAGTTCGAGTTGCAGGAAGGCGGCAACTGAGCGAATCCCGATGAGCTTACTCAAGTAAGTGATTCGGGTGAGTAAAGGCAGCCAACACACCTGCAACTTGAAGTATGACGGGTATATTAACGTGTTATGTGGGGAGAGGGTATGCATTTACAGCATGGCAAAAGGATATTGCACAGTGCGGTGTTCGTTAATCTGTTGCTGTGTTCCTCTTTGGTGCACTCTGCCAATCAGGGGCGTGGCGAGGTTACCCTGAATGGCAGGATTATCGCCTCCGCCTGCGCCATTGATACCGAAAGTGTAGACCAAACTATTACTATGGCGACATTGCCCGTCAGCCAGATTATTCGTGACGGCCAGGGCGAGTTGCATGAGTTTACTATTAAACTGGTGAATTGCACGTTAGAGAAATTCAACCCTGCGCTGGATGACTGGCGATATTTTACCGTGACCTTTGACGGCAGAGAAGATGCCGGGTTATTTGGTGTTGATGGCAACGCAAAAGGCATTGCTCTGCAAATATCCGATACGCGAGGGAATGTCGCCACACCGGGTATACCTATGGAAAAAAATGAAATTCAACCCGGCACCATGGCATTTAATTATGGCCTGCGGTTGATGGGAAATAATCAGGCAATGAAGGCCGGGAGTTATTATTCCACCGTGCGCTTTAAAATGGATTATTACTAAACCTGCCTGAATGCGGTAACTGCGAATTAAATAATTATTGATAAGGGTCTGCGGATGTCAACTACTCCGTCATATGGCTGTATAGGGAAAATACGACCGCGAATTTTGGGGCTGTTGATCGCCTTTATTCTGGCGGGGAATGCTGCCTGCGCCGCAGCTGCTGATATTGAATTCAATACTGACGTACTGGATGTGACGGACCGCGCCAATATTGACCTGGAACAGTTTTCTCGCGGCAACTTTATTATGCCCGGCGATTATCTGTTTGCCGTGCATATTAATAAACAGACATTAACCGATCAGCCGGTGGCGTATTACCCGCCGGACGACGATGCCAAAGGCAGTGAAGCCTGCATCACCCCGCAGTTGGTTGAACAACTGGGGTTAAAAGAATCGGCATTACTCAAATTGACCTGGTGGCACCAAAATCAGTGTCTGGATCCCCATAGCCTGGAGGGGATGGACGTGCGCGGCGATTTAGGCGCGGCGGCACTGTACCTGAATATTCCGCAGGCGTATCTGGAATATACCGCAGAAAACTGGGACCCGCCTTCGCGCTGGGACGAGGGGATCCCGGGTGTGCTGTTTGATTACAACCTGAATGCGCAAAGCCAGCGCCAGCAAAAGCAGGGCACACAGAGCTATAACCTCAGCGGCAACGGCACGTTGGGCGGCAACCTGGGGGCCTGGCGCCTGCGGGCCGACTGGCAATCGCGGCTGGATCACCAGGGCGGCTCGGGCGAGCCGACCCGCACCAGTTGGGACTGGAGCCGTTACTACGCCTACCGCGCACTGCCGAAGCTGGGCGCCAGGCTGACGATGGGCGAGGACTATTTAAACTCCGACATCTTCGACAGCGTGCGTTTTGCCGGTGCCAGCCTGGTGACCGACGACAACATGCTGCCGCCCAACCTGCGCGGCTATGCACCGGAGGTGACCGGGGTGGCGCGCAGCAACGCCAAGGTGATTATTCGCCAGCAAGGGCGCGTGTTGTACGAGACCCAGGTGGCGGCGGGGCCGTTCCGCATTCAGGACATCAACGACGCGGTCAGCGGCCAGCTGGACGTGCGGGTGGAAGAGCAGGACGGCAGCGTGCAGGAGTTCAAGATGGACACCGCCAGCATCCCGTACCTGACCCGGCCCGGCTCGGTACGTTACAAAGTGGCGGCCGGTCGGCCGGCGGACTGGGAGCACCACAGCGACGGGCCGATGTTCGGCACCGGCGAGTTTTCCTGGGGCGTGAGCAACGGCTGGTCGCTGTACGGCGGCGGCGTGGCGGGCGGCGATTACAACGCGCTGGCGCTGGGCGTGGGGCGCGACCTGATGATGTTCGGCGCACTGTCTTTCGACGCCACCCAGTCGCGCGCCAACCTGCCGCAACAGGGCACGTTGAGCGGCGGCTCATACCGCCTGAGCTATTCCAAGCGCTTTGACGACTACGACAGCCAGGTGACCTTTGCCGGCTACCGCTTCTCGGAGCGCAACTATATGTCGATGGGCGAATACCTGGATGCGCGCCGCGACGGTACGCGAACCAACAGCAGCAAGGAGATGTACACCATCACCTTTAACCAGCAGTTCCGCGATCTGGGGTTGAGTGCCTATCTCAACTACAACCACCAGACCTACTGGGACAGACCGGCGAATGACCGTTACAACCTGACGCTGTCGCGCTATTTCGACCTGGGGCGCTTCCGGAATATCAGCCTGTCGCTGACCGGTTACCGCAATAAATATAACGGCACCAACGACGACGGCATGTACCTGTCGCTGTCGCTGCCGTGGGGCAGCAACGGCTCGCTGAGCTATAGCGGCAGTTACAACCGCAACGATAACAGCCATCAGGTGGGGTATTACGACCGGCTCAATGAGCGCGACACCTACCAGGTGAGCGCCGGCACTGCGCGCAGCGGCGCGACCGCCAGCGGCTACTACAGCCACAGCGGCGATCTCAGCCAGGTGAACGCCAGCGCCAGCTACCAGGCCGGGCAGTACAGCTCGCTGGGGCTGTCGATGCAGGGCGGCGCGACCGCCACCCTGAAAGGGGCGGCGTTGCACCGCAGCAGCATCAGTGGCGGCACCCGCATGTTGCTGGATACCGACGGCGTGCCGGGGATCCCGATCCGCGGTTACAGCTCACCGACCCTGACCAACGCCTTCGGCAAAGCGGTGGTGGTGGACGTCGGCAGTTACTACCGCAACCAGTTCAGTATCGATCTGAACACGTTGCCGGAAAACGCCGAAGTCAGCCAGAGCGTGGCGCAGGCCACCCTGACCGAAGGCGCCATCGGCTACCGGCACTTCGAGGTGATCGCCGGCGAGAAAGCGATGGCGGTAGTGCGGCTGGCGGACGGTTCTGCCCCGCCGTTTGGCGCCACGGTGCGCAACGGCAAGCGGCAGGAGGTGGGCATCATCAATGACAACGGCGAAGTGTACCTGAGCGGCATCAACGCCGGGGAAGCCATGAGCGTGAGCTGGGGCGGCGCATCGCAGTGCGGCTTTACCCTGCCGCCGACGCTGTCGCCCAGCCAATTAACCAATCTGTTACTGCCTTGCGGCCCGATGGCCAACGGCAAGGCGTTAAACACTGTTAAAGAGTAGAGAGCAATGAAAACCAATAATCTAGTGACATTAATTGCCGGCGGCCTGGCGGGCCTGCTGTGCGCCCAACAGGCATCGGCCGCCATCGCGCTGGACCGCACCCGGGTGATCTTCAGCGGTGGCGACAAGTCGGTGAGCATGAGCATCAGCAACGAGAACAAGCAGCTGCCTTACCTGGCGCAGGGCTGGATCGAAGACGCCAACGGCAAAAAAATCACCAGCCCATTGACGGTATTGCCGCCGGTGCAACGCCTGGAGCCGGGGGCCAAAAGCCAGGTGAAGGTGCAGGGGTTGCCGGCCGCCAATACGCTGCCGCAGGATCGCGAAACGCTGTTCTACTTCAACCTGCGCGAGATCCCGCCGAAGAGCGACAAGCCGAATACGCTGCAACTGGCGCTGCAAACCCGCATTAAGCTGTTTTACCGGCCGAAGGCGATTGCGGTAGCCAATCCGGAAGCCAGCGCGCCGTGGCAGGAAAAACTGACCCTGACCAAACAGGGCGACAGCTACCAGGTGAATAACCCGACGCCGTATTACGTGACGCTGGTTGACGCCAGTAGCAAAAAAGGCGGTGCCAGCGCACCGGGCTTCGAACCGCTGATGGTAGCGCCCAAGGGCAGTGCGCCACTGAAGGTCGCCGCCTCTGCGTTGGGTAACGCGCCGGTGCTGACTTACGTCAACGACTACGGCGGCCGCCCGCAACTGAGTTTTAACTGTAACGGTGCAAGCTGCCAGGCGGTGGCGGGCAGCAAGTAAGGCTCACTGACACAACAGGTGGATAAGCGATGCGAACAACATCCCGGCGATGGAACGGCGGCGGTTACCACCGCTATGAATGGTTATATGCCCTGGTGATTACCGCAGCGGCACTGATGGTGCCATTGTGCGTCTGCGCGATGCTGTGGCTGATGCCGTCAGCCCTGGCAGCGGACAACGGGCAGGTGGAAGGTGCCCACGGCGTGCTGCATGTGCGCGGCGAACTGACCGAAAGCGCCTGCCGGCTGGAGATGGCAAGCGCGTATCAGGCGGTGCAACTGGGCAATACGGCTACTGCGCAACTGGCGAAGGTGGGCGATCGTGGCGTGCCGGTAAATGTGCAGCTGCAACTGCGCGACTGCCTGCGCGGCCCGGCCGCCAACCGGGATCAGCGTACCGGCAACCTGCTGTGGAGCGCCCAGCAGCCGGCGGTATCGGTCAGTTTTATCGCCCCGGCGGATGCCGACAACCCGGAACTGGTGAAGGTGCACGGCGCTTCCGGGCTGGCGTTGCGCATGAGTGATGAGCGCGGCAGGGATATCCGCCTCGGCAGCCGGGGCGCGCCGTTGGCGCTGGCGGTGGGGCAAAACACGCTGAACTACCGCATTACACCAGAGCGCACCCGTGCGCCGTTGCTGCCCGGCGCCTATGCGGCGGTGGTGGATTTCCAGCTCAGCTATGACTAAGGGAATGGGCATGAAAGCAAGGTTAAAACGGTATTTGCCTGGCTGCGGGCTGGTGATGTTGGTGTCGTTGTACGGTCCGCTGGCACAGGCGGCCAGCACCACCATCAAGGTGACGGTGACCATCGTCGCGCCACCGCCGTGCGTGATTAACAACAATAACCTGATTGAAGTGAGTTTCGGCAACGACGTCATGACCACCCGCATCGACGGCAGCTACAAGAAACAGCCGGTGGTGTACTCGGTGGAGTGTAAAAACGCGCCGAAAAACGCGATGAAACTGCAAATTCAAGGGACCGGTGCCGGCTTTGACGCCGAGGTGCTGAAAACCAACAAGGACGCTCTGGGGGTGGCGCTGCTGCGCAACGGCAATCGGCAGCCGATCAACACCTGGGTGAATTTTACCTACCCTAATCTGCCAACGTTTGAGGCGGTGCCGGTCAAACAGGCCGGGGCGACGTTGAGCGGCGGGGCTTTCTCCGCCGGGGCGACCATGAAGGTGGAATACCAGTGAAAGGGGCTGAGGCAATGGCGCGATATGGCAGCATTTTTCTGTTAATGGCCCTCGGCGGCCCGGCCGTGGCGGCGGACAACATGAAATTTTCCGGCACCCTGATCGAACCGCCGCCGTGCACCATCAACGACGGCGGCGAGGTAGATGTGAATTTCGGCAACCGTGTCGGGGTGACCAAAGTGGATGGCGTTAACTATCTGCAACCGGTGAACTACCGGATCACCTGCAGCCCCGGTGCCGGGGCATGGAATATGACGCTGGAAGTGGTTGGTACCCCGGCGGATTACGACGAGGCGGCAGTTGAGAGCAACATGGATGACCTGGCTATCCGCCTGCTGCAAAACGGCAAGCGATTTACCCTCAATAAGCCGATCCCCATCAAGCTGAACGCGCCGCCAACGCTTGCGGCGGTGCCGGTCAAGCGACCGGGTGCAGCGCTGAAAGAAGGGGCGTTTGAAGCGACGGCTACCCTGCTGGCGGTGTACCAATGAGCCGGAGAATAGCCATGGTTAACAAGGTGGCCTGGTGCGCAACGGCGGCACTGCTGCTGTGCAGCCAATGGAGCCTCGCGGCGGAGAATATGCGCCTGCACGGCGCGCTGGTGGCGGAACCCTGTGTGATCCCGCCGGGTGATGAAACGGTGGTGCTGGATTTTGACACGGTGATCGACAAGTACCTGTATATGAACACCCGTACCCCCGGCCAGCCGTTCAAGCTGCATCTGGCGCAGTGCGATCTCAGTTTGGGTAAAACGGTCCGGGTGACCTTCAGCGGCACGGAAAGCGCGGCGCTGCCGGGGCTGCTGGCACTGAACGGTGCCAGCCAGGCCAGCGGCATCGCCATCGGCATGGAGACCCCGCAGGGCGAGCCGTTGCCGATTAACCGGCAAGGCAAGGCGCAGGCATTGGTGAGCGGGGCCAACATTCTGACGGCGCAGGCCTACGTGCAGGGTGAACCGGACGCGCTGAAGCATAAAGCCATCGAACGCGGGCCGTTCAGCGCGGTGGCGACCTTTAGCCTGGAATATGAATAACCACGCGGCGGCATGGCAAGCCGCCTGGCGCTGGCTGTGCCAACGTCGCCGCCATGCGCCGCCCAATGCCGACATCTGGCATTTGCGCTTTCACTGGGCGCAGCAAGGGGAACAGCTCTGGCAGCAACTGCAAAACGGGCGTTATCGCCTGGCACCGATGCAGGTGTTGCGGCGGGGTGGCCGCAGTTGGGTGCAGTGGTGTGCGCAGGATGCGCTGATATTGAAGTGGGCCGCGTTATTGGTGGAGCCGCTGTTGCCAAAACCCGCTCGTTGCATGCACTTGCGCGGGCATGGCGGTAGCGTGGTTTCGGCGGCGGAAGTACGGGTAGCCCTGGCCGGCGGAGAATACGCTTTTGTCTACCGAACGGATATTCGCGGTTATTACCGGCACATCCGTAAACAGCAGGTGATCAGTCAACTGAAATGGCATGTGGCCGACCCGGTATTGTTTGATGTGATTCAGCAATACGTGCACTACAGCGTAGAAGATGGCGGTGAGTTTTATACCCCGCCCAACGGCATCTGCCGGGGTTGCGCGCTGAGCCCGTTGATTGGCGGCAGCTTGTTGCATCACGTAGATAATTATTTTAATGCGCAGGAGGGCCTGTGGTATGCGCGATATATGGATGACTTTTTGCTGTTTACCCGCACCCGCTGGCAACTGCGGCGCAGCGTTAAGCGGCTGCATGAATTTTTTGACCTGGGCGGCTTTGAAACCCACCCGGACAAAACCCAACTGGGCAGGATTGCACAGGGTTTTGACTGGCTGGGGGTATGGTTTACCCCCACGGGGGCCACCATAGCGCCCAGAGCGCTGGAAAACCATCGTGCACGACGCGCGCGGCTTTACGAGCAAGCTCGCAGGCAGAAGCTGTCGAAGGCAGAGACTGAGTTGCGAGTGCGGACGTACGAGGCACGGTGGACATTATGGGCACGGAGGATGTTGGGGAATAATTTCGATTGTCAATGACATACGAATTAATTAATCACATCCGGCACTCACTATAGGTCTAAGGTGCTCGACCTGCCCGATTTTCTCATACCATACAACGGTGGCACTGCCATGACCAGAAAAACACAATATACTCTTCTCTCCCTGATCCTCGTGATATGTGGGTACTCGACACCGACTTGGTCGGTCCTCTGGCCTGTTGCGACAGAGGCCAAGATCGTATCGTGCAAGGACGGCCCCCAGGGGGCTTGTAGTGGGGCCGTCATGTACTCGGGGCAAATTGCACTGATTGAGTCCGGAGTCCCACGGATTACCCGGCCAAACTCGGAGGAAGCTTTCGCCCTGTATGGTATTCATTGCGAATATGGGGGGCCTGGTCTCAGATTCTCGGGCTGCAAATGGACAAACAACAACGAACACCGTCCTACCATGAGCAAACAATGTAAATTTCGCAACCGAAAACTGGCGGACTGGTCTATTCGGGATCCCTCCGCGTGCACGTTTGGGACTACATGGGGCGCGCACGCAGGGGCTGGCCCGGGCGGAGAATGTGTGATGGCGGGTGTACTCTGGGGTGGTGGACTACACACACCCTACGGAGATATCTGGCCCGACGTCGCGGCAAACGCGGGGTCCCGTTTTTGTATCAAATCCTCTCCTCCGTCGACCCGATGTTCGGTCGGGACTCTCGACCTGGCTGATCACGGCGTGTTGCAGAATGGGGCTTGGTCTGAACGCGTCCGAACTACGGCGATCGACTGTGGGGGGAGTCCCAAAGTCGAAGTGGTGGGGGCAGATGAGTTCAACCTCGCACCGGGGGTTCTGGCGTCGGTCAAAACACACGTCGTCGGGGACTCGCAGCTGCAAGTCACCACGCGCGTGGCCGCGTCAACGGGAGAGCCGGGTATGTATTCGGGGACGGTGGTGATCGCGGTCTCTCCGAATTGACTGTGGATGCGTTCACCCCTATGGGTCAATAGACAACGATCACGACGTACAGCTCTCCGTGCTACGGTAATGCCGTGATAGCTCCCGGAGTGAACCCTCTGCTGCACAGGACTTGGGGGGGCCTGTTGTTTACGGCGGGATGGCAATTGGGGCGCGGGGCGAGTCAATATGCTGTCTTGGCAATAGTCCCGTGCTCGGGCGATGTGAAAAATAATCCGTTGACCCTGTCCACAATGGCTGCGGGGTGGTGGGGGCCCGACGGAAATCGTGATGTAGTGTCCAATTCGATTTGGTGTGCGTGCGAGGAGTGCAATCCCCCCTTGTAACCAAGGTGTGCTTCGAGCCGGACGGCGGTTAAGAACCAGGCGTGTGATGCCGATAGCAAATTAGCTGTTGCGCTGATCTTCTCTTCGCCCGGCGGCGGGCTTGGTTGAGAGTAATACCGCTCTGGATCTGGGTAACGGTGCGTATTTTAGTATTAAGGACCAGGAAAGGAAAATCGCCTTCGAAACGCCAGGCAAGTTTTGGGATAACGTGCAAAGCGGCAATCAGCAGACCGTCACTTCAAACCTAACTTAGCGCTGTGGAGGTATTAAAGATGGGTGTGGCCGGGAAAAGTATCGTGTTGTACGGTAATTCTCGTTAAGTTTTACAATAGCCGATATTTTCAAAATCACAATGGCGTTATTGGTATACCCGTCATACTTCAAGTTGCAATGCTTTGACTAGGGGATTCTCAGACCTGCCGCCTTCCTACAACCCGAATTGTTTTGGGTGTAGCGCCATTTTTTTATAATATTGCCAGGTTTTTTATGATATTCGATCGTGTTTTTTTCTTATTTATATTTTTGCTTTTTATTCCGCTGGCTATATATATCCCCAACCCCGGCGGGGTTGGGTTGGCGCTGCCATTTAATTTGCTGGTCTACGCAGGAACGGCATTATTAATGGGCGTTTGCTGGCGGGCAACACCGTTGCGCCGGATGGTGATAACGCCGACCTGTCGCGCCATATTTGTTGCATGTTCAGTGCTGGCGCTGCCGCTGATTTTTACCCGGCCCGAACGGCAAAGTGCCGCCGTTTGGCGGTTGGATGGTTTATTCACCGGAGCGGCGTTCTATTTCACCTGGCTGCTGATGCGCATGTCCGCACGCCAGCCCCATGCGATGTTGTATTTGATTTTATCGGCGGCTGCGGTCCAGGCGTTAATCGTGCTGTTGCCGCTGTTTGCGCCCGCGATTGCACAATACTGGGTCACTACTGCATGCTCACATGTATTCGGTATTTTCCAGCAGCCCAACGCGAGCAATATCGCCAACTGGGGTTCCGACCCTATCGAGGTTAAGCGGAAAAATGGTGAATGCCTGCCAATAACTCATTTTTATTAATTTGAGTCTGAAAAGCCACAGACCGGCGAAATATCGGTAGCTGGAAAGTCAGGGTAATGCGTTTATTCAGATAATGAATGAAGGATTGATCTGCGGACAATCGCTCCGTAGACAGTATTGGTAGAAATGTAGTTAAAATAATAACATGTATGATTCGATTGTTTCTTTATTTTCATCCAGGGTCTGTGATTTAACCTAACGTGAGCATGGTGTCAGCGGGTATTTCCTTAGGGAGCTGCAACGCGTGTTCACGGCGGTTCGTGGTTTCGGGCCGCAGGTTTTTGGACATTCGGCGCTTACGCGCCGATGTGAATAAAACCACTGGAGATAGCGTGATGAAAATAGGGAAGAGGGTTATTGCTCATTTGGGGTTGTGCTGCGTTTTATTGGCCTGCGGCCGGGGAGTACTGGCGCTGGAATGTCATCTTGATAGTGAGAATGGCATCACCGAAGAAAGCGAAAATATCGGTGCTTTGACCGTGGCTGCCGATTTGCCGTTAGGTAGCCGTCTATGGACGTCAAAAATTATGACGCGCAACGTAGTGTGTTGGGCTGAAGGCAGCACCAAGGGAGAGTGGGTTTATTTCTATGGCAACCCGGTGGGGGATGTGGTGCGCCCCGGCATTGGTTTGGGGTTGATTTATAACGATGCGGATCTCGGTATCGTCAAGGCAGGCAGCAAGGTGCAAACCGACATGTGGCGCTTGAAAAACAAACCGGAAAAGGGGCAGGTCAAATATCAAATTTATTTGGAGAAAACCGGAGAAATAAAAGAGGGAGGCAATGATAGGGTGGCTGTGTTCCAACTGGATGGCGTAGGGGGCATTAACAGTACGCCGGGGAAAAACTATCGCTATATCTTGCAAGGGATGGCGGGGATCAAGGTCTCGAACTGTTCGGTGACCATCAATGTGCCGCGTGAAATTGATTTTGGCGTTATCTCATCGGTTACGGAATCGGGATTGATCGCCACCAAACCCTTGAGCGTGACGGCGGTTAAGAGCCAGGCTTGCGATGCCGGCAGCAAATTAGCTGTTGCGCTGATCTTCTCTTCGCCCGGCGGCGGGTTGGTGGAGAGTAATACCGCTCTGGATCTGGGTAACGGCACTTATTTTAGTATTAAGGGCCAGGCAGGGAGAATCGCCTTCGAAACGCCAGTCAAGTTTTGGGATAACGTGCAAAGCGGCAATCAGCAGACCGTCACGTATCAAACCGAACTTAGCGCGAAGGAGGTATTAAAGATGGGCGTGGCGGCTAAAAGCATCGTGCTGTACGCCAATTATCGTTAAGTTTTACGCTTAGCCGATATTTTCATAATCACAATGGCGTTATTTTTAACGCCATTTTTTATAATATTGCCAGGTTTTTTATGATATTCGATCGTATTTTTTTCTTATTTATATTTTTGCTTTTTATTCCGTTGGCTATATATATCCCCAACCCCGGCGGTATAGGATTGTCGCTGCCATTTAATTTGCTGGTCTACGGCGGTGCGGCCCTATTAATGGGCGTTTGCTGGCGGGCAACACCGTTGCGCCGGATGGTGATAACGCCGACCTGTCGCGCCATATTTGTTGCATGTTCAGTGCTGGCGCTGCCGGTGATATTTACCCGGCCCGAATGGCAAAGTGCCGCCGTTTGGCGGCTGGCGGGCTTATTTGCCGGAGCGGCGTTCTATTTCACCTGGCTGCAGGTGCGCATGACCGCACGCCAGCGCCATGCGGTGCTGTATGTGATTTTATCGGCGGCGGTGGTGCAGGCGATAATGGGGGGAGTGCAGCTGTTTGCGCCTCAGCTTGCTCAATTCTGGGTGCCCGCAAACGGTGGGCGCGCTGTGGGGATTTTTCAGCAGCCCAACGTCACTGCCAGTTTTATCGCGACCGGATCCGCGCTGGCACTGGCGGCGTTTGTGTTGCCTGGCTTTCAGCTCTCAACGTTGGGGGCTGAACGCTGGCGCCGCCGTGCGCTGGCTGCGGCGTTGGTGCTGTTGCCGATGCTGCTAGTGTGGTTGCAATCCCGCACCGGTTGGCTGGCAGGCGTTTTGGTGTTAGGCGCAGTTCTCCTGTGCTTTGGCCGCCGTTATCCGCGGGCTGTAACGATTGCTTCAGTACTGGTTGTGAGCGGTGTCATCGCCGCAGCCATGGTGCTGTGGTTGGGGAGCGATATGCGTTACACCAGTCATACTGGCTCCAATCAGGCGCGCTTCGCGATGCTGAGCTCTACGTTGGCGATGATTGCCGAAAAACCGATCCTTGGCTGGGGGTACGGCGGCTTCGAATACAGCTTTCAGCACTTTCGTCTGGCGCAAGGTTTATCCACGCATGGCGTGGGGATTGCTCGTCACCCACATAACGAATTGCTGTTGTGGTGGGTGGAAGGGGGCATGGTCGCGCTGCTGGGTATGCTGTTGCTGGTGTGGACGGGCTTCAAGCTGGCAGCCCGTGCCTGCTGGCATGACCAGCGGACTTCTGCCTGCGGTAAAGCATCGGCGGGCGAGGCTCTGGCATTGTGTGTGGCGCTGCTACCTATTGCGTTGCATAGCCAAACCGAATACCCGTTTTACCTGTCGGCACTGCACTGGCTGGTGTTCCTGCTGCTGCTGGCCATGCTCGATCGGCTGGTCGGCCCGCGCCTTGGCTCCGGTACGGGGTTAAAACGCTGGCGGCTGCCGATGCTGGCCCTGTCACTGGCGGCGCTGTTCGTGATGGTGACCGGGTTTTACAGCGGGCAGGTATTGACCCAGGCGGAGCGCGGCGGGTTGCAGGAGATGCGGCAGGTGGACGCCTTGCCGGGTTGGGCCAGCTGGATGCATGACGATCGGCTGGAGTTTGATCGCCAGTTGGCAGGCTTGCTCGCCTTTAACCGAACGCGGGACGAGCAGCGGCTGGAAACCTATGCCCTATGGGCGCAGCGTTATCTGAATCACCGCATTGATAAAAACGTTTACGCCAACCTGTTGGTTATCTTGTATCAACAGCAACAATATGTTCTGGCCGATGAACTGCGGTATGAGGCGGCGTTATTGTTTCCCCATGACAGGCGGTTTGCGCGCTCAAGCTTCTGACGGCAATAACTGTCTACTCCAGAAATCTTTTTTACTCTCTAGCGTGTTTATCGATATGAAAAAAATATTATTGATGAGTCAATGCCAGTTCACGAGGCTGGCATTAAAGGCCGTGTTTGAAAATAAAACAGGCTATGAAATGGCATTTATTGGGCCGGATTATTTTAGCGGGGGTGATGTTGGTCAGGCGATAGTGTTAATTCATGTTACCGATGACGACTACCCAACCATTTTACCCTTGCTAAGGAGTCCTCATTTTTGCGGACATCGGGATATCATCTTCATTGCGCAAAAGCGGGTTATCGCGATCATGGAATATTTATCCATGAAAACGCTCAGGTTTATCGAGGAGGATGCAGGCGTTGAGGTGTTTGAACGTGAAGTCATAGACGGAGGGGGCTTTTCTGGCCCTAAAGGCAATCGTGAGGTTTTATCTTTTATTGAATATAATGTTCTGAAACTTATCATATTAGGCATGAGCCCCACCAAAATTGCGTTTAGAACAAGGAAAAGTATCAAAACCATCAGCAGCCAAAAAATCAACGCGCTGAAGAAGTTGGGTTTAGATAATACCCCCTATTCGTTGGTCAAACTGTCGAAGTTATTTAATTGATTTTATAGCGAATGTTTGCCGTCTGAATGGCGGTAGATAGGATTTTATTATTTAAGGAGATTAGTATGTTAAGAAATCAATGGGTGATGCAAAAGTCTCGTGAAATGGCGCTGCACTATATTGCCCACGCTGGGGTGGTGTATTCACCAGAGGAATTTATAAAAAAGGTGAGTGAAATGGAAGGCGTGTTTGCGCGCATTTTATTAGCTGAACCGAATGGAAAGCCTGGCGCATAACCTGAACACTCTTCATCTGTAGCACTATTAGTGCGCAGCTATTTAGCGGATGAAGTGCTTCATCCGCCAGGGTGATATTCTCAACTTTCCAAATCAATCCCAAAATAGCGCATCAGCGCTGCACGCCGTTCAACTTCGGAATGCAGCGTCGATTCCCGGCGCTGGTGATCTTCGGTGATGATCAGTTTGTTCTCGCTGAGGGTCACCCGGCCATTTTCCGTTGGCCGCGAGCACACCAGTCGCTGGGTAAAATGCGACTGTGGCGAGGTGCTGTGGTAGTGGCACATGCCGTCGAACTCACTCGGCTCACGGGCTTGCAGGGTAAAGCGGTACAGGGTTTTGGCATGCGAGCGGTGATCACCGTTTCTGCGCTCCAGGTAATAGGTCTCGCCTTCCTGTTCTAAATGGAAGGTGCCGCTGGTCTGCGGTTGCTGCTCGGTGGTGGTGATCTTCAGCGGCGTCAGGAACGAGTCGCCAAACCCCACGTCCACCAGATACGGCTGATCCAGCTCCACCTTCAGCGCCATATGGTCGAAGGGCGCGCCGAAGCTGCCGTCGCGGGCGCGGATCTCGCCGGAAATAAACTGCACGTTAAAACCGATGTCCTGCAACAGCAGAGCAAACAGCCGGTTCAGCTCATAGCAAAAGCCGCCGCGGTTGCGCTCGACAATTTTATTAAACAGCGCTTCTTCTTCCAGATGGATCCCCTGCTGATAAATAATGCTCAGGTTTTCAAAGGGGACCTTCAGCATATGGCCGCGGTGTAATTGTTGCAGCGTCGCAAGGTCGGGCTTGGGGATGCCTGCGAATCCAAGATGTTGCAGGTAGCGTTGTCTGTCCACGGCTTATCTCACAGCAGAAAAATTGAACATAAAATAGTTGGGTTTGGCAAAGTTGTGAGGGCAATAAGTGCTATGTCAGAACGCCGGGGCTTTGCCCGCCGCCTGCAGCAGCAAATTCACCCAGCGACGGGTGGTGGTGCTAACGAACGCGCTGTCCGCCCAGCACAGACGATATTGATAGGCGCAAGGTAGTTGCCCGTGCTCGCCAAACACCGGCACCAGCTTGCCTGCGGCTAATGCATCCTGCGCGACGGCCAGGCTGCCGAGTACAATGCCGTTACCTTCTATCGCTTCCTGCAGAGCATGGCCGACGCTGTTAAAGGTGAGAATACCGCGCGGTGCCGTGGTGCCTTCGCCAAAGGCGGCGAACCAATCTTGCCAGCCGGCGATGCCGATCTTCTGCCCGTCCTTCCAGGGCGAGTGGATCAACTGCGACAGCGCCAAATCGGCGGCCGTGATACGGCTGGGATGTGCGGCGAGAAAGGCCGGGCTGGCTAACGGCGCAAAGGCATCGGCGAGCAGCTCGCGGGAGTGCGGTGGCGGGTTGGCCGCTGGGCTATAACGGATGGCAATGTCCGCCTCGCCATTGGCCAGGTCACGCAGGCTTTCATTGGCATCCAGCACCAGTGAAACATCAGGATCGGCACGGCGCAGTGCCGGCAGGCGTGCAGCCAGCCAATGGCTGGCAATGCCCAGCGTGCAGGTCAGCTTCAGCGTTTGCTTTTGTTCTGGCCGGACGCGATCGCTGGCTTTTTGCAGCAACGTCAGTGCGCGGGTCACGTCGATAGCCAGTTGTTTGCCGGTGTTGTTGAGTGCTACCGCGTTCCCCTTGCGGTGAAACAGCTCGACGCCCAGCTCGTTTTCCAGATGACGTATCTGGCGGCTGACCGCTCCCAGCGTGACGTTCAACTCTTCCGCTGCCTCGGTAAAACTGGCGCAGCGCGCCGCCACCTCGAAAGTATGCAAGGCTTTCAGGGAGGGCAGGCGAGGTTGAGCGTTCAGCTTGAGTTTCATTCAACCATATTGCCAATCTATCGATGTTCCACAAGTGATTTTTTGCTTACTTTTAGGGCAAATATTTGACGGGAGTATTGCGTGGACATTGTGATGGGGTTGGCCGCCGCGCTGTGCTGGGGTGGCACGGATTTTTTGGTTGGTATCAACGCCCGATCGGTGGGGGTGCGCAGGGCGGTATTTTTTTCGCAGGCGATTGGCTTTGTGATTTTTACGGCCTTATTACCGGCAACTGCGGTTCCTGTCTTTGCGACTTCCGGCATGGTTTGGGGGCTGGCATTGCTGGCCGCTGCCCTGATCGTCGGCGGTTCACTGGCGTTGTCACAGGCCTTCGCTATTGGCAAGGCGGCGATGGTGGCCCCTCTGGTCACCAGCTACGGTGCGGTTACCACGCTGTTGTCGTGGCTAAGTGGTGAACCTTTGGGGGGGCTGACGCTTACGGGGCTGGTTATTTGTTTGCTGGGGGTGATGCTGACCGCCGTCAGCCCTGCTCGGCAGCCGGACAACTCTTCGTCGGCCTTACCGGCGATGGCTTTCGCGCTGATCGCCGCAGGCTGTTATGGCACCGGTTTTTGGCTACAGGGGAAATACACGCTGCCGGTGCTGGGGCCGAGTGTCAGCCTGTGGCTCGGCTATACGCTGGGGTTAACGGCCCTGCTGGCGCTGAGCGCTAACCGGCGTGCATTGCTGGCACGTCCAGGCTGGCGGCAGGGCGGGCTGTTGCTGGCTGCCAGTTTGCTCAATCTGGGTGGCTTTAGCGCCTTTGCCGTAGGGGCCGATGGCGGATCGGTGGCTGTGGTAACGGTGCTGAGCACCCTGTCTGGCGGCATTGCTGCGCTGCTGGGTGCCTTGCTGCTGCGTGAGCGGCTTGCCGCCATACAGTGGCTGGGTGTGTTAACGGTCTTGGCCGGTGCCGTGGTGCTGCATTGGCATTAAGCTCCAGGCTCAGTCAATAAGTCCTTACTCCAGCGTACCGGGGTGCATATTTTTCTGCATCCAGTGGCGTAATGACACGACGTCGGGGCGTTCGGCAGTGTCTTCCAGCGCCACCAGATAATAATTCGCACCGGGCAAAGACAAATCGAAAGGCGCCACCAGCATTTTGCGTTTTATCAAATCTTCTGCCAGCAACTTACTGGCAATAACCACCCCTTGCCCTGCCACGGCGGCCTGCAACGCATGGGTTTCATCGCTAAAATACAGGCCTCTGGCAATATTCAGGTTCTCCGGCCCGTAACCTTGCCGCCAGTGTTTCCAGTCAGGATTTTCAGCAGGCACATGCCTGTTCTCGACGTGAAACAGCGTCGTGCGATGCAGGTCATTCAGGGTATTCAAGGCCAGTGCCGGGCTGGCAACCACGATAAACCGATCTTCATATAGCAAGGTACTGTGAAGGCCCATTTCCGCGGTTTCACGATAACGTATTGCCACGTCGACGGTACGCTGCGTTAAGTCGACGCTTTGCACGCTGGTATGCAGGTGTAAATCAATCTCGGGAAATTGTGCCTTAAAGCTTTCAAGGCGCAGCACCAACCAATTGGTCAAAAAGTTCGAGGTGGTGGTAATGGTCAGCGCCGGAGGTTGTCTGGCCTGATCAATTTTTTTTACCGACTCTTCCAGGGCGGTAAAGGCGGATTGGGTGCCCGTATACAGCAAGTGTCCGGCCTCGGTCAACTTCACTCCCTGCGCGTTGCGTTCGAATACGCGGCACTCCAGCATGGATTCAATCAAACGGATTTGATGGCTGACAGCGGTGGCGCTGACATTCAGTTGCCCGGCAGCCTGCTTGAAGCTAAGACAATCGGCCACCGCATGGAAGGCGCGCAGTGCGCCCAGAGGCGGTAAACGGGAAGATTTCATGATGAGTTATTTTCATCCATGGGTGAAAACTCTGACTTTGATTGCCTGATTATATATGCGATAGGCTCAACATACCTCCTTGTAAGGATGAAATAAATTTTCTATCGCCGCTTTTATATAGTGAGGATCATTATGAGCACTTCTCCTTTATCCGTCCCTTTTGCCGCGTCTGCGCAACAGCAGGCACAAACCAATGCGGGTATTCTTTTAGTCAGTGGGCTGGTCGCGCAAGTTGCACTGTTACTAAAACTCTATGTGCTGGAGAACCCGCTGCAGCTGATCGCTTTGCTGGCATGCCTTGGTATTGCCTTTGTTTTGGCCATATTTTTAATGCAGCTGAAAGTGTTCCAGAGCAAAAGTCGCCTGAGCCTGGTACGCCATGGGTTTGTCATCAGTGCCGTCGGCACCTTGCTGCTGATCCTGGTATTGCATGGTCTGCCAAACGAGCTGCAGCTGTTTTCGGCAATGGCGATTTCCGGCCTGGGTCAGGGAATGGTTTACAGCGCCGCGATACGTCGAGGTACTAACAGCGACGGCCATGCTCTGCGCCGACGCGCGTTGCTGATTGCAGGGAGTGTCCTTACGGTTGCGGCTGTCCTGCTGATCCAATCGAGTTTTAGCGGAGTAACGGGGTTTCCCTACGCTTTTGCCATGTTGATTGACCTGTCGCTGCTTGCGGCCTTGTACGTAAGGGTGGTCGAGCTGGAGAGCTAGCCGTGGGTATGGCTAACCGGTCGCCGGATATAGGTCAAAGGATTCAGCGAGCGCAGGTGCATCTGCAATACGGTGCCACGGCGGAAGAAGTAGTTGAGGAGAGTCAGCGACAACAACTCGGTCAGCAGGGTGCTGTAGGCCGCGCCCATCATACCGTATTGGTGGATCAGACAGTATGACAGCGGAATATTGATGATAAATACCAGGAACATCTTCTTCGACAAGAAGCCGTAGCCGGAGAAAATCACAATGTATTTGTAGGCCAGAGTACCCAGAGCGGAAAGCAGGGTGGCAACTGCCAACACCCCCATCGCCGGGTAAGCCGCTAAATACTGCTCGCCGTACAACAGCACAATCACCGGTTTACCGAGCAAAAAGATGCCGGCGACGATCGCGGCGGCAATCGCCAGCACCAGCCCATTAAGTTTGGCGGCGGTGCGCATGGCGTCATCACGCTGATAAGCGAATATTTTGGCGAAAAACGAGGTGATAGCCGCGTCGGTGACAAACATCCAGGCGGTGGCCAGCGTAATGGCAACGGAGTAAATGCCCAGCGCTTCGGCGGAGACGAACCACATCAGGAACAGCTGCGCCAGCCGGGTGTAGATGGCGATGGAGACATTGGAGACCGCCAGGGGCAGGCCGCTGGCGAGCAGATAGCGCACGTATTTGCGGCGAACGCGAGCTGGTGCGACAAAGCGCGGATTACGGCGGTGATAGATATGGTGGCGGATCAGATAGGGGATCAAATAAACCATCACGATCGGGATCGCCAGGTAATACAGGTGCAGATCAAAATAAACGATCAGATAACGCACCAGCAGCGCACTGCCCAGGCCGCTGACGTTGGCCAGCGTATTGAAGCGCGACTCCAGCCGGGCATCATGATAGATGGTAAAGACGTCTCTGAGTGAGAAGAAGCTGGCGACAAAGGTGGCGGCGCAAAAGTAGAAGGTGATGAAATCTTCCCGTAGCCCGGTGTAAATCAATATTGCCGCCGAGAACAACACAAAGCAGCCCTGACGCAGCCGGTTGGTGGAAAACATCAAGGCAGTTCCCGAGGCCGGGTTGCGGCTAATCCGCTTGAACAGCACGGTATCAGAACCCAGCAGTGCCAGCGTTTGAGTAATGGCGAAAATCGCGGTGGCAAAGGTGATTTTGCCAAAGCTTTCCGGGCCGATATATCTCGCCATATAGGCGGTGATAAAAATGACGCCAAGGATAGACACCATTTTTTCGGATATCATCCAAAACGCATTTCTCACGATCTTGATATCTATGAATTTTAATTTCATGGGGACTTTCCCTGTCGCACCTTATAATAGGAATCATCCGATTATTTCCTTACCCTCTGTAAGGAATGACTCACAGGGTTTTATAATTAAGATGCAATAATCGGAATGTCAGCAGTATTTATCCCTATGCTAGATTCATGGAAGAAAGAGAAGAATGAGAAAAATCGCAAAACGACTCTATCGGGCCGCGCCCGATTTTATCTATTATCAAGTCAGCCACTACCTTTCCCATGGTGCCTGGATTAACTTCAAACACCCCAAGACATTTTCAGAGAAAATTTATCGGAGAATGCGCTACCCATGCCGTGATTTCAGTATGTTAGCGGACAAGGTGGCAGTCAGAGACTATATTGCACAGCGGGTATCGGAAAAGTACCTAACCCCCATCATTATGATTCGCGATAATTTCACAGAAAAAGATTACCTTTCCTTGCCTCAATCTTTTGTTATCAAGACTAATAATGCCTCGCAACAGGTCAAGATAGTCAAAGATAAAAGCGAAGTTACTTTCTCCGATATTGAGAAAATTCTTAACGAATGGTCTGAAATAACCTACTGGAAAAGGTTTCGTGAAAAACACTACGCTAATATCCCGCAGAAGATTATCGTCGAACAGCTATTGGATATTGAAACGGCAGGTGAATTGATTGACTACAAGGTGCATGTTTTTAACGGTAAACAGGCTTATTTATTCGTAGAGCTGTTGCGTGGCGGACCTGAGCCGACTTCATTGGAATTTTTAGACGAGCATGCTCATCACTGTTTCTTTACCCAAGCGGATATCCCGCAGGTCAATACTCTGTATGAAAAACCGGCGTTCTGGCATGAAATGATCCGGGTAGCGAAAGCCGTTGCGGCAGACTTGGACTATTGCCGCGTCGACTTCTACCTCACCCGCGAGCAAATCTACATTGGTGAACTGACGCTGACCCCCGGTGCCGGCAACGAGGTTTACCTGCCGGGTGCGACCAACCTGCTGCTGGGCGAGATGATGTCCAAAATCGGCTAGTGGCTGCTGTAGCCTTTAGCGGTCACTGTCCACTGGCGCGATGCTTTGCAGCCACCTGAGAAATTCGGCCGCTTTGGGTTTTTCCAGCGTGCGCTGTGGATACACCAGGTAGTAAGGCTTGCTGAGCGACAGTATAGGTTCTGCCAGAGGCACCAGCGTCCCTTTGGCCAGTTCGCGCTGGATCAACCTCTGTTGGCCGAGCAAAATGCCGTGGCCCTCGACCGCGGCGTCAATCGCCAGTGAGGTCAGGTTGTAGGTCAGGCCACGCCGCTGTGGCGGCGGCAACCCGGCGGCACTGAACCAGTCATGCCAGCCCGGCAGGAACTGACTTTCCTTGCCCCAATCCACATGGATCAGCGGCTGTTGGGTCCAGTCGCCGCAGGCCTGCAATTGTGGGCTGCAAACCGGTTGTACGCAGTCCTGAAACAGCCGCACCTTTTCCAGTAGCGGGTAGTCCTGATCGCCAAAACACAGGGCAAAGTCCGCCGCGGAAGCGGCGAAATCGACTTCGGCATGGGTGGCGTGCAGGCGGATATCCACCTGTGGATGCCGGGCCAACCAATCGCCGATCGCCGGGTTCAGCCATTTTGACGCCAATGCCGGCAAGGCGAATACCGTCAGCGTTTCCTTTCCCCGCTGGCGATCGACATGCTGTTGTGCCACGCGCAACGTTTCGAAGGCCTGATGCACGTAGGCCAGGTAGTCCGTTCCCTGTTCGGTCAGCGTCACGCCGCTTTTAGCGCGGATAAACAGTACAATACCCAGCTGTTGCTCAAGTTGGCGGATCTGTTGGCTGACGGCGGCGGCGGTCAACGCCAGGTGGTCTGCTGCTTTGGCCAGGCTGCCGGTGCGGGCGGCGGTTTCAAATGCCAGAATGGCGCTCAGTTTGGGCAGACGAGGACGGGAAGTTGGGCTCATGGTGGCTATCACTAAGAATTGGTTGGCTCATCCTTAACGTATTTTTGTTATTACGGCAATCCGGCATTCGCTACAGTGGGTTATCCGGCCGCTATGCCCAAGGAGTCTCTGATGCAGCCACTCGCTCATATCGTTGATTTATCCGCCAACCCGATTGGTGATCCGGCCTTTCAGGCACAATGCAAAGCTACGCTGGATACGGCGGGAGCGTTGGTGCTGCCGCGCTTTCTGACGGCGGCGGCGCTGGCGACTATCCGTCTGGAAGGGGCGGAGCACAGCCATGCAGCGTTTTATGCCGCCAGCAAGCATAACGTCTACCTCAGGCCGCAGGATGAAACTCTGCCGCCGGATCATGCACGCAACCGGCTGGTGGTCTCGTCCAAGGGCTGCATTACCGATGAGGATATCCCACAGCAATCGCCGCTGCGCACACTGTATGACGCGCAACCGTTCCGCGATTTTCTCTGTACGGTACTGGAAGAACAGTGTCTGTATCCCTACGCCGATCGTCTGTCTTCGATCAATCTGCACTATGCCCATCATGGGCAGGAACTGGGTTGGCATTTCGATAACTCGTCGTTCGCCATCACGCTGTTGATCCAGAAACCGCAGGCCGGTGGACGCTT
This sequence comes from Serratia sp. NA_13, assembly GCF_052691735.1. Lineage (NCBI taxonomy): Bacteria > Pseudomonadati > Pseudomonadota > Gammaproteobacteria > Enterobacterales > Yersiniaceae > Serratia > Serratia sp. NA_13. The sequence goes on from NZ_JBQZFV010000002.1 coordinate 471,461, forward strand.
TGAATATGTGGAAAACCTGCGCGATGCCGACCGCGGCGAGATGAATTACGCCGGGGTTTCCCAGGTGCTGGACGGTGAACGAGCGGTGAAGCCGTTGGCGATGGAAGAGGGGGATTTGGTGCTGTTCCGTGGCCGCAACGCCATGCATAGGGTCACGCCGACCGAAGGTGACATCACCCGGATGCTGGTGGTGCTGGCTTATAATGCGCAGCCGGATATCGCGCTGTCGGAAAGCGCCAGAATGACCTTTTACGGCCGGGTATAGGGGAGTAAAACTGCCCCGGTTGGGGCAGTTAGGTTGCTGACAAAGCAGGAAAAAGCGTGGTTTTTCCTGCTTTGTGGTGATCGGCCGAAAATCAATAAATTGATTTTCCTGATTTTTATTTATCGACCTCTACTCGCTCTGGGTAGGAATGAGGTTTGTCATCAGTCTGACTGCCCCGGTTGGAGCAGTTTTAAAAACTCAGTGATGGGCTTCTTCGTGCGCCTGCTGTTCCAGTTTCACTTCCTGCGCACGCTTGCGCAGGCCGAACCAGCCCAGCACCAGCAACACAACCAGCACCGGAATGGTTGCAATGGTCCAGGTGCCGTTCGGGTAGTCAAACGCCATCATGACCACCACCGCCAGCAGGAACGCCAACGTCAGCCAGGAGGTGACCGGTGCGCCAGGCATCTTGAAGGTCACCGGCTTGGCACGACCTTCACGCACCGCCTTACGCAGACGCATCTGGCAGACGATGATAAAGGCCCAGGAGCTGATAATGCCCAGCGAAGCGATGTTCAACACGATCTCAAACACCTGTGAAGGCACCAGATAGTTCAATATCACCCCGAGCACGTAGATACCGCAGGTCACCAAGATCCCGGCGTAAGGCACCTGCTGGCTGCTCATTTTGGCCATAAATTTCGGCGCCGAGCCGCCCATCGACAGTGAACGCAGAATGCGGCCGGTGGAGTACAGGCCCGAGTTCAGACTGGAGAGTGCGGCGGTCAGCACCACAATATTCATGATAGTGCCGATATAAGGCACGCCCAGTTTGCTGAAGAAGGTGACGAACGGGCTTTGGCCTGCCTGGTAGGCGTTCCACGGCAGCAGCAGCACCAGCAGCACCACCGAGCCAACGTAGAACAGACCGATGCGCCAGATAACGCTGTTGATAGCTTTCGGCAGCATTTTGGCCGGATCCTTGCACTCGCCGGCGGCGGTGCCGATCAGCTCAATCCCGGCGAAGGCGAAGATTACCCCTTGCACCAGCACCAGTGCAGGCAGCAGGCCATGCGGGAACATGCCGCCGTTTTCGGTAATCAGGTGCAGGCCGGTGGTGTTGCCCGCCACCGGGGTGCCGGTGCCGAGAAACACCACGCCGACCACCAGGAACAGCGCGATGGCGACCACCTTGATCAGGGCGAACCAGAACTCCATTTCGGCGAACCACTTCACGCCGATCATGTTCATGGTGGCGACCACCCCGAGGGCGCAGAGGGCAAACAACCACTGCGGCACATCGGCAAAGGTACCCCAATAGTGCATATACAGCGCTACTGCTGTGATGTCGACGATGCCGGTCATCGCCCAGTTGAGGAAATACATCCAGCCGGCGACGTAAGAGGCTTTTTCACCGAGAAACTCGCGGGCGTAAGAAACAAAGCTGCCGCTGGTAGGGCGGTGCAAAACCAGTTCGCCCAATGCCCGCAGGATGAAGAAAGAGAAGATACCGCAAACCAGATACACCAATGCCAGCGCCGGCCCTGCCAGTTCCAGCCGGCCGCCGGTGCCGAGGAACAGGCCGGTGCCTATTGAACCGCCGATGGCTATCATTTGAATCTGCCGGTTGCCCATGCTTTTGTGATAACCGGATTCGTGAGAGTCTAACCAACGTCTTCTGGCTGCATGTTGCTCATGCGCCGATTTTTTTTGTGATTGCATCGTTCGTCCTGTTTTACCCGTCTGTAAAATTATCCTGCCCCAGCTTCGGAGCAAACGATTGCTACGAACAACCGTGATGAGAATGAGGTCATGGCATCATTCTGTTGTTTATACCCGTCATACGTGAAGCTGCATCTGCGTTAGCTACGTTTGCTCACCCCAGTCACTTACCTGAGTAAGCTCTTGGGGATTTACAAACTTGCCGCCTTGATGCAACTCCAATTATTTAGGGTAGATACCCGTCGTGTTTCGATCTTCAGCAATGAAATTCATAGCGTATATTATATGAACAGCTGCCGTTAAATAACGGCGAGGCATGCTACCTTTTCTCTGGAAATGTGGCAAAAAATCCTGCGTATAAATCGTGAACAATTGTGTTTATTTTTTGTTCTGTATACAAAAGAGCATATTATTCAATAAGATGATTGATTTTATCAAGACGAAAATAACGAGGAATAAAAAGTGATGAAAATCACATAATAATAATTACCGTGCGAAATACAGGGGATTTTGCTTATTTATTCGCGATGAGAATAAAGGGGGGGAATAAACTTCACTTCGCCTGCGGCGATATTGCCACAGGCGAGGAACATCATGGGGAGGGGGCTGATGTTAAGCTGATTCTCCGGCCGGCAGGGCCGAGGTTGGCAAACCGAATATCTTGTCGAACGCCCAGTTAAACGCAAAGGTGTAGCACGGGATAATGACGATTAGCGCCATATCCAGCAGCAGCGCCTGCCACAGCGTAATTCCCATCCACCAGGCGATCAGCGGGATCAGATACACCACCAGCGTTAATTGGAAGCCCACGGCATGGATAATGCGGCGCTTGAGCGAACGGCCCCGCGTTGCCTGGCGGCTTTCCCACAGTTCAAACAGTGAGTTATAGATGAAGTTCCAGCTGACGGCGATGGTGGTGATGATCACTGCCAGCGGCCCGGTACTGCTGGGGGCGGTGCCGGAAAGCAATGCCAGCCCGAGTGCGGAGATCGCCATACCGATAATTTCATAGGCGGTGACATACACCAGTTTGCGTTTAACGCCTTGCATTACTCATCTCCTGACTGATTTTTTAGATATAGGGTCGGATGACCTTTTGCCGTCTGACGAGTAAGATACCGTCAATCATATTGATAGAAAAAGTCAGGAGCTGTCAGTTTTTCTGACAGGTTATGCAATGAACTTTTCCAGCGATAACATTGAGCTGTTTTTGGCGGTACTGGATCGCGGGTCGTTTTCCGCTGCTGCCCGCTCGCTGCGGCGTGTCCCTTCGGCGGTCAGCATGGGGATCGCCAACATGGAGGCGGAACTGGGGTTTCAGCTGTTTGATCGTTCACATCGCGAACCGTTACCCACCCCGCTGGCGTTGGCACTGGCACCGCATGCGCGGCTGATCGCCGGCCAGCTTAAACAACTGCGGAATCACGCTATCGAATTATCTCAGGGGCTGGAGAGCACCCTCTCGGTGGGGGTCGCCTCGGACATCAACAGCAGCGGCCTGCTGGCTGCAATCAAAACGCTGGCGGAACGCTACCCGTTGCTGAATATCGAAGTGCTGACCGCTCCGCAGGACGACGTGTTGCATATGCTGCATCAGGGCAGGATTGGCGTTGCTTTGGCATTCGGTGGGCTTAATATCAACAGCCAGGAGCAGTTCCACTTCGTCGGTGCTGAATCACTGGTTGCTACGCTCTCACCTTCGCACCCGGCGCTGAACGGAGCGGCAGACGAGCTGTTTCTCGAAGATCTGGTTAACGTACGGCAGATTATGGTGGCCAGCCGCGATTTGCCGATTACCGATTTGCGGCCGCAGGTGGCGGAATCCTATTGGCGTACTGACAGCCTGCCGATGGCGCTGAGCATGGTGGAGGCCGGTTTGGGCTGGGGTAATTTCCCGCTATCGTTGACTGCGCCCTTATTGGCGCAACAGCGACTGGTCAGGCTGAAATTCAAAAACACCAAAAACGAACTGCGCCTGCCGATGCATCTGATCTGGCTGAAAAACAGGCCGCTGGAGAAGGCCGCCCATGAACTGGTGGCGTTAATGCGGGACAGGCCGCAAGCGGAATAATCCCCGCAGCCTAAACCGATAACCTTAGTCGCCATGGCGGCGGTGCCACCAAAATCGCAGCAGCAAGATGACGGCGATCACCAGCGCGCAGAACAGCATGCTGGTCAGCCGTTTGTCGAAGCCCGAGATAAACCGGGTGATGGCTTCACCGCCGAAATAGCCCAGCAACACGAAGATCGTCGCCCACAGGACGGCGCCCAGAATATTCAACGGGACAAAGCGCGACGGCGGCAGCTTGCTGGCACCGATTAACACCGGGCCAATAATGCGAAAGCCGTACATAAAGCGCACGCCAATCACGAACAGCATCGGGTGGTGGGCAATTAGCTTTCTGGCGCGATCAATACGCTTTTCCTGGCTCTTCATGCGTGAAATCACCTTTCCGCCGAAGCGTCGACCGAGGAAATACAGGATCTGATCCCCTAATGTGCCCCCCAATGCCACCACCGCTATCACCCAGGGCAGATGCAGTAACCCTTGATGCGCCGCAATCCCCCCCAGCAGGGTGATGGTTTCGCCTTCGGCCAGGCAGCCGATAAACAGCGCCCAGTAGCCGTAACTCGTAATGTAGTGGGCCAAATCCGCCATAGGGCTCCCTTTATGTCTTTAATTCAAAAGGGTCAGTATACTCTCTGTCAGTCAGCCGCGCCCTGTCGGCGCGACGCAGCCGTAGAGGAGTAACAGATGTATCAGGATTTTGAGAGCGAACTGGACTGGGCGATGCGCCATATGTCACGTACACGGGCGGCGGTTGCGGCGCTGCCCGATTTGAACGGCGTGCGGCTGGCATGCAACATGCACCTGGATTTGAAAATGGCGCCGCTGGTGGCGGGGTTACTGGACAAGGGCGCGGCGGTTTATCTGACCACCTGCAACCCGACCACGGTGCAGGATGACGTGGTGGCCTGGCTGGAACGGCGCGGCGCACAGGCTCACGCCTGGCGTGACATGAGCGATGCGGACTGGTCGGCATCCTTCGATCGTGCATTGTCCTGGGAACCGACCCACCTGTGCGAAATGGGCGCGGATCTGACCACCCGCCTGCACCAGTCGGCCGCAGGTCCGCAGATTGTCGCCGGGCTGGAAGCCACCGGTTCCGGCATCAGCCGGCTGAATGGCATGGCGCCGCGCTACCCGATCTTCAATTGGGACGATCTGCCGGTGAAAGAAGGACTGCACAACCGTCATATGGTCGGCCTCACCGCCTGGCACACCTTCTTCCAGACTACGCATCTGACGCTGCATGAAAAATGCGTGCTGGTGATTGGTTATGGCCTGGTTGGGCAGGGCGTTGCGGCGGCGGCGAAAGCCTACGGCGGGCAGGTTGTCGTGGCGGAAATCGATCCGGCGCGGGCATTGCAGGCGCGTTACGACGGCTGGGCGGTGGTCGATCTGGCTACGGCGGTTATTCAGGCGGACGTGATCGCCACGGCGACCGGGGCGAAAAACGTGCTGTCGGCGCGGCATCTGCAGCAGGCGAAGGACGGGGTGTTTATTCTCAATGTAGGTCATGTGACGGCAGAGATTGACGTTGGCTTCCTGCAAAACCTGCCTCACAGCGAGCCTATGCCATTTGTAAACGCCTACCAACTGGAAGAGAAGACGCTGTATTTACTGGCCAATGGCTCGATGTTCAACCTGACGGCGGGCTACGGTGACAGTCTTAATGCCTTTGATGTGACGCTGGCGGTGATGGCGGCGGGCATTGGCCATATTGTCGGTGACGGTGCCCGGCAGCAACCCGGTTTATATCTGTTGCCGCAGTCGGCCTGGCAGCCGGCGCTGTAACTTTTCTCCCGCGGGCGCCGATCCCAGAGCGCTCGCGGTTTGCGCAATTTTCTGTTCGACAGAATTTGTCACAAATCGGCACGTATAATCCCAGTGCCAACTTCAAACGCCTCACATATAATTCGGCCAAATAAGACCTTCATCTTCTTCGTCACAGAGTAATTCATGTGAAAATACGTGTTTTGGTACTAACCCTGCTCGCTTTGCAGGCAGGAGCAGGCATCGCGCCGCGCGCGCTCGCCAGCGAAAATAACGCCGCCGTTCGGGCCAGCCAGCCTGAACTGGCTTCCGGCAGTGCCATGGTAGTGGATATGCAGACCCACAAGGTGATGTATGCGCGTAACCCGGATGAAGTGGTGCCGATCGCTTCGATCACCAAGCTGATGACCGCGATGGTCACGCTGGATGCCCATTTGCCGCTGGATGAAATGTTGTCGGTGGACATACATCAGACGCCGGAGATGAAAGGGGTCTATTCGCGCGTTCGTCTGAACAGTGAAATCAGCCGTAAAGATATGCTGCTATTGGCATTAATGTCGTCGGAAAACCGTGCCGCCGCCAGTCTGGCGCATCATTATCCGGGCGGTTACGGTGCCTTTATCAAAGCGATGAATGCCAAAGCCAAATCGCTGGGAATGACCAACACGCGTTACGTGGAGCCGACCGGGCTGTCGATTCATAACGTTTCGACCGCACGCGACCTGACCAAGCTGTTGATTGCCACCAAGCAATATCCGCTGATTGGCCAGCTCAGTACTACCACCGAACGCATGGCGAGTTTTAAGGATCCGAACTACACATTGCCGTTCCGCAATACCAACCATCTGGTATACAACCAGAAATGGAATATCCAGTTGACCAAAACTGGCTTCACCAACGAAGCGGGGCACTGCCTGGCGATGCGGACCATGATCGGTAGGCGTTCGGTTTCGCTGGTGGTGCTGGATGCTTTCGGCAAGTACACCCACTTTGCCGATGCCAACCGCCTGCGCACCTGGATAGAAACCGGTAAGGTGACGCCGATCCCCGCGGCGGCACGTGATTATCGCCGTCAGAAAGATGCCCGTCTGGCGAAGAACGAAACCGAATAATATGTTCTGCGGCCTGCGGAGTTTTCTGCAGGTCGCGTCTCCCCCTAATGCAGCCCTATCCTTGCCGTCAGCGATATCTCCGATTACCTTGGCTAGAGTCGCGGTGCTAGTTCATCCGCTATCATTAATGAATACTTTATCGTCGTGAGGACAGCCTCCCATGAGCAAGGTTTCCACTTTTGTCATGTTCCAGGGCAATGCCCATGGCGGGGTAGGGAGAGATTACGTCTGACGCGTTTTTAACCGGCTGTTTTAAATGAATTAATGGAGGTTTCTGCGCCCAGTGATTAGGATCACGCTTTTAGTTAATAAATCTTTATGATTTTGCTTACGGAATGTTAACATGCGCGCCGTATCATTAGATGTTCTAATGATACCGATGTTTTCAAGGAACAAGCAAAATGGACTATCAGAACGTTTTCCCATTGACGGATCAGGAAAAAAACGAATTATCGTTGGCATTGGATAAAATAACTTACGATCCTGCCGGTGGCGATGCTTATATTCATGCTATCCGATCGGCAATGATGCATTATTTACCTCATCGCGTAAGTGCTGCGTTGGGAAAACAAAAAGCTTCGATCAAACCCAGACCCTATTTTATTCTAAAAAATGCGCCAATAGATAAAGAGGTTTTTTTCTCACCCTGCCCGAATGAATATACACCATCTGCAAAATCAGGAAATATCAGTGAAAACCTGCTGGTAGGTATATCTACTCTTATCGGTGAACCTTACTCCATGTATTTTGAAGGGAAGGAGATTATCAATAATTTGATCCCCAAACGGGAGGCGAAAAAAGAATACACCGGGTTGGGCTTTGATGTGGAATTGGATTTTCATATTGAAAACGCGGCACTGAAACATCTTGAGCAGTTTAACGTATCCCCGATGGGCCTGCTGCTAGCGGGCGTGCGGCGTGATCCGCAAAGCCCGCTGACGCGCATTTCCGATTCACGGTTGGCGATCGCCCAACTGAGTCAGGAAGATATAGCGATTCTGGCCAGCCCGCTGTACAGCATCAAGCTGCCTTACCGTTGGCGCCAGTCCAATCAGGGTGGCAGGGAGGAAACCGCACTGGTGCCGTTGATTTCGCAAAACCATATTCTGCCGGATGTCAGCGCCGTCTTCTATCCGGGAATGATCTCTGCCAGCACGTCGCGAGCGGAGGTTGCGCTGGAGCGTTTTTATGGCCTGATTAAAGAAAATGCGGTCGGCATAGATATCTGCCCTGGCGATTTGGTTTATATCGATAATCGATTTGCTTTGCATTCGCGTGATAAATTCACCCCTTCTTATGATGAGAACGACACGCCGCTACGTTGGGTACAGCGAGTTTTCGTTTCAGCCAGTTTGTGGAACCATCGTAATCTTAATCAGATTGAAGACCGCATTTTTTCGATTTAAAGGCGATTGTGTATGTTAAACGTTTTTCTTTCTATTTTACCTATTTTCCTATTAATTGTATTTGGCTTTCTCTCTAAGGTATATGTCAAGGATGTCGCCGTTTTTTGGGGGTTCTCAGATAAGTTTGTTTATTATCTTTTCTTCCCGGCATTATTGATTCTGGATATTAGTGAGGCGAACTTTAGCGGCGCGGACAGTTTTTATCCCGTTATGGCGACTATCATATCGACTCTGCTCATTGCCTTGATTATCTTTGCGGTGAAGTTCTTTGTTGATACCTCACCCGATCTCTTCACCTCAATTTTTCAGGGGGGAGTCAGGTATAACTCTTATGTGTTTATCGCGTTGTCTCAGTCGCTGTTCGGCAGTGAGGGCGTAGCGCTGTCCGGTTTTTTCGTGGCCTACATGATCATTCTGACCAATATACTGAGCGTGCTGGTGATGAATCACTACGGTACCGGCAGCAAGAAAAGTCTGAGCGGCGCGGTATTGGCCCTGACCAAAAACCCCTTGATTATCGGTGCCTTGTTGGGTGTCCTGATGAACTTGCTTAACCTGCATATCACCGGTGCCATCAAACAGTTGTTCCAGTATCTGGCCAACGCCGCCACACCGCTGAGCCTGATGTCGGTCGGCGCGGGGCTGATTGTCAGCATGCATATTCGCAAAATGGTTTCCATTTCTTATGCGACGCTGCTCAAACTGGTGGCGATGCCACTGATCACCATTGCGCTGGTGAAGTATTTTGGTGCCACAGGCGTGCCGGCCAGTATAGCTATCCTTTATTCCGCCGTTCCCTGCGCCGGTAACGCCTATATTTTGGCGCGGCAGATGGGGGGCGATCATGAAGCTATGGCGTCCATCATTACCTGGACCACGCTGTTGTCAGTCATGACCGTCACTTTCATTCTGGGAAGCGTGGCGATTTAACTCGCAGGCCGGGAGCTGTTGGTTCTGCTCCCGGTATTTTCCGCCATCATCCGATACCCATTCCAGGACGTTTAACGCTATGCTAAACGGGTAACGACCAATGAATTTGAAAAGGATGAACCGCTTTGGCTGGAAGTAGCTTACTGACTTTAATCGACGACATTGCTTCGCTGCTGGACGACGTCTCGTTGATGACAAAAATGGCGGCGAAAAAAACCGCCGGGGTACTGGGGGACGATCTGGCGCTCAATGCGCAACAGGTTTCCGGAGTCAAGGCCGATCGCGAGCTGCCAGTGGTGTGGAGCGTGGCCAAGGGCTCGTTTATCAACAAGCTGATTCTGGTGCCGCTGGCGTTACTGATCAGCGTATTCGCCCCTTGGGCAATTACGCCGCTGTTGATGGTGGGCGGTGCCTACCTGTGCTACGAAGGGTTTGAGAAAGTCTTTCACAGCCTGACCCACAGCAAGCAGGCGGGTGAGGAAAAGAAAGAGGCGCTGGATGCCAACGAAGATGTGGCGGCCTACGAACAACGTAAAGTGAAAGGGGCAATACGGACTGACTTTGTGCTGTCCGCCGAGATTATTGCCATTACGCTGGGCACCGTAGCAGGAGCCACCTTCAGCCAGCAGGTGATCGTTTTATGCGGTATCGCCATTGTGATGACGGCGGGGGTTTACGGCATCGTGGCTGGCATCGTCAAACTCGACGATTTGGGGCTGTATCTGAGTCGTAAAAGCAGTGCGTTGGTCCGTTCTATCGGTAACGGCATAGTCAGTGCTGCACCTTACCTGATGAAGACTCTGTCGATCGTTGGCACCATCGCGATGTTTATGGTCGGTGGCGGCATCCTGACCCATGGCCTGCCGCCGATACATCATCTGTTTGAGGACTGGGCATCCTATGCCACCGTAGTGCCGACCTTCGGCCAGATCTTGCAGGGGGTTATTCCTGCCTTGCTCAACGTGGTATTTGGTTTGATTGCCGGCGGCGTGGTGCTGCTGGTGGTTTCAGCTCTTGGTGCCATTCGTGGCCGTTTAAAAGCCTGATGATCTTGCCGGGTGCCTCTGCCGCACCCGGTTTATCAGTTCTGCGGCAAGTTATCGCTAGCTTCCCCCAGCGTGCGCTGCATGATGTGAGTATCACGCCACTCGCCCAGTTTAAAGCCCACCGCCTTTAGCGTGCCCACGCTGCAAAATCCCAGAGTCTTATGCAGAGCCAGCGAACCCTGATTCTCTTTGGCATTACCAACGGTAGCCAACATCTGGCGCCAGGGACCCAGCTCGCAGCGGGCGATCAATTCGGCCAATAACAGTTTGCCAATACCCTGACCTTGTTGCCCGTCGGCAATATATACCGATTCCTCTACGGTAAATCGGTAGGCCGGGCGGGGTCGGTAAGGGGTAGCGTAACAGTATCCCACCACCTGACCCGCCCGTTTGGCCACCAGCCAGGGCAGCCCAGCCTCCTGCACCTTACTGAGCCGCTGTTGCATTTCTTCCAGCGTTGGCGGCTCTTCTTCAAAAGATGCGGCACCGTACAACACATGATGGGCGTAAATCTGTTGCACAGCGGCCATGTCATCTGGCGTGGCGTCGACGAGCAACAGCGGAGCAGAATGAAGCATGCTGGTTCCTGTTTACCTTAAAGATCATAAGATAAGCGCATTATGCGCCGCCTTTATCAACGAGGTAAATTGGGCTTTCTTATGCCGGAGATAAGAAAAACCTATGGTCGTGTGATGACGATTCATCATGTACCGCGCATTAACTGCGCCACCGCCTGCTGCAAATAACGCAGCAACGCTGGGGTCAGCCAGGTGCCCTCGGCCAGCGTGGGTTCCCGCTCCATGGCCTGGCGAATTTTCATCTGGGTGGCCGGGTTGGTACCTGCATAGGACTGGAACAGCTCAAGCCATTGGGTTGCTAGCTGTTTCGCCTGCCCGGATTCCGGCGGTACGCCGTCATTGAGCGCCTGATGGAAGCGGGCGATCAGCGCCGGCCACTCCTGCAAGCGGGTAAAATAGTGTTGGCGTACATAGGCGTATTCTTCCTTCGACAGGTATTTCTGGTAGATGGACAGCTTGGTTTCGGCAAAGGCCCGGGTCACATAGTCAGTCATTGCCGGGGTGATACCGGTTTGTTCGCGCATGGAGGGTTCGTCGGCATGCATGGTGTTAAGCCGGGTGAGAAACGCCGGGTTACCTGCGGTATCGCGTTCCAGCATCTGCATCCAACGCCGGGCCAGAGTCTGTGCCTGTAGCGTTTGTGGGGCAACGCCACTGTCGATTAACTGGCGCATGTTGCTGACCAGTTCAGCCCATTGCTGATTGCGCATGGGATCGGCCTGATAGAATGGCAGTTGTGCCAGTTCGTCGGCGGTAAAATATTTGTCGTACATGGTCATTAACTCCAATGTCGTCAGCCAGTCGTTCAGTTCAGGTTCTTCCCCGGCGGTGAGCTGTGCATGCATCTGTTGCAAACGATCGCGCAGCGCGGCGGTCTGCGCCAGTTGCTGCTCCAGCATGGCAATTTGCTGCTCAATCACCGTCGTTAACGTCATCCCCGAACGTGCCAGAATTGCCCCGACTTCCGCCAGCGGGATCCCCATTCGGCGCAGCGCCTGAATATGGTGCAAGCGGCTAATATCAGCCCGGTTATATAAGCGATACCCGGCGTCGGAACGCGCAGAAGCAACCAGCAAACCAATGCTGTCGTACTAATGCAGCGTCCTGACGGTGATGCCGGAACGGCGGGCCAGTTCGCCAACTTTCAATAGCATGTGATGTGCTCCTCCCTTGTGCGTGCAGAAATACTAAAGCCTGACGTGGCGTGAGGGTCAATAGGGGGAATGTGGATATTTTCGGGGGGAGTTGCGGGCTCCATTAATAGAACCCGCAATTGAAATTAATGGGTTGATTACCAGCCTTTTACCGCGCCGCCGTTGAAGATTTTCTCGGCGGCACTGGCGACCTCATCCGACTCGTAGGCCTTGATGAAGTTTTGCACGTTCGGCGCATCCTTGTTGTCTTCACGCGTCACGATAATGTTGGTGTACGGCGAATTCTTGTCTTCGATAAAGATGCCGTCTTTGGTTGGCGTCAGACCGGTCTGGTTGATGTAAGTGGTGCTGATGACGGCGACGGTGACTTTAGGGTCATCCAGCACCTGCGGCAGTTGCGCACCTTCCAGTTCCATAATCTTGTAGTTATGCGGGTTGGCGCTGATATCCAGCGAGGTTGGCAGCAGCCCTTTGCCCGGTTTGAGCGTGATCAGACCGATTTTCTCCAGCAGCAGCAGTGCGCGGCCGAGGTTGGTGGGATCCAGCGGGATGGCGATCACTGCACCGTCCTGCAATTCTTTCAGTGATTTGATTTTTTTCGAATAGCCGGCCATCGGGAACACGAAGGTATTACCCACTGCCACCAGCTTGTAGCCGTGATCTTTATTCTGCTGTTCGAGGAACGGCCGGTGCTGGAACACGTTGGCATCCAGCTCGCCTTTATCGGTAGCCTCGTTGGGCAGCAGCGAACCACTGAAACCGACCAGTTCGACCTCCAGGCCGTACTTCTCTTTAGCCACCTGTTTGGCCATTTCCGCCACGTCCTGTTCTGCGCCGTTGATGACCCCGACCTTGATATGATTCTGATCGGTTTTTTGGTCGCAGCCTTGCAGCGCCAGTACGGCGGCGAATGCCGCCAGCAGTGGGGTATAACGCCAGTTTTTGGACATCGACCTCTCCCTGAAAAAAACAATGAAATCAGTTGGTTTTGTGCTGTTAGCTAAGCCTGAACCCGTGGGGAAGTCAAACACCTGCTCAGCACAAAGGCTTCTAACTAATAACAGGAAGTTTTAGTGCGCGCCCTTATTTGGCGCGAAATACCACAATGCCCGGCGTGGCCAGTACGTAATCCATAAAGGGCGAGTCCACCACCTGCATATTTTCTTTGCGTGAAGAGGCGTTACGCAGCACCGGGCCGTTTTCGGTCATGATATAGATGCCGGTATGGGTGACGTCCAGCCCGGCCAAATGGGTGTAAATGCCGATGTAATCGCCGGTGTGCAACTGGGCCAGTACCTTGTCGTCAATAAAATCGCTGGGCAGGTAGGTGATATTGCGCTGAACGTTTTTCAGCCCCGGCAGATAGCTGCTGCCGTCTGACTTTTGGTTCAGGTTTTTCACCAGCGTGACCGTATGCGGGCTGAGTGAGGCGGTGATATCAGTGACGTTGGTTTTGGCCTGATGTGACCAATCGCTAAAGAAATGCTTGCGTTGCAGGAAGCTGATTTCACCACTGGCATAACGTATGTGGGTCAGCCGCTGGACAAAATCGGTCTGGTTGCTCGCCTGGCGTAGGGCATCGACGTAATCGATATAGGTAAAACAGTCCAAACCACGGAAGTCGATCACCAGCTTTTCCGGCGTATCCTGCGAGCCAATCAGCATGTTGGCCACGTAAGGCGTCCCAAGGAAGGGGCGGGACAGCAGATCGATCATGTGGCCGCTATCCTGCTGCTCTGCCTGTGCAGCGGCGCGCAGGGCGAGAAGCTGATTGAGTTTGTTTAACGTCTGGTTATCCATGCTGGCCTTGAGATCTGCAGGTGAGGTAATAGTGGGTTCAGGCGTTTGCCCAACGGGAATTTTATCTGCACAGCCGCTGAGTGCAATAGCCAATATTAATGAAACAACCTTGTACATTTTCCCCTCCGATGGTTTTGGCCCGTGATGGTGAAAATGATAACAGCTCTCACTATTGCCTGGAGGGGCAATGCTTAAACATAGTCTTAACGTTCGGTTAACACTTAATAACCGATTTCACTGTTAAACGGCAGGTACCAGAATAGGGCGATTTCGTGATCGGCGATGTCCGGTTGAGCTCGATACAGCAGGTGGTCGATGCCGCCGAGGATAAAGCCAAAGCGTTGATAACAGCGGCAGGCGGGCAGATTGGTATTTTGCGTTTCCAGCATCAGCCCGGCGGTTTCGTGGCGTTGAGCCCAGTGCTGGGCAGTTTCCAGCAATGCGCTGGCAACCCCCAGGCGGCGTACGTGGGCGCTGACCACGATTTCTTCAATCAGCGCATAGCCGTTCCAGTTATTGCTCAGTGTAATATGGCCGACCGGCTCGCCGCGATGATGGGCCAGAAAGGTGTCGCTTTCATCGTTGACGAACGGGGCCAACGGGTAGTTCTTGCGAAAGGGAGTAACCGGCAGCAACGGCCAACTGTCGATCGGCGCATCAAAAACGGGTTGGGCGTAGTGGGTGATGTGAAAGCTAAAGTCGCAACCGGTCAGGTAGCCGTCGGGTAAACGGCTGGCCGGGGCAATTTGGATCGCCTGGCTCATGGGGCAAGCTCCCTCAGCAAACGCGCCGGGTTACCGGCATAGATCCCTTTACGGGTGATGTTTTTGGTGACCACTGAACCGGCACCGATCACCGCACCGCTGCAGATTTCCACCGCCAGCACCGTGGCACCGGAACCGATGGAAACACCATCGCCAATTTGCGTTCGGCCCCAACTGCTTGCATCGGCATTGGGCGAGCCATCTTTAAACAGATCGTTGGCGAAGGTGACGTTGTGGCCGATAAAGCAGTCCGCGCCAATAGTGACATATTCACAGATAAAACTGTGTGACTGAATTTTGCTGCGGGCACCAATGCTGACGTTTTTTTGGATCTCGACAAAGGGCCCGACGAACACTCCATCGCCGAGTCGGCAGCCATACAGATTACAGGGCTGAACCAGGGTGACATTTTGACCGGCGTCGACATCGACAATACCGGCCTGAAGAACACGAATGGCGGATGACATGACATTCCTCACGGCAGTGACACAGGGGGGAATTATAAAACAAACTTTCGCCACGTCTGTGCTTTACCGAACGTTTTTTCAGCGAAAGACTATAATTAGTACAGGGGAGAGAGCCCCGTGGCCGCAATCCTCGCACGGTTAGCAATCCGTCAGAGGGGTAAATTCGTTCGCCGAGCGCGACCTACGGCGATGGAGGAGGTGTCTCATGGTTAGTCATGTTTGGGGACTTCTGGCGCATCCAAGCACCGAGTTCGAACAAATCAAAAGCGAGAACGAAAGCGTCTCGCACCTTTACACCCACCATGTACTGCTGCTGGCGTTGATACCGGTTGTCTGCGCCTTTATCGGTACCACCCAACTGGGCTGGCTCTCCGGCGAAGGACAGGCTATCCGGCTCGACATGTTCACCGCATCTTATACTGCGGTGGCTTTCTACCTGTTGATGCTGGCAGGTGTGGCCATCATGGGGAAAGTGATCCACTGGATGGCACGGCGTTATGAAGTGCGTCCGAGTCTGCATCGCTGCATGGTGTTTGCCGGCTATATCGCTACCCCGATGTTCCTCAGCGGCATTGTGGCGCTGTATCCCGTCGTGTGGCTGTGTCTGTTTGTTGGCGTGATTGGCCTGTGCTATTCCGGCTATCTGCTGAATCTGGGTATCCCACACTTCCTGAATATCGACAGTAAGGAAGGGTTTATCTTCTCCAGCTCTACCTTTGCCATCGGCATCTTGTTGCTTGAGTTGCTGCTGGGGGTAACGGTGTTGCTGTGGGGGTATGGTTCCTGGTTATTCTAAACTCTGTTTTGATATTGCCCCTCACGCCGGTCTGGCGTGAGGGGCTTTTGCTATTCAGGAGGCCCAGTTTTTCCGCTTGCTGGTTTTGCCCAGGCCCGGATTAAAGCTGTTGGTCGGATCGGCAGAACGGTAGAACGCCTGCAGGTCAGGCTTGGCCGGGTATAGATGGCCGACGTTATGTTCCGCCGGGTACTCAGCGCCGCGCTGGTCGAGGATCGCCAGCATTTTCTCTTTCAATGCGTGGCTGTCGACGCCTTTTTTCACCACATAATCCTGATGGAATACGTGACACATAAAGTGGCCGTAATACAGTTTGTGCACCAACTGGCTGTCGATTTCCGGCGGCAGGGTTTCGAACCAGTCGGTGTCGTTACGGCGCAACGCGATATCCAGTGCCAGAATATCTTCTACCTTGTCGGCGTGCACCGCATGGTAACGCACGGCGGCACCGGCGGCGGCAAAGCGGTGCAGGAAGGCTTTCTTGCCCTCGTCCGGTGTGCAGGTGAAAAACTCGCCGTCGGCCTGGGCAAAGTACTGTTTCAGGTACTGCTGCGCTTCTTCAACGCCTGGACCTGCCATTTTCAGCAGCAGGTGATGTTCAAAGCGTTCGCGGTAGTCTTTCATCCGTTTCGGCAGGTGGCTGGGGGCCAGATGGCTCAGGCCCTGCATCAGCCGGTCGGTCAGGTTGTGCGGCAGTAATGGCAGCTTGTTAAGGCTGGCATCCATACGGCCTTTCAGGGTGAAGAAGCTGGGCATCTGGTCGGTGCCGAGCTTGTCTATCATCATAAAGGTATCTTTGCCGTACACTTCGGCAATATCAAAAATATCCCGGTGCATATACTCGCCGGCTACCGGCAGGTTGTCGAACTGGCTCAGCATATGGCGGCGCAGTTCGGTCAACACGGCGGTGTCGTTGGTACCGATATAAAACACCTGTTCCTTGCCTTCTTTCTCGAAGGTGTCCAGCCGTACCGCAAACACCGCCAGCTTGCCGGCGCAGCCGGAGGCCTCGTACAGGCGGCGCTTGTCGGCATTAAACCGGGAGGGCGTATCGGCATCGACGTCGCGTACCCGGCTGGCGTATTCGTTGTCGGAAGCACGTAGTTCGCCGTGCTCGACATCCTCCGGCCGGTAGTCGCCTTTTTCCAGCCGGGTGAGAATTTCCTCCGGCGTATCGCCCAGGTTAATGCCCAAATGATTCACCAGCCGCAATTGACCGTCTTCCCCCAACTGGGCATACAGCGCCATCTCGGTGTAGGCCGGGCCGCGTTTGACCAGCGAACCACCGGAGTTATTACACACGCCACCGATCACCGACGCACCGATACAGGAGGAGCCAATCACCGAATGCGGTTCGCGGCCATAGGGTTTGAGCAATTTTTCCAACTGATTAAGGGTACTGCCGGGGAAACCGACCACCTGTTTGCCGTTATCCAGCACCTGCACGTGGTTGAGCCGCAGGGTGCTGATAATGACGACATCGCGGTCGTAGTCATTGCCGCTAGGGGTTGAACCTTCGGTCAGGCCGGTATTGGCCGCCTGCATGATGACAATTTTGTCGGCAGCGACGCAGGCCTCCAGCAGTTGCCAGAGCTGCAACAGGCTGGTCGGGAACACCACCGCCAGTGCCTGGCCAACGCCGGAGCGGAAGCCTTTGCGATAGCGTTCGGTGCTGCGTTCGCCGGTCAGCAACTGCGGGCTGCCGACGATGTTTTTAAGCTGATTGAGAAATGCCTGGTTGGACTGCGTCATACCGATCTCCCTTCGAATAATTAAGTTAATAACTTATTAACTGAGTGGCTTAATAACGTTCTGCAAAACCGGCCTGGCGTTCTTCGTCCCGCAGCGTCAGGATCTCCACGCCATCGGCGGTGACTGCCACGGTGTGTTCCCATTGGGCCGACAGTTTTTTGTCGCGGGTCACCACCGTCCAGCCGTCTTTCTTCTGTTTTATCCGGTGGTCGCCCTGGTTAATCATGGGCTCGATGGTAAACACCATGCCTTCCTGCAAGACCATTCCGGTTCCCGGCTGGCCAAAGTGCAGCACCGTCGGCTCTTCGTGCATATCTTGGCCGATACCGTGACCGCAGTACTCACGCACAATACTGTAGCCGGCCTGTTCGGCGTGCTGTTGAATGGCGTGGCCGATATCACCCAACGTCGCCCCCGGTTTTACTGCCCGGATGCCTTGCCACAACGACTCATACACGTTGTTCACCAGTCGTTTGGCCACCGGCGTGGTCTGGCCGATGCAGTACATCTTGCTGGAATCGGCGATATAGCCGTCGTTTTCCAGCGTAATGTCGACGTTAACAATCATGCCGTAGCGCAAGATTTTGCTGACCGTCGGAATGCCGTGGCAGACAACGTCGTCAATTGAGGTATTGAGCACATAAGGGAAATCGTATTGCCCTTTGCTGGCCGGGCGCGATTTCAGTTCATTGACAATAAAGGCCTCGGCGCGGTCGTTGATCTCCATAGTGGAAATACCTTCGACAATCACCTCATCGAGCATAGCAAACACCTGCGCCAGCAGGGTGCCAGAGTGGCGCATTTTGGCAATCTGTTCCGGCGTTTTGATCACAATCTCTTTCACCCGACAATCTCCTTCAACGTCAGTGCGTTATCTTTCATCATTTTTTTTACCAGTTGGGGATAGGTCAGTTCCGGATGGAACTCCGCCAACATGCCGATCTTGATCCAGTATTCCGCCTGCGCGTTGATCGAACGCGTCATCGTCAGGCTGGCGAGGCGCAGATCGTCATGCAGCGCGTCAGAAATTTTCACAATGCCCATCGTTGGCTCCAGAAGTGATTTATATACGAAGTGTATATGGTTTGGATGCTGCACATTTTGCTTTCTGTGGCATGGGAATATTCTTGTTCACAGTGATTGTCGCCGCCCGGCAATGCGTTTATTGTGATAAACGACTTTTTTGCACTGATTTTTCAGAAGGATTTAGGGCGTGAGCAAATTACGTGTTGGGGTGATCTTTGGCGGTAAATCGGCGGAGCATGAAGTTTCGCTGCAGTCGGCAAAAAACATTGTGGATGCAATCGACAAAGAGAAGTTTGACGTCACGCTGCTGGGGATCGACAAGCAGGGACAATGGCACATTAACGATGCGTCCAATTACCTGCTGAATGCGGAAAACCCGGCGCTGATCGCGCTGAACCGCTCAAATAAAAATGTGGCGCTGATCCCCGGTCAGGAGAAACAGCAACTGATCGAATCAGGTAACGCCGGTGCGCTGGGCCAGCTCGATGTCGTGTTCCCAATCGTACATGGCACCTTGGGTGAGGACGGTTCGCTACAGGGGCTGTTGCGAATGGCTAATCTGCCGTTCGTCGGTGCCGGCGTGTTGGGGTCGGCGGTCAGCATGGATAAAGACGTGACCAAACGCCTGCTGCGTGATGCCGGGCTGGCGATAGCGCCGTTTGTGACGCTGACCCGCAGCAACCGCGCCAAATTCGGTTTTGACCAGCTCAGCGAACGTCTGGGGCTGCCGCTGTTTGTTAAACCGGCTAATCAGGGCTCTTCGGTAGGCGTTAGCAAGGTGCAGGATCGCGCCGGTTTTGAGGCTGCGGTGGCGCTGGCGTTCAGCTTCGATCATAAGGTGCTGGTGGAGTCGGCGATTGTTGGCCGTGAAATAGAGTGCGCGGTATTGGGCAACGACGAACCCCAGGCCAGCCTGTGTGGCGAAATCGTGCTGAGCGACACCTTCTATTCCTACGACACCAAATACATCAATGAGCAGGGCGCTCAGGTGATAGTGCCGGCGGCGATTGAGCCGGAGGTGAGCGATAAAATCCGCGACGTGGCGCTAAAAGCCTTCCGGGCGCTGGAGTGTTTCGGGCTGGCGCGCGTCGATGTTTTCCTGACGCCGGACAACAACGTGGTGATCAACGAAATCAACACGCTGCCAGGATTCACCAATATCAGCATGTACCCCAAACTCTGGGCCGCTAGCGGTGTGAGCTACAGCCAACTGATCACTCGCCTGATTGAGCTGGCGCTGGAACGTCATCAGCAGGATCGCGCTTTGAACAGCTCGGTGTTTGATCGGTAAAACAATCAGGGGCGAAGTGATTTTCGCCCCTGATTTCTTACTTCACTGTCACATCAATATCGCCAAAATATTTCTTCGCCAGCTCACCCACGGTACCTTGCTGTTTCACTTTGACGATCGCCTCATTCAGCTTTTTCTTCAGTGCGTCATCACCCTTACGCAGACCGAAGGCAATGCCCTCACCGAGAATTTTGTCGTCGCTGACCGCATCACCGACAAAGGCGAAACCCTTACCATCCGGGTGCGCCAGGAAACCGCTTTGGCCTGATGGTGCCATCACCAGCGTTGCGTCGAGCCGCCCGGCGGTCAGGTCAAGATAAACCTGGTTCTGATCCTGATAGGACACCACGTCTACACCCTGCGGTGCCCAGTGGGCCTTGGCATAGGTTTCCTGAATCGAGCCTTGCAGCACGCCGATGTGTTTGCCCGCCAGCGAGGTGGCGTTAGGCATCAGACCGCTGTCAGTCCTGGCGATCAGGCGATTCGGCACCTGATAGATTGAATCGGTAAAGTCTATTGCCTGACGACGCTGTTCGGTGACGTTCATCGCCGAATTGATAGCATCGAACTTGCGAGCCTTCAGCGCCGGGATCAGGCTGTCGAACGAGGTCTCGACCCAACTGCATTTTAGCTGGGCGGCGGCACACACCGCCTTGCCCAGATCGATATCAAAGCCTTCGAGCTTGCCGCTGGCTGATTTGGATTCGAACGGGGGATACAGCGCTTCCAGCCCGAAGCGCATTGTGTTTTCCGCCGCCAGCGTGGAACCGGCGGCCAGCAGGCAGCCTGCGGCGATCAACGTTTTCAGTGATTTCATAGTTGGAGCCCTTTTCCCATGGTCAAAGCAAAAATAAATTTCTTATACCTGACACAGACGGCGTGCGCCCTCCAGCAGGGTCTCATTGTCTTTTGAAAAACTCAGTCGAATGATGCCAGTGTTGGTGCCGTCGCTGTAAAACGCCGACAGCGGGATCGTCGCGACTTTGGCTTCGCGGATCAGGCGCACCGCAAAATCGTTGTCGCTTTCGTTACTGAAACCGCTAAAGCGGGCCAACATAAAGAAACTGCCACGGCTGGGCAGCAATTCAAAACGCGAATCCTGCAGCGCGCTCGCCAGTAAATCACGTTTTTGTTGATAGAAGTCTGCCAGACCCAGATAACGTTGCGGATTGCCCAGCGCCTCGGCGAAGGCGTACTGCATCGGCGTATCGGCGGAGAACACCATAAACTGGTGCACCTTGCGGATCTCGTCCATCAATGCTGCCGGCGCCATGCAGTAACCGACACGCCAGCCGGTCACGTGATAGGTTTTGCCAAACGACGACACTATCACGCTGCGTTCGGCCAGCTGTGGGTGGCGCGCCATACTGTGGTGAATATCGCCGTCGAACACCACATGTTCATAAACCTCGTCGGACAGAATGACGATATCGGTGTTGCGCGTCAGGGCGGTCAGCCGTTCGATGTCATGCTCGCCAAACACGCTGCCGGTCGGGTTGTGTGGACTATTGACGATGATCATCCGTGTTTTGCTATTAATGGCGGCGGCGACTTCGTCCCAGTCAATATGCAGGTCCTGCAGCGACAGTTTGATGGCGACCGGGATCGCGCCTTGCAAGCGCACGATTGGCGCATAGCTGTCGAACGCCGGTTCAAAATAAATCACCTCATCGCCCGCATGCACCAGCGCGCTGATGGCGGAATACAATCCTTCACTAGCACTGGCAATAACCGTGATTTCTTCGTCTGCGTCATAGCGTGCGCCATACAAACGTTCAACTTTATCCGCCAGTGCGGTGCGTAATGCCGCCACGCCGCTCATCGGTGCGTACTGGTTATGACCGCTGCGCATGGCTTGTGCCACCGCTTCGACCAACTGCGGTTCACAGGCGAAGTTCGGTGCGCCCTGCGACAGATTCAACGCCTGATGTTCGGCGCTAAGCTGGCCGATAACGGTGAAAATAGTGGTGCCGACGTCCGGCAACTTCGAGCGGTGTGAGCAGGCGCTCTGCATGAGTAGCTCCAGGGAAGTGGGAGGTATCGTTTGATTAAGCATCACAGTGGGTGGGCCAACAAGGGAAAGTTTGTCATACTAGCCATGAGTTAATCTCATGGCTTGAGAGGCCGTTATGTCAATACCCTTACCTTCGCTCGACGTATTGAAAACCTTTGTGGTAGTGGCGCAACGGCTTAATTTCACCCATGCCGCCCAGAGTCTGCATCTGACGCAGGGCGCGGTCAGTCGGCAGATCCTCGGTCTGGAGCAACATCTGGGTTACCCGTTGTTCAGCCGCCGGGCACGCGGGCTGACGCTGACCCCGCAGGGCGCAATGCTGCTGGCACCGGTACAGCAGGCACTGGGTCAGTTGGATGAGGCACTGGTGCGGGTGGGGGCGCAACCGGGCACTCTGCGCATCAAGTGCCCGACCTGTGCCATGCGCTGGGTGTTGCCGCGCATTATCCGGTTGCAAAATGAACGGCCGGAAATGCATATTGAGCTGACCGCCTCGGTGTCGCACGGGCTGGATTTTGGCGCAGAACATTTTGATGCCGCGGTGGTATTCGGTCAGCCACAGGGTAAAAAATTGCGGGTGCATCATCTGTTCGATGAAATTCTCACACCGGTCTGCACGCCGTCTTACCTGCCCGACTTGTCACGTCCCCCCACGCCAGCCGATTTGGCGGATAAAACCCTGCTGCACCCCACTCGCGATCGCCGCGATTGGCTGTTGTGGCTGAAGGCGACGGGGAGCGATGCGTTGCCATCCGGCAAGGCGCAGCATTTCGATACGCTCGATCTGGCGATGAGCGCCGCATTACAGGGGTTTGGCATCGCCATCGGCGACCTGTGCCTGCTGGAGGAAGATATCCAGGCTCAGCGTATCGTCACACCGTTCCCGCTCAGCGTGGTCAGCGGCGCAGCCTATTATTTGGTCTATCCTGAACAGGCGGTGGTGCCGGTGGCATTGACCGAGCTGGTCAATTTCCTCAGCGATGAAGCGGCGCAAAGTCGTCGCCGGCTGCAAAACTATCGACCGGCCTCCGCTAACAGCTTGTAACTTTTAACATTACAAATTATTTCTGCACCGAAAAGGAGTTATGGCACACTGCCTTTTCACATTGATAAATCATCTCCGTCGCCGCCTGCGGCGGGAACATGCCTGAGATTAAATAATATGAAATGGCTTTGTGTGGTGAGTATGTTGTCCGGTCTGGCCATCAGCCCGGTTTTTGCGCAGGAAAGCGCCGTAATCCAGGGCGTTAATGCTCAGCAGCGCGACGCCTTTGTCAGCAACCTGCTGAAACAGATGACGCTGGCCGAAAAAATCGGTCAGTTGCGCTTAATCAGCGTCGGGCCGGATAACCCGAAAGAGGCGATCCGCGACGGCATCAGCAAGGGGCAGATTGGCGCCATCTTCAATACCGTTACCCGACCGGATATTCGCGCCATGCAGGATCAGGCTATGCAGCTCAGCCGCCTGAAAATTCCGTTGTTCTTTGCCTACGATGTCGTGCACGGCCAACGCACCGTGTTCCCGATCAGCCTCGGGCTGGCGGCCAGTTTTGATCTCGAAGCCATCGCCCTCAGTGGCCGGGTATCGGCACAGGAGGCCAGTGATGACGGTCTGAACATGACATTCTCGCCGATGGTCGATATTACCCGCGATCCCCGCTGGGGCCGAGTTTCGGAAGGTTTTGGTGAAGATACCTGGTTGGTATCCAAAATTGCCAAAGTGATGGTGGATGCCTATCAAAACGGCGACCCATCCAAGCCCGGATCAATCATGGCCAGCGTGAAGCATTTCGCGTTGTACGGTGCCACCGAGGGTGGCCGTGATTACAATACCGTCGATATGAGTCCACTGAGAATGTACCAGGACTACCTGCCACCTTATAAGGCCGCGGTTGATGCCGGTAGCGGCGGAGTGATGGTCTCGCTCAACTCGGTGAACGGTATTCCGGCCACCGCTAACCCTTGGCTGCTGAAAGATTTGCTGCGCGATCAGTGGGGCTTTAAGGGCATTACCATCAGCGACCACGGCGCGATTAAGGAACTGATCAAACACGGCGTAGCCGCCGACGCGCGCGATGCGGTGCGCCTGGCAATCACTTCCGGCGTCGATATGAGCATGAGCGACGAGTATTACGACCAATACCTGCCGGGGCTGGTCAAAGACGGGCTGGTATCGGAAAGCGACATCGATCGCGCCTGCCGCGACGTGCTGAACACCAAATATGATATGGGCCTGTTTAAAGACCCTTACACCCACCTTGGCCCGGTCGGTTCTGATCCGAAAGACACCAATGCCGAAAGCCGTTTGCACCGCGCTGAAGCGCGCGTGATTGCGCGTAAGACCATGGTGTTGCTGAAGAATGATAAGCAGACGCTACCGCTCAGCAAGCAGGCGACCATTGCGCTGGTCGGGCCGATGGCCGACAGCCAGCGTGACGTGATGGGCAGTTGGTCGGCGGCCGGGGTGATTAAACAGTCGGTCACCCTGCGCGAAGGGCTGGAACGTGCGGTGGGTGACAAGGCGAAAATCCTCTATGCGAAGGGGGCCAACGTCACTCAGGACAAGAGCATTATCGACTACCTGAACGAGTATGAGCCGGCGGTAACGTTTGATACCCGCTCGCCGCAGCAGATGATCGATGAGGCTGTGCAGGCAGCGAAGAAAGCCGATGTGGTGGTAGCGGTGGTGGGTGAATCGCAGGGGATGGCGCACGAAGCTTCAAGCCGTGCTGACATTACCATTCCACAAAGCCAGCGTGACCTGATCGCCGCGCTGAAGGCGACCGGTAAACCGTTGGTGCTGGTGCTGATGAACGGTCGACCGCTGGCGCTGAGCTGGGAAAGCCAACAGGCGGATGCGATGCTGGAAACCTGGTACAGCGGCACCGAGGGCGGTAATGCGGTGGCCGACGTGCTGTTTGGCGACTACAACCCGTCGGGTAAGTTGCCGATGACCTTCCCGCGTTCGGTCGGGCAGATCCCGATGTACTACAACCATCTCAATACTGGCCGTCCGTTTGGCAAGGAAAACCCGGGCAAATACACTTCCCGCTACTTTGACTCACCGAATGGCCCGTTGTATCCGTTTGGTTATGGCCTGAGCTACACCAGCTTTAGCCTGTCGGGTCTGAAACTTTCCAGTCCGACGATGGCGCGCAACGGCAAGATAACTGCCAGCGTCACGCTCAAGAACACCGGTAAATATGATGGTGCCACCGTGGTGCAGTTGTATTTGCAGGACGTGACTGCTTCGGTCAGCCGCCCGGTGAAAGAGCTGCGTAACTTTAAAAAGGTGATGTTGAAAGCGGGGCAGTCGCAGACCGTTGAGCTGCCTATTACCGAAGAGGATCTCAAGTTCTATAACGCCAGCCTGAAATGGGGCGCGGAACCGGGCAAGTTTAACGTGTTTGTCGGCCTGGACTCTGACGACGTACAGGCGCAGAGCTTTACGCTGAAGTAATATCTAATGACCCTCTCTCGCTGCGGTGGGAGAGGGTTTTGTTGGCATTACCATGCCAACATTTCTTGTTTATCGGGTGTTGGATATCGTGCTGATGGGGCGCGTGCGTTACGTGGGGTTGTTCCGTTCTCCCTCGGCGCAGGATCAGTAACTGGCTAAACAGGGGCGGGGGATACTGCGGGAACAGGGATTTTTACCTGCCAACGTAATAAATTAGTGGCTTATTAAGCTGGCAGGTTGTGAAGCTAATTACAGCTTCTTCAGCAGTTGCAACAGTTGCTCTTCACTCTTTTCTGCCAGCCCGTCGATCGCCAGCTTGATGATATCGGAACGGGTAATGCGCACCACGCCGTTGCGTGCTGCCTGCACAATGATTTCATCAATGGCGTCGACGTGGTTATCGGTCAGGCTGACCGAAATAGCTTTATAAGTGCGTTTGCGGCCCTGCGGTTTGGCTTCCGGGGCGGGAGCCAGCAGGGTGTGCGAAGTGGCGCTGTTGATGAATTCGTCTTCCGACATGCGCTGGGTTGGGGGGCGTTTTTTCACAGGATCACCTCCTTCACCAGGCTTTCGATTTCCGCCTGCGCTTTTAGGTTATTCGCCTCATGCACGGTGATGGCTTCGCCCCAGGCATCGCGGTAAATCTTGCGGTCGCACAGACGGTGACTGACCAGCGTCAACTCCGGATATTCGCTAAGCACCTGAGCCGCTTCATTGGCTTCATTGATGAAGATATTGGTCGGGCACATGTTCAGCACAATGTAGCCTTTCACCTTCTCGTTATATTCCTGTGCCGTGGCAAACATTTCTGACAGATAACCGACGGTGTCCAGATCCATCTGTGATGGGCGTAGGGGGGAAAGGAACAAATCGGCGGCCAGCAGGCCGGAACGCAGCTCGGCGCTGTCGCGACCGGCGGTATCGACAATCACGTAATCGTAATGGCGATCCAGTTCCAACAGGGTCTCTTTGATTTTGCCTGAGGCAGCCACCACCGGGATATGCGGCAGGCCTTCGACATTCTGACGGTCGTTGTACCAGGTCATGATTGATTTCTGATCGTCAGCATCAACGATGATGGCGGTTTTGCCCTGTTTGAGGATCAGATATCCGGCGATATTGACCGCCTTGGTCGATTTCCCTACGCCACCTTTTTGCGAACCAATCAAAACAATCATGCTGCCATCTCTCAATTTATTAAGTTGATAACTTATTAAGCTAGCAACTTGTTGGGTTGGTAATTAAACAAGTTAGCAATAACAACGCTTGAACAATATGCACCAACGGCGGCGGCTTGCCAAGCCAGTATGCGGTTAACTTTACAGCTTATTTTGCTGGCAACTTAATAGCCGGGTAAGTAAGAATGCTCTGGGAAGTGATCGTGCGGAGGGAGTTTTTTTAATTTAGCAGCTCAATAACTTATTAAGCTGCTAATGATGAAGGGGCGGCAAAGGTTACTTTTTCAACATCGACTTCAGATTGGCGAACGGGTTATGGGTAGCTACCCCGACGTCTTTTTGCGCGTCTTCACCGGCAATTACCGTGGAGCCGTACTGATCGGCTTCAGTGTATTTGGAGTGCTCATGGTCGTGACAATACAGGCACAGCATTTCCCAGTTGCTGCCGTCCTCCGGGTTGTTGCTGTGGTCGTGATCGATATGGTGAACCGTCAGTTCGCGCAGGTTGGAGTAAACAAACTCGCGCGAGCAACGCCCGCAGACCCAGGGAAAGATTTTCAATGCTTTTTCGCGGTAGCCGGTCTCCAGCCTCGCGTAGTTTTTGGGAATATATGCCATGGTGTGTGCCCGTCGGGTGATAACAATAATGGGTAAATAATACCACAACGCGTCGGATTACAGCGTGCGGCACATTACCGCCTGCTGCAGTTTCGACTATTTGAAGGCTTCCACCGCCCAATCGATAAACACCCGCAGCTTGGCGCTTAGGTGGCGGTTGGAAGGATTGACCACATACATCTGTTCCGAGGGGGTTGCCAGTCGTTCACCGAGGAAGGTGCCGAGCAGGCCAATTGGCAGAAACTCGGTGGTGACCATCACAAAGCAGGCGACCGCCAGTGAGAAAATCGTCAGCCAGGCTGACGGTGCAGGTTTATCATTGTTATTCAGCATAATACCGCTTGTCCCAGGTCAAGTTGTAAACCGCGCGCTGGGCGCGGAGTGACAGAGAACACAATTTATGCAGGCAATGGCGGCGGATAAATCCGTTTGCGATAGTTACACTGTTTCTGTGGAGGAATAATCACGCGAGGCAAGTAAAACGGCGGTCGGCAGCCAATCGGCAGGCCAAATGCTTAATGGGCATAAGCTTGGGTGACGGACACAGCAAGCTGTGCCCGAACCCGATTCATAATCCCGGCGCTTTCCACATCGAAGTGGTCAGGCCATGGTCTACCAGCGTTAGCTGGTCTGCATAGACCTGCTGCCAGGTTTCTTTTTGCCGTTGGTACCGTTCATGATTGGCCATATTCGGCTGATACTCACGCTCCCAACGCACCAGTTTTTCGCCGGTTTGGGCCAGCGACTCATACAACCCGGCCCCCACTCCCGCAGCAATCGCGCAGCCCAGCGCAGTGGCTTCTTTTACCACTGGCACGCGTACCGTCAGGCCAGTCACGTCACTGAGAATTTGGCTCCACAGCTTGCCCTTCGAACCACCACCAGCGAACACCAGTGAACGTGCCTGTACGCCGGAGAAACGGGCGATCTGCTCCAGATTGCAAGCCGAAACAATCGCTGCATTCTCTTCCAGTGCACGAAACAGTGTTTGTTTATTGCAGCGTTCCGGATCGAGCGACAGGTTAATAAACGAAGGTGCGGCGTGGTACCAGGTCTTGAAATGCATGGCATCGGAGAAGATTGGCATCACTCCGTAGGCCCCTGGGGGGACACGCGCTGCCATCTCTTCCATCAGGCTGTAGGCATCCACGCCCAGCCGTTCCGCCATCAACTTTTCTTCGGCGCAGAAGGCGTCGCGGAACCAGCGCATGGTTAATCCGGTGAAGAAGCTGATCGACTCTGCCTGCGCCATACCAGGGATCACATGCGGATTGATACGGATATTCATCTCCGGATCGGTAGCCGGCTCTGGCAGATTGACGATTTGTTGCCAGAAGGTGCCACCCAATACCGCAGTTTGCCCTGCATGCACTATCCCCAGCCCCAGACTGCCCAACTGCACATCGCCGCCGCCCATCACGACCGGCGTACCGCGTAGCAGGCCACTTTGTTGGGCCGCCTGTTCGGTAACCTGCCCCAGTACGCTGCCGGTTTCTTTCACCGGCGACAGCATATCGGCGCGCAGCCCAGCCATGTCGAGCAACGCCGGTCGCCAGTCACGGCTGACCAGGTCCAGCATGCCGGTAGTCCCGGCGTTGGAAGGATCGACCGCCAGTTCACCGCTTAGCATATTCGCCAGCCAGTCGCTGATCATGGTCAGCGTTGCGGCCTGACGATAAATGTCCGGCCGATGATGCGCCAACCACAGCAGGCGCGGCATGGCGCTTAACGCCAGCGTTTGGCCTGAATATTGGTACACCTCACGTTCGAAATTATGGTTATGCAGCTCCTTCAGCTCGCTAACTTCCTCGCTGGCGCGGGCGTCAACGTTGGCGCAGGCCCAGATTGGCGTGCCGTCGCGATCGTAAAGCACTATGCCTTCACGCATCGAGCAACAGGCTATGGAACGGATCGCCTGACCAGAGAGACCGGCGTTCTGCAGCGCCTGGCGAATGCACTGACAGGTCAGTTGCCAGTTGTGGGCCAGATCAAACTCCATCGAGCCAGGTACCCCCGGCACCGCCAGATGTCGCCATTCCGCCTGGCCCTGGGCGATCTGATTGCCTGCCAGATCGAAGATGACCGCGCGAATGCTACCGGTGCCTGCGTCCAGTGCCATCAAATAGTTATCCATAGCTCACTCTCTCTGGGGGTGGGATCTTAACTATAGATGCGAGGCTCTTGGTGCTGGTGGGGGAAAGGGTGGGGCTGGCAGGATTTGTGAACTGTACTGCAAAATTGCCGTTGCGAGGGGTAAATCAGCGGGAATAAACCTATGGTTGGAAAGCACATTGATCGTCAAGGTGAAACAAGGAGCCGCCATGCACGTCACTCTGGTAGAAATTAACGTTAAACAAGACAAAATCGACGAATTTATTGAGGTGTTTCGCGCCAATCATCTGGGGGCGATCGAAGAACCGGGTAATCTGCGTTTTGACGTATTGCAGGATGAAACCATCCCGACGCGTTTTTATATCTATGAAGCTTACCGGGACGAGCAGGCGGTCGCCGCCCACAAAAAGACGCCGCACTATCTGCAATGCGTGGAAAAACTGGAAGCCTTGATGACCGGGCCACGCAAGAAAACTAGCTTTATCGGCCTGATGCCGGGTTAGGCCAGTACGTCAGGGTAATTTTGTTCAATACATTGCTTACTCGGGTCGTCAGTCTGGCATCTGTGAATTCTTTCTCAGGTGCCCGTAATGAATATTTATCTTTCGATGGCCGCTTTTGCGCTGGCCTCTTCCATCACTCCCGGTCCGGTCAATATCGTGGCGCTGAGCGCTGGGGCGCAATTTGGTTTTAGCGCCACCTTGCGGCATGTTTTTGGTGCCACGCTGGGTTTTACCCTGCTATTGATTCTGATTGGGCTGGGGTTGAACCAGTTACTGACGCTGTGGCCGGTGCTGACTCAGGTGATCCAATGGGCGGGTATCGCCTTTTTACTGTTTATGGCTTATCAATTGGCCTTTGGCGATGGACGACTGGGTAACGGCAGTCAGTCGCAAGCCCCCTCGTTCTGGTATGGCGCCTTGCTGCAATGGCTTAACCCTAAAGCCTGGCTGGCGTCGGTGGCCAGTCTGGGGGCGTTTGTCGCCGACGGTGACCGGTTGTTGCTATGGCAGTTCGCGGTGATTTATTTTGTCATCTGCTATGTCTCGGTGGCCTGCTGGGCCTACACCGGCGCGATGCTGACCGGTGTATTGCAACAGGCTCGCAATGTGCAGCGTTTTAATCGTTTGATGGCGTTGCTGTTGGCGGTCAGCGCCTGTTATTTGCTGGCCGACGGCGTTTAGCGCGGATTTTGGTACTGGCCGGGGGTGACGGCCAGTAGCTGTTTGAAGGTGCGTTGAAAGTGCGCCTGGTCGGCAAAGCCGCTTTCGCTGGCGGCCGCGGCGATCGGATAGCCCCGTTTCAGCAGCCGATGGCCGAACTGAATACGCTGATTGACCAGGTAGGCGTGCGGCGTCATGTCGTAACGCCGCTTAAAGGCGCGGATTAAGTAAGAGGGTGAGAGTGCTGCCGCCTGGCAGATAGCTTCCAGCGTCAGTGGTTGGGTGCAATGTTGGCTGATAAAGGTTGCCGCCGCCTTGAGTCTCGGATGCTCGGCTTCGGCTGCTGATAGGCGAACATCGCCCTGACAGATTTGTAGCTCGGTGAAGTATTCCACCAGGGCGATCTGTTTTTCCAACTGGCAATGCTGCGGGTCGATCAGTAGGGCATACAGCCGATTCAGACCATCGAACAGGGGCGCGGCACGGCTCATTACCCGATCAAACGGAATAAAACCACCGTCGCCACCGACGATCTCCTGCTGCAGTTTACCCAGCCAGGTGGCATCAATATAAAACATGATGTATGACCAGCGCTGGTCACCGATGGGGTTGCAAGCGTGGGCCTGCTGCGGGTTAATTATCACCACGTCACCGGTGCTGACCTGCAGTTGTTGGTGGCCGTTAATATAAATGCTGGTGCCGCCGGTGATAGCCCCGATGGAGAAGATTTCATGGCTATGCAGGGCGTAACAAACTTTGCGGCCATCTTCAATGGCGCGAGCTTCCACAAAAGGGAGCTGCGGATCTCGCCAGAATTGCGGAGCGGTAGCGGTCATTAACTTTCCTTTCAGAGTCGGCAGGGCTAGCTTGTTATAGCGTAAAATGAACCTGAGAGGGAATGCGGATGATGATTTTCAATGTGTTTGGCCGCTTGCTGGGCGTAAAACGAGTAGGGACGCAATGGCAGTTATTTCGCGTGACGTTGCCGGAGCGTAAGTATGCGCGTAGCTACGATATCGTATTGCCAGATGAGTTAACCGAGGGAGAGATTGCCGGTTATTTGGGGGACATTTATCACGAGGAGGCGACTGAACACCATCCCGACGCCTTCAGGATTGAATAAACCCCGGCCACAGAGAAGTGACCGGGGGGCTTTTAATCTTCTTCGTTGCGGGCCATCAACTGGCGTTGATGTTCTTCGCTGGCTGCCTGGATCTCCTCCAGCACTGAACCGACATCGGCGCGTTTGTTGCTTTCGGCAAACTTGCCGGTCAACACGCTGGCCGGCGTCAGGTTGCCTTCCTGATATAGCGCCCAGATTTCTTTGGCGTATTTGCTACCCAGCAGTTCCGGCGCATACTGGCCGTAAAACTGCGACATGTTGTTGATATCACGTTCGAACATGCTTTTGGCGTGGTTGTTGGCAGCGGCATCCACCACCTGCGGCAGATCGATAATCACCGGCCCATCTTTGTCCATCAGCACGTTGAACTCCGACAAGTCACCATGTACCAGCCCGGCGCACAGCATGCGTACTGCGTAATTCATCATCAGTGCGTGATCGGCCCGCGCCTGCTCCGGCGTTAAGGTAACATCGCTCAGACGCGGGGCTACCAGGCCTTCTTCGTCGGTGATCAGTTCCATCAGCAGCACGCCATCCAGACAGATATCCGGCTGCGGCACGCGCACGCCCGCTTTGGCGAGCAGGTACAGCGCGTCAACCTCGGTGTTCTGCCAGGCTTCTTCCTGCTGCTGGCGACCGAATTTCGACCCTTTGCTCATGGCACGCGCATCGCGGCTATTACGCACCTTGCGGCCTTCCTGATAGTTCACGGCCTGCTTGAAGTTACGCTTGTCTGCTTCTTTGTAAACTTTGGCGCAGCGGATCTCTTCGCCGCAGCGCACGATAAAGACGTCGGCTTCTTTGCCACTTTTCAAACGACGAATGACGTCGTCGATTAAACCATCATCTACCAATGGCTGGAGTCGTTTTGGAATTTTCATGCAGCCTTGTACCCTATTTAGGCTCCGGTGTGAATGGTTTGCTAAGGTGTTGCCTCAATTTAGACCAGAAAGGCAAAATTTAGTTTGCCGCCGCTGCGACACATGGCCGCAACGGCGCACCTGCTACAGAGTTTCTGCCAGTACCCAAACGCTGACGCTGCCGCCGTTAACCGGGAAAGTGGCATTCCCCTGCTCGTCGGTGGTGACCTCATCCTGACGGTTACCGAGCAGGTCGCGCCAGTTTTTATGCGCCAGTTCAGTGCCCAGTGAAACCGCCTTGCCGCTTTCAGCCCCGTTGGTGAGCACCACTACGCAACCAGGGGCGTCGGCGGTACCGCTGCGGCTGAAGGCCACGCAGTTTTTATCATCAAAATAATCGGTTTGCACGCCGTTGGCAAAGCGTTGTCGCGCCTGAATCAACTTTTCCAGTTCAGGGATGACCGGCATATCAATCAGGTATTCCTGGCCGTCGCTGCCTTTATCCTTATAGCTGGCACCGAACAGGTCAGGATAGAACACGCAGGGCACGCCTTGTTCGCGCAACAGGATCAGGGCGTAGGCCAGCGGTTTGAACCAGGGTTCGACCGGTGCCTCCAGCGATTGTAGCGGTTGCGTGTCGTGGTTGGCGACCAGCGTGACCGAATGGGCCGGATCGGCCGCGGTCAAGGTGTCGGTGAATATCTGCGCCATGTCGAACCCGTCACCCTGTTTCGATGCCCGATGAAACTTCAGGTGCAAGGCTACGTCGAACAACATCACTTTGCCCTCGACCAGGTCAATATACTGCTGTAGCGCAGCCAGATCGTGTGACCAATATTCAGCGACAATAAACAGATCGCGCTGCGCGCTGTCGCGTACGTGGTCAGCCCACTCTTTAAAGAACCAGGCCGGAATGTGTTTGGCTGCGTCCAGGCGGAAACCGTCGCAGGGCAGGGTTTCAAGCAGCCAGCGTGCCCAGTATTTTAGTTCTTCCACTACCGCCGGGTTGCGAAATTCGACGTCCGCACCCATCAGATAATCATAATTGCCTTTTTCGTCGCCAACCTGGTCGTTCCAGCCGTCGTCACCGTAGTCATTGGCGATTTTGAACACGCCTTTTTCATCGGGCTGTTCAACGTAATCCACCCCGCCGAAACATTTGTAATCCCAAATGAATTTGGAATAGGCACCTTGTCTACCGGGGAAGGTGAAGCGGGTGTAGGCCAGGGCGTCGAAGCCCTGGTCATTAATATCGTTGCGGTTGTTGGCATCCGCCTTGTACACGTGCACCTGTTCTTTTTCGTCGGCACCGAGCTTATGGTTGAAAACCACGTCATAAATCACCCGCACGCCGTTGTCGCGAAGCGTATTCACGGCATTTGCCAACGCCTCTTTATCACCGTATTTGGTGGCGCGGCTGCCTTTTTGATCAAACTCACCCAGGTCGAACAGATCATAACTATCGTAACCTACCGAATAGCCGCCGGAAGCGCCCTTATAGGCGGGAGGCAGCCACAGATCGGTGATGCCCAGCTCGGCAATGTGCGCTGCGCGTTCGGCTGCCTCTGGCCATAACTGACCGCCATCCGGGTAATACCAATGGAAAAACTGCAGCAAGGTAGTTTTTTTCGTCATGAGCAAGCCGTCCTATTTGCCAGAAGGAGGTGCAGAATGAGCGGTGGCCCACCCCATACCGTTACAGCATGGGCTACTTTTGACAAAAGGGAAACTCGGTTTGAGAGGCTAATGGTGCCACCCTGAGAGGTTACCGCAAATTAGAGGGCGTTCATGCAGAACTGCACAGATTTATGCCTCGGCAATATCACCGCAACGCATCCTCGCCGCCGATAAAGCAGTCTTCATCCAGTGTCAAACTGGCAATCTTATGTACCGGTCCGAGCATACTGACTTGAAAGTCGCCACTGAAACTTATCTGCAGTAGGCCGCCTGGCATGTGGACGATAACCTTATCATCCACCTGATTCAGCTTGCGCATCACACTGGCCGCTGCACAACTGCTGCTGCCAGAGGCCATAGTAAAACCAGCACCCCGTTCCCAGATGCCAATGCGTAACGTATTGCGATCTATCACTTCAACCAACTGCACATTGGTTCGCTTGGGGAACAGTGGATGATGCTCGATCTGTGGCCCTAGCCGGTGAACCTGTGCCAAATCAAGCCGGGCGACCGGTACCACGCAGTGTGGGTTACCCATCGACACCAGAGACACGCTGAGGGTTTCCTCTGCTAATGAAAGCGGGTAGTTAAGTGCTTTGGGCAAATCGATCAGCGCCGGCAGCGCTGTTGGATTGAAATTGGCGCGGCCCATATCCACCTGAACTTGGTGTTTATCTTCGTTAACCTGGCAGCGCACATCACCACCTGCGGTATGTATCCAAAACGGCAGGTGATTGACTCGGCCTATATCGAAAAGATAACGGGCATAAATGCGCAGACCGTTGCCACTTTTCTCCGCTTCTGAGCCATCTGGATTAATGATGCGTAGCGTAGGGTTTATGCTGTCTCCGCTGTCGATCAGCAAACCGTCCGACCCAATACCGTAATGGCGGTGACACAAGATGCGTATTTGTTCGTTGGTCAGTTGTG
Organism: Serratia sp. NA_13; assembly: GCF_052691735.1. NCBI lineage: Bacteria > Pseudomonadati > Pseudomonadota > Gammaproteobacteria > Enterobacterales > Yersiniaceae > Serratia > Serratia sp. NA_13. The sequence continues at coordinate 506,483 of NZ_JBQZFV010000002.1, forward strand.
TGGCGACAGAACGGTGGCACACCAGGTAATCATTACCCAGTCCGTGATATTTATGGAAAAGCAATGGCGTCATGGTATCTGTCAGATTTTGTTGTGGCAGGGAATCACAGATTACAACAGATTTTCGGCGGGACAATAAAACAAAAGGCAGCCAAGGCTGCCTCTTTGCATAATGGCTAACTCAGCAATTAATTGTAGATGATCGCAGTACCGTGCAGCTTGTTGTCACCGGTAGTTGAGATGATCTGGAATGATTTGGCGCCGGCTTCATCCGCTTTGGCAGCCAGTTTGTTTTCCAGGCTGGTCAGGTCGGAAGCACCGCTAACGGTAACCACCCCGGCTTTTTGCAGATCAGCCGGTTGAGCATTAACCAGTTCGGCGGCGAAACTACCGAATGAAGCAGAAGCCAGGGCGATGGCGGCAATGGTGATTTTCAGGTTTTTCATGGTCTTATTTCCTATCTTGGTATTCTGTACGATGTTTTTATTGGGGTCGTTAAATTAATTAACGATCGATAATTTAATGTTAGACGCCACTTCGGCGCTTTGCAAATATTTTTTTAGTGTTCGTTAATTAATTTTTTGTTCTCGTCGTTAACCGGAAGCATAACGGTCATTACCAGCCGGAAAGCTTAAATTTAACTTATTGTTATTTATAGATTACTGCGGTGCCATGCAGTTGATTGTTGCCACCGGCACCAATGATGCGGAATGATTTTGCACCGGCTGCATCTGCTTTGGCTGCCAAATCGGCTTCCAGCGAGCTGATATCGGAAGCACCGCTGACGGTGATCACGCCGAGTTTTTGCTGATCTGCCGGTTGGTTGTGAACCAAGTCAGCAGCGAAGCTACCGAAAGAAGCAGAGGCCAGTGCGATGGCGGTAAGAGTAATTTTTAAGTTTTTCATGATGTTAATTCCTATATCAGAAGCGTAAATTGGGTTGGTTAATCTTTGTCGTCATAATTACTTAACGATCGATAACTAAATGTTAATCGCTTCTCGACGGCAGCGCAATATTTTTTTATAATGATCGTTAATTTAATTACCAAGCCCTGCTGTGGAGCGGGATAAGAGAGGGGCTATGAGTATCAATGAAGAAGTCTGCGCCAAAAAAACGCGTGGCAGACCGAAGCAGTTTGATCGCGACCGTGCGCTGGACAGCGCGCTCGATCTGTTCTGGCGGCACGGTTATGACTCTACGTCGTTGGCCGATCTGGTAGAAGTCACCGGTGCCAAAGCACCAACGCTGTACGCCGAGTTCGGTAACAAGGAAGGGCTGTTTCGCGCGGCGGTGGAGCGATATCTGCAAAAATACACCACCTATACCAATCAATTGTTGGAGCGGGATTTGCCGATCGCGGAAATCGTTGAGGCTTATGTGCGCTCTTCAGCGGAAGTGTTTACCGATCCGGATACGCCGTCCGGCTGCTTTATGGTCTGTGCCTCTGCGGCGCTGTCTTCATCTTCCGATGAAGTAGCCGAGATGCTGCGTAAAAAACATCATTCGAATGAAGCCAGCCTGCGAGCCTGTTTTGACCGCAAGGTACAGCAGGGGGAGTTATTGGCGAAAACCGATACCGCACTGTTGGCGAAATATATCGTTTGTACCATTGAAGGGATGTCGGTTCAGGCACGTGAAGGGGCTAGCCGTGAGGATTTATATCGCTTGCTCGATGCGTTGATGCTGGTTTGGCCGCGTCTCAGCCAGGTGGGCAATAAGGTTTAGGGTAAGAAATTTGGCCAGAGGTCGCAGCGTTGCGGCCTCTATTGGTTTTGCGCTAAAACTACAGCCAAGGTGAGCCTGGCCACCGGGTTTTTTAACGCTTGTCGAGCTTCATGTGCAGCAGCGGGAAAGGATTGCCCTGACCGTCGAGTGCCGAACGGCCGGTAATTTCAAAACCGTAGTGGCGGTAAAAACCGCTGGCCTGCGGGTTCTGTTCATTAACATCCAACTGCAACTCATCATGTAGCGTTTCGGCGTGGGCCAGCAGCGCTCTGCCGACGCCTTTGCCACGCAGCTCCTCATCGATAAACAGCATTTCTACCTTATTACCGCTCAGCCCGATAAAACCGCAAGGATGACCGGATCGATCTTCTGCAACCCAAACGTCGACCGCCGGCAAATAGTCGTTAAGCACCAACGGGTAGAGTTGGGCGATATTCTCTTCGGTGAGAAAATGGTGGGTGGCGCGGACCGAACGCTGCCAAATCTCAGCCAGTTGCGCATTGTCTTGTGCTGCGCGTGCTCGGATAGTGATCATAGAAACTCCTGTGGTGATTTACTTATTTTAAACGCGACCCCAGAGTCTGGCGACAGTCAGCGCAATAAAAGTTTCTAGTTTGGGTGACTGCCGTCGTTCGGGCAGATAGACCATATGCCTCGATCTGCTACCGGAGTGGGCGTAGCAGCAGTTTGGTTTTTCTCCCGGCGTATTGCGGCAAAAACGGGTGCAGGCCGGTGTCAGTGGCGTAGGTAAAGTGTTGCGTGGCTCAATGCGTAACGGCTCCTATCAACGGGCGCTACGACGAATTAACAAAACCGTCGTAGCGCATTGACCATCACCGCAGGTTAGCGGGGAAATTTCCAGGCAGCTCGCTGGCGGGACAGTTAATCACCTGCTATTGAATGGCCCGCTGACTCAGGCCGAACGGGGGCGTTTTTATCGCGAGGTGATTACCGATCCTCTGCAGCAAGCTGATGCTGCGTGGAGTTTTACCACCTTTGACGCGGCGATACAGGCGATATGCCATGGGGTGGGACACGGCTGGCTGCCACAGAACCGGATCACCGGGCTGCTGGCCAGTGGTGAATTGCAGTCCTTGCCGCTTGCCGGGCAGCGGATCCGTGCCACGCCACTATATTTAATTTATGGAAACCCTCAGGGGTATTTTGATTTGACGACCAGAGCCATGGCGGAAATGATTACCAGTGCGGTGCAATCCGACGATCAATTAGCCAATAGCCCGAAATTTTGAGACTTTTACGGGTGATCCGGCCGCTAATGCGCTTTACACTGGGCCAAAGCCAATTCCTATTTTTTAGCGTGCAGCGTTATTCTGCGCCTTGACCCTATTTGAGGTTATATGAACGAGTTACACGTACTTGCTGAAGTCAGTAATGAGAACCAGACGCTGGTGGCGGTGGTTCAGCAAGATAGTCGGGCTGCCTATTTTTATATTTATCCTTCAGAAGAAAATAGCGAACGTTTCCAGGTGCGTGCCTGCTGGCTGCGTAATCTGGCGGCCGCGCCGCAGAAGGAAGACAGCGCGGCGCTGGCGCTGGGGCAGCCACCAATGCTGGCGGCTGAGTTTTGCCGCAATCTGGAGGGGGAAGCGCCACTGAACCCGGAAGGACTGATGGTGGTCTGGACGGAGAGCGACGACGGTGCAGCGCTGTGGTATTACGGCCAATTGCTGGCGGTGATCCCTGGCTGGAGCCTGTATATCGACCACTCGGTGTGCTACTCCGCCAGTTGCATTAAGGAAAGCCCATTGGCTTACCCGTTGGGATCCGCCTCCACCAATACCCAGTATGCGCTGGCGGAAAAAACCCGCCAGTTCTGGCGCAGTTGGCAGCGGGAAGAGGGTAACCCATGGCCAAAAATGCAGAACGACTATCAGGCGGTTTACGATCAGCATTTTGGCCCTTCGGTGAAATACTACGCGATCGATCAGGGCAAGTGGCCACCGATGGCTATCACCCAGCATGAGCGCGACGGCATCTACTATTTTCTTACCATGGGTGTCAGTATCCGCCCGATGCCGTGGGTAGAGATCCTGTTTAACGACGACGCCTCCCGTTATCGCCGCATGGAAATGGGCATCGCCATCGACGGTCAGTACATGACCGAGGAGAACGCTGTGCAGATGGCCAGCGCACTGGCCGGGTTCGCTCACGCGCCATGGGCTAAAATTACCTGGTTTGGCGAAGGTCATACTCTGGAGTCTGAGGTGGCACCACAGGGCTATGAGGGCTACGTGCTGTCCTCCTCGTTTTACCCCTATAATGAACATCTGAACCTGCCGAAACAGTATAGCGACCCGGTAAATGTTTTTTGGGCCAGCCCGGTTTTTGAAGCCGAGCGCCTGCTGGCGCACGCGACGCCGAATGGCGGTCACGATCTGGTGAGTAAGTTGCGTGAGCAGGGTGTTGACCATATCTTCCGCCCGCGCCAACCGATATGCTGATCGCCGATTAAATTTACGGGAGTTATCATGACGTCCGCTCTGTTAATTATAGATGTGCAGCAAGGGTTGTTTACGCCACCGCCGGCCGATGCCGAAGCGACGCTTGATCGTATTAACAGTTTGAGCAACGCTGCCCGTCGGGCCGGAGTTCCGGTGATTTTTATCCAGCACCAGACCCCGGACGATGAGCTGGCGTACGGCAGCGATGCCTGGCAGATTGACCGCCGTTTGCAGGTGAAAGACGGCGATCATCGGGTGGAGAAAACCACGCCGGACTCCTTCCTGCGGACCGGACTGGGACCGTTGCTGGTGGCTAATGGGGTTTCACACCTGGTGGTCTGCGGTTACTCCAGCGAGTTTTGCGTCGATACCACCACCCGTCGTGCCGCCGGGTTAGGCTACCCGGTGACGCTGGCCGCCGACGCCCATACCAGTCATGACAAAGCGCACGCCACTGGCATACAGATCCGTGCCCATCACAACGCCACGCTGTCGAATATTGAAAGCTTCGGCGTGTTGATCAACGCACTGCCGACGGCGGAAATTCACTTCTGATCGCCAGATAAAAAACGGGCCGGTCTATGTACCCGGCCCGTGAGCGTTATTTCAATCCCGCCCTGCGTGCTGCCACTTTGGCCAGCGCTGACCCGGGTAAATCCGGTGTTGATGCCGGCCCTGTTTGCAAGCCTGCCATCCCCCAGCGTGGTGTTCCGCGAACTGAGCGGCACCGGCAGCCCGGTACCCTATACGTTGGCGCTGAATTGGCAACCTGCGGTGATTGACAACCTGCATACCGGGGGATACCTTAAAAGCATGAATATACCGATGCAATCCACACTCAATCAGTCCTGGTGGCGCCTCTTCTGAAGGCGGCACGGGTATTCACACCTCTTTTCAATGCCGCCGGTTCTGGCGGCATTTTTATTGCGTTGATCCGGTGGTGTATTTACTTTCAGGAGCAAGGCAATGAGCTATACCATTCTGACCGGCGATCGTCCCACCGGGTCGCTGCATTTAGGCCACTACGTCGGATCACTGCGCCAGCGCGTTGAGCTGCAACAAAACCATCAGCAAACGGTGTTGGTGGCGGACCTGCAGGGGCTGACCGATAACGGCAACAATCCGCAAAAAATCAGCACCAACGTACTTAATCTGGTCGCCGACTATTTGGCGGTCGGTATAGATCCGCAGAAAACCACCCTTTGCCTGCAATCCGCGCTGCCGGCGCTGGCCGAACTGACGATGTATTATCTCAATCTGGTTAGCGTGGCGCGGCTGGAACGCAATCCGACGGTGAAAAGTGAAATCCTCGAAAAGGATTTTTCTCGCAGCCTGCCAGCCGGCTTTCTGGTCTACCCGGTTAGCCAGGCGGCGGACATTACCGCCTTTGGCGCCACTCACGTGCCGGTCGGCGACGACCAATTGCCGATGCTGGAGCAAACCAACGAGATCGTACGGCGTTTCAATCGCATCGTCGGCCGGCAGGTCTTGACGGAGTGCCAGCCGCTGTTAAGTAACGTCAGCCGCCTGCCGGGGCTGGACGGGCAGGGCAAGATGTCGAAGTCGCGCGGTAACACCATCACCTTGGGTGCCGACGCCGATCAGGTACATAAGGCGGTGATGAGCATGTTTACCGATCCTGAGCACTTGAATATCAACGATCCCGGCCGGGTGGAGGGCAATATGGTGTTCACCTATCTGGATGCCTTCTGTGACGATGCCGCGCTGGTGGCGGAGCTGAAAGCGCACTATCGCCGCGGTGGGTTGGGCGACATGAAAATCAAACGCCTGTTGGAGGATTGCCTGCAAAGTCTTCTGGAGCCGATCCGCACGCGCCGGGCGCAATACCTGGCCGATAAAGGCGAGCTGTTGAGCATTCTGCAACAGGGCACCCAACGTGCCGACCAGGTCAGTCGGCAAACGCTGGGGCAGGTGAAGGCAGCATTGGGGCTGGATTTCTTTACCCTCAATTGAATGTCAGCTCCTTTGTTGGGAGGGGCGTCAGGCGGCGCTGTCAACGATCGGGTGTTTAACCACGAAGATATACGACAGCGCGCCGATGACAGTAAAGCAGGAGCAGAGGGTAAGGGCCAGGCTGAAAGAGTGGGTGGTATCGAGGATCCAACCGGTGACCACTGGCGCGAACGAGGCAAAGATAAAGCTGGCGAAGTTTTGAATGCTGCCGACCGAAGCGGTCATGCGTGAATTCACCGCCACGTGGATCAGGCCCCAGCAGGAGGTACCGGCAAAGTGAATGCAAAACAGCGCCATGCCGATCAACAATACTGCGCTGTAGGTGGCGGTGGCCTGAGCGACCACGGCGGTAAAGGAAGCAGACAGCAACATACCGGCGACGATGCAAATTTTGCGACTTTTCAGCGGTGCCATGCCGCGACGCACCAAAAAGTCGGTGACGAAGCCGTTCGACAACATGCCGGCGGCGCCAAACAGGAACGGAATGGCACTCAGCAGCCCGGTGCTTTTCAGATCCAGATGGTAAGTGGTCTGCAGATAACCCGGCAGCCAGGCCAGGTACAGCCAGGCGGTGTAGTTAATGCCGCTGAAGCCAATCATCATGCCCCACATGGTACGGTTTCTGAATAGCGCACGCCATTCACGAAAGTTCATTGGTTCAGGTCGGGCGCTGACGCTACCGGCATTCAAATAAGCCTGTTCCTGAGCACTCAGGCTGACGTCCTGTCGGTTGCGGTACAGCATGTACCAGCCGATGGACAGTGCGATACCCAATACGCCGATGGTGATAAACATGCCGCGCCAGCCGAAGGCCAGCATCATGGCGGTGAGGATCGGTGGGCTGATCGCCAGCCCAATGGTCGATGCGGCATTAAAAATCCCCATCGGCATACCGCGATCCTTGATATTGAACCAGTCGTTGATCACCTTCACGCCGCAGGGGTTCATGGGAGCTTCGCCAATCCCTAGCCCGATACGTACCCAGATAAATTGGGTAAAGCTGTGGATCATGCCGGACAAAGTCTGGAATGCCGACCAGACAAACATGCCGATCCCCAGCATGATGCGTGGACCTTTACGATCCAGCAGCAGGCCGCAGGGCAATTGGGCGATGCCATAGGCCAGGGAGAATGCCGACAGTAACAGGCCGATTTCGGTACCGCTCAGCCCCATTTCTTGGCGGATGGTGGAGTTCGCCACCGAGAGCGAGCTGCGGTCAAGAAAGTTGATTATGGCGGCCAAAAATAACAGCAACATGGCCGTGGTTTGAATTTTTTTAATTCTGGCCGAACGAACCAGTATTCCCTCCGGCGGCATCGGAATTATGTGATCGGAATAGGGTTCATCCTGTTCTTTCCCGGTATTAATCGTATGACTTCTTTCCATTTCATCCTCCAGAATTTCGCATTAATAATATTTATTATTCCGGGTATTCCCCTGGGTGGTGTCTTAATGAAGGTATTAGCAGGTGGTCGGCAGTAAGCCTAGAGGGTGAAATATTTTAGGCGGTGGGTTTTGTTACGGTTCCGTGCGACAGCCAGTATTTTGCTGCTTTTTATCGGTTTTAAATGACGCCAGGGTGTTTTTTATCGATAAAAAACACTCTGTAGCTCAGGCGATGGTCTGATTAAGTGAGCGGATCATCGACTGTTTGGCAGTATCCAAATGACGGTGCAGCGCGTTGATGGCTTCCTGATCGTTACGGCAAATAAGCGCGCTGAGAATGGTCATGTGTTCTTCAATGGCAATGATATTACGCTGTTTAAGATCGGTCTCATCCCACTGATAATGGAAGTGGAAAATCACCGAAATGATCTCCAGCGACTGATTGAAAAAAGGGTTATTGGCGGCGGAGAGGATCAGCCGGTGGAAGTCGCGATCCAACTGGGAAAACAGGCGATAGTTGTCGCTGATGCTTTCCCGCAGTTGGCGGTGGCGGCTCAGCAACTCCTTGGCCTGCAGCCAGCGTGGGTCATGCGCCGGCAGATTGATAAAGTGGGACAGGGCGTGCGTTTCCAGCATCTGGCGCAGCTCAAACAGCTGTTCGGCATAACGCTGGTCAAACTGCTTCATCCGCCATTGCCCGCGCTTGATGCTGTCGATCAGATTGTAACGGCTAAAATGCAGCAGAAATTCCCGCACCACCACCGGGCTCACATTGACCGCGCGTGCCAATTGCAGCTCGCTGAAGCTGTCCCCGGCGCGCAGTTGTTTCTGATTAATCATCTGGTAGAACGCTTTTTCGAACCTTTTTCCCTGCTCGTCCAGAGAAGGGCTTTGGCAGTCGAAGCCGTCTTCCGGCTGGGGCTGGCGTAAAATCACATAGTCGTCCCCGACCTTTTCCAGCACGCCGCGTTGGAACAAATGCGTCAGCGTATGGCGCACCGTGGTGCGGCTGATATTGTACATTTCGGCCAGCGCGGCCTGGGACGGCAGCGGCGAGCGCAGGTGGTTATTGTTGATGCCATCAATCATTTGGTTAACCACGTTGTGCCGCAGGTTCTGGGTTCTGCTCATGCGAGCCTCGGATGTTTTTTATCTATTTAAAACCAATTTAAAGCGGTTTATTTTGTACTGCTTCACAGAATTTGCTTCCGACTTCATGCTTGTCGACGCTTTTATTTAATAACTGATCCCATAAATAAAGGGGAGGTTATGAAAACAATGAAAGTATTAGTTCTCGAACAACCAACGAAATTAATTTATCAGCAGCGTCCGGTACCTATTCCTGCGCAGGCCGAAGCGGTGATAAAAATGATTACCGTGGGTATTTGTGGCACGGATATTCACGCCTGGTCCGGTCAGCAACCTTTCTTTAGTTATCCGCGGGTTTTGGGCCATGAAATATGCGGCGAGATTGTCAGCCTGGGCAGTCAGACGGCCGGCTGGCAGGTCGGGCAGCGCGTGACGCTGATGCCCTACCTTGCCTGCCACCATTGCGGTGCCTGCCAGAGTGGCAAAACCAACTGCTGCGAGAATATTTCGGTGATTGGCGTACATCAGGACGGCGGCTTTTGCGAGTATCTCAGCGTGCCGGTCAGCAACCTGCTGGCGGTGGACGATGTGGCGCCAGAGGCCGCAGCCCTGATTGAGCCGTTTGCCATCAGCGCTCATGCGGTTCGCCGTGCGGCCATTGCGCCGGACGATCCGTTATTGGTAGTGGGGGCCGGGCCTATCGGCCTGGGGGTGGCGGCAATCGCCAAGGCTGACGGGGCGCAGGTGGTGGTGGTTGAAACCAGCGCCGAACGGCGGCGGCATGTCGAGCAGGTGCTGCAACTACCGACGCTCGACCCACAGGATGACCAGTTTGAAGCCCGGCTGTGCGGCCACTTTGGCGGTATGCTGGCGGCGAAAGTGATCGACGCCACCGGTAGCCGACAGGCGATGAACAATGCCGTCAACCTGATCCGTCACGGCGGCAGCATCGTTTTTGTTGGGCTGTTCAAGGGGGATTTGCAATTCTCGGACCCCGAGTTCCATAAAAAAGAAACCACCCTGATGGGCAGTCGCAATGCAACCGAAGAGGATTTCGCCAAGGTCGGCCGTTTGATGGCGGCAGGGGCGATCACCGCCCAAATGATGTTGTCCCACCATTTCGACTTCGACAGCCTGGCGCAGCATTATGAAGAACAGGTGATCAATAACAAGCAGTTAATTAAGGGCCTTATTCGCTTTTGACCTCTGCGGGGAATGGCGGTATTCGTCATTTCCCGGCCATAAAACCATCATCCCGTTGTCATAAAGTTATTCGTTAATAGGTGCCCATAATGATTAGCCACTGAAACCAGAGAAATCATATGGGTCAGGCACAGTTAAAATTAGCAACCACCGACTTTCCAGGGCAACAACCGCTATCATCCCGCAAGGTGTTATCGGTAAAAGGCCTGGGCAAAGCTTATAAATCACAGCAACGGGTGCTGGACGATATCAACTTCGACCTGCACGTTGGCGAGTTCGTGGCGGTGATCGGCCGTTCCGGCGCCGGTAAATCTACTCTGCTACACACCCTGAACGGCACTATTCCTTCGAGCTGCGGCGAGATGCTGCACTTTGAAGATGACGGTGTGGCACAGGACATCGCACAGCTGAGCGCCCGTCAAATGCGCCAGTGGCGTGCCCGTTGCGGCATGATCTTCCAGGACTTCTGCCTGGTACCGCGGCTGGACGTGATAACCAACGTGCTGTTGGGCCGCCTGAGCCACACTTCTACCCTGAAATCCTTCTTCAAACTGTTTGATGACGCCGACCGCGCCCGCGCCATCGAACTGTTGCAATGGCTCAACATGTTGCCGCATGCGCTGCAGCGCGCCGAGAACCTGTCCGGTGGCCAGATGCAACGCGTGGCGATCTGCCGTGCGCTGATGCAAAACCCCAAAATTCTGCTGGCCGATGAGCCGGTGGCATCACTCGATCCGAAAAACACCCGTCGCATTATGGATGCGCTGCAAAAAGTCAGTGAAAACGACATTGCGGTGATGGTGAATCTGCACTCGGTCGAACTGGTGAAAGAATATTGCACCCGGGTGATTGGTATTGCCCAGGGCAAAATTGTGTTTGACGGTCATCCGTCGCAACTGAACGAACGGATACTGCATCAGCTGTATGGCGAGGAAGCCAATCAAATCCATTGAGACTTTTGACAACATGGGGAAAAAGCGTGGTTTTTCCCTACTTTGTGGTTATCAGTCTGATTGAAACCCTTATTTTCACTTTTACCTTACACACAAGGCATCGTAATGAAAAAAGTATTGAGTCTGACCACCCTGATGGCCGGCGCGATGGTGGTATTTAACGCTACCGCAGCGGACGCGCCTAAAGTACTGAATCTGGGCATTCTCGGTGGGCAGAACGCCACCCAGCAAATTGGTGATAACCAATGCGTTAAACAGTTCCTGGACAAGGAGCTGAGCGTTGACACCAAGCTGCGCAACTCTTCCGACTATTCCGGCGTCATTCAGGGCCTGTTGGGCGGCAAAATTGACCTGGTGTTGAGCATGTCGCCGTCGTCGTTTGCCTCGGTGTACATCAAGGATCCGAAAGCGGTGGATATCGTCGGCATCGCGGTTGATGACGTCGACCAATCCCGTGGTTACCACTCGGTAGTGGTCGTTAAAGCCGGCAGCCCGTATAAAAAGCTGGAAGATCTGAAAGGCAAGGCCGTGGGCTTCGCCGATCCGGATTCTACTTCCGGCTTCCTGATCCCGAACCAGGAATTCAAGAAACTGTTTGGCGGCACGGTAGACAACAAATACAACAATACTTTCTCCAGCGTGACCTTCTCCGGTGGCCATGAGCAGGACGTTCTCGGTGTGCTGAACGGTCAGTTCGAAGGTGCAGTGACCTGGGCGTCGATGATCGGCGACTACAACACCGGCTACACCAGCGGCGCGTTCACCCGCATGATCCGTATGGATCACCCGGACCTGATGAAACAGATCCGCATTATCTGGCAGTCGTCGCTGATCCCGAACGGCCCAATCCTGGTGAGCAACGCACTGCCGGCAGAGTTCAAAGCCAAAGTCGTCACCGCGATCAAGAAGCTGGATAAGGACGATCACCAGTGCTTTATCAAAGCGATGGGCGGTAAGCAGCACATCGGCGACACCACTCTGGCGGAATACCAGAACATCATCGATATGAAGCGTGAGCTGACCAAAGGCGACCGTTAATGCTGCCGGGGCTTGGCCAGGCTGAGCCCCGCTGATTTCCTCACGTCGGAAGCCTATACCCAATAGATTTCATATCGCAGGTAGGCGGCAACTGAGTGAGCCCTCAGGAGCTTGGCTTCACCAAGTGACTGGGGTGAGTGACAAATCTGCCGGGAGCAGATTTGAACGCTGCTTGCAGCGGCCCCGTCAGGGGTGAGGCCCAGAGGATGGGCCGAATAAGGCAGTCAACACCCCTGCGGTTTGAAAGATGAAGGGTATATTTTGAATAAAGATTTTGCACACTATTACCAGCAAATCCGCAGCAAGCAAAAACGCGAGACGTTGATCTGGTCGCTCGGCCTGGTGGTGCTTTATCTGGGCGCCGGCAATATCGCCGAGTTCAACTTGCACACCGTGTGGCTGTCGATCCCTCACTTTTTTGATTATCTGGCGGAAACCATTCCGACCCTGCACTGGAAGTTGCTGTTCGCCGATGGCCATACCGAAGGGTCATTGGCCTACTGGGGTTATCGGCTGAACATTCAACTGCCGCTGATCTGGGAAACGCTGCAATTGGCGCTGGCGGCGACCCTTCTGTCAGTGTTGGTGGCAGGCGTTCTGGCGTTTCTGGCGGCCAACAATACCCATAGCCCGGCAACGTTGCGCATGGCGATCCGCACGCTGGTGGCCTTTTTGCGCACCATGCCGGAGTTGGCGTGGGCGGTGATGTTTGTGATGGCGTTCGGTATCGGGGCTATTCCGGGTTTTCTGGCATTGGCGCTGCACACCATAGGCAGCCTGACCAAACTGTTTTATGAGTCGATTGAAACCGCCTCCAACAAGCCGATTCGCGGGCTGACGGCCTGCGGCGCGACATCGCTGCAACGTATGCGTTTTGGCATGTGGCCTCAGGTGAAGCCGGTGTTTCTTTCGTACAGCTTTATGCGGCTGGAAATCAACTTCCGCCAGTCGACCATTCTGGGGTTGGTGGGGGCGGGCGGCATTGGCCAAGAGCTGATGACCAGTATCAAGCTCGATCGCTACGATCAGGTCAGCATGACGTTGCTGCTGATTATCCTGGTGGTCTCGCTGCTGGATTACACCTCAGGTGAGCTACGCAAACGCGTCGTGGAGGGAAAAAAATGATAACGGCACCCACTATTTCGACGGAAAAGCTGCAAACGCTCAAACAGCAGCACCCGGAGATTTTCTCACAGCAACGCCGCTACCTGCGCACCATCGGTATAGTGACAGCGGCTATCGCGCTGTATTACCTGTTCTTCTTCCAGTTTTTCGGCATTGCCTGGCCGCAGTTTATTAACGGCTGTCATCAGCTTGGCCGCTATTTTATGCGCATGTTTGTCTGGCATGACTTCGTCAACTGGCCGTTTATGTACTACTTCCAGCAGATATTTATCACCATTGGCATAGTGTTCGCCGGCACAATCACTGCCTCGTTGATTGCCTTGCCTCTGTCGTTCTTTGCCGCGCGCAACGTGATGTCGACGCCGTTGCTGCGACCGGTTTCGCTGCTGGTGCGCCGCCTCTTGGATATGCTGCGAGGTATCGACATGGCCATTTGGGGGCTGATTTTCGTCCGTGCCGTCGGCATGGGGCCACTGGCTGGGGTATTGGCTATTGTGATGCAGGACGTCGGGTTACTCGGCAAACTCTATGCCGAAGGGCACGAAGCGGTAGATAAATCCCCCAGCCGTGGTCTGACGGCAGTGGGTGCCAACGGCCTGCAAAAGCACCGTTATGGTATCTTTACCCAATCGTTCCCCACTTTTCTGGCGCTCAGCCTGTACCAGATTGAATCCAACACCCGATCTGCGGCGGTGCTGGGCTTTGTCGGCGCCGGTGGTATCGGCCTGGTCTATGCGGAGAACATGCGGCTGTGGAACTGGGACGTGGTGATGTTCATCACCCTGATCCTGGTGGTGGTAGTGATGATAATGGATAAAGTGTCATCCATCCTGCGCAATAAATACATCATTGGCGAAGACATCCCGCTGTATCAGCAAAAAAGCCAAATCGATTGAGAAACCCCGCTCTGATCCCTATACTGCCGCACATATTCAAGATGTGCGGCCATACCCGTCGTCTTTCAAGCCGCAGCGTTGTTACCTGCTTACAAGGTCCATCCATGGTCCTTGCCCCTACGGGGCCGCTGAGCGCGCGTTCAAATCTGTTTCCGACAGATTTGTCGCTCACCCCAGTAACTTACTCGAGTAAGCGCCTGGGGGTGAGCGAGCTGGGAGCCTGGCTGCGACTTGAAAGCCATAGGGTATTACAATGTGCATGTATCTCGGTTTACAAGCTAAAGGCAATTCTATGATCAACAATGACGTGCTGCGCAGCGTGCGCTACATGCTGGGTATCAACGACGCGAAAATGGTGGAGATTATCAAGCTGGATAATTTCGACGTTGCGGTCTCGGCAATGAGCACTTATGTCATCAAGGAAGGTGAGCCGGGGTTCGAAAACTGCCCGGACGAAGTGATGGCGCACTTCCTGAACGGCCTGGTGTTCTTCAAACGCGGCAAGGATGACAAATTCCCGGCACCGGAAGTGGAACTGCCGATCACCAACAATCTGGTGTTGAAAAAGCTGCGCGTAGCCTTCGAGTTGAAAGATACCGATATGCACGAGATCTTCACCGCGGTTGATTTCCGTATCTCCAAGCCGGAACTGAGCGCGCTGTTCCGCAAAGAAGGCACCAAAAACTTCCGCCCCTGTGGCGATCAGATGCTGCGTTATTTCCTGAAAGGTTTGGCGCAGCGTATTCGCGGCGTAAAATAAAAATCTAAAAAATTTTAAGCGCTGTCGTAAGACGGCGTTTTTTTTGTTGACTATTTACTTGCTGGGAAATATAAGTAAGTTGTCTTATCGGTTTTTTTAAGGTTGATTACTTTTTTTTCATTACTGTGGGATTTAAACTAACGGACAGTATTTTGAGGGATTAAATTTTGAATTTTAACTTCGCTATTCCGATTGAAAATTCTCAAATGAGTTTTACGCTTGAGAATGGGAACTCTATTATATTTGTTGGGGCTAATGGTGGTGGAAAAACACGCCTGGCCGTTAAAATAGAGAATGAGCTAGGGTTAAGTGCACATAGAATTTCTGCACATCGTGCATTAAGTTTAAACCCCTCAGTGGCAAAAATAAGTGAAAGGCAAGCCCTCTCTGGATTACGAACGGGATATGCAGATGAAAGCTCAGGTGTTCAGTATAGGGACGGTCGTCGCTGGGGAGGCAAACAGGCAGTAAACCTGCTGAATGATTTTGATTATCTTATTCAGGCACTGTTTGCAGATCAAGCCAATACCTCCTTAATTGCATATAACAAATATAAGCCTGGTGGCCAGGGGGCTGCATCTGATTTTAAACTGACTAAGCTTGATAGGCTTAATGATATATGGTCACGATTACTTCCACATCGAGTGCTACATATTTCTGGTGATGATATTTTGGTCTCACTGCCAGGCCAGGAAACCATGTATAAAGCCTCCGAGATGAGCGATGGAGAACGGGCCATTTTCTATATGATTGGTCAAGTGCTTGTTGCAGATGATAATCAGGTGTTGATCATCGACGAGCCAGAGCTGCATGTCCATCGTTCTATTATGTCAAAGTTGTGGGATGAGCTTGAAGCGGCACGCTCTGATTGTGCATTCGTGTTTATTACTCACGAATTAGAGTTTGCTGCCGCGCGTACCGCCCAAAAGTATGTTATTCGTGATTACAACCCTGCACCGTTTTGGTCTATAGAGGCGGTTCCGGAAGATACGGGTTTTGGCGAGGAGCTGACTACCCTAATCCTGGGAAGCAGAAAGCCGATTCTTTTTGTCGAAGGGAGCAATAGCAGCCTCGATTTAGCCATATACCGTAGTTGTTATCCCGAATGGACTGTAATACCCCGTTCATCATGTAGTGAAGTTATTTATTCAGTTGTAACATTGCGGCATAACGCTATGTTTACCCGTATAACATGTTCTGGAATTGTCGACGCTGATGACTATGATGAGGATGATAAAACGTATCTTGAAACTCTAGGTATTACCACGCTGTCAGTTTCAGAAGTTGAAAATTTAATTTTATTGCCTGATGTGAGCCGTGCTATTGCTGTTAGCGAAGGCTATGCTGATGATGAACTATCTACCCGACTCTCTAACTTGTCAGAGGCAATATTTAATTCCGTTTCTGTACCCGAGGCTATAGAACTGGTTGTTGCTCAATATTGCCGGCGGCGTATTGACCGAGCACTGAAGAAAATCGACTTGAGCAGGGCAAGGACCATTTCTGAAATTGAATCTGAATATGCTGAAAAGACGAATGATTTAAATATCCGTGAAATGGCTGATGGTTTGATGGGTAAAATTCAGCTTGCAATAGAGACCAAGGATTTACCGATGCTGTTGGCGCATTATGATAATAAAGGTTTTGTATCTTTGGCTGCGACACACCTTAAATCTTGTCAGAAGAGAAATTTCGAGGCTTGGCTACTTAGGGTTTTGAGAAACAAAACAAATCCAGGTGTTACGGCCGCGATATCTGGTTACTTACCGGTAATTTAAAGGTGTAAGTTGTGGCGAACAAGAGGGTTTGGTGAGTTTGTTCGTGGCAAGACGGTTAGCTGTTAGATTGAAGGTGCCGGGCTATTTGCCCGGCGCCGTTTTAAATCAGGATGCATCACGTACCAGAATATTCGTTGGCGGATGCAGACTGATGCTGATCTGTTTTTCCGCCGCCGTTTGGCGGTATTCATTGAGCATTGCGCGGATATCGTCGTCCAGATAATTAATCCCTTCGCAATCGATAATCACCGTGCTGTTGTGCTCAATCTGCCCCAGCAAATGCATCAACCGCATCTTATTGAGGAAGGTCAGGTTTTGCTGACACTGCAGCAGATAATGGTCGTCGTAGCGGGTCAGCCGCAGGGCGTGACGGTTGCTTTGATACAGGCTCCACAGTAGTTGCGCCACCAGGCCGATGGCAATACCCGCCAGCATGCCAAACACCAGAATACCGCCGAGGGTGGCGGCAAAAGGGACGAACTGTTGCAGGCCCTGACGCCACAGAGTGATAAAAATACGGGGGTGCGCCAGCTTAAAACCGGTGTAGATCAGGATGGCCGCCAGGCTGGCCAATGGAATGCTGTTGAGCAGTTCGGCAAACAGCAAGGCGCTGAGCAACAACAGCACGCCATGCAGCAGAATAGAGACCCGGCTGCGTGCACCGGCCTGCACGTTGGCAGAGCTACGCACAATGACGGAGGTAATCGGCAAGCCGCCCAACAGCCCACTAATGCAGTTGCCCACCCCCTGCGCGCGCAGTTCTTTATCGGGTGACGGTTCCGGCATCATTGGCGCCATCTTTTTCAACGCTTCCTGACTCAGCAGGGTTTCCAGACTGGCAACTATCGCCAGAGTAATGGCTACCAGATAGACCGCAGGATTACTCCATGCCTGCCAGTTGGGCAACGAAAATTGCCCTTGCAGGGCTTCAAGGCTATCGACTGCCGGTAATTCAATTCGGGGTAGCGTGCCGATGGCGGGCCAAATCTTCTGGCCCAGCCAGACAAACAGACAACCCCACAACACGGCGACCAGCGGGCCAGGTAATGCCGTCAGCCGCAGGCGTTGTTTGAGCGCTGACTTCCCCCAAAAAACAATCAGTAGCAGCGCACCCAGCGTAAGCATGACTGCCGCCGGGGCAATATCTCCACGGAGTTGCTCGGTGGACGGTGTTTCACTCAGACCATGCCCAGACGGATAGCCCATTGCCAGCGGCAACTGTTGCAGGATCAGTAAAATGCCGATGGCGGCCAACATGCCGTGGATCACGGCTCCGGGGATCAATGCTGCCAGTTTGCCGCCGCGCAGCAGGCCGAAGGCCAGTTGCAATATGCCGGCCAAGAGCAGGGCGAATAAGAAGGTGGAAAAGTCGCCCAGCGTCAACATGGCACCGGTGACAATGGTCACCAGTCCGGCGGCCGGGCCGCTGACTGAAAACGGTGAAGGGCTGAGCAGGGTGACGACTATGCCGCCAATCACGCCGGTGAGCAGGCCAACGAACGGCGGGACACCGCTGGCTTGCGCAATGCCCAGGCTCAATGGCAGGGCAACCAGAAAGACCACCAGCCCGGCGGGCAGGTCAAAACGCAGATTGGCACGATTCATGTGACCTTCCCGGCAGCGTTGCGCTGCTCCAGCACATTCAAAAATCCGTTATGCATATCGTAAATGCAGCCGACCAGCGTCAACCCGGCATTATGTCGCCAGGCGCGTTGGATTAACTGGGTTTTGCTGAGGGTATTGAGTTGGAGTTGTACGTTGATGTGGGCCGCTTTATTCAGGTTGTCGTCATGGGTTTCGGTCTCAGTTGGCAAATGCGGCTCTAGTTTGGCACGTAGCGAATTGAGTCGGCGTGTGAGTGAGTCCTTACTGGGGGTATTAGGATTATTCAGAGCCGCTTTGATCCCACCGCAACCGTAATGTCCGCAAATCACGATGGCCCCGACATCCAGATGTTCGACCGCGTATTGCACCACGCTCATCAAATTATCATCCTGCTCTTCGACCACGTTGGAGATATTGCGGTGTACAAACAGCTCGCCGGGTTGCGCACGAACAATAGTTTCGGCAGGGACCCGGCTGTCGGAGCAGCCAATCCAAAGAATGTGCGGTTTCTGCGCCTGTGCCAACTGTGGGAAGTAATGGGGATCGCGGGATTGTTGCTGAGTTGCCCAACTGCGGTTTTTAACCAGCAGATGATTAATCGATGTCATGATAGCTCCTTGGGTCAGGGTATTAAGTCGCGATAAAAGTCAGCGCTGAAATTCAGGCCGCCGCCACTAGCAATAATTCCTGACCAAGGTTAGTTCAATCACACCACCAATGATAAGAAGGCTTTGTGTAAAGTTTTCTATATTGAGGCGGGTTTGGTTGGTTTCTGGGCTTTTAATTCTATTAGGTTATAAATATATATCCGTTATTTTATGGTCTTTAATTCTGTATTTTTAATTTTTCCCAGTATTTAAGTTTTGCTTGTCGTTAGTTATATAATTCATCATTCTTTTTTGTTTTTGTATTAAAAATCAGTTAATAAAATTATTTAGTAACTAAATAATTTATCATATCCCCAGGCTAATGATTTCTGATTAATCGTAAATGGGTATTCCATTACACGCATGGAATTCAGGGTTAATTAATGAAATCCATTTCGGTAGATCGCCAAAATACTATTTAGTGCACCTTTTTTGTTCGTCACTTGCCCACGAATAGTGCAGGTTTTTGCTGTTTTATTATAAGTTTTTCTTATATTTCATTGAAATCAGCCGATTAAAAATTGGCACGCCGGTTGCTATATGAATCCCATCTTGTGTACCAGATGGAATTTTGCCGATGACTCAGTCCGTTAGCCTACGCGGTTTCACCCTCAGCGAGTGGCAGCACCATTATCATACCCGCCCGGCCGGCGAGCGCATGGCCAGCGTGCGTGCCTCGCTGGTTGCCTGGCTGGCCAATTTGCCAGCGGATGACAATGCCTGGCTGTATCTGGCCAGCGTTGCACAACTGGAGGCGCAGTACCAACAACTGGCCCAACGGCTTGAAGCCGTCGCCGGGGACATCAGCCGCCTGCCGCTGTTTGGCGTGCCTTTCGCGGTCAAAGACAATATCGACGTCGGCGGCTGGCCGACGACCGCCGCCTGCCCGGAGTTTGCCTATCAGGCGGCGACGGATGCAACCGTGGTTGCCAATCTGCGCGCCGCCGGTGCGCTGGTGATCGGAAAAACCAATCTCGATCAGTTCGCTACCGGCCTGGTAGGCACCCGCTCGCCGCACGGCGCGGTAGTGAACAGTTTCGACAGTCGCTACGTCAGCGGTGGTTCTAGCTCAGGCTCGGCCTCGGTGGTGGCACGCGGCCTGACGCCGTTTTCCTTGGGCACCGATACCGCCGGTTCAGGGCGCGTCCCGGCCGGATTCAACAATATTGTCGGCTTGAAACCGACCAAGGGCTGGTTGTCGAACTGTGGCGTGGTTCCCGCCTGTCGGCTCAATGACACGGTATCGATATTCGCCCTGACGGTGGCGGATGCCGCGCTGGTGGCCGAATTGGCGGGGGGCTATGACCCGGCAGATGCCTATTCCCGCATCAATCCCCATACCGCCCCGGCGAGTTTCCCCGCGGCACCCCGCTTTGCGGTACCGGCACAGCTCGAGTTTTTCGGCGATACCCAGGCCGAGCAGGCATTTCAACGGGCGCTGGAGCAACTGAAAAGCTGCGGCGTAACGCTGGAAACCCTCGACTTTACCCCGTTCCGCGTACTGGCAGAGCAGCTCTATTACGGCCCCTGGGTGGCGGAACGCACCGTGGCGGTTGAAAAGATGCTGAGTACCAACCCGCAGGCGATTAATCCGGTGGTGCGCGGCATCGTCAATAACGGCCTGAAGTACAGCGCCTGCGACGCCTACAAAGCCGAATATCTGCGTGCCGAGCTGGCGCGGCAGATTGAGCAACGGCTGGCTCCCTTCGACGCACTGGTGGTGCCGACCTCACCGACCATTCGCACACTGGCGGAAATGGAGCAGGAGCCGGTGTTGTTCAACTCGCAGTTTGGCACCTACACCAATTTCACCAATCTGGCCGATCTGAGCGCGCTGGCGCTGCCGGCGTCGATGCGTGACGACGGCCTGCCCACCGGTATCACGCTGGTCGCTCCCGCCTGGCACGATCGGGCGCTGGCCGCCTTCGGGCTGCGCTGGCAGCAGGCACAGGATCTGCCGTTGGGTGCCACCGGCCGCCCATTACCATCGGCGAATAGCCTTATACCTTCGACCCAGCACGTGCGGGTGGCGGTGGTGGGTGCGCACCTCAGTGGAATGCCATTGAATTTCCAGCTCACGCAGCGTGCAGCGGCTTTGGTGGAACAAACCACCACCGCGCCGTGCTACCGGCTGTACGCGTTGGCCAATACTCAGCCGCCAAAGCCGGGGTTGGCAAAAACCGAACAGGGGGCCGCTATCGATGTCGAGCTGTGGGATATCCCGCTGGCGCGTTTCGGCGAATTGGTGGCGGAAATACCGGCACCGCTGGGTATCGGCACGCTGTTACTGGCGGATGGTCGCCGGGTGAAAGGCTTTATCTGCGAACCCTGGGCGCTACAGGGTGCCACGGATATCACTGAATTTGGCGGCTGGCGCAACTATGTCGCCAGCCTGAAGGGGGCTTAATCATGTTTTCTACCGTACTCATTGCCAACCGTGGCGAAATTGCCTGCCGCGCCATCCGCACCCTGAAACGGCTGGGAGTGACCAGCGTAGCGGTTTATTCCGACGCCGACCGCAATGCACCACACGTCACCGAAGCCGATTTGGCGGTGGCGCTGGGCGGTGAAAAGGCCGGTGACAGCTACCTGTGTATCGACAAGATCCTGGCGGCGGCGGCAGAAACCGGCGCACAGGCGATCTATCCCGGTTACGGCTTCCTTTCCGAGAGCGCTGAGTTTGCCGACGCCTGCGAAGCGGCGGGCATCGCTTTTATCGGCCCGACGGCGGCGCAAATTCGTGAGTTCGGCCTGAAACACCGGGCGCGTGAGCTGGCGGCACTGGCACAGGTGCCGATGACGCCGGGTACCGGCCTGTTGGATAGCGTTGAGCAGGCGGTCAACGCCGCCAGCCAGATTGGCTACCCGGTGATGTTGAAAAGCACCGCCGGCGGTGGCGGTATCGGCCTGACGCGTTGCGACGACGAAGCCGCACTGCGTGAAGCCTACGACAGCGTGAAACGGCTGGGTGAGCAGTTCTTCCGCGACTCCGGGGCCTTTATCGAGCGCTTTGTCGATCAGGCCCGTCATGTCGAAGTGCAGATCTTTGGTGATGGTCAGGGCTGGGTGGTGGCGCTCGGTGAGCGCGATTGTTCATTGCAGCGCCGCAACCAGAAAGTGGTGGAAGAGACCCCGGCACCGAACCTGCCGACGGCTACCCGTCAGGCGCTGCATCAGGCGGCGGTAGCACTGGGGGCGTCGGTTAATTATCGCAGCGCCGGTACCGTGGAGTTTATCTACGACGGCGCGCGCGACGAATTTTATTTCCTCGAGGTCAATACTCGCCTGCAGGTGGAGCATCCGGTGACCGAGATGGTTACCGGGCTGGACTTGATCGAATGCATGTTGCAGGTGGCGGCGGGGGATGCGCTGGACTGGACGGCGCTGCAACGCCCGCCGCAGGGGGCGTCGATTGAGGTGCGCATTTATGCCGAAGATCCGCTGAAGAACTTCCAGCCCAGCCCGGGCGTATTGACCGAGGTGCATTTCCCGGATGGGGTGCGGGTGGACGGTTGGGTCGCCACCGGCAGTGAGGTATCGGCATTTTACGACCCGATGATCGCCAAGCTGATTGTTCACGGTGAGGATCGCCAACAGGCGCTGGAGAAAATGCGCGAGGCGCTGGATGCCACCCGGCTGCACGGCATCGCGACGAATCTCGATTACCTGCGGCAGGTGATTGCCACCACGGCGTTCCAGACCGGCAGCGTCTGGACCCGCATGCTGGACAGCTTCCGCTTCCAACCCAGCAGTATCGAAGTGCTGCAACCGGGCACTTACAGCAGCGTGCAGGATTTTCCGGGTCGTGTCGGCTATTGGGATATCGGCGTGCCGCCGTCCGGGCCGATGGATGACTTCGCTTTCCGGCTGGCCAACCGCATTGTCGGTAACCACCCCAGCGCCGCCGGGCTGGAGTTCACCCTGCAGGGGCCGACCCTGCGTTTCCATTGCGACGCCACTATTGCGCTGACCGGTGCGGACTGCCCGGCAGATTTGGATGGTGAAGCGCTGGCTTACTGGCAGCCAATAGCGGTTCGGGCCGGGCAGACACTAACGATGGGCCGCGCCCGGCACGGGTGCCGTACCTATCTGGCGGTGCGAAACGGTTTTGATGTGCCGGTGTATCTGGGTAGCCGTTCGACCTTTGCCCTGGGGCAGTTTGGCGGTCACGCCGGGCGCACTCTGCGGGTAGCAGATATGCTGGCGGTGTCGCAACCGGCGTTGGCCGCTACCACCACTCCAGCACCGGTTGCCGCGCCGCAGGCAATGGATGAAAGCCTGATCCCTGAGTACGGCAACCTGTGGAACATCGGCGTGCTGTATGGGCCGCACGGCGCACCGGACTTCTTTACCCCGGAGTCGATCGACAGTTTCTTCGCCGCCGAATGGCAGGTGCATTACAACTCCAACCGCTTGGGGGTGCGCCTGTCCGGGCCAAAACCCGAGTGGGCGCGGCAGGACGGTGGCGAGGCCGGGCTGCATCCGTCCAACGTACACGACTGCGAATACGCCATAGGTGCGATTAACTTCACCGGCGACTTCCCGGTGATCCTTACTCGCGACGGGCCGAGCCTGGGTGGCTTTGTCTGCCCGGTGACTATCGCCAGGGCCGAGCTGTGGAAGGTCGGTCAGGTGAAGCCGGGCGATCGCATTCGCTTCCATCCGATCGGCTTCAAACAGGCGCAATCGCTGGAACAGGCGCAGCTTGGCAGCATCGAAGCGCTGGCGGCGGTGAAGGCCATCACCCTGCCGGCACCAGATCTGACGCCGGGTGCCACGGTGTCTGCTGCTATCCTGGCGGCACTGCCGGCGACCGACAGCCGCCCGGCGGTAGTCTATCGCCAGGCCGGTGACGGCTACATCTTGCTGGAATATGGCGACAACGTGCTCAGTCTGGCGTTGCGGTTACGCATTCATCTGCTGATGCAGTCGCTCAGGCAGGACGCGATCCCCGGCGTCGAGGAGCTGGCTCCCGGCGTGCGATCGCTGCAGATCCGCTATGACAGCCGCGTCCTGAGCCAGGCCGATTTATTGGCGCGCCTGCTGGCGCGTGAACAGGCGCTGGGCGATGTCAGCCAACTGAAGGTGCCGACGCGCACGGTTTACCTGCCAATGGCGTTTGAAGACTCCGCCACCCTGGGGGCGGTGGAACGTTATCAACAGACGGTGCGTTCGTCCGCGCCCTGGCTGCCGAACAACGTTGATTTTATCCGGCGCATCAACGGGCTCAGCACGCGTGAGCAGGTGCGCGACATCATCTTTGATGCCAGCTACCTGATCCTCGGCCTGGGCGATGTTTACCTCGGCGCACCTTGCGCAGTGCCGATTGACCCGCGTCACCGGCTACTCAGTTCCAAATATAACCCGGCCCGGACCCATACCGCCGAAGGTACGGTCGGCATCGGTGGAATGTACATGTGCATTTATGGCATGGACTCACCGGGGGGGTATCAGTTGGTCGGGCGCACGCTGCCGATCTGGAACAAATTCCTCAAAAATCCGCAGTTCAGCGCCGGTGAGCCTTGGCTGCTGCACTTCTTTGATCAGGTGCGTTTCTATCCGGTCAGCGAACAGGAGCTGGATGAGCAGCGCGAGGCATTCCGCGAAGGGCGCGCGCAGGTCCGTATTGAGAACAGCGAATTTGATTTTGCCGAATATAGCCGTTTCCTGGCGGACAACGCCGAAGACATCAGTGCCTTCCAGCAGCGTCAGCAGCAGGCGTTCAGCCATGAAGTAATGCTCTGGCAGGAAGAGGAGGGCGAGGCCGAGGCCCAGTTGCTGCCGCCACAGGATGATGAAGAAAAGGTTGATGGCTATCTGGTCAGCGCCGACCTGAACGGCAGCGTGTGGAAAATTCTGGTGGAGCCGGGGCAGCAGGTCGAAGCTGGCCAGCCGTTGATCGTGGTGGAGGCAATGAAAATGGAGCTGGCGGTCACCGCGCCGCGCGCCGGGATCATCAAGCGCATCAGTTGTCAGCAGGGGCGACCTGTCGGGCCGGGTGACGCCCTGCTGTGGCTGGAGCACGCCAGTTAACCCTGTTTAATTGTCGGGACGCGGCAGACAGCGTCCGCAGAGAGGAATGCGATGCAAATCACCAACAACCGCAGCAAGGCGCGGCCGGAGGGGCTGGCGGAGCGTATCTACCTGCAGCTTAAGGACGACATTTTTGATTTTCAACTGCTGCCGGGCGATCGCTTTAGCGAAAACGAAGTGGCGCTGCGCATGGACGTCAGCCGCACGCCGGTGCGGCAGGCTCTGTTTTGGCTGGAGCGCGAGGGCTACGTCGAAGTGCATTTTCGCAGTGGTTGGCAGGTGCGACCGTTCGATTTTGCCTACTTCGAGGAGCTGTATGACCTGCGCATCGTACTGGAGTGTGAGGCGGTTAAACGGCTGTGCGCGCGGCCAATGGATGAAGTGCCGTTGCAGTTGGAGGCGCTCGGCAGTTTCTGGATCGACGAGCCACGGCGGGAAGACGGCAAAACCGTCTCGCTGCACGACGAACAGTTCCATATGGCGCTGGTGGCGGCGGCGGGCAACGGTGAAATGGCACGCATTCATCGCGAGCTGACCGAGAAAATTCGCATTATTCGTCGGCTGGATTTCACCCAGGGCAGCCGGGTAGAGGCGACCTATAACGAACACGCCG
Organism: Serratia sp. NA_13; assembly: GCF_052691735.1. Classification (NCBI taxonomy): domain Bacteria; kingdom Pseudomonadati; phylum Pseudomonadota; class Gammaproteobacteria; order Enterobacterales; family Yersiniaceae; genus Serratia; species Serratia sp. NA_13. Next base: position 531,771 of record NZ_JBQZFV010000002.1, read on the forward strand.
CCATTTTGCGGGCGATTCTGCAACAGCAAACTGGGGAGGCGCAAACGCTACTCAGTAACCATATCGCCGTCAGTAAGGCTGAGGTCAGAAAAATAACCTTACATATGTTGCATCAAGCACGCCTCCAACCCTAACCCGTCGTCTTTCGAGCTGCAGCGTTGTTAGCCGCAACTCGAAATCCATTGGGTCAGATTTTCTTGAAAAGAAGGTTGTTTACTTATCACACATCAGGAGTTTGAATTATGCAACGTCGTCACTTTATAAAAGCTTTTGCGCTGTCCGCCACCATGATCGGCATGAGTATGGCCTGGGGGGCGCAGGCTGCCGATACCATCAAGGTCGGCATCCTGAGTTCGCTTTCCGGCACCATGGCCATTTCTGAAACGCCGCTCAAGGACGTGGCGCTGATGACCATTGATGGCATCAACGCCAAGGGCGGGGTATTGGGTAAAAAACTCGAGCCGGTGGTGGTGGATCCAGCCTCCAACTGGCCGCTGTTCGCCGAAAAGGCGCGTCAGTTGCTGAGCCAGGACAAGGTGGCGGCGGTGTTTGGCTGCTGGACTTCGGTATCGCGTAAATCCGTGTTGCCGGTGTTTGAGGAACTGAATGGCCTGCTGTTCTACCCGGTGCAGTACGAAGGGGAAGAGATGTCGCCCAATGTGTTCTATACCGGTGCGGCCCCTAATCAGCAGGCGATCCCGGCGGTGGAATACCTGCTGAGCGAAGACGGCGGCTCGGCGAAACGCTTCTTCCTGCTGGGTACCGACTACGTTTACCCGCGTACCACTAACAAGATCCTGCGCGCCTTCCTGCACTCGAAAGGCATTCAGGATAAAGACATCGAAGAGGTCTATACGCCATTTGGTTACAGCGACTACCAGACCATCGTCGCCAACATCAAGAAATTCTCTGCCGGTGGCAAAACGGCGGTGATCTCCACCATCAACGGTGATTCCAACGTTCCCTTCTACAAAGAGCTGGCCAATCAGGGCATCAAGGCCACTGATGTGCCGGTGATCGCCTTCTCGGTAGGAGAAGAAGAGCTGCGCGGCATCGACACCAAACCGCTGGTGGGCAACCTGGCGGCCTGGAACTACTTCGAATCGGTGGATAACCCGACCAACAAGCAGTTCGTCAGCGAATGGCGGGCCTATGCCAAGGCGCACAACCTGCCGAACTACGCCACCGCAGTGACCAATGACCCGATGGAAGCCACCTATGTTGGCATCCATATGTGGGCGCAGGCGGTCGAGAAGGCCGGTACCACGGACGTTGACAAGGTTCGCGCCGCGATGGCCGGGCAAACCTTTGCCGCGCCGTCGGGCTTTACCCTGACCATGGATGCCACCAACCATCATCTGCACAAACCGGTGATGATTGGCGAAATTGAAAGCAATGGCCAGTTCAACGTGGTGTGGCAAACCGATGCTCCGCTACGCGCCCAGCCGTGGAGCCCGTACATTGCCGGCAACGACAAAAAGTCGGAAAGCCCGGTAAAAGGCGGTAAGTAATGCCCAGCCCCCGTTACGGCGGGGGCTGACTGAGCCATGCCCTATTGCGACGAGACATCTGATGAAACTTTTATCTTTAAGCCATCTCAGGCATCTGTGGTTATTGCTGTGCTGCCTGCCCATGTTCGCGCAGGCGGGGCCGGCTAATGACTTTGCTGCGGCCAACCGTACGCAGCAGGTCAAATTATTGCAGGCGTGGGCGACGGCGCCGGATGCTGTGCGCTTGCCGTTACTGCAGGCGTTAAAGCAGGAAAGCGTGGTGATCGACGAGGCCAAACATGCCTTTATCCAGAAGGGCGATCGTTATCAGCCGCTGGAAGGCAATGCTGCCCTGGTCGGTACGCCGAAGAAGCTGTGGCTGAATAACCGGCTGCGGATCCTGATTGCCAACGCGCTGTCGGCCCACCGGCTGGTCAGTGAAGATCCGGCGCTGCGTTTACAGGCGGCGCAGGCCCTGCAGCAGGAGGCGCAACATAGTCAATTGGCACTGCTGACCCAGCGTCTGGCGCAGGAAAAAGACAGTCGGGTGCATGAGGCGCTCCGCATCGCGCTGGCCAATCTGCAACTGACCGACGCCGATGCCAAAGTGCGCCTCAATGCGGTGCGGTTGCTCGGCAGTTCGGGGGCAGCGGAAACCCAGACGCGGTTGCAGGCATTGACCGATGCCGCCCATGAACCGGACGCTGCCGTGCGCGCTGAAGCGCTGAACAGCCTGACCAGCGTGAAACACCGGTTGATGATCGGCGACCTGATTGGCCAGGCGTTTACCGGCCTGTCGCTCGGCTCGATCTTACTGTTGGCGGCGCTCGGACTGGCGATCACCTACGGCCTGTTGGGGGTGATCAACATGGCGCACGGCGAAATGCTGATGCTCGGTGCCTACTCGGCCTATCTGGTGCAGGGATTGTTTCAGCAGTTTGCGCCGCAGTGGTTGGCGCTGTATCCGCTGGTGGCGTTGCCGGTGGCGTTCTGCATCACCGCCTGCATAGGCATGGCGCTGGAGCGAACGGTGATCCGCCATCTGTATGGACGACCGCTGGAAACCCTGCTGGCGACCTGGGGTATCAGTCTGGTGCTGATCCAATTGGTTCGGGTGTTATTTGGCGCGCAAAACGTGGAAGTTGCCAACCCGGCCTGGTTGTCGGGCGGTATTCAGTTACTGCCCAACCTGGTTCTGCCGTGGAACCGTATCGCGGTGATCCTGTTTGTGGTGCTGGTGTTGGTACTCACCTGGTTGCTGCTAAATAAAACCCGCCTGGGTATGAACGTGCGCGCCGTGACGCAAAACCGCGCCATGGCCGCCTGCTGCGGCGTACCCACCGGCCGCGTCGATATGCTGGCGTTCGGCCTGGGTTCCGGCATTGCCGGGCTGGGCGGAGTGGCGCTGTCGCAGCTGGGCAACGTCGGGCCGGAGCTGGGTCAGGGTTATATCATCGACTCGTTCCTGGTGGTGGTGCTCGGTGGCGTTGGTCAACTGGCCGGGACCGTGGTGGCGGCCTTTGGCCTCGGTATTCTTAACAAAGTTCTTGAACCGCAGATTGGCGCCGTGCTGGGTAAAATCCTGATCCTGGCGCTGATTGTGCTGTTTATTCAAAAACGTCCTCAGGGACTGTTCGCCTTCAAGGGCAGGGTGATTGACTGATGAGCCAACCATTGACTGTAACCGGCCTGCAGAAGGCACCCCGACTGGCGCTCTGTATCGGCGGGCTGGCGTTGCTTGCGCTGCTGATCATGCCGTTTCTGGCCCTGCTGCCGGCAGACCACCCGCTGGCGATCTCCACTTACACCCTGACGCTGGTGGGTAAAATTTTGTGTTATGCGGTGGTGGCGGTGGCGCTTGATCTGGTGTGGGGTTACGCCGGGCTGCTGTCGTTGGGGCACGGGTTGTTTTTTGCCCTCGGCGGCTATGCCATGGGCATGTACCTGATGCGTCAGGCGGCGGGCGATGGCCTGCCGGCATTTATGTCGTTTCTTTCGTGGAATGAATTGCCGTGGTTCTGGAGCGGCACCCAGTACTTCGCCTGGGCGCTATGCCTGATCGTATTGGTGCCCGGCGTGCTGGCCTTTATCTTCGGTTACTTCGCTTTCCGTTCGAAAATCAAAGGGGTGTATTTCTCCATCATGACTCAGGCATTGACCTACGCCGGTATGCTGCTGTTCTTTCGTAATGAAACCGGCTTTGGCGGCAACAATGGCTTTACCGGTTTCACCACCCTGCTGGGCTTTCCGATCACCGCCACCGGCACGCGGGTGGCGCTGTTCCTGACCACGGTGCTGCTGCTGGCTGCCAGTCTGGCAATCGGCTTTGCGCTGGCCCGCAGCAAATTCGGCCGGGTACTGACGGCGGTGCGCGATGCGGAAAACCGCCTGACGTTCTGCGGCTACGATCCGAAAGGCTTCAAACTGTTTATCTGGACGCTGTCGGCGGTGCTGTGCGGGTTGGCTGGGGCGCTGTATGTGCCGCAGGTGGGCATTATCAACCCCGGCGAAATGTCACCGACCAACTCGATTGAAGCCGCCATCTGGGTGGCGCTCGGCGGGCGCGGCACGCTGGTGGGGCCGCTGCTGGGGGCAGGTATCGTCAACGGTGCCAAAAGCTGGTTCACCATGGCCATTCCGGAATACTGGCAGTTCTTTCTTGGCCTGATGTTTATTGTCGTCACGCTGTTCCTGCCGAAAGGGGTTATCGGCCTGCTGCGCAGAGGAAAATCACAATGAATTCGCTGCAAATGACCGAAGAGCTGTTCACCCAGCCGCTGCCGGCCGATAAATACCGCCAGCAAACCGATCCGGTACTGCTGCTCGACAAGATCAACGTCAGCTTTGACGGTTTTCGGGCACTGAGCGATCTGTCGCTGCAAATCGGGGTGGGGGAATTGCGCTGTGTGATCGGCCCCAACGGCGCGGGGAAAACCACGCTGATGGATGTGATCACCGGCAAGACCCGGCCGGACAGCGGCAGGATGTTTTACGATCAAACCGTCGATCTGACCGCGCTGGATCCGATGCAGATCGCCCAGGCCGGCATCGGTCGCAAGTTCCAAAAGCCCACGGTGTTTGAGGCACTGACGGTATTCGAGAATCTGGAGATCGCCCAGAAAACCCAGAAGTCGGTATGGGCCTGCCTGCGCGCCAAACTGAGCAGCGAACAGCACGACCGCATTGATGAAATGCTGAAAACCCTGCGGCTGGGTCATGAACGCCATCGTCCCGCCGGGTTGCTGTCCCACGGACAAAAGCAGTTTCTTGAGATCGGCATGTTATTGGTGCAGGAACCGCATCTGCTGCTGCTCGATGAACCGGCGGCCGGCATGACAGATGCGGAAACCGAGTACACCGCTGAACTGTTCCGCTCGCTGGCGGGCAAGCATTCGCTGATGGTGGTGGAGCACGACATGGGGTTTGTCGAAACCATTGCTGACCACGTCACGGTACTGCATCAGGGCCAGGTGCTGGCGGAAGGTTCATTGGCGCAGGTACAGGCCAACGAGCAGGTGATCGACGTGTATTTGGGGCGTTAGGAGTAGCTATGTTGCAAGTGAATGAATTGAATCAATATTACGGCGGTAGTCACATTTTGCGCGGCCTGTCGTTTGAAGCTCATATCGGCGAAGTGACCTGCCTGCTCGGGCGCAACGGCGTAGGGAAAACCACGTTGCTCAAATGCCTGATGGGGCTGATCCCGGCGAAGAGCGGCAGCATCAGTTGGCAGGGTGAAAGCCTTAACGGCAGAAAACCGCATCAGCGGGTGCAGGCTGGGGTGGCCTATGTGCCGCAGGGGCGTGAGATCTTTGGTCGCCTGACGGTGGAAGAAAATCTGCTGATGGGGTTGGCGCGTTTTTCCGGTAACCAGGCGCGCAGGGTACCGGATCAGATCTATGAACTGTTCCCGGTGCTGTTGCAGATGAAAGATCGGCGCGGCGGCGATCTCTCCGGCGGGCAACAGCAACAGTTGGCGATTGGGCGTGCGCTGGCCTGCCGACCGCAGCTATTGATCCTGGATGAGCCGACGGAGGGGATCCAGCCTTCGGTGATCAAAGAGATCGGCGCGGTGATCAAACAGTTGGCGGCCCAGGGGGATATGGCGATCCTGCTGGTGGAACAGTTTTATGATTTTGCCGCCGAACTGGCGGACCGCTATCTGGTGATGTCGCGCGGCAGCATTGTCCAGCGCGGTACCGGCAGCGCGATGGAGCAAGACGGCGTGCGCGGGCTGGTGGCGATATAGGGCTCAATAAGGCGGAGATGCACTCACGTAGACCGCTGTTTGGCAAGAGCCTGCTGACGCCGGACGGCTATGCGGTCAACACCATGGCACCGCCGTACTGGCCGTCGTGGACTCAGGATGAGAAAGACCCGACACTGGCGGACGCCACCATGCCCAACGTTATGCCACCACAGAAGCATCAGCACATCGGCGATTTACTGAGCCAGAAAGGGATCGACTGGGCATGGTATGCCGAGGGTTGGCAATACGCGCTGGACAACCGCAAGGATCAGGGCGATTTCCCCGGTGCGCCGGATTTTCAGTATCACCATCAACCGTTCAACTATTTCGAAAATCTGGGGCCGAGTAACCCGCAGGCTCGTGAGGCGCATTTGCGTGACGGCGGTATTGGCGATTCAGCCGGTAGCAATAAATTTCTGGCCGCGGTAGAAGCGGGGACTTTACCGCCGGTGGCATTCTACAAACCGCAGGGCAACCTCAACATGCACGCCGGTTATTCCGATGTGGAGGCCGGCGATCGTCATATTGCCCATATCATCAACAGTCTGCGCAATGGCCCACAGTGGGAAAATAGTGTGGTAGTCATTACCTTTGATGAGAACGGCGGCTGGTGGGATCATGTGGCTCCGCCGCAGGGCGATCGTTGGGGGCCTGGCTCACGTATCCCGGCATTGGTGGTTTCGCCGTTTGCCCGCAAAGGTTATGTCGATCACGAGGTGTACGATACAGGTTCGATCCTGCGATTAATCAGCCGGGTGTTTGATCTGCCACCGCTGGACGGGCTAACGGAGCGCGATAAGGCAATGGCGGCGCGCAGCCAAAAACCGCTAGGGGATCTGACAGGCGCGCTGGAGTTTCCGGGCTAGGGGTTACAGCGGCTTAGACATATACCAGAGACCGATGGACCCCTGGGCGCTGGTGTAGCAGGTTTCACCGCAAATACTCAGCCCCTGGCGTTGGTAAAAACGCTGGGCGCTGGTATTGCGCTGCAACACTTCCAGCCACAGCATGGGTTGTTCACGTTCGCCCGCCCGAAGCTGTATCTGGTCAAAAAATTGCTGGCCGTAACCCTGGCCGGCATATTCCGGCAGGAAATAGATTTTCTGCAGCTCTGCACCGACCTGTTCAGTGGGTGCCAGAAGGCTATTGAAATTCACCCGCGCATAACCCACCAGGTTGTCGTTTTCATACCCCAACAGCCAGCAAACATCCCTATCCTGCAGCGTCTTCTGCAGAGCTTCAACAGCAAAGTCTTGCGCCAGAAAAGCGTCCAACTCCTCTTTATGGTGCCAAAGTTTGCCAAAATGGGCCTGGTAGGTGCGCATACCCACATCACGAACCTGCGCTAAATCACCGCTCAAAGCCTGGCGGATGGTGAACATAAGGACCTCTTGTAATAAATGAGAAACGGCGGGCAAGCAGAGCAATGCACCTGAAAGTTATTGACCGGCTGAGCATGACACACCATCTTTGTTAGTAATATCGGTATTATTTTGACTGATGGTTCTTAAAACGGGATGCTTGGTATGGGGCGAGTCACTTTTGATCTCGACGATTTGCGCAGCTACGTGACAGGTCTTGAGCTGGGCAGTTTTGCAAAAGCAGCGGAACGGCTGGGGCGATCTACCTCGGCGGTCAGCGCGCATCTGAAAAAGCTGGAGCAGCAGGTTGGCAGCCCGATCCTGCGTAAGTCCGGACGCGGTATGGTAATGACCGAGGCCGGCGAAACACTGCTGGGCTATGCTCGCCGTTTGCTGGAGCTCAATGATGAGGCTGCCGTTGCGGTGCGCGGGCTGGACCTGCACGGCACTGTCAGGCTGGGTTTGCAGGAAGACTTCGGGGAAACCTTTTTACCGCAGGTCTTGGGCAGTTTTGCCCGAGCGCATCCGCGAGTGCGTATCGAAGCACGTATCGCCCGCAATACCGAACTGCTCGAATGGGTGTTGAAAGGGCAACTGGATTTGTCACTGGCGTGGGACGGCGGTATCAGCACGCCGTTTTATCAGACATTGGGTCAGCGGCAGATGCGCTGGATCGCCTCACCCCATTTTGAACTCGTGCCATGGAGCCAGGGAGATGAGCCGCTGCCACTGGTGATGTTTGACGCTCCTTGTCTGATGCGCAGTGCCGCGACTCAGGCGCTGGATCGTGCCGGTATATCCTGGCGTATTGCCTTTACCAGTCGCAGCCTGAACGGCGTATGGGCCGCGGTCAGCGCCGGATTAGGGGTGACGGTGCGCACCGACGCCGGGCTGCCAGCGGGACTGTCCCCTTTGCCACCTGACGTGTTGCCGCCGCTAAATCAACTAGGCGTGGTGCTGCACCGTGCCGAAGAAAACCCGTCAGCGGCGATCCAGCGTTTGGCGCAGATCGTCGCCGATAGGATCAACAGCTAGTCCTGCTCGATCGGCTGTTTGCCGCTTAATGCTCCCCATTCGCTCCAGGCACCGTCATACAGTTTTACCTGGGGTGCGCCGAGTGACAGCAGGCCGAAAGCCAGCACTGCTGCCGTTACGCCGGAGCCGCAGCTAGTGATTATCGGCCCGTCGAGACTCACGCCCTTGTCGGCGAAGGTTTGCTTCAGTGCTTCCAGCGATTTGAAACGGCCGTTTTCCAGCAGTTCGCCGTAAGGAATATTGATGCTGCCGGGAATATGACCGCGGTGCAGACCGGGGCGCGGCTCAGGGGCTTCGGCGTAAAAACGCGGTGCAGCGCGCGCGTCCAGGATTTGCACTTCGCTGCTTAGCGCCTGTTCCACCTGCTGCATATTGACTACCGCGCCCGCATTAAAGCGGGCGTTGAAGGTTTGCGGCCTAGGCTGAGCCGCACCGGTAGCCAGCGGTTGGCCCAGTGCTGTCCAGCCGTTCAGGCCTTCGTCCAGCACATAAACCTGCTGAGCGCCAAAGTTGCGGAAGGTCCACCAACCGCGCGGGGCCGAGAACTGATTGCCTTCGTCATAAAACACGATGGTCTGTTGTTCGCTGATACCCAATTTTCCCACCGCCGCGCTGAATTCCTCTGCCGTTGGCAGCATATGCGGCAATGTGGTGTTTTTATCCGCGACGTCATCGATGTCAAAATATACCGCGCCGGGGATATGGCCGCGTGCAAATTCGGCGAGCATGTCTTTTTTCGGCACCAGGCCGACTGGGGACATCCTGACATCAACCACTACCAGGTTTTCATCGTTGATATGCTGCGCAAGCCATTGCGGAGTAACCAGAAACGGAGAGTTCATCGTTTTGTTCGCCTGTGGTGAAAACGGTTTTTCACTATACCTTAAATAATTGGCGTTGCCTCGGCGTTCAGTGGGGCGACAATGGCGGCCAAAGCTCGATGGGCAGCTTCATCGATTGTGCCTTCCGCCGCTGTTGCCATATTCTCTGCCAACAGCGCCTGCAGGCCAACCAACCAGTCGTAGACATAAAACGCGGTGTTTCTCGCTGGGGTGGGGGCCAGTTTGGTTAACCGTTGTTGGCTACTCCAGTCCACGGCGGGCTGCGGTGGAGGGGTAAAGATGGGTTGGCCGTGATTGATTCGGCTGACGGGGCGTAGTCTCGCCTCGCGCTGCTGGAAGCCCAGCCAGGTGACGAAATCACCCAAGATCGCTAACGCTTGGCTGACCTGTCTGTCCTCAGCTTGCTCAGGCAGCGTCCCGGCAGACAATGCGCGCTCCAGTGATTCGGCAATTTCCAATCGGCAGGCGGCGGTGATTAACGCGTCGACCAGCATCTCCAGATGCTGCTTGCCGACGCCCAGCAATGCCAGCAGTTGTCTATTGTCCGGCAGGCTGCGCAGATGGTTTATCCAATCGGCAAACACCCGCTGGGCAAACGAATCACTGTCTTGCCCGATGGGTGCCATACAGGTGATATCTCCCTCGCCAAACAGATCGATCTCAACATCAAACGCTGGGGTCGCGGCCACCGGTGCGGGCAAGTTATGCTGTTGCTGGCTATACAGTTGGCGCAGGGTATCGTACTGCGGCAGTAGCCACTCGAGTAGTTCGCCGTGTATTCCTGCCTGTGCCTGTAATTTGCGCAGTAGCTGCTGGGCGCGCTGCTGTGTTAACGGCGTATCCGTTGCGTGCAGCCAGTTGCCGAGCAGGCTTTCCGTCAGCTCGCGTTGCAGTTCCTGCTGTTGTTCAAGAATGCGTTCCTGTTTCAAGGTCGGATGCGCCTGTGCCGCCAGCCAGGTCACCATGCGCTGGCAGTCGCTTTCATCCATCGCCAGCAGGGTGGCCCAACTTTCGCCCGGTTCACCGACATAGCGTTGAACGGCGTCGTCGGGGCGCGGTTTCCCTTCCTGACGTGAGTCGAACGCGGTGACTGCCCAAATTAAACCCGGTTTGCGGCGGCTGCGTAGTTCCAGGGTTTCCCCCTGGGTTTGTCTGACCCAGTAGGCCAGCGCATTGCCCGTACGGCTGGCATCTTGTGGCGTAAGGGCCGCATCGCTTATTAGCAGCAGACTGGCGTGCAGGCCATCGGCAGCGAGAGTCAGCAGGTTGGCGCGTTTTGCCTGCTGCATGCGTTGTATCAGCCCAGCACCCGGGCATGGGCCGCCGGCCGGCAGGTCTAGCAGCTCGATGTTGTTCGGTAACCCGACGTTTCCCCTTGCGGGCAAGGTTGTAGTGACCGAGGCCGCCAACCACGCCAGGTCAGCCAGCGCGATCCCAACTTCGACGCCATTTTCTGTCAGCACGGCCAGTTTTTCTCCGGTCGATGCATGGATTATCTGGGCATGCAAAATCCCCTCATCCTGGCTCAATATCTGGCGGGGAGCATACAGGTGCTCGCAGTGGTCCAGGGTGTGCAGGGTATGCGCCAACTGGCGATAACAACTTGTCAATGCCGGGTCCTCGCCCCAAAGCGGTGCGAACAGCCCGGCGCGGTCGTCAACACTCAAATAGGGTGCCAATGAGATGGCATGTGGCCAGAAGTGTCTCGCCAGCGGTGTTTGCCATTTGCCGCCCTGATGACGAAGGTTGTCCCACAGCAATACCATGGCGTTGCTGTCCAGCCCGCCGATAGCCATCGGCTGGCGGAGACGCTCCAGTGCCTGCAAATGTGCGGCCATGGCACGGGCATCCCAATCCGGTCGAAAACCGCCCATCAATGCGCTGCCGATCAACATGGCCACCAACTGCGCCTCATCCAACAGGGAAACGGCAACAGGGTAAGACGGCGGATTTTGGGTGTCACCACAGCGGTAGCGTATCGCCAGCGTGGCATCTTCGGTCAATAGCCTGGCACCGGGAGCCAGTGCAGCCAACAAGTGGGCCTTGGCCGCGGCGTTATGACCATAGAGGCCGATGGCCAGGGGCTGATGCATGGCGCTGTCCAACTGTCTGGCCCGGTTGTAGCTGCGGCGCAGACGGACAGTCAGGTTATCGGCCTCCCGGTTCAGCCGGGTGGACTGCTGCCGGGTAGCCGCCACCCAGTCAATCGCCTGTGCAATGCTGTTTATCGGCTCGGGTCGGCCGGAGGTGATAGGTTTCATGGCTGATAAATGCTCCCGCTGTCAATCCAATAATGGGTTGCGCCAGAGGCGCTGGCCGCCAGGGTATTGAGTTTTAGTTGCAGGCTGTCTGCGGGCACCGGCGTGCCGTCGGCCAGTCGGGCTTCGGCAATGCTGACGCCTTCGGCTCCCTGCCCATCATTGCCGGTGATGGCCAAACGCAGGCTGATGACCGCATCGCCTGCCAGTTTGCGCGCCAGAGCGGCATCAGTAATGGTCAGCGTGTAGAGCGGCGATGCCGGCCAGCGCGGGTTATCCAACTGACGGAATCCCAGACGCAGCGGGCCACGTAGCTGGAAATAGCTGTCGGGATCTAGCGCAAAGTCTGCGCAGTCCAGATCGATATCGCGATAATAGACATTATCGTCTGCCAGCATGTTATTGCTGTCCAGCATGCCCAGATGACGAATCGTGGAATAGGGTTGGAAGTCGCCGACGTTAAAGTAAAAACTCTTCAGCCGTAGGTCGATAGCCAACAGGCACAGCATGGCGCCCACGGCGGCAGTTGATTTGGGATTATCGATGCGCCCGCCTTGGTTAAACGGGTACCAACTGCGAGTGTGATAACCCTCAAGCGGCAAAATTCGGCTGGCGGGCAAGGGTTGAAGATGGCGCAACAGCGCCTGAACGCCGGGGAAACACGCCGGGCGGCCGGTGAGCAACAGCACATCGCAGTGATACAACGCCACAACCTCGCACAACAGGCGCAGGCAGTGGCTGATGCCGATCCGGTCAGACAGGAAAGCGGCATGCACGGCACCCAGCCGGATGACCAGCGGGGTCTGCAGAATATCGAAGGCGGCGTTGCCGGATTCACGCTGAACCTCGTCGTTGATAAATGCCAGCACTTGCAGAGTCGGCATCTGTGGCAACAGTTCACCCAGCGTGGCGGCGATTTCCGCGTGGCTGTCCAGCGGATCATAATCCTCATAGACACTGAGCAGCGCGCGCCCGACGGGTATGAAAATCTGCAGCGTGGCCTGCTGGCGCAGGGTGGAAAACCCATCCATACGCCCCTGGTTGCCAAACAGCTTGTCCATGGTCGCCGCTGCGGCGCTGACCCCAGCTTGTTCAAACGCCTGCTGTACGGCGGGCAAGATAAATTGCCCAATCACATCCAGCAAAATGTCGTCGCCGGCGAGCTTGAATCCTTCACGGAACAACAGACGCGGATTGATTTTGATGTTGTTGCCCACGCCATCATCCAGCCGGTATTGGGTAATCGCCAGATCGGTAGTGCCGCCGCCGATATCGATAGAGGCGATACGCAGTGATTTTCCCGGTTGTTCTCCCGGCACTGGCGGTCGGTCCGGCCGGGCCATGGCGGCGAAAAATGCGTCGGTGCGGCCGGCAAAATTGACCTGGGTTTCGTTATACAGATAAACCATTTGGCCGCAGGTGGCTTCGTCCCATTCCATATGCACCAGAGGTACCGGCATACGGGCTTGCTCAGCGCTGAACGGGGCATCCAGCGGGTGCCAACCCATGGCTTTCCATAGCAGGCCAATCGCCTCCTGCATGCGGCGGCGGAAAATTTCACGCTCCGGCTTGGGCATCGCCGAGGGCAATGTCAGGATGATGGTACGCAGACGCCGTGGCGCAGCGGTGTTCAGCATTTTGATGCGTTGGGCGGCGCTGTTGATTTGCATCAGTGCCTGCGCCAGCAGCTCGGTCAGCATCAGCGCCATGACCGCGCTGCGGCTATAGTGGGCGGCAAAAACCGGCAACCGCTCATCTACCGGCAGCGCAGAGAGTGGGACACCCTCGTCGTTGATCAGTGAGCTTAACGGCGCGGCGGCAGCCATCGGTTCTTGTTGGCGGTTAAAACGCCAACCGGGCGCATAACGTTCTTCGTCCCACAGGTAACGGCGTGGGCTGGAAATGCCGGTGGTGCCTTCGGTACCTTCACGCTGCAGGGCCAGTTGCGCGGCTTCCCGGCCCACACGGAGGATGGAAGGCCAGACAAAGGCATCATCGCGCCCGCTTTGGTATGAAAGGTGGGGTTTGCCAAATGTTGCCTGGGCAAACTCCACCCGGCTTTCAAACAACTCGTTGTAAACGCAATGTGGTGCAGACAGAGAACGTAGCTGCAGTTCATTGGTCTGTTTCAGGCCATTATTTTCTTGCGGATGATCTTCGACCAGCACCCCACAGGTGTGCGAATTGCCGACATCCAAAATCAGATCTACGTTGATCGTGGGCTGTTGTGGCGTCTCCCTGATGATTTTTATCTGCGGCAGTGTTAATTGGCTGCCAAGCAGGTTCAACAGATTGAGGTAGTGCGCCTGATATTCGAAGGTTTTCAGCCCGGCGTTTATTTCTGATTCGCTACGTAGTTCCTGGCTGCTCGCGGATTGGCTAAAGACTTCGCGCAGCCAACTGTCTACCCAAGTCAGGTCAAGAAACTCACCCAGCTCATGGTTTTGGTGGCCCAGCGAGAAGCTGATCCCGGTGTTGATATCACTTTCGCTGGGGGCGAGTGCCTCCTGGCCTGCGGCGGCGAGCCGGGTATCAAAGGCCAGGACCACCCGTAGCAGGTTGCCGTCCTGGTCGGGGCTATCGAGCAACAGCGTCTGCATGCGTGCCCAGTTATCCGGCCCGGACAAAAACACCCCTGAGGAAGTACAACGAAAGAAAGGCAGCGGTAACCAAGTTTTATTCAGCAGTTGCAGCGATTGTTGCAGGGAATGGCTGAACTCCGGGCGAACCACTTCAGCGCTCTGCCCCGGTTGGGCGGGCAACAGGTATTTGCCACTGTCGGCATCCCATTGCAGGCGCAGTAGCGGGCCACTGGCGGTCTGGCGGACAAACTTGCCCGGAAACTCATCATCCAAAACCGGCGTCAGGGCAAAGTCCAAAAATTGAATGCCACTATCCTGAACCAGCGTCATGCTGCGTGGGTAGTCGGTTAGAGGGGCCAGCATTATTTACTCTCGCGCTTTAACATCATGGGATAGAGGGTATCTTTATCGTAGCGGCCGACGCAGGCTGCCGGGCCGGTTTCATTTTGCGTACAGGTAATTTCCGGCATTTGGTAGCGGCTGCCGTCGCTACAGCGTGCTTTGGTGCGGCTGTTAATCACCAGATTACCGGACTGCATCAGCCCGGCCTCAATCGGCACCCGGCAGGTGATGGCATCACCGTAAGTAATGCTTGCAGTGCCTTTCCCTTCCCTGATGCGGTATTGCAGGCTGGGACGTTTACCGGTAGGCAGATCTTTCAGTGCCACAGTGGCTCGCCATTTACCGTTCAGAAAACGGACTGAACCGGCTCTGACCGAATCGGCGGGCAACACCAGCGCATGCTTGTCCGCCGGCGGCATGGCAACGGGGAGCGGTGCGGGTGGCATTAACGTCGCCGGTGCTAACGGCAGTTGCAGTTTGAATGCGGGGGCGGCAGCGTGGTGCGACGGTGCCGGTGCGACAGCAGGCTCTGCAAGTGGGGCGTTTGGGCGGTTCAGCCAGCCAACCAGCAGGGCAATCAGCATCATCACAGGTAACATCCAGCTATAACGGCGCCATTGGCGACGTGCTTGCACCGGCGTAGTTGCAACAGGCGGCGTAACCACCGGTTCTGGTGCGGGTTTGGCGGCGGGAATGACCACCGGGCGAGGTGCTGCGGCGATAGACGTCGGTGTTTCTTCTTCGGTCGGACGCAGGCACGCCAGCGGGTCGTCCTGGCACTGAGCGGCTGGTTTGATAAAGCCCCAGAAGGTCAATACCGGTTTGCCATCGACCAGATAAACATGATTGGGGTCAGGGATTTGCATGGCCTTAGACAGCAATGCGCCAAACAGACGATGGCTGGGGTGTGGGTTAGTCTGTGTCTGAGCGACCAGAGTGCGGAATGTCGCCAGGCTTTGTTCCAGCAACTGTACGGCCTGCGCGCGTTGGGCATCACTCGCTGCCAGCCAGGAAGTCACTTTCCCTGGGAAAGGGGAATACCAGTCAATGCGGGTACCCGTTTCATTCGGCTGCGGGACAGCCAGGCAGTCTGCGGCCGGTTGCTGTTGGCGAATGCGCAATGTTTCTCGCAATTGCAGTGCGCAGGCGTAAATTGGTTGCCCATTTTCGCCCAATGCAAGCACATCATCTAAACTGCCACTGCGTAAAAAGGGTTTCACCACGGCAAAAAACCTTGTCCTGTTCGGCTAAACAAATAATCGGCCATAGTAACCCGTGACCTGAACGGTCAAACGGGTAAGGACAGGGGTAAAATGCCGTTCTTTAAGAGGTTCAAAATGTCACAGATTGATGACTCATACTTTGGTGGCGCGAAAATCGCGTTGTTGTGCGGTGACCACTTGCTGACCTACCAGCGTGATGACAAGGTGGATATTCCCTGGCCCGGCTGTTGGGATTTGCCGGGGGGCGGGCGGGAAGGGGATGAGACACCGCTACAGTGCGTGCAGCGGGAAACGCTGGAAGAGTTCGGTTTGCAGATTGACGCACAGCAGGTGAGTTTACGCCAGCGTTACGAAGGGATCTCCTTGGGCTACCCGCCGACCTGGTTTATGCTGGGTCACATTACGCCGAAGCAGATAGCCGCCATTCGCTTTGGCGATGAAGGGCAGCGCTGGCAGATGATGGCCATTAACAACTTTATTGCACATCCACAGGGCATCTCGCACCTGCAGCAACGGTTGGCGCAGCACCTGCAGCGCTAGGCTTGTTCCACGGCTTCAATCCGGGCGATCAGCACGTCGATCTGACGGTGGGAAAACACCTCAATACCATTCTGGCGCAGCAGTTCGGCGGTGACGCCGCTGCTGACTTCAATCCCTCTTGTCTATTGTCGGCAGACGATGCGCAGTTGGCGGATATTGGCATGACGCGCGACGGGAAGGGCGCAAGCCTTTCTGGCGAGGTTAAACACGGAGGGTGTTTTTTTAGAATAAAAAGTTCATTTATACTCGCCGGACTGGTTTCTGCTTGCCCGGTTTTATGTCGTTTCATTTGAGCCTGCAAGGATTTATGAACGGCATCACGAATATCACCTTTATTTTATCTCTCACTTGTTATTGAAATTTATATTCCATATAAAAGTTTATCAGATGGTGTGTTTCATTGTGCGCACTGGCAGGTTATGGGATCGGTAACGGGAGAAAGTAATGAAACAGGTACGCGTTGGGTTAATTGGCACTGGCTACATTGGGCGCTGCCACGCTATTGCTTATGCGCAGGCTGCCACGGTATTCCCATTGAAGGGAGAATTGGTGCTGGAAATGCTGGCGGAGGTGACGCCAGAGCTGGCACAACAGCGCGCTGCAGAATTTGGTTTCTCGCGCTCCACCGGTGACTGGCGGCAACTGGTGGCCGATCCGTCGATAGATGTAGTGGATATCTGCGCGCCCAACTTCCTGCATAAAGAAATGGCGCTGGAGGCGATCCGTCACGGCAAGCATGTTTATTCTGAAAAACCGCTGGCGCTGGACGCCAAAGACGCCGCCGAAATGGTACAGGCCGCGCGGGCTAAAGGGGTCAAAACGCTCGTGGGTTTCAACTATATGAAGAACCCGACCAGCCAGTTGGCGCGTGAAATTATTGCCAATGGCGAGATAGGTGAAGTGGTGCATTTCTACGGTACCCACAACGAAGATTATCTCGCCGATCCGCGCACGCCGATCGACTGGCACTGCCGCAAGGCCACGGCCGGGTTAGGGGCGCTGGGCGACCTGGCGGCGCATATCGTGAATATGGCGCACTATCTGGTGGGGGACATTGTCGCCGTCTCCGGCGATATGCAGACCATCATTAAACAGCGTCCGGATGCGAAAGACCCTACGCTGATGCATCAGGTGGAAAATGAAGATCAGGCCAGTGCGCTGGTACGCTTTGCTGGCGGGGCGATGGGCACCATTGAAACCTCACGTATTGCCTGCGGGCGCAAAATGGGGCTGACCTATGTGGTCACCGGTACCAAGGGCACGCTGAGTTACACCCAAGAGCGGATGGCGGAACTGAAGCTGTATCGTCATGATGAACCGGCGGAGCGTCAGGGCTTTAAAACCTTGCTGGTGGGGCCAAAGCATCCGGATTACGCCGCTTTTTGCATTAGCGCCGGGCATGGCATTGGCTTTAACGATCAGAAAACGGTAGAGATCCGCGATCTGGTCAACGGTATTGCCGCCGGTGACCCTATGTGGCCGGACTTTGAAGAAGGCTGGAAAGTCTCTTGTGTGCTGGATGCGATCGCCGCTTCCGCCGAACAGCGCCGCTGGCTGGAGATCAACCGCGACTGAGAATGGCTTATGGCGCTCGTAAATTAAGAGCGCCATAAGTTGCCAGGTGGTTAAGTTATTAAGTTATTAAACTCGTTACTTAATAACTTAAAAGGCAAAGCACGAGCAGCCGAACGCACCCCAGAAGGCATTCTCATCCGAGACGGGAATGCTGGAGCGACGAGCGACATCATGTTGATGCGCATGCACACCGCACGGGCCGCAGCACTGGTGCGCCTGGCTTAATACCCCACTACGGGTCGTGGCGACAGGTGGTGCAGAGCGATAATGCCCCGGCACCTGAGTGACCGGCGACCAGTCCGGCAGCACCGGTATTGCCGGTGGTGCCAACGGTGAGAAGCTACCGGCGGCATAAACCACTTTGCCGTCCACCACCGTCATTACCGATTCAATCCCTTTGATTTGCTCCTCCGGTACGCTGAAATAGTCCTGCGACAGCACCGCCAGATCTGCCAACTGCCCGACCTTAATCTGACCTTTTTTGCCCTGCTCGGTAGAGAACCAGGCGCTGCCCTGGGTCCACAGCATCAGCGCCGTTTCACGATCCAGCCGCGCGTTATCGTCGTACATTGCCATGCCGCCGACGGTGCGGCCGGAAACCAGCCAGTACAGCGCGGTCCACGGGTTATAACTGGCCACGCGGGTGGCGTCGGTGCCCAGCCCAACCGGCAGTTCGGCCGCCAACATTTTGGCCACGGGCGGTGTCTGTTTGGTGGCTTCTTTACCGTAGCGTTCGGCGAAGTACTCGCCCTGGAATGCCATGCGGTGCTGTACCGCAATGCCGCCGCCCAGTGCTTTCACCCGCTCGATATTGCGATCCGAGATGGTCTCGGCGTGATCGAAAATCCAGTGCAAACCGTTGAAAGGAATTTCGCGGTTCACCTTTTCGAAAACATTCAGCATGCGGCTGATGGATTCGTCATAGGTGGCATGCAGGCGGAATGGCCAGCGGTGTTCGACCAAATGGCGTACCACGCGCTCAAGTTCGTCTTCGGTACCTTCCGGCAGATCCGGACGTGGCTGCAGGAAATCCTCGAAGTCGGCGGCGGAGAATACCAGCATCTCACCGGCGCCGTTATGGCGGTAAAAATCGGTACCCTGACCCGGTTGCAGCATGTCGGTCCACAGCTTGAAATCCTCCAGTTCCTGTTTGGGGCGCTGGGTGAACAGGTTGTAGGCAATCCGCAGGGTCAACTGCTTCTTCTCGTGCAGCTCGGCGATCACCTGATAGTCCTCCGGGTAGTTCTGGAAACCACCCCCGGCGTCGATGGCGCTGGTCAGGCCAAGGCGATTCAACTCGCGCATAAACTGGCGGGTCGAATTGACCTGTTGTTCCAGCGGCAGTTTTGGCCCTTTTGCCAGAGTGGCATACAGGATCATCGCATTGGGTTTGGCAATCAGCATACCGGTCGGGTTGCCGTTGGCGTCACGCTGAATTTCGCCCCCAGGCGGGTTCGGCGTGTCTTTGGTGTAGCCCACCACTTTCAGCGCTGCGCGGTTGAGTAGAGCGCGGTCATACAGATGCAGGATAAATACCGGGGTGTCCGGTGCTGCCTGATTGATTTCATCCAGCGTCGGCATACGGCGTTCGGCAAACTGAAACTCGGTCCAGCCACCAACCACTCGTACCCACTGTGGGCTGGGGGTACGCAGCGCCTGTTCCTTCAACATGCGTAACGCATCGGCCAGAGAAGGTACCCCTTCCCAGCGCAGCTCAAGGTTATAGTTCAGGCCGCCGCGGATCAGGTGCAGGTGTGAGTCATTGAGGCCGGGTACTGCGGTGTGGCCGTGCAGGTCGATCACCTGCGTTTCTGGTCCTGCGTGCTGCATGACTTCGTTTTCATTGCCGACGGCGAGGAATTTGCCGTCGCGGATCGCCACGGCCTGGGCGGTAGGTGCCTGGCGATCGACAGTGTGAAATTTACCGTTGGTGATAATCAGGGAAGCATGGTTACTCATAACGTTCTCCCGGCAGGCCGCCTAACGGCGGGTAAGCCATTGATGAAATACACGGGTCACTATTGGCATCCAGAGAAACACCACCAGGGCAACTACGGTGGCGTCATTAAGAAAATGGCCGGTCAGGGTGCCGTTCAATTGCGGCAACAGTTTGCCCCAGAACCAGGGCACCAAATTGGTGGAGGGGAAGATCACCAGCAGGGTGATCAAAAATTGTTTCCACTTGGCAGGCTGGCGGGTGTTGGGGCTTGGCGGCGTGAACCAGAATTCCGCACCGGGCCGAATTTCAATGCGATCGCTCTCCAGCAGCAGCGGTGAGACCTCCTCGATGTAGCGCTTGCGCAACGGCGAGTTAATCCACAGATAGAGATTGTCCAGGTTGTCAAAACGCACCAATACGGTATAGGCCTGTTCGTTGCCGGTAGGACGGATCACGTTAACGCCGAGGTGGCCGGTAAAGTTGGCAGCCTCGGGCATGATGCGTTTTAGCCAGGCCTCATAGGCCTGTTCCTGTCCCGGAGCCAAAAGATGGGTGATGACTAACGTGACATGCTGCGGATGGGCCATAGTATTCCACTCCAGAAAAACCCCGGCGCGAGGCCGGGGTGAAGGGTTATTTCACCACGCGTGCTGGAGCGTGATGCACCATGGTGTAAGCGTAGTCGACGCCCATGCCGTATGCGCCGCTGTGTTCGCGCACCAGCGTCATCACCGCGTCGTAAGTATCTTTACGTGCCCAGTCACGCTGGTATTCCAACAGTACCTGCTGCCAGGTCACCGGGATGGCACCGGCCTGCACCATACGGTCGATTGAACGCTCATGCGCATCGACCGAGGTACCGCCGGAAGTATCGGTGACCACATAAACTTCGTATCCGGCTTCAAGCGCCATCAGCGCCGGGAAGGTCAGGCACACTTCGGTCCACAGGGCGGAAATCACCAGCTTTTTGCGACCGGTAGCCTCCACGGCCTTCACGAAGGCGGCGTCTTCCCAGGAGTTCATCGAAGTTCGTTCAATCGGGGTGATTTCAGGATGTACGGCCAACAGTTCTGGCCAGATATAGCCGCTGAAACTTTCGGTTTCCACCGAGGTAAAAATCGTCGGGACGTTAAAAATCTTGCCGGCTTTGGCCAGACCGACCACGTTGTTTTTCAGCAGCTGGCGATCAATATTAGCCACGCCAAAAGACATTTGCGGCTGGTGGTCGATGAAAATCAGTGCGGAATTATCTTTATCAAGCAATTGAAATTTAGACATGATTTACCTTCCCAGTGATACTTCGGTTTAACAGATGATGAATGTCATCTCGATTAATTAAAGAGTAGGCAGGGGCAGATTTCAAAGATAGCGCAGAATTTTTGCCGTCTTGTTGAGTTTTTTTATACACGTAGGGGTAGCAGTGAGATTAAACCTGGAAGCGTTACTGATTTTGGATGCGCTCGATCGGCATGGTTCCTTTGCCGCCGCGGCGGCAGTGCTGTTCAAAACGCCGTCGGCACTGAGCTATATGGTGCAGAAACTGGAGAACGACCTCGATATTACGTTGCTTGATCGCTCCGGCCACCGGGCTAAATTTACCGACACCGGCAAGCTGATGCTGGAAAAAGGCCGGTCGATATTACGTGCGGCGCAAGATTTGGAGCAGCAGGCGCGTTATGTAGAAAATGGCTGGGAAAGCGAGATCACGCTTGGCATTGACGCTTCATTTCCGTTTGAGCGTTTGCTGCCACTGATTGAGGAGTTCTATCAACAGCATCACCATACCCGCCTGCGTTTTGGTCATGAGGTACTGGCCGGATCATGGGAATCACTGGTTTACGGCTGCGCGGATATTATTGTCGGTGCAATCTGTGAGCCCCCGTCGCAGGTAGGCTATGCTTTTAGCAAATTGGGAAGGTTGGATTACGTGTTTGCCGTGGCTCCGCAGCACCCGCTGGCGGTGTTGGAGGAACCCTTGCCAAAGGACCAAATCCGCCAGTACCGGGCGGTAGTGGTGCGTGATACCTCGCGGGTGAATGCGCCGCAAAACCTGAACATCCTCGAGGAACAAGACACCTTGACGGTCTTCGGTTTCGACGCCAAGTTACGGGCGCAGCTCAGCGGCCTGGGTTGTGGTTACTTGCCGCGTTATTTGGCTGAACCTTACCTGAAAAGCGGCGAACTGGTGGCGAAAAGCATTGAATCAGAACGCTGCAGCGACGTCGCTTATTTTGGCTGGCGAGAAAGTGCCAGCGGCCTGGCGGCAAAATGGTGGCGTGAGCGGTTACAGCAATATGCCGATGCCGGGGGCGTCTACCCGGAACACTGATTTGACACCTTCGGGTGATAATACAAGGGTGCAGAGAGATGAAAACAGGGATGTGGCTATGGGTGATGTTACTGGCCGGTTGTAGCGCCGGCAGCGAAAACCGCACTGCGTTGGAAAGCGTGGCGACTTCAGTTCAGCCAACGAAGCTCCAGCGCAGCAATTATCCGGAAAGAATGCGGCAGGCCATAACGCAGGAAATGCAGTTGCCCGGCAAATATAAGTCCAAAAGTTGTTCGATCAGCATTCATCTGCTGCCGGACGGCTCCTTGAAAGACTTTAAGGTGCTGGAGGGCGATACCGAGTTGTGTGCAGCGGCAAGCCAGGCGGTACAACGTGCCAAACTGCCGAGCATGGCCAATGAGACCGAGTACGCGTTATTTCACAGCGTGGTACTGGACTTTGTTCCCTGAGGTAGTTGGTTTACCGCATCGGATGCGGTAAGCCATGCACCAGTTACAAAATACCTTTCTGCACAAAGGTGATGCGAGTGGCCTCATTGAGCTCGAGTTCAGGTATCCGGTCGGGCCTGAGCCAGGCGACTTCCTGAAACTCTTCATTGAAAGTGATCTGACGATTGGCACTGACACAATCGAAGATCAGATACAGCATGTAGATCTGTTCTGTTGTCCCATCAGGATAAGTCTTGGTACGAACATCATCCCTGAAAGTCCAGGGGGTGATCTGGGTAATTTCCAGTGCTTCCCCCAGTTCTTCCCTGATCTCACGACGAAGGGCTTCCTCAATCGTCTCTCCGGGTTCCATACCTCCACCGGATAGCGCCCATTGGCCGGGGAAAACGCCGCGGTCATCGGCCATTTTGCACAGTAAATACTCGCCATTATTTTCAATAATCGGGCAGACGATGATCCTTTGACGCATGTAACCTCCTGATGTCATAAGTTCTTATTAGCTAATCAGATAACAGCTGTTATCAAGCCAGAATGCTCGCAATACCACCCACGGTAGTATCCCGTTGAACTGGATGGGGTATCCGTGATCGGGTTATCATCAACAGCAATGATGCAAATAGCTGATTTTTAAATTTGCTTTGCCGCTTTCGTTATTTTGAGTGCTCTTGCCGCTCGCTGATACTGAGCAAAATCTCAAACAGCGAGCCGCGCAATGTCTTCACCAAAAAGCCACAGCCACTATTTGCACCCTGCCCAACGCCATTGGATACAGCAGCTTAGCCAGCGTTGGCACTGGCGGCTGGAGCTGCCGACCTGGGGCATTATGGCGGCGGTTTACTGCGGCTGGTTTGGCGTGGTGCAGTACTGGCAGGCGCTGGGGCCGTGGCTTGGCACGCCATTGTTAATCCTGCTGACCACCTGGTATATGTCGCTGCAACACGAGTTGATCCACGGCCATCCCACGCGCTGGCCGCGGCTCAATCAGTTATTCGGCTTGCTGCCATTGGCGGTATGGTATCCCTACGGGCTGTATCGCGACTCGCATATTCAGCACCACCGTAATGAACATCTGACCGTTCCGCATGCAGATCCCGAAAGCTATTACTTTAGCCAGGCACAGTGGCAGCGCTTCCCACGACTGAACCCGTTATTGGCCAGAGTCCGCAATACGCTGAGCGGACGCATATTGGTGGGGCCAGCACTGGATATTGTCACCACCGGGGTTAATGCCCTAAAAGCGATCGCTGCCGGTGAATTACGTACTCTGACAATGTGGCTGGTGCATTTGTTGTTGTTGGCGGGGGTATTGAGCTGGCTGCAACAGCACGGCATTGGCACCGCGTTTTATCTGCTGGCCATCAGCTATCCGGCGTTGGCGTTGACCAAGGTAAGATCGTTTTTTGAGCATCGTGCCGTTGAAGCTCCGCAGGCACGTTCTATTATTAATGAGGCGGCCTGGCCGTGGCGGCTGTTGTTTCTTAATCTGAACTATCATTTAGTTCACCATGATCTCCCCGGCTTACCGTGGTACGGTTTACGTCAGGTGTATCTGGCGGAACGTGATGAATATCAGCAGCGCAGCCAGAGATTTGTCGTGGCGGGCTATGGCCAGTGGGTGAGCGAATACGCGTTTACCCCGGTTGCCGTTGAGGTTCATCCGTTTAATGCCGGCGAGCTGTCAGAAACACTGGGCGAAAATGAAGCCTGGCCGGCAGAGACATTCATTTTGCGATGGAAGCGCGTTTCTCAGGATTTTCCAATCGATCTGGCCAAATAGCCGGAAAATACACAACAAGAGGAAAAAAAATGGCAATCACCCCATCACGTGGTCGCGTATTAGCTTTGGCACTGAGTTTACTCGCTGCAAGCATCGGCGTGGCGCAGGCGGCTGACACGGTGCGCGTTGGCTCCAAAATCGATACCGAAGGTTCGTTGCTCGGCAATATCATTGTGCAGGTGCTGGAATCCAACGGCATCAAAACCACCAATAAATTACAGCTCGGTACCACCAAGGTACTGCGTGGGGCGATCACCTCCGGCGAAATTGACGTCTATCCGGAATACACCGGCAACGGCGCATTTTTCTTCTCTGATGAAAAAGACCCGGCGTGGAAAAACGCCCAGGCCGGTTTCGAAAAGGTGAAGAAGCTCGATTATGACAAGAACAAAATTATCTGGCTGGATGCGGCTCCGGCCAACAACACCTGGACCATTGCTATCCGTCAGGACGTGGCAGATGCCAATCATCTGAAAACGCTGGCCGATTTGGGCAAGTGGATCAACGGCGGTGGCAAGTTCAAGCTGGCAGCCTCGGCGGAGTTTATCGAGCGCCCGGATGCGCTGCCTGCGTTCCAGAACGCTTATGGCTTTAAGTTGAACCAGGACCAATTGCTGTCACTGGCCGGCGGTGACACGGCGGTGACCATCAAGGCGGCGGCGGAGCAAACCTCTGGTGTCAACGCGGCCATGGCCTACGGTACCGATGGCCCTGTGGCGGCGCTGGGGCTGGTAACGCTGGAAGATCCAAAAGGGGTGCAGCCGATTTACGCACCGGCACCGATTATCCGCGAGGCGACGCTGAAACAGCATGCCAACATCGCCGAACTGCTGAAGCCGGTATTTGCAACACTTGACGGCCCAACGTTGCAAAAACTCAATGCGCAGATTGCAGTGGAAGGCCAGGACGCCAAACAGGTGGCGGCTGCCTACCTGAAAGAGAAAGGGTTGGTTAAGGGATAACGTCGCTGGCCCCCGTTGGGGGGCCAACATGGAGTTGGAGATTTTCTTTGATTATTGCCGTAAAAAACCGCGTATTACTGACGCTGCTTATTCTGTTGCTGCTGGCCGCATTTGGCCTGCCGTTTCTCAGCTATGCCCCCAACCGCCTGCTGTCGGGCAAGAGCATTTCCCTGATTTCCCTGTTGCACGGCCCGGCGCTGTGGCTGCTGGTGCCCATGTTGGTGTTGGCGATACTCAGCCTGTTGGCACCGGTCAGGCGCCATGCGTTGCTTACCGCGCTGGCGGCTTCGGTATTGCTGGCATTGACCTTCTGGTTGAGTGGGCACGCAGCCCAACAGTTGGCGTTGGAGGGATCAAAACTGGCGCGTACTTCCTGGGGCAGTGGCTGCTGGTTGATGCTGGCGCTGAGCCTGCTGATGGCCGCCGACGCCCTGACCCGTATCACCACCTCGCATTTTTGGCGCATTCTGGGCAACCTGTTGGTGGTGCTGCCTGCGCTGGTGTTGTTGTTTAGCCATCAGCTGGATCAGCTTTCGCTGCTGAAAGAATACCACAACCGGCAGGACGTATTTGACGCCGCACTGTTGCAGCATTTGACCATCTTGCTGGCCACGCTGGTACCGGCGTTGTTGATTGGCATTCCGCTCGGGGTGCTGTGTTTTCGCTCTGTCAGCTTACAAACACCGATATTTTCTACTCTGAACATTATCCAGACCGTGCCGTCGATTGCGCTGTTCGGCTTGCTGATCGCGCCATTAGCCGGGCTGGCAAAGGCGCTGCCCTGGCTGGCAGAACACGGCGTCAGCGGTATCGGCATGGCTCCGGCGATTGTCGCCCTGGTGTTGTATGCGCTGTTACCTTTGGTGCGCAGTGTCGTGGCCGGATTGCAAAGCGTGCCGGCCAGCGTGATTGAATCCGCCAGCGGTATGGGTCTGACGCGTGGGCAGATCTTCTTGCGTGTGCAGTTGCCATTGGCGTTGCCGCTGTTCCTGACCGGCGTGCGCATTTTGGCGGTGCAGACCGTCGGCATGGCGGTGGTGGCGGCGCTGATTGGTGCCGGAGGTTTTGGCGCCATCGTTTTCCAGGGTCTGCTCAGCAGCGCGCTGGATCTGGTGCTGCTGGGAGTGATCCCGGTGATCGTGATGGCGGTAATCGTCGATTCGCTGTTTAAATTTTTGGTTTCAATTTTGGAAGTGTCACGCCGATGATTCAGTTTAATCAGGTCAGCAAGATTTTTCAGGGCAAGCCAGCGGTGGACGATCTTACACTGCGGATTGCCAAGGGCGAATTTGCCGTACTGATCGGTACCTCTGGCTCTGGGAAATCCACCACGTTAAAAATGATCAACCGACTGATCGAGCACGATCAGGGCAAAATTTACTTTGCCGATGAGGAGATCCAGAAATTTAAACCGCAGGATCTACGTCGCCGCATGGGGTACGCCATTCAGTCGATCGGCCTGTTCCCGCACTGGACGGTGGAAGAGAACATTGCCACTGTGCCACAACTGCTGAAATGGCCGCGTGCGCGCATTCGCGACCGGGTGACCGAGTTGCTGGAGCTGCTGCATCTGGAGCCGGATCTGTTCCGCCGTCGTTACCCGCACCAACTTTCTGGTGGCCAGCAGCAGCGGGTTGGGGTGGCGCGTGCGCTGGCCGCCGACCCTGAAGTGCTGTTGATGGACGAGCCTTTTGGCGCACTGGATCCGGTGACCCGTGCAGCGCTGCAGACAGAGATTGCACGTATCCACCATCTTTCCGGACGCACCATCGTACTGGTGACGCACGACATCGATGAAGCGTTGGCACTGGCGGACCGCATTGTACTGCTCGATCAGGGCCGCATTGTGCAGCAGGGCACGCCGCTGGAGCTGTTGACCGCACCGGTCAACGATTTTGTGCGTGATTTCTTTGGCCGCAGCGATCGCGGCATCAAGCTGCTGTCGCTGGAAACGGTAGCGCAACGGGTGCGGCCTGGCCAGGTGGAGGGGGAACCTATTGCCGCCAGCATAAGCCTGCGTGAAGCGCTGTCGGTGTTTGTGGCACGCGGCAGCGAATGTTTGCCGGTGATTGGCGAACAGGGCGAAGCGCTTGGCGTGCTGCATTTCAGCGATCTGATTGTCCAAAAGGTGCTGTCATGAGTGCGCCCCTGGCCCTGCGCTGGCTGCGCGATCCGCTGCCCTGGACCTTTGCCCTGCTGTTGGCACTGGTGTTTGGCATGAATCATTTACACGGCCTGTTTGCCGCCTGGTTCCCGGAGCTGGATCGGCCGGTGTATCAGCAGGACAGTTTTATCTCACTGGTATGGGCGCATCTGTTGCTGGTGGCGGTTTCCAGCCTGGTTGCCGTAGTGATTGGCGTCAGCGCCGGCGTCGCTGTCACGCGCCGCGCCGGTAAGGAGTTCCGCTCGTTGGTGGAAACGTTGGTGGCGGTGGGGCAGACTTTTCCGCCGGTGGCGGTACTGGCGATCGCGGTGCCGGTGATGGGCTTTAGTGAGCAGCCGGCGATCATCGCGCTGGTGCTGTACGGTTTACTGCCGATTTTACAGGGTACGCTGGCGGGGATTGAATCGGTGCCCAGCGCCACCCGCGAGATTGCGCAGGGGGTAGGGATGAGTCCCCGGCAGATCCTGTGGCGCGTCGAACTGCCGCTGGCGGCGCCGGTGATCGTTGCCGGGATCCGTACCTCGGTGATCATTAATATTGGCACGGCGGCGATAGCTTCTACCGTCGGCACCAAAACCCTGGGATCGCCGATTATTATTGGCCTGAGCGGCTTTAATACCGCTTATATTATCCAGGGGGCGGTGGTGGTGGCCCTGTTGGCGATCATTACCGATATGCTGTTTGAGCGCTGGGTACGCCATCTCACCGCCTGGCGTCAACAGACGCTGGTGGCTTCTTCTTCTGCCGGATAAGGGAACATGATGCAGGTATCTTTACCGATGTACGGCGTGACACATCAAGCGACGGAAGCCTTCTGGCGGGTGCTGCGCGGCAAGTTACTGCAACTGGGATTACCGCAAGCGCCCGAGTCGCTCAGTTGGCCGCAAGATCTGGCGCAGCATTGGCAGCGCGATGACTTGTTGCTCAGCCAAACCTGCGGCTATCCGCTGGCTATCAGCCTGCCGCAGGTGCAGCTGGTGGGCACCTATCATTATCGCGTTGAAGGTTGTGAAGGGCCGGAATACAGCAGTTGGCTGGTAGTGCGTGATGACGAACCCGGCGAGCGGTTGGAGGATTTTCGCGGCCGGATTGCGGCCTATAACAGTACCGACTCGCAGTCTGGCCATAACAGCCTGCGGACGTTGATTGCGCCGCTGGCTCAGGAGGGAACATTCTTCTGCGCTGCCATCGCCTCTGGCGCGCATTATCAGTCGATCAAACTGATCCAGAATCGGCAGGCGGATATTGCAGCCGTTGACTGTGTCAGTCTGGAACTGTTGAAGCGGGCACAGCCGCAGGCACTGGCGGGGCTAAAAATTATTGGGCGAACGGCCCGCGTACCAGGGTTGCCGCTGATTACTTCGCGACAAACCCCGCCGGAACAGCTGGAGATACTGCGCGCCGGGGCCAGGGCGATGGTGGGTGAAGCGGTGAGCGACAGCCTGTTGATCGGTGATTTCAGCCTGGTGCCGCGTTCGGCATACCAAAAAATCGCCGTGCTGGAACAACAGGCCGCCGCGCTTGGGGTGACAAGGCTGTAAGCTTACAGCAGCCCGCCACCGTCAATATCGATGATGCTGCCGGTGATAAAGCCGTTTTCCATCGCCAGCAAATAACCCGCTGCCACCTCTGCCGCCTGGCCAACACGCCCAGCCGGTAGCCCGGCACCGATCTTGGTAAACATCGCCTGACGCTGTTCGGCACCCATACCGTCGTAAGCTTCGGTGACCGTAACACCAGGGCTCACCACATTAACCCGCCGCGGTGCCAACTCTTTTGCCAACTGCTTGCCGATGGCCTCCAGTGCCGCATTGATACCGGTTTTAATCAGCTGGCCACTGAGGTATTTCCGCGACAGCTGGCCGGAGGTCAGGGTGATGGAGCCCTGTGGCGCTAGGGTGGGCAACGCCGCCTGAATGGCGCGCAGGGCACCCCACAGTTTGACGTCGAAGTTGGCCTGCGCTTGGTCAAAATCGGTTTCCGCCAGCAGTCTGGCCTGCACCAGCGGCCCTGCAGTGAAGACCAGATGATCGAACTCGCCGACTTCGGCAAACAGCGCACGCAGTGAGCTTTCATCGGTCACGTCAGCCTGCATCACCCGCAGGTTACCGCTACCGTCGGCAGGCTGATAGTGCTGCATGCTGCCGACGCGGCGGGAGGCCAACACCACATTGGCCCCGCGTTCTATCGCGGCATAAGCCACTGCCGCACCAATGCCGCTGTTACCGCCGAGGATCACCAGTTTTTGCAGGTTTAGGGAAGAAGAAGGAATAGTCATGATTGCGCCTCAATTTCAGTGAATTTCAGTGCTATCTATCATTCATGATTGAAAATCCGTAAACAATTGGCCTAAATGGCAAACACTTGTAAAATTATTTTAATAATTTGCGTGCCGCAGGAATAACTCATGACATCCTTTATCGACCTCGAAGTGTTTGTCCGGACGGTGGAAGGCGGCAGCTTTTCAGCGGCGGCGCGTGCGTTGGATATGACGCCGGCAGCGGCCAGCATTGCGATAAAAAGGCTGGAACAGCGCCTGGGAGTACGGCTGCTGGTGCGTTCTACCCGAAGCTTACGCCTGACGGAAGAAGGGCAGCGCTATCTCGACAGTGCCCGGTTGGCTTTGGGAGCACTGGCGGAGGGGGAACAGGCGATACGCGAGAAACATCAGGGGTTGTCCGGCGTGCTGCAGATCTCCGCACCCTCAGATTTTGGCCGTAACCTGTTGCTGGGTTGGCTTGATGAATTCAAACGGCAACACCCGCATATCCAACTGCAGTTACTGATTAATGATCGCCATGCTGACCTGTTTCGCGAACCAGTCGACATTGCGTTGCGATTTGGTCAACTGGCGGACTCTTCGCTGGTGGCGCTACCGATCCTGCCGCAGCACCGACGGTTGATTTGTGCCAGTCCGACTTATCTGCAGCAACATGGCACGCCGCAAACGCCAGCCGAACTTGCTCAGCACAGCATTCTGATTTATCAACCCAGTGGGCACAGACAGGCGGAATGGCGATTTTGGCGCGGAGATGAATTGACGGAGGTGCCGCTGGCTGGCCGCTACTTTACCGATGACGGTGAAATAGCGCGTCGCTGGGCGCTGGCTGGGCACGGGATTGTCCGTAAATCCGCCATTGATGTGGTGGCGGATATTCAGGCCGGGCGTTTGGTAACGCTGCTGCCGGAGTGGCAAAGCGACGCGGTGCCCATCAGCCTGGTTTGTCCACATCGCTCGCAGGTGTCGGAGCGCGTCAGGTTACTACAGCGCTTTTTACAGCAGCGCTGTCAGGACTGGATGGCGCATCACTTGGTCTGAATGCTGGTTGCCGGGGTAGCGCTGGCAGCGGTTTCGTTGGAAGTGGTGGTTTCTTCGCTTGGCGTAGTGGAACGGGTGTACATATTCAGCCCGGCCAGGAAGACGCCGCCGAGTGAACCAAAGGCACAGAGAAAGATAACGATAATGAACGATTTTTTAAGCATTGGGATAATTTCGCAGGTTGCTCGGAACAGCAGGAATTATAGTCTCTTTGCCAAGTGAAACAAGAATCGTTTTTATACCCGTCGTCTTTCAAGCTGCAGCGTTGTTACCTGCACTCACTCACCCCAGTTACTTACTTAAGTAAGCGCCTGGGGATGAGTGAGCTGGGCCCCTAGCTGCAACTCGAAAGCCATAGGGTATATACACCCGTTATTTTGATTGCTATTCCACGTTTTTTATACGATTGGTCGGACGCGCAAACAGGAATTTGCCCAGAGTCACCAGTACCACCGCCGCGACGATAATCACCAGTGCTGCCCATTCACGTGGTGCCAGCGATTCGCCGGCAAAGCCGATGCCGAGCAGCACTGCTACCACCGGATTGACGTAGGCATAGCTGGTTGCCACCGCCGGGCGCACGTTTTTCAGCAAAAACATATAGGCGCTGATCGCCAGCATCGAACCGAAGACAGTCAGATAACCCAGTGCGAAGAAGCCTTTGGCACTGGGCAGTTGCGTCAAACGCTCACCGCTGAGCTGGCTGACGACCAGCAGCACCACACCGGCCACCAGCATTTCCGCTGCTCCGGCCATTGGCCCGGCTGGCAGAGAAATGCGCGATCCCAGTACCGAACCAAAGGCCCAACTGGCGGAGGCCAGCAGGATCAACAGCGCGCCGGTGGGGTTACCGACCAGATTATTACCGGTATTGAGCAATATAATTCCCACCAACCCCAGCCCAATGCCAGCCCATTCCAGTTTGGTATTACGCATGCCCCACAGCAGGCTGAAGCACAGGGTGAACAGCGGCACTGTCGCTACCATTACGGCGGCAATGCCGGAAGGTACATGCTGATGTTCTGCCACCGTCACCAGGCCGTTGCCCACCGCCAGCAGCAAAATGCCAATGGTTCCGGCGGCCAGCCACTGCTTTGCCGTCGGTAATGCATGGCCGCGCAGCGCTAAAAAGCCAAACAGCACAATACCGGCGACCAGGAAGCGGATACCGGCCATCATCAATGGCGGCCAGCTTTCCACACCCAGACGAATAACGAAATAGGTCGAACCCCAGACAATATATAACGTGAACAGCGCCCCGATTAACGGCAGGACATTACGGCTACTTTGGCTCAGCATGGATTTTAATTCTGTAGAGAAGGTTATTATTAGAGGACTCAGTAAACCCGATCGGGCAGAGGATAAGCAACGCTTTTCACTACTTTTTTAAGCGTGCAATGGGCTGGCTTTCCGGTGGTTATTCATCGGAAAGCCAGCCTGTGGGCTGCCTTACGCCGGGTGTCGGTTACAGCAATGAAATGCGGTAGGCGCAGCGGCGTGCACCGGCCAGGATATGTTCGGAACGTTCAACCTGCGCCTGTAATACCTCGGTGAAAACGCTCAATTCTGCGCGGCAGAATCCCTGGCAAACGGCGGCGGCGGCGCAAATAGGGCAGTGGTTTTCTACCAGCAGAAAAGAGCCGTCTTCCTGTAGGCGTGATTCGGCCATGTAACCTTCGCGACAACGGATCGCCGTCAGGCGCGCTACGCGTTCCTGCAAATCCGTGGCGCCGATCATTGCCTGTTTGTAGTTAATGCGCGTTTCCTGCTCGCGGGTGTCGATCAACAACTCGATTGCCTGTTCGCCCAGCTTGTCGCGCACGGTGCGCAGCAGTTGCACTGTCAGTTCGGAATGGGTATCCGGAAAGCGTGCATTGCCTGCGGCAGTCAGGTGCCATAGCTGCACCGGTCGGCCGACACCGCGAGTTTTCGCCACCGCTTCAACCAACCCATCTTTTGCCAGTTTGACGAACTGCTGGCGTGCGGCTTCACCGGTGGTACCAAGGACTTTGCCTGCATCAGAAGCTTGCTGTGGGCCGCGGGTTTTTAACAGTGTCAGCAAACGGTCACTGACCGATTGTGCGGGACTACCGCTATTTTCCAAGTTTATTATTGACATATTTCTCCGCCTCGCCTTACCCTTATTCCAAGATAATTCTTGTTAAATCTAACGCAGTCTCACAATTAACTCAATGCCATTCCTCTGAAAACAGGACGACAACTGTGATAACCAACGATGATAGCCGCTGGGCCGATCTCTTTTCCGGTAAAAATGGTGCCAGTGCGATCGCGCTCTCACTCGGCGTAGCGCTGCATGCCATCAATATTCTGGTCGCCACCACCATTCTGCCCTCGGTGGTGCAGGATATTGGCGGTCTGAGTCTGTATGCCTGGAATACTACGCTGTTTGTGGTGGCGTCGATCCTGGGTTCGGCATTATCGGCTCGTTTACTCAGTGGTTACGGGGCTCGCAGTGCCTACGTGGTGGCGTCACTGTTCTTTATTGCCGGGGCGATGCTGTGCGCGTTGGCGCCGTCAATGCCGGTGATGCTGATTGGCCGAACCGTGCAGGGCTTCGGCGGCGGGCTGATTTTCGCGCTTTCGTACGCCATGATCAATCTGGTCTTTGAGCAAAAGCTCTGGCCGCGGGCGATGGCGTTGATTTCGGCGATGTGGGGCATCGCGACCCTGGTGGGGCCGGCGGTGGGCGGCATTTTTGCCGAACTGAATGCCTGGCGCTGGGCCTTTGGCATCCTGTTGCCGGTGATGGTGCTGTACGCCGGGTTTACCTTCCTGATCCTGCCAAAAGGCAAACCGCAGCAACAGGCGGCACCGCTGCCGTTGGCTCAGCTGTTGTTGTTGGCGACAGCGGTACTGGTGGTGTCCGCCGGCAGCCTGGCAGACAGCGCGTGGGTCAATCTTGGCGGCATTGCGTTGGCCACGCTGATGATGGTCTGGCTGATACAGCGTGAAGCGCACTCCCGTGCCCGTCTGTTGCCGAAAGGGGCTTTGCGTCGCGGTTCGCCGCTGGCCTCGTTGTATGTCACCGTCTCTCTGCTGGTGGTGGGTATGACCAGTGAAATCTTCGTGCCTTATTTCCTGCAAACGCTGCACGGCCAGTCCCCGCTGATTTCGGGTTATATCGCAGCCACCATGGCGGCGGGGTGGACGTTATCGGAAATCCTCAGTTCCGGCTGGCGTAGTACGGGCATCCGCCGGGCCATTGTCAGCGGGCCGCTGTTGGTGTTGGTGGGGCTGCTGGCATTGGGCCTGTTGATGCCGATACCTTCCGGCGGCCATTGGGCCGGGCTGACGCCGATTGTGATTGCCCTGACGCTGGTAGGCTTTGGTATTGGTTTTGGTTGGCCGCATCTGTTGACGCGTATTCTGCAGGTTTCGCCTGAGGCCGATAAGGATATTGCCGGGGCATCGATCACTACGGTGCAACTGTTTGCGACCGCCTTTGGTGCCGCACTGGCCGGGATGATTGCCAACCTGGCCGGGCTGAATGTGCCGGGTGGTTCGGCGGGAGCGGCCTCTGCGGCGCGCTGGCTGTTCCTGCTGTTTGCATTGGCGCCGCTGCTGGCGGTGTTCAGCGCCTGGCGCTGCGCGGCAATTGCACCGCCGGTTGCTGACAGCGACAAGCGGGTACCAGACTCGTCGGCTCTGTCGTCCTAGTAGCAAAAGGCTTTTCATCAAGTTGTAGCGCCAGTTAAAAAACCGATTGACGAATCCCGTATTTGAGATTATTTCTCTTATATGGGATTTTTCGTATCGGAGAATCAATGATGGATAACGGATTGGAAAGCGCCGATCTAAGGCTGGCGCAGCGACTGTCTGATTTACGTCAGCAGCAGGGCTGGTCGCTGGATGAATTGGCGCAGCAAACCGGCATCAGCCGGGCGACGTTGTCGCGGGTCGAACGCGCTGAAACCAGCCCGACCGCTTCATTGCTAAACAAACTGTGCTCGGCCTATGGGCTAACCATGTCGCGGTTGCTCAGTGAGGTCGAGGACGAGCCGCCGGAATTGCTGCATCGTGAACAGCAGACGGTGTGGGTTGATCGCGCCAGCGGTTTTCATCGTCGTTCGGTATCACCGCCTGCCGCCCTGTATAAGGCCGAATTTATTGAATGCACACTGGAAGCCGGGGCGGTGGTTGCCTATGACGCGCCTTCGGTGCATGCGCTTGAGCACCATCTGTGGCTGCTGGCAGGGCGGCTCGAACTGACGCTGGAAGGGCGCACCTTCCAGCTTGAGCCGGGTGACTGCCTGCGTTATCGGCTGTTCGGTGCTTCAAAATTTTATGCCCCCGGCCCTGAGCCAGCCCACTACACCCTTGTTATCAGCAGGCCGTAATCATGATTGAGATACAGCAACTGAATGCCGAAGCGGCAAAAAACGCGATCCCGGAACTGGCCGAAATGTTGCAAGCCAGCGTCGCCCAGGGCGCGAGTATTGGTTTTGTTATGCCGTTCACTCTGGAGCAGGCGCAGGCGTTCTGGCGTGGCTTGTTACCGGCGATTGAGCGTGGGGAAAGGTTGTTGCTGGTGGCATATGATGCCGGGCGCGTGGTGGGCACGGTACAGTTGTTGCTCGCGATGCCGGATAACGGCCGCCACCGGGCCGAGGTGGTAAAACTGATGGTGCACCCGGACGCTCGCCGCCGGGGTATTGCCCGTAGCCTGATGCTGCAGGTACAACACAGCGCACTTGAGCAGCATCGGCATTTATTGGTGCTCGATACCCTGACAGGCGATACGGCGGAGGGCATGTATCGCCTGTTGGGTTTTCAACTGGCGGGCAGCATTCCGCAATACGCCCTCGCCAGCAACGGCAGTGCGCTGGATGCCACCAGTTATATGTATAAATTACTTTAATTTTCCCCGCCGCCGTACAGCGGGTTCGGCAGCACGATGTATTGGATGCCGAACTTGCTTTGGTTGTCGACGACAAACGCGCGGCG
Source organism: Serratia sp. NA_13 (assembly GCF_052691735.1). NCBI lineage: Bacteria > Pseudomonadati > Pseudomonadota > Gammaproteobacteria > Enterobacterales > Yersiniaceae > Serratia > Serratia sp. NA_13. The sequence goes on from NZ_JBQZFV010000002.1 coordinate 567,133, forward strand.
CTGTGCATTATCCTTGTGGTAGGTCGCGGCACCGAAGTCGTTCAAGTTGTCACCGGCGTACACTACAATATCGTAGCCCGCGTTTTTGATGGCGTCGAAGCGGGGCTGTTTGTTGGAGGTGTCACCGCTGAGCAGTACGGTTTTTTCCGACATGCCGGTAAAGCCCAGTTTCTGCATATTGGCTACCGTGGCGGCGTATTCAGACTGCTTGCGGTTGGAAACGTAGAACATGGTGCCCTGATGGCTGTTGACGTAACGGGCAAATTGCACGGCACCCGGTACCGCACCGGCTTGCTCTGCCTGCGACCATTTGGCCCAGAAGGGAGCGCTCTCTGGTTGTTATTGTAGATTTACAGGCTTATCGTCATCTCGAACTGGCGCATCGCGTCCTGCTGCCAGCCGAGCCGGGCAAAGAAGGGGGCGGCCACTTCGGGAACGTAGACGTTGGCCACTAGCGGTAACGGTGAAAACTTTGCCTGCAGCGCGGTCAACATCGCCCGGGCATGGCCCTGGTTACGGTGTTGTGGTGGCACGTAAATCATACGTAAAAAGCACTTATCCGCGCCGACCTGCACCACCGCGTAGGCCTGGTGCTGTTCAAGGGCAAAGGCATAGGGTTTGCCGGGCAGCTTGAACAGCGTTTCCGGGGCGATCAGCCAGGGCTGGCTGGTGGCCCCTTCGGCAATCAGGCGGTGGGAAACGAACAGCGGATCAATTTCCAGCAATGGCACAATGTCGCCAGCCGTTTGCTCACCTGCCTGATGGCCGGTCAGAGTAGCCACGATGCGCAGCCCAGCCTGATGATACAGTGCAATGGCGGGGTCATTGCCTTCAATCACCTCCAGCGACAGTTGGCGATCGCCGCGCTCACGCGCATCGGCGACAATTCGCTGCATTAGGGCTTTACCCAATCCTTGGCCGCGCATTTCCGGCCGGATCGACAGCGCTGCTACCCGGCTGTGCAAACCACGGCGGCTAATCAGCGCCAGTGCTACCGGTTGCTGCTGATGCGTGACGATAATGCTGTCATTCAGGCTGAGGTCTTCGGCACCGAAGCGACGGGCGAAGGTGTCACCGTCAATGACGAAGCGCACAATGTAGTTTTCAAAACAGTGGCAAAGGATCTGCGCCAGTTGGTCACTGCTGTAGCGTAACGCTGAGTGGTATTCGAATGGGGAAGTGTTTGGCATAGGTCATCTAGGTTGATTTGCGCAACATATACATGTAGACCCGTTTGTTTTGTAAGGCAAGTGTCCAGATGCGGCGATGAGAGACGAAGGGTTGCCAGAGCGCCAAACGAAAAAACCGGGCGTTGCCGCCCGGCGAAGTAACTCTGGATATCAAGTGAAGCTAAGGTTTGCAGTGGTGGTTATTTCATCACATCAGAACTGGTAGGTCAGGGCGACGGCGATGACGTTGTCATCTTTCAGACCCAACTTATTGTTGCTGTCGAGTTGGTTGATTTTATAATCAACATAGGTCGACATGTTCTTGTTGAAATAGTAGTAAGTACCGATATCGATATATTTCACCAGGTCGGCGTCGCCGATGCCTTCAATATCTTTACCTTTCTGTTGAACATAACCCAGCGATGGACGCAGGCCGAAGTCGAACTGGTATTGCGCAACCAATTCCAAGCCTTCTGCTTTATTGGCAAAGCCGCTAACAGAGGTAGAGCTATTATTAATAGTCGCGGTACCGGAAATAGGCGCGATATTACGGCTTTGCGAGTAGGTCGCTGCCAGATAAACTTCTTTGTTGTCGTATTTCAGGCCGCCAGCCCAGATATCCGCTTTATCGCCCTTACCGAAGGTGCCTGCTTTTTGGCCGGCAGTACGGTTGGAAGAAGCGTAAGCAGCACCGACGCTCAGGCCGTCGATGATTTCATAGCTGGAAGACAGGCCCCAACCGTCGCCGTTCGCTTTGCTGCCAGAGCGGCCGTCGTTTTCGTTTTTACCCTGGTACTGTACAGCGAACTTCAGGCCATCAACCAGACCGAAGAAGTCGTTGTTACGGTAGGTTGCCACGCCGTTGGTACGGCCGTTCATAAAGTTGTCGGTTTTGACGTAGGCATCATCACCAAACTCAGGCAACATATCCGTCCAGGCGCCGACGTCATAGATAATGCCGTAGTTGCGGCCGTAGTCGAATGAACCGATGTCTTTATATTTCAGACCAGCAAAGCCCAAACGGGTTTTGGTATCTTTGGTGCCGTCAGCCTCAGCATGGTTGGCAGCAATCTGATATTCCCACTGGCCATAGCCAGTCAGCATATCGTTAATTTGTGTAGCGCCTTTAAAACCGATACGCACATAGGTTTTATCGCCATCATTACCGGCATCGTCAGAGAAATAGTGCAGTGCTTTTACACGGCCATAAAAATCAAGTTTGTTGCCGTCTTTATTGTAGATTTCTGCTGCCTGTGCTGTCTGCGCAATTAAAAGTGCCGGAATAATAACGGCCAGAAGATTAGGTTTCATGATTTACCCTGCTTTATTCGATTGAAAGACGCTTATCATCAGTTTCACTGTGCCGCCCGTTTTGTTTGCAGCGCAGGTTTTTTACCGCAGTTATGTGATCTATTTATGACAAAATATTCATTTCCATGTTGAACGATTAAAAAAGTTGCGGAAAGAGTGAATTTCTTCTCTGGATGGCTGTCGGCTGTCATCGATACACCTCCGGGTATTGTGAGAAATCATGCGTGAGATTTATACATAGCGTCGCCTCGAGCGCCGTCCTCTGGAGCTAACCATCCTGTTTTTCTGAATCTTTAGTGTTAAAAATCCCGATTTTCGCCTGCTGTGTTTGCGGGTAGCGTGGGGCTATCGGTAAATCGACAGGAAAAAATGATGCAACCTTCCCAACAGGCCGGCCAGCAGGCGTTCGGCGACATAGCCCCCAAACTGGCGCAGCTCAGTGACAGCGTATTATTTGACGACGTCTGGCAGCGGCCGATACTCACCCCGCGTGAGCGCAGCCTGATCACCGTGGCAGCGCTGGTAGCGCTTAACCGCGTGGAGCAATTGCCGTTTCATCTGCAACTGGCCCAGCGCAATGGCGTGAACGTCGAACAGCTTGCCGAGTTGATCACTCATCTGGCGTTCTATGCCGGCTGGCCTGCGGCCGCTTGTGCCGTAACGCGCTTGCGCGAACTGAAACAGGAGTAGCCTCATGCCATTTAGCCGCATTGCTTTGCATCAGGGGAAATCTGCGCAATATCTGAAAACCCTGTCAGACAGCCTGCATCAGGCGCTGGTAGAAACCTTCAGCGTACCGCCGGCCGATAAATTCCAGGCCATCGATCAATATCGCCCGGGAGAGCTGATTTACGATCGTGACTATCTGGGCGGCCCGCGTTCGGCGGATTTTGTGCTGTTTTACATTACCGCTGGTCGTCCGCGCGATACCCTGACCAAACAGCGTTTTTATCAGCGGTTGGCGGAGCTGCTGACGGAAAATCTGCGGTTGCGGCCGCAAGATGTGATGGTGGTGATTACCACAACTCAGTTGGACGAGTGGTCGTTCAGTGCGGGTCGCGCCTCAATGATCGAAGGCCAGGCTGACGCGGCCGACGGTCTGTGGGACAATAGCGCCATCATTTCGTAGAGATATAGAGTTGAATGGCGCTCTCCCCCGCAGTTAAAGATCAGATTGGCCAGTGGTACAAAGCCCTGCAGCAGCAAATACCGGATTTTATTTCCCGTGCACCGCAACGGCAGATGATCGCCGAAGTGGCAAAAACGCTGGCCGGTGATTACCCACGCCACCTGGCGATTGAGGCACCGACCGGCGTGGGGAAAACCTTGTCGTACCTGATCCCGGGGATCGCCGTTGGCCGCGCCGAAAGCAAGCCGTTGGTGGTCAGCACCGCCAACGTGGCGCTGCAGGATCAGATCTACAGCAAAGATTTACCCCTGCTGAAGAAGATCATTCCCGATCTGAAATTTACCGGTGCTTTTGGCCGCGGGCGCTATGTTTGTCCGCGTAACCTGGCGGCGCTCTGCACTGACGTCAGCGAGCAGGGTGACCTGATGCTGTTTCTGGGCGACGAACTGGCACCTTCTAGCGGTGAAGAACAGGCGCTGTGCCAAAAGCTGAGCAAGGCGCTTGGCCGCCATGAGTGGGACGGGCTGCGCGACCATTATCAACTGTCGATTGACGATCCGCTGTGGATCAAGCTGAGCACCGATAAAGCCAACTGCCTGGGCCGTAACTGCCATTACATTCGTGAATGCCCGTTTTATATCGCCCGTAAAGAGATTGAAACCGCCGACGTGGTGGTGGCTAACCATGCGTTGGTGATGGCGGCGCTGGAAACCGAGTCGGTGTTGCCGAACCCGAAAGAGTTGTTGCTGGTGCTGGACGAAGGACATCATCTGCCGGAAGTCGCGCGTGACGCGCTGGAGATAGAAGGCGAAATCACCGCCTTGTCGACCAATTTGCAGTTGGACATGATCGTGCGCCAGGTTGAGCAGTGCATGACGCAATACCGGCCGAAAAGTCCGCCGGGGTTGGCGAATGGCGAACGTTTGAAGAACCACTGCGAAGAACTGCGCGAACTGATCCAAATCTTCGAGCATCAGGTCAGCGCCTATCTGCCGACCGATACGGTCATCGCCGAACATCGATTTGAAATGGGGGAACTGCCGTCGGAGATGGTAGAAACCTGCGCACGATTATTCAAGCTGACCGACGCCTTGCGTGGGGTGGCGGAGTTTATCGTCAATGACCTCAGCGAACAGACCGGCAAGCACGACATTGTGCGGCTGCACCGTTCCATCATTCAGATGAGCCGTACCCTGGGCTATCTGGAGGCGATGAGCAAGCTGTGGCGGCTGGCCGCGCTGGATAAATCTTCCAATGCACCGATCTCCAAATGGGTCACGCGGGATCTGCGCGATAACGTGACCCACCTGTACCTGCACTGTGTGGGCATTCGCGTCAGCGATCAGCTGGAAAAACTGCTGTGGCGCAAGGTGCCGCACGTGGTGATCACCTCGGCGACGCTGCGTTCGCTGAACAGCTTTGCACGCCTGCAGGAAATGAGTGGGTTGAGTGAAACGGCCGGCGATCGCTTTGAAACCCTGTCTTCACCCTTCAATCATGTGGAACAGGGCAAAATTGTTATTCCGAATATGCGCTTTGAGCCGGCGATGGCCAATGAAGCTGAACATTTGGAAGAGATGGCGCGCTTTTTCCGTGCCGAGCAGGCCACTGGCAAGCACAAGGGAATGCTGATTCTGTTCAGCAGCCACCGGGCGATGCAGACCTTCCTTAGCTATGTGACCGACCTGCGCCTGATGCTGCTGGTACAGGGCGATCAGCCGCGCTATCGGCTGGTGGAAGAACACCGTAAACGGATCGAAAAGGGCACGGCTAGCGTGTTAATCGGCTTGCAGTCGTTTGCCGAAGGGCTGGATCTGAAAGGTGAGCTGCTGACGCAGGTCCATATTCACAAAATCGCCTTCCCGCCGATCGACAGCCCGGTGATCCTGACCGAGGGTGAATGGCTTAAATCGCTGAAGCGTTATCCGTTTGAGGTACAAAGCCTGCCGAGCGCTTCGTTCAATTTGATCCAGCAAGTGGGGCGACTGATCCGCAGTAATGAATGCCACGGCGAGATCGTGATTTACGATCGTCGCCTGCTGACCAAAAGCTATGGTTCGCGCTTGCTGGCGTCACTACCGGTATTTCCTATTGAACAGCGGGAAGTGCCGGAAGCCGACAAGGCGCACCTGGCTGCGGTCAAGTCTGCCGCTGCGGCGGAGAAAAAAGACAAAAAGCGCAAGAACCCATTCACCCGCCGGCGTACGCGTTAATCAAAGCAGCGGGGGCAGGCGGCGCTTCACCGGCGTAGTTTTGACGATGGAAGTGTTGCTCTGCGCGCGCTCGGCCAGCCGATCGAGGATCTGGTCGAGTTGCTCCATCGAGTGCGCCACCAGCCGCACGATAAAACAGTCCTCGCCGGTCACCTTGTCACACTCAATCACCTCCGGGATATCCTGGATCAGCTGTTCGACCTTCTTGAGCATGCCTGGCAGCGGCTTGATGCGCACCAGCGACTGAAAAGCGTAGCCCAACGCCTGTAAATTGACGTTCAGAGTGTAACCCTGGATCACGCCATTTTCTTCCAGCCGCCGCAGGCGTTCTGAAGTACTGGGTGAAGACAACCCGGCTCTGGCACTGAGCGTTTTCAATGACACTCGTGCGTCCTCGGCCAGCAGGGTCAGGATTTGGCGATCGATATCATCCATAAAATCTCCATTAGGTTAATTAAGCTTTACTCCTTTAATAAAAAGGTAGTTAAGCATTTTTGCCTTTTTTATGCCATGGAAACCGGCGCGAGAAAGTCGCAAGCTAAGCGGATTGAGTTATTCTGAGGAAACAACCATGAATACAGAGATAAAACGCGGCTCGCTGGAGATGATTGCCGCGATGCTGATTTCCGGCACCATTGGTTGGTTTGTGCTGATGTCCGGCCAATCGGTAGTGAACGTGGTGTTCTGGCGCTGTGCGGTGGGGGCGCTGGTATTGCTGGCAATTTGTGGGGCGCTGGGCCAATTACGGCGTGGCAGTTTAACCCGCACCACACTGTTGGTGGCAATTGCCGGCGGTATTGCACTGGTGGTCAACTGGCTGTTGCTGTTTGCCGCTTATTCCTATGCGTCGATCTCCATCGCTACGGCGGTCTACAACACCCAACCCTTTATGCTGGTGGCGCTGGGGGCGTTGTTTCTGGGTGAGAAGCTGACTGCCCGCAAGCTGTTATGGCTGGTGCTGGCGTTTATCGGCATGATGCTGGTGGTGTTGGCGCAGCCGAAGCAGGCGGGCGGACAGAACAACTACCTGATCGGTATTCTGCTGGCGTTAGGGGCGGCGTTTTTCTATGCCCTGATGGCGCTGGCCGCCAAACGACTAAAAGGAACGCCGCCGCATCTGATTGCGTTGATTCAAGTGACCGTCGGCGTAGTGATGCTGCTGCCGCTGGTGGATTTCCATGCACCGACCAATGCGGGGCAATGGGGCATACTGCTGACCCTCGGGGTATTGCACACCGGCTTCATGTACGTGTTGTTGTATGGCGCGATCCAAAAGTTGCCGACCAACCTGATCGGCTCGCTGTCGTTTATTTATCCGATTGCCGCCATGCTGGTGGACCGGTTGGCGTTTGGGCATCGGTTGGTGGCGCTGCAGTTTGCCGGTGCAGCCCTCATCCTGCTGGCAGCCGCAGGCATGAACCTGCTGGGTGAGGGCCGCGTGCGGCTAACGGCTGCGCCAGGCGGCAAGCAGGCACCTGAACAGTGATAGTGCTGGTAAACGGCTGCGGCAGAGCTATGATAAAGCCTGTTTCCCGCTACGCGGTACCAGGTGATTTATGGTTGATGCTTCCACACTTTTGTTGTTTTCCGGTGCCTGTCTGGCGCTGACGGTTACCCCCGGTCCGGATATGCTGCTGATTGCTTCGCGCAGTGTCAGTCAGGGGCGTCGCGCGGGTTTCGCGTCGCTGGCAGGGATCCAGCTCGGCACCTATTGCCACGCTTTGGCGGCAGCGTTAGGTTTGTCACAACTGTTCGTCGCGGTGCCGCTGGCCTATGACGGGGTGCGTATATTAGGGGCGGCCTATTTGCTGTATCTGGCCTGGAAGACGCTACGAACCGGCAGCAGTTTGCAGGTTTCCTCCGGGTTAGCGGCGGTACCTGTCATGCGGATTTTTCGGCAGGGGTTGTTTACCAATATCCTCAATCCCAAAATGGCGCTGTTCGTTCTGGCATTGTTCCCGCAGTTTATCGATCCGCAGGCCGGTTCGTTGGTGGTGCAGATGCTGTTACTGGCGACGGTGCTGAATCTGGTGGGACTGCTGATTAACGGCGGGGTGATTATGGCTGTCAGCAGTATGAAAAGCCGTTTTGTCGGCCGTCGCTTCAGTGCGCGTTGGCCGAATTACCTGCTGAGTGGTGTGTTTGCCGGGCTGGCCTGCAAGCTGATTTTTGACAGCCGTAAATAGCTTCACGACTGTAACAACGCTTCAAACGCCGCGCTGGCCGGGCCTTGTGCCAGCGCGCTGTACATCACCAGGCGTAAATGATTCTCCTCATCGGCAATGAACGACGCATGTTCAAAAGTCACCTGGCCGACCCCCGGCACCTTGAAAGTACGCTGCCCCTGGCAACGACCATGAATATCATGCTGCTGCCCCTGGCAACGACCATGAATATCATGCTGCTGCCACAGTTGGCGGAACTGCGGCGACACTTGTTCCAGTGCCTGCACCCGTTGCTGCTGGTTCTGCTGCTGGAAGGACCGTCGCGTGGCTGGCCCTGGTGGGTGTTGCCTACGTTGGCGCTGAGTATAGCGGTGCTGTGGGTCTTTATCCGCTGGGAAAGACGGTTGGCGCAGCGTGGAGGTGACGTGGTACTCGATCCGGCGTTGTTGCGGCAGGGGAGCTTTTCCCTGGGCGTGGCGGTGGTGCTGGTGATTTACTCGACCGCCTCTTCGTTCTTTCTGTGTTTTGTCCTGCTGTTGCTGGCGGGCATTGGCCTGACGCCGTTTCAGGCCGGTAGCCTGTTTGCTCCCGCCAGCGTGGCTTTTATGCTGGCCTCGTTGTTGGCACCGACGCTGGTACAGCGCTGGGGAAATGGCGTGCTGGCGCTTGGCGTGGTGATTTATGCCACCGGGATGGCATTGCTGGTGGCGCAGGTGCTGTGGAGCACGGCGTTGCTTCAGCCAATGTGGCTGTTGCCGGGGCTGGTAATCCTGGGCTTTGGTCAGGCACTGAGTATGACGCCGCTGCTTAATCTGGTACTCGGATTGGCAAAAGAACAACAGGCGGGGGGATGGCCGTTGCACTGGTGCTGCTGAGGTGGATCATCCAACAACAGCGCAAAGTGGATCTTTAGTAAAGCTGTGGCGGGTGTTATTGATATTCATCTTATCCGATAACGCTGAAGGACGCTTAACGCCATGTACCAACCCGCCTCATTTCGCGATGACCGCCTGGAAAGTCAAATTGCTCTGGTACGTGCCCACCCGCTGGGCATGTTAATCAGCCACGGTGAACAGGGACTGGTAGCGGATCCGCTGCCGTTTTTGATTGATGTCGACCAGCAGGGCAACATTGTGTTGCGGGCGCACCTGTCCCGCGCCAACCCCCATTGGTCCTTGCTGCAGACCGTGCAGGAGTGCCTGGTGGTGTTTCAGGGGCGGGAGGGCTATATCTCGCCGGGCTGGTATGAAACCAAGCGTCAAACCGGCAAAGCGGTACCTACCTGGAATTACAGCGTGGTGCAACTGCGCGGTGTGCCGCGGGTAACGGAGGACGCGGGCTGGTTGCGACAACAGCTGGACGGGTTGACAGCGTTGCAGGAAGGCCGCCAGCCGGAACCCTGGCATATCGACGATGCTCCGGCCAATTATATCGCTGCGCAGATCAGGGGCATTGTCGGAATCGAGATCGTCGTGACTCACCGTGAAGGCAAATGGAAGATGAGCCAGAACCGCAACGCCGAAGATGTTGAGGGGGTGATCACCGCGCTGCGTGTCGGTGATGTCGACCAGCAACAACTGGCAGATGAGGTTGAGCGGCGGCGTGGATAAGGTATGCTGACTCCAGACTGAATCAGGGGAAAGCAGAGCATGGATTACACCAAAATTATTAAAGAGATCGGCCGTGGCAAGAACCATGCGCGCGATCTGGATCGGGAAACCGCCTTTCAGCTCTATCAAAAGATGCTGACCGATGAAGTTGGCGAATTGGAACTGGGCGGCATCCTGATTGCCATGCGTATTAAGGGCGAAGCCGAAGAGGAAATGATCGGCTTTTATCAGGCGATGCAACAGCAGGTGATCCGCCTGCAGGCACCGTCTGGGCGACCGATGCCGGTGGTGTTGCCGAGCTATAACGGTGCGCGCAAACAGGCGAACCTGACGCCGCTGCTGGCGCTGTTGCTCCAACGCGTCGGTTTGCCAGTGGTGGTACATGGCGTGCTCGATGACAGCACCCGCGTCACCAGCGCCGAAACCTTCCAGGCGTTGGGCCTGCCCTGGTCGCAAGATGCTGCTCATGCTCAGCAGCGTCTGGATGCGGGAGATGTGGTGTTTATCCCGGTTTCCACCTTGTCTGCCCCACTGGAGCGTCAACTTGGCCTGCGCTGGCGCATGGGGGTGCGTAACAGCGCCCATACCCTGGCCAAACTGGCAACGCCGTTTGCCGAGCAGGATGTACTGCGTATTGCTAGCGTGTCGCACCCGGAATATGTCGGTCGTGTGGCCTCGTTTTTCCGCCAAATCGGCGCTCGCGGGTTACTGATGCACGGTACCGAAGGCGAGGCCTATGCCAACCCGCAGCGATGCCCTCAAATCCATTACATGGTTAACGGCGAGCAGCAGGTGCTGCTGGAACGACCGGCGCAGGATGAAATTCCCGAGCTGCCGGCGGCAAAAGATGCCGAGACCACCGCACGCTGGACCGAAGGTTGCCTGGCGGGTGAGGTGGCGATCCCGCTGGCGCTCCAACGGCAAATTGCCTGCTGCCTGCTGGCCGCTGGAGAGGTAGAGACCCTGGAACAGGGACTGGAACGTTTACGCAGCGCGTAAATCCCTTGGCTATACTGGAACACTTCGCTATTCGGCTGAAAGGATGGTTATGCAACAGGCTCTCGATTACTTCAATCAATTGAATCAGGACTACCTTGAGGTTCACCGCACCAAAGAAGATCTGTTCTGGCACAACTACATGGGTACCGGTGGCGACGATGTTTCCGCCCGTTTTTCGGCGGCGGAAAGCGCCTATAAACGCTTTATCGCAGAACCGCGCCGATTGGCGGAAATTCGTCAGTTGTTGGCTGGGCTGGAAGTTCTGCCGCAGGACGCACAGCGCGACGCGCTGCAACATGGGTTGAACGGCTGGCTGCGTTTCTTTGACTGTAACGCCATTGAAGATGCCGAGGCCCAGACGCTGCTGGATCAGATAATCAGTGCCGAGGCGGACCTGTATACCCGGCGCAAGGCCAACCCGGTCAGCCATCTGAATGCCGCCGGGCAGCGGGTGAACGCCTCGCTCGGTGAGCTGCTGACCAACCAGGCCACCAATGAAAATGAAGACTACCGCCGCAGTTCGCAGAATGCGCTGCGTGAGCTGGAGCAGTGGCTGTTGCACAACGGTTTGCCGGAGCTGATTAGCCTGCGTAACCGCTTTGCACGCCAGATGGGTTTTCGCAACTATTTCGACTACAAGGTCAACAAAACCGAGCGCATGACGCCGGAGCAGTTGTTCACCATTCTGGACCGCTTCGAACAGCAAACCCGTGAAGCCAATTCACGCAGCCTGCAGCAGTTGGCGGCGCAAAAGGGCGAGCAGGCGCTGGAGCCCTGGAACATCCGTTTTGCCAGCGCCGGTGACGTGACCCGACAACTGGATCCTTACTTCCCGTTTGCCCAGTCGTTGGGGCGTTGGATCAACAGCTTCAAACGACTGCACATCGGTTTTCGTGGTGCGCAGATGGATCTCGATCTGTTGGTGCGGCAGGGCAAGTATGAAAACGGCTTTATGCACGGCCCGGTACCGCCGTTTATCCAGCAAGGGAAATGGCTGCCAGCGCGGATTAACTTCACCAGTCTGGCACAGCCGGATCAGGTGGGCAGTGGCGCTCATGGGCTGAATACGCTGTTCCACGAGGGCGGCCATGCCGCGCACTTTGCCAATATCTGCCAGAACGCGCCCTGTTTCTCGCAGGAGTTCCCGCCGACCTCAATGGCCTATGCGGAAACCCAGTCGATGTTCTGTGACAGCCTGTTGGACGACGCCGATTGGCTGAAACGCTATGCGAAAAACGCCGCCGGTGAGCCGGTGCCGGACGCGTTGATTGAGGCCAGTATTGCGGCACGCCAGCCGATGCGTGCGTTCAACGAACGTCATATTCTGCTAGTGCCTTACTTTGAATGGGCGCTGTATCAGTGGGATGAGCAACAGCTGACACCAGAGGCGATTACTGCACTGGCACGCGAGGTTGAGCACAAAATTCTGGGCATCAGTGGCAGCCCGCGTCCGACGCTGGCGATCCCGCATTTGTTGTCGTTGGAGTCGGCCTGTTCCTATCAGGGGTATCTGCTGGCGCTGATGGCGGTCGAACAGACGCGTCATTTCTTCCTGCAGCGTGACGGTTATCTTACCGATAACCCGGCGATTGGCCCGGATCTGGCACATCACTACTGGCTACCGGGTAACGGTGTCAGCCATGATGAGACACTACGCAGCCTGACCGGCGAAGGCTTTAACCCGGACTATCTGGCGCGGGCTTGTAACCAGACGGTGGCGCAGGCCTGGCAAGACGCACAGCAGACCATAGCCACGGCTGCCGCTCGGCCGCAACCGGCGGCAGACTTCGATCTGGCGGCGCATATCCGCGTGGTGGATGGTGAGCAGGTGCTGGCGGATAACGCCGACGGCGATGAAAAGATGTGCCGTGACTTCGCCGAAGCGATTAACGCGCGCCTGGCCTGAAGCCGCTGAAAAAACCGCCGAGTATTTATATCGGCGGTTTATTTATCCGAACTCGTGATCGCTCAGCGATTTTGCGCATCCGGGCGGGTCATGTCGAAACGGTGCTGTTCCGAGATGCCGTAGTAGGCGCTCGGGCCACCGGCACGCAGAATAGGTTCGGCGGCGGGTTCAGAGTAATAACGGGACTTACTGCTCATAGGTGGCCTGAGATAGGAAAACAGAGCTAATATTTTGACGTGTTTCCCACCGCCTGCAAGTTTGCCGTCGCTTTATGGTATCTTAAGCGCCAGAAATACCTTTAAGAGAGCCCGTCACGGTGGAAAAAAAGAAAAGCTTCCCGCAGCAGAAAAGCGGGCTGCACCCGCGTAACCGTCATCGCTCACGCTATGACTTTCCGGCGCTGATCGCCAGCTGCCCTTTGCTTGCGCCGTTCGTCAAGCCGAACGCCTGGGGCGATATCTCGGTAGATTTTGCCGATCCGGCGGCGGTTAAAATGCTCAACCGTGCGTTGCTGCAACATTTCTATGGTATCGAGCACTGGGATATTCCCGCCGATTACCTGTGCCCGCCAATCCCGGGGCGCGCCGATTACCTGCACCATCTGGCCGACCTGCTGGCGAGCAGCAACGACGGTGAGATCCCGCGCGGCAAAGGCGTGGCGATCCTCGATGTGGGCGTTGGTGCCAACTGCATTTATCCGATCGTTGGTTTGCGCGAATACGGCTGGCGTTTTACCGGTTCTGAGATTGACCCGGTATCGCTCAATTCGGCCAAAATGATCGTCGAAATGAACCCGACGCTGAGAAACAGCGTGCGCCTGCGCCTGCAAAAACAACCGGAGTTGATCTTTAACGGCATCATCGGTGTGGCTGAGAAGTTTGACGCCACGCTGTGCAACCCGCCATTCCACGGCTCTGAGCAGGAAGCGCAGGCCAGCACCCGTCGTAAACTGCACAAGCTGGGCAAGGGTGAAGTGGCCGACAAGCCGGTACAGAACTTTGGCGGCAAAAATAACGAACTTTGGTGTGAAGGCGGCGAAGAAGCCTTCGTGCGTAAAATGGTCGAAGAAAGCGTCAGCAAGGCGCAGAACTGTCTGTGGTTCACCTCGCTGATTTCCAAACACACCACCTTGCCGTCGATTTATCACGCGGCGAAGTTGGCCGGGGTGGCGGAAGTGCGCACCATCGAGATGGCGCAGGGGCAAAAGATCAGCCGTTTTGTTGCCTGGACATTCCATGACGCCGAGCAGCAGGCCGCCTGGGCGGCAGAACGCTGGCGCTAATTTCGGAGTTTGCACAGATTTTTGCCGGTATGGGAGGCAACTCCCATACCGGCTTCAGGCTTAATGCCCTTTCTTGACATATCCTATTAAGGTTCCTTAACTGTAGCCATACCAATAATAGCTATCCCAGCAGTGTGCATCGTCTCTCTCTCCCTGCAGCAGGAGACAGGTTGCGGCACTGATGTGCCGTATCTTTCATTCGACACATTAGTGGGAGTTATTATGATTCCTTTATCTACTCAACAAGAAGTCGGCGCTCTGATCATCGGGATTTTTGGACGTCTGCCGACGGTTTCTGAAATTGACTATTACGACAGTCAGTTTGATATCAGCAGTCAGCCACCGGCTTATATGGCCAGTATTTTAATGAGTCAGCCTGATGCCGACTGGATGAACGGCCAGAGCGAATACGATATTCTCACCTCAGTGTACCTTTCGGTTTATAACGCCTACCCCGATCCGGATTATATCAACGAGCTGCTTATGCAGGGCCATTTCAATAGCGCGATCGCCAGTGTGGTCATCAGCCTTTTCAATTATCTGGGGGACGATCCGGTTATCCTCGCGCAGCGTGACGCATTGGATCAAAGGATTGCCGAGGGGCTGTTCCCGTCCGTTGCCGATGATGCTGTCGGAGGGGCCGGTGATGCGATAGCCATGTTTTACCTACTGAAAGCCTCTTGGCTGGCTGACGAAATCAATTCATATGGCCGCCAGCTTAATCAGGGGGGCGATCTGGGCGTTCTGGCACAGGAAAAAATAGAGACGTTGCCAATCAATAATCTTTCGGACAGCGACTTTATTTTGCAGTTGTTCGAACAGGGTTTCGAGCGTCCGCCAACGGCGGCTGAACTGACCGATTATCAACATCGACTGGCGGAAGGGGCGACGCGTGGCGATCTGCTGGTTGCCATGATTGAGCAATTACGTGGCGAAGTGGCACCGGAAGATCAAGCTGCGCAGCAGCATTTCAATGATGCAGGCTATCAATACCCATCGGGGGAGCTGCCTGCCACGGTTTATTTGGAACAAGTGGCAGCGCTGTTTCGCGCTATTCCTGAACGGAGTATTGATGCCGCTTCACTGGATACCTGGAGCAAAACCCTGGCCTCCGGCACCCTGAGTTATCCTGAGTTGGTCGCTGCCCTGTTGGCAACCCCCGAGTTTCAGGGGCAGATCGGTGATTTGCAGGGGGATGCTTTTATTCAATACGTGTATCAGGCCGTTCATGGCAGAGCCGCGGATGAGCAACAACTGGCGCATTATCGGGCATTGGGCGACGACAAGGGATTGATTACGCAGGCGGTCGTTGAGGATCTGCTGACTAACGACGTCACTGGCGGAGTGACTCAGAGTGAGCAATGGGCGTTTGCCCGTGAGATTGGCCAAAGCCTGGCCTATAAAACCACGGCTTCGCTTGGCACCAGCGAAGAGGGTGGAAATGCTTACGGGACGGTAAACACCCATGTCGGGCACTCGCTGAGCAATGCGGAAACTGCTGTCCTGTTCCGGGTTTTCCTCAATGCAGATAGGGATGTCTCTGTGGATCTGAGCTATGCCTCCCAGCTTTCCTATTTGACTATCAATGGGGAGGGGGCTGCGGCCATTCAGTTGCACCATAACCCGAACGTTAAATATGGCGTGGCGGTGACCGTCAATAACGCCAACGTCACTCTCGACGGTACCTACGGTAGCGATCAGGTACAGTTAACGGCGTTGGCCGATGTGGCTGCCGCCAGCGGGAATTTTAATCTCAGTGAGGGCAATGACAGCCTGTTATGGGCCGGGAATGCTACCGGGGGGGCCAATCATGTCGGTTGGGCGCTGCTAGCCGACGGTGGTGCGGGCATGGACATCCTGTCGGCTAATCTGATCGTCAAACTCACTTCTACACTCGATCTCTGGGGAATGCGCGTCAGCACGGTGAGCAGCAACGCTGCCAACTTCAGCCATTTTGAACAACTCGATCTGGCCGGTTATATCGGCCAGGCTGAAGCGACACTGAATAAGATCGGTTGGAGTGGGATTAAGACAGAAAAACTGCTGACTGAAGCGCATGTTTTTGATTACGGCGTACTAAATGGCCATGCGACGGTGGAGGGCATCCTGGGGGGTTATGTCGTCCAGGATCGGGCTGCGAACGATCTGGGTAGCGGGGGGCTGTTGCTTTCCGGTCGGGCGGATAACGTCAAAGTGATTAACGCCAATGCGGATGCTGCACGGCTTGAAATAAGCAGCGTGGGCGATCAGGCCGACAGCCGGCTCGAAATCGATTTTCTGGCGAATGCCACTCACCGCGTCGATCTGTTATTTTCCGGCAGCGGAAACGCCGGGTCTTTGGCGCTGGGTTCTCACGGCAGTGAAAATCCGCTGGAGCTGATTGCCATCAATGCCGCGGGTTGGGGGCGCAGTGCACTGACGTTGACCGGTAGCAATGACCAGGTGCACGACATTGTACTTTCGGGGCAAGCGAACTTTAACCTGACGCTGGAGGAGGGATACCACAATGTGGGGTTGATTGACGCTTCAGCCTTTGCCGGTAACGCGTTCACCCTGAATTCGGCCCATGGCGGCAGCGGAAACGGTACGCTGATCCAGATGCTGGACTTACTGCCGCTTAGTGGTGGCAGCCAGGCCAAATTGGATCCGTTATTGGCAGAATTGGGACTGGTGGGTGAGCAACTGTTTGTCAAAGGTGGGGGCGGCAATGACCAGTTCAACATCACGGGAGATACCACGTTAATCGCAGGTGCTGGGCACAATAGCGTAACCTTGCAATCAAGTACTGCGGCTTCCGGCGTCACCCTCAAGGGTTTTTCACTGCAACAGGACAGCATTACTGACGTTTTGTCTGGCGTGCGCTTATCCCATGATGCCGGAGGTCGTTCATTAGCAGATTACGGCACCAGCGATGGCCAAAATATCGAAGCCCGGATTGGTATGCTGGGGGATGAACAGATGGGGAGTGCCAGCCAACTGCTGGCGGCACTGCTGGATCTGGGCAAACCGGGGGCTCTCAGCGCCAAGGTGGGGGTGAGCAGCGTATTGGCTGATCAAAACAGCAGTTATATTATTATCGACAATAACGACGATCACCGGCTGGATGCTGCTGACAGCGTGATCTTGCTGTTGGGCCAGGATCACCAGATGCTGCTTAGTGAGCTGCGCTATATCCCGCCGGAGGTCACGATCACCGCTACGGCAGCGACGGAGGAATTAT
The DNA here is from genome assembly GCF_052691735.1 of Serratia sp. NA_13. Classification (NCBI taxonomy): domain Bacteria; kingdom Pseudomonadati; phylum Pseudomonadota; class Gammaproteobacteria; order Enterobacterales; family Yersiniaceae; genus Serratia; species Serratia sp. NA_13. The sequence goes on from NZ_JBQZFV010000002.1 coordinate 584,137, forward strand.
TGGTCGCCTGAATTTTGGTTGTCGCATTAATGTCCATTGGCGCCGGTTATTTAACCGGTGCCAATAATACTTTGCGTTTTTCTTTCAATTTCTTCAAGTTGCGTTATTCTCAATATGGTTATCACTAATAAAAATTCTGATTTATTTAAAAAATAATAGTCACTTTGCTAAATTGATATATTTATCCCGGTTAGCGTTATCTGTCTAGAGAATAAGGGCTGCCCGTTTCTCTGGTTGATGCGCGCCTGCGTGTGGGCGCGGCGTGCAGAAAAATAAAAATATGTGTTCGCTAAATCATCTGCCAGAAGGATTTTTACCCTATGCTGTTACGATTCAGTCAGTTAAATACCCACAGCCGTGAGGAATTGAACGCGATAGAAAATGCCATTGTCATGATTGTATTTAAGCCCGATGGCACCGTGCTGCGCGCCAATGATTTATTTCTGCAAACTATGGGATTCCAACGCCAGGAAGTGGTCGGCCAACATCACCGTATTTTTTGCGAGCCGAAATATGCGCAGAGTGTGACCTACCGCCAGCACTGGGATAGGTTAAATCAGGGCAAATCGATTACCGATAATATCAAGCGCATTCGCAAAGATGGGGAAGTGGTATGGCTACAGGGGACCTACACTCCGGTATTGAACAGGCAGGGGCGGGTGATGGAGATCGTCAAGATCGCCAGCGTGGTGACCGAACGCATTACCCAGGCGCAGGAACATCAGAGTTTATTGGCAGCGTTAAATCGATCCATGGCGATGATCACTTTCAACGCACAGGGAAAGATCCTTGACGCTAATGACAATATGTTGAATTTGATGGGTTATCGGCTGGAGGAGGCGTGCGGGCAGTCGCATGCGGTGCTCTGCACGCCAGAATTTGCCGCCTCTGACGATTACCGCCAACACTGGCAGCGTTTGGCACGCGGCGAGTTTATTACCGGACGTTTCGAACGTGTGAACCGACGCGGTGATCGAGTTTGGCTGGAGGCCAGCTATAACCCGATCCTTGACGAGGAAGGACGGTTGGTGAAGGTAGTAAAAATCGCTCAGGACATTACCCGGTTGATGATCCAGCAGCAGCACGAGGAAGAGATGGTTCGCAACGCGCATCACCTTTCTCTGGATACCGACAGAACCGCTGCGCAAGGAGCGGCGATCGTGCAGCAGGCGGTGGCGGGCATGCAGCAGGTGGAAACGGCTGCGCGCGATACTTCTGCCGTGGTCAGCGAATTGGGCAATGGGTCACAGCAAATTGGCACCATGGTGGAGGCGATCCGCAAAATTGCCTCGCAAACCAATTTGCTGGCAATCAATGCTTCTATTGAGGCCGCCCATGCGGGGGAGCACGGGCGCGGTTTTGCCGTGGTCGCCAACGAAGTGCGCACCCTGGCGGAGCAGTCCCGCCTGGCGGCGACGGAAATCGAACGGATTACCAAAGCGATTCAACAGGGCGTGGCGGCAGCGATTGCCGGAATGGCGGTCTGCGTGGAGCAAGCGGGCGGTGGCGTTGCCCTGACGCAGGACGCCGGTGAGGTGATCAATCAGGTGAATGTGGGCATGCAGGATGTGGTGAAACTGATGCAGACATTTGCCTCGGTAAAGCAGCCAGAAGCGCTGCACTGAGGCCGCTGGCGCTAATCCCGATGGCCAGGGTTAGCGCTATTTTCTCTCAACTCATTTTGCTGCCGGGGGGGCTGGGCCAGGAGCATAAGAAAGCTGCCTGTCTTAGGTGGCCGATCAGCGCGGATTGCGCCATCGCCAATGGGGAAACTGTGCAGGCGAGCAGCAGCAGTAACAAGGGAAACCAGCGTTCTCGCAGATGAGAACCTAACCGGGAGCATGCGGTTGCGGGCATTTAGCCTCTTTTGGGGCTCTGTAAATCGGCGGATTAAAGAAAAATTTTAATAAAAACAATAAATAAATTAGAAAATGATGCGAGGCGGGGAGTGGGAACGCGTGCTAAATAGAAACGGCGGCGCTGAGTGCGTCCGCCGCTGAACAGGATAAATCAGGAAACGTGCTGCAGGAACTCTTTCAAACGTGGGCTTGGCGGGTTGTTGATCAACTCGTGAGGGTTGCCATCTTCCGCAATCCGTCCCTTATCAATAAAGATCAGCCGTGACGCCACTTTTTCGGCAAAGCCGACTTCGTGGGTGACGATCACCATGGTCATACCTTCTTCCGCCAGATCCTGCATTACCTTCAGCACTTCATGGCGCAGTTCCGGGTCAAGCGCCGAGGTAGGCTCATCGAACAGCATCATTTTCGGCTTCACTGCCAACGCGCGGGCAATAGCCACGCGCTGCTGCTGGCCACCAGAAAGCTCTGAAGGATAGTGGTGAGCACGCTCCGCCAGGCCAACTTTGGCCAGCAGGTCACGAGCCAGCTTTTCCGCATCCGACTTTTTCAGCCCACGTACGCGAATAGGGCCAAAGGCGACGTTTTCCAATGCGGTCAGATGTGGGAACAGATAAAACTGTTGGAACACCATACCGGCTTCTTGACGGATCACCCGATCGTCAACCTTGGGATCGTTAGCTTTCAGACCGTCGACGATCAGATCGCCGCTGGTGATCTCTTCGAGCTTGTTGATACAGCGCAGCAGCGTAGATTTGCCGGAGCCGGAAGGCCCGATAATCACCACCACTTCACCCTGGTTAATTTTCAGGTCGATGTTATGCAGCACCTGGGTTTGCCCAAAGTGCTTGGAGACGTTTTTAAATTCAATCACAGGATTTTCATCCTTCTTTCCAGACGACGCAGCACGAAGCTCAGCACCAGGGTAATAATCAGATAAATAACTGCCACGGCGCTCCAGATTTCCAGCGCGCGGAAGTTACCGGCAATAATCTCCTGGCCCTGACGGGTCAGTTCCGCCACGCCGATCACGATAAACAGCGAGGTGTCTTTAATGCTGATGATCCACTGGTTACCCAGCGGCGGCAGCATGCGGCGCAGCGCCAGCGGCATAATGACATAACGGATGGTCTCACGGCGTGACAGGCCCAATGCCAGGCCGGCCTCGCGGAAGCCGCTATGAATCGACAGCACGGCACCACGGGTAATTTCCGCAATATAGGCCCCGGAGTTGATCATAATGGTGACTACCGCCGCACTGAAAGGATCGATGCGTAAATCGCTGAACGCCATCGGCAGGGCGAAGTAGATAAACATCACCTGCACCACGATTGGCGTACCGCGGATAACTTCAATGAATACCAGAGCTACGTGGTTGGCAATCCAACCGCCGTAGGTACGGGCAAAGCCGGCAACCAGGCCAATGATCAGGCCGCCAATCAGACCGAGGACCGAAATCCACAGGGTCATTTTGGCGCCTTCTAACAGGATGGGGATGGCGGGCCAGATGGCGCTCCAGTCGAACTGCATGGTGTTTTCTCCCGGTGTTCCCAAAGGTGGGAATCAGATACAACAAAGCGCAGGGGCTAAGACACCACCCCTGTGCTCAAGTGAATCAGTGGCTGACTTCATCCGTTATTTAGGTTCGGTACCGAACCATTTTTTGTAGATTTCGTTATAGGTGCCGTTGTCGCGCAGCGTTTTCAGCGCGCCATTGACCTTTACGCGCAGCTCGTCACTGCCTTTCGGGAAGGCGATGCCGTATTGCTGAGCTTCCAGAGAATCACCGACGGTTTTGAATTTGCCTGCACCGGCCGTTTTGATGAAGTACAGGATGTTTGGCGTGTCGTGCAGTACTGCGTCGGCGCGCTTGGTGCCCAGTTCCATGTAGGCGTTATCGATGTTCGGGAACTGACGCAGGTCTTTGGTTTTGATGTGTTGTTTGGCGTAATCAACGGAACCGGTGCCGCTCTTCACTGCCACCACTTTACCGTTCAGATCGTCAATGCCCTTGATGCTGTTGTCGTTGGCATTCACCATCACCAGCAGGCCGCTTTTGTAGTAGCCGTCGGAGAATTCGATGGCTTTTTTACGTTCTTCGGTAATGGTGATACCGGCTAGCGCCAGATCGATATTTTTGGTTTGCAGTGCCGGAATGATGCCGCTGAAGTCCATTGGCTTCAGGGTGTAATCCAGTTTCAGTTCTTTGGCGATGGCGGCCCACAGGTCAATATCGAAGCCAACGTATTTATCGCCTTGTTTGAACTCAAAAGGCACGAATGCGGTGTCGGTGGCGACAACCAGTTTGTCTGCTGCGTGGGAGCTTACGGCAAAGGCCAGCGAAAGGGCGGCCAGGGAGACTTTAAAAATTGACTTCATGAGAGGAATTTCCTGTACAGGTTGCGGATTACCCATTTTTTATATTGCAGTTGGTGCCATGAAAAAATCGTGCCATGTTTTCAACTGCTATAAAAACAAAGAGTTATGCTGTGATGTTGTGCTTGAAGATCGAATTATTATTTTTTTGCACCAAATTGAGGCCCCAAAATGGTGCTTATGGTCGCCTGTTGGTGCAGGGGTCTATCATTAACCAAATAATGGCGCTGAAACAACCGATAGTTAACCATTTCGCTTCAATACTGATACCTAAATCTAACTTTTGTGCCGCGAGGCTGTTGCATTTGGTGCAGGAGTGTTCAGTTTAGGCGGATGCCGGGCATCTATCAGCTCAACGCAATTGGCTGTCTTTGCTGCCGCGGCGGTTATATAAGCTGCTCGCCGCCTGTTTTTTATCCAGCCCGGTTTGGCAGGCCAGACAATAGCGCACGCCTTTTAGCGCTTGCCGGCGGGCTAAAGGAATTTCTTCTCCGCATTCCTGGCAATAATGTTCGCTTTCACCCCGGCCCAGCGCCTGTCTGGCACGCTGTACGGCGTCATCTACGGTGGAGTCGATTTGATCCTGCACGGCGCCTTCCGCCGCCCATCCGCTTGCCATAGTCACCTCACTTTTGTGATGCTGCCCATTGCCTGTTTTATCTACTATGGGCGGTTTTTTGAGCAATTCAAGCTGCGTAAAAAGAAAAGCAGGCCGCGGGCGAAAGCCCGCAGCCCTGCCGAGTCCCGCGATGCGGGCCGTTTTTATCGGTACTATCGGTTTTATTCGATGTTGGACTCGATAAACCACAGGAACTTGTCCAGATCGCGGGATGCGGCGGTGAACATATCCGCGGTATCTTCATCCGCCACTTCAGTGATGGCCTTGCGAATGTCATTGGCCACGGCACCGTAACGATCGGCCAGCGCTTTCAGATGTTCCTGCACGCTGTGGATATTGGTCGGATAGCTTTTCAGCGGGGTCTTGTCGTTCACAACCTGCACGGTGCCCAAGGCAACGCCGCCCAACTGTACGATGCGTTCAGCAAAAGTATCCTGATGATCGATGATGGCCGTACGGAACCCGTCCAGCATTTCATGAACGGCAATAAAGTTGGCGCCGCGCATGTTCCAGTGGGCCTGTTTGGTGATCAGTGACAGGTCGATAAACTGGATAACCTGGCGGTTCAGCGCCTTGATGGCGTCCAGCTTGGTTTTTTCGTCCATGTCATTGCGGGTGTAAAGCAGTTCAGAAGATTTCGTTTTCACCAGTTTAGCGGTACTCATATCAGATCTCCTCTTGTTGTGGCGTAGCCCTATTTTGGTACGGGAGTAATTATAGTAATGATATGAATTTTTTTAGGTCGAAAATGGCTATCGGATAAATAGGGAGTAACGAATTGAAAGTGAGGAATAATAAGGGTGGCTTAACGTTTGTAATTTTTTTTATTTAAAATTTTGTTTTTATTGATTTTTTATATTTATTGCGTGTTTAATAATTTAAAAACGCAATTTATCACTCTGTTTGCTTGTATTTTATTCAGATGAATCTGTTTTTAAAATTTAAACCCCATCATTGCAGTTATCAATAGAGCGGCGAGAAAACCGGCCATCTCGACCGGCTCGCCGGTCACTGCAACAGGGTGTAATGCATTTTAACCACCGCTTTTTTGATCAGCATCGGTGCACTCAACTGGCATCCGACCTGATGTGGTTCATGAGGGAAAAATATGGCATACATGCCGGGGAACATCGTCAGCGTCTGGCGATGACGGATGATGTCCAACAGTTGCAGATCGCGGACCTCGTCATAGGGCAATTCGCTTTGCCAGTCACCCAGCATGCCGTAATCAATACGTTCTTCGCCGCTGATCAACAGATGTATTTCGGCATATTCCTGATGCAGCTTTGCGCGCCGGGTTTCCGTCGGTCCGGTGGTTAGCATCATCACGTCCATAAAAATCTTTTCACCGTCAATCTCATGCCGCCCCAGTGCCAGCTCGGGCAGATCGTATTGACGAAGGGCGGTGAGGGTTTCATTCAGTATCGGTGACAGCCCACGGCCGTAGCGTGGGTTAAACAGAGTGTTATAGATCACTTTAATTCTCCATGTGTTGAACCCTGCCGGGTTCGGTTCCATAAAACGTGGGGGATATTGCGCGGAAAAGTATGCCTGTTTGCCAGTGTGAAAACAGTTAACCCGCTTGCATTCCGCTTTTGGCAAATGCAGGCGAAGCCGATCTTCAGGACAGTTTTTCGATTTGTGGTTTTGGCCTGATGGTCAGAGTGGCGCCCATGGAGGCTGCGATGATCGCTGCCAGTGCCAGCCATTGCACCGTTGTCAGATGTTCATTAAGGAACAACATGCCGGACAGCGCCGCCAGTGCCGGCTCCAGGCTCATCAGGGTGCCGAAGGTACGCGCCGGAATTTTCGGCAGTGCGATAATTTCCAGGGAATAGGGTAGCGCCGTAGACAAAATGGCTACTGCCAGTGCAATGGGCAGGATGTCGATGTTCAGCAGCGCGCTGCCGGTTTGCCAGGCACCAATCGGGCAGAACACCACGGCGGCGATCAGCGAACCGACCGCTACGGTGCCGGGGCCGTGGTCACCACCTGCTTTTTGCCCGCAGATAATATAGACCGCCCAGCAGGCACCGGCACCCAACGCACAGGCCGCACCCACGGGATCGATACTGCCCATGTCATGACCCAGTGGCAACAGGAACCATAATCCGGCAATCGCCAATGCGACCCATAGAAAGTCAATCGGGCGGCGTGACGAGAACATGGCGACCGCCAGTGGCCCGGTGAATTCCAGGGCGACGGCGATGCCCAGCGGCAGGGTGCGCAAAGAAAGATAGAACAGGTAATTCATCGCGCCCAGCGTCAGGCCGTAGATAAATAGTGGCAGACGGCTGCCGGCGGCGAAACGCATGCGCCATGGGCGGAAGATAATAAACAGGATCAGCGTGCCGATACTCAGGCGCAGCGTGGTGATGCCTTCAGCGCCGACCAGCGGGAACAGGCTTTTGGCCAGTGAGGCGCCGGTTTGAATCGACACCATGGCAATAATTAGCAAACAGACAGGCACCAGCGTGGAAGACGCTTTAGCGGTTGCAGACGAGGACATCCTTAAGAGCCTTTTATGGGGTTCCCACTACCTGGGAAGACCGTCGAAATTCGGATGATGGCAGTGTAAATGAAATGAGGTAAATGTGTCTGAGAAAAGCGTTCGCAACGGAGAAAAACGTCAGATTTAGCATGGCCGGCTGGGTTTTATGTTCAAAAAGTGCGCTTTTTTTTAAGAATCATCTGGATTTTAAATAGGTGATTATTGTCACAGAAACGCGTAGAATACGGTTCGAAAATAGAGCGAAAAGAAGAAGATACACTGTTCTTGAAATCTAATGTTACACGATATAAAGCATTAGACACTCATTTTAAGGCAGAGTTTCACGCTAATTTTTGTTATATTTTCAATGCATGAACAAATGGATTTACTTAAAAATATAACGCGTTTGAGGTGGTTATGAAAAAAATTGCATGTCTTTCCGCAGTAGCAGCCTGTGTATTAGCAGTAACCGCAGGTACCGCATTCGCTGGCCAGAGCACCGTATCCGCAGGCTATGCGCAGGGTGATCTCCAAGGCGTTGCCAACAAAGCCGACGGTTTCAACCTGAAGTACCGTTACGAGTTCGACAACAACCCACTGGGTGTGATCGGTTCCTTTACCCACGTGGAAAAGAACGCTTCTGAGAACGGTTACTACGGTAAATCTCAGTACAACTCTATCACTGCCGGTCCAGCTTACCGCTTCAACGACTGGGCAAGCATCTACGGTGTGATCGGTGTTGGCTACGGCAAAAACATCGACAATGCTCAGAACGGTACCGACCGTAACGGCAACAGCGACTACGGCTTCACCTACGGTGCTGGCCTGCAGTTCAACCCAATCCAGGACGTAGCTCTGGATGTGGGTTACGAGCAGAGCCGTATCCGCAGCGTTGACGTTGGCATCTGGAGCGTTGGCGTAGGCTACCGTTTCTAAGATTTCTCCACGCCTACGGGTGTGAGCGTGTGGCGCAGTTGGCCGCATCAGATAAAAATCCGCCCTCGGGCGGATTTTTTTTGCCTGTCATTCGGCGCGGGTGACTACTTGCCCAGTTTTTGCACCGGCTCTGACGAAAAGCGTGCGCTGCGGGCATCCCGCTCGTAGCCCTGTGGCTGGGTAAGAATACCGTACAGCGCGGGCCGACGGCCGTGGATCCAGCGGCGCCCGGTACTGAGCGGGATCAGCGACAGATTCAGTTCGGCTGTGACCATCCGATTCTCCGCCGCCCAGGTTTCCGCCAAAATACGGCCATAGGGGTCGAGGATCATCGCATTGCCGGTGCGAACTTCGTCGTCATCGCAGCCCACACCATTGCTGAACAGAACAAACAGGCCATTGTCATGAGCGCGAGCCGGTAACCAGCGCAGTAGCCAGCCGCGACCATGCTCGCCCCGAAACACTGCTTCTATCGCCGCCGGATTTGTCTGCCGTTGTTGCCAGACTTCCAACGGGATTGGCTTCATACCGTGCGGGCTGCGGGAATGGGTGCCGCCCGTTTGATGTGGGGCCAGCAGGACTTCTGCCCCCAGCAAAGCGGTCGCCCGCACGTTCTCCACCAGGTTATTGTCCCAGCAGATCAATACTCCCATCCTGACTCCCCATGGAGTGTCGAATACGGTAAAACTGTCGCCGCTGGCTATCGCCGGGTGTTCAAAAGCGTGGAGTTTTCGGTGGACGTGAAGCTTGCCATCGGGCAGGCAAACCGCGTAGGCATTGTAATATTTACCGTCTTCGCCCTGTTCGATAAGCCCGACACCGATCGCCATGTTATAGCGCTCCGCCAACGGACGAATACGCGCCAGCGAAGGGCTGGTGGCAATCGGCTCCGCCAATGCGCCAATTTCGCCGGCGCTGAGGTGTCGCACGTGCCAATAGCCGGTAATGCACATTTCCGGGAAGGTCAGCACCTGGATTTTTTCGGCGGCGGCGCGAGCGATAAAGCCCTCGATCACCGACAGGTTGTAATTTTTATCGTTGGCGCGATGCTGGAATTGCACCGTCGCGGCGCGCAGAGAGTTTGTCATGGGATTACCTTTGGTCGTTGTCTGGCGTTGATTACAGCAAAGCTATTGATTACTGTATAATCAATTAAATTCTTTATTTGATAACCAAACGGAATGGATATTCGACAACTGCGCGCCTTTGTGGTGCTGGCCGAACAGGGTAATTATCGCCTGGCGGCAGAACGGCTGTGTATTACCCAGCCGGCGCTGAGCAAACAGATCCAGGCACTGGAAGCGCTGCTGGGTTCCCGGTTATTTAACCGTGGCCGCCAGGGGGCGCAGCCCACCGCCAGCGGACAGCGACTCTATCCCGAGGCGCAGGCACTGGTCGGTCAGCATGTGCAGTTTCAACAGCGTGCTTTGAAGATCGTGCAAGGTGAAGCGGGGCGATTGGCTATCGGGTTCGGGCTGTCCAGTTTTCACCTGGCTCCGCAATTGGTTGCCGCCTTCCGCCAGCGTTTTCCTGAGGTTGCCGTGGGGCTGGAGGATTTGCCTTCAGAGCGGCAGTATCAAATGTTGTTGCAAGGAGAGTTGCAGGTGGGATTCGTGCGCCTGCCGGTCAGCACGCCGTTGCGAGCTACCGTACTGCTGAGCGATCGGTTGGTGCTGGCGGCACCCGCTGCGTTGGCGCTGAAGGCGGAAACGATCATCAGGCAATTCAACACCCTGCCGCTGTTGCAACTGACGCCAAAACGCGGACGCGGTCTGAGCGAACAGTCGCTGCGTTTTATTGCTGCCCATCAACTGACGCCCAATGTGGTGCAGCAGGCGGGGGACATCCAGACGCTGTTGGCGCTGGTTGCCGCCGGTATTGGCGTTGCCCTGTTGCCGCACAGCGTCAGCCATATTATTCCGGTGGGCATCGATATTCTGCCGCTGAGCGGTGAACAGACTGAGTGGCAGGTCGGCATTGCCTGGAACCCGCAGCAGCCTGATGCGCTGCGGGATAATTTTATTCAGGTTGCTCAGGCCACGGCAACGGCGAGTTTATAGCGGGCAGTGCATCACCAGTATCGGGTTCTGATGGTACTCGCTGCGGTGGCTTTCACTAAAACCGACTTTTTTCGCCAGGGCCACGGAAGCTTGATTATCCGGCGAAATAATACAGACCGCCTTATCGCCTGGTAAATGGTCTTTCCCCCAGGCCAGGGCCGCCCGCAATGCTTCGGTGGCATAGCCTTTGCCCTGCGCCGATGTCACTAGCGTCCAGCCCATTTCCGGGGCGTCGAGCGCCGGGGTGATATGCCGCTGGAAGTCAGAAAAGCCGATGCCGCCGAGGTAATCGCCGCTGACTTTATCGCGCACCGCCCAGTAGCCATAACCTAATAGCGCCCAGTGACCGACGTAACGCATTAGCCGACCCCAGGAGTCTTCCCGATCTCTAGGCGTGCCGCCGATATAACGTACCACTTGAGGATCGGCCCACATGGCAGCCAAGGCGTCAAAATCGTCCAGCGTATGGGCATCCAGGCGTAAACGTTCGGTAAGCAACTGCGGTGCGGCGGTAATAAGGGGCATTATTTTTTCCTGCACAGAACCAAAGGCGGTCTGTGCAGTATGCCAGAGAAATTACACCGCCAGCCACAGCAACCAGGTGAACAGGAAACCGCTCAGGCCGAGGATAGTGGTCAGCACCGTCCAGGTTTTCAACCCATCAGCTACTGAAAGACCGAGATATTTGGTGACGATCCAGAAGCCGGAATCATTCACGTGCGATAGCCCCAGCCCGCCGAAGCAGGTGGCGAGGGTGACCAGCACCAACTGTAAATGGTTCAGTCCGCTGACCGCTTCCGACAGTAACCCTCCGGTCGTCAGGATCGCTACGGTGGCGGACCCCTGTGAGGCACGCAGAGCCAGCGAGATAATAAATGCCGCCGGGATCAACGGCAGGCCAATGGTGGTCAGAACCTCCGCCAATGCCTTACCCACGCCAGACTCCACCAGCACTTTGCCGAACACGCCACCGGCACCGGTCACCAGAATCACCACCGCAGCAGTGGGCAGCGCACCGCCCATGACGTCGCTGGTGTGTTGCAGGCTCCAGCCACGGCGAATGGCCAGGAAATAGAACGCCAACAGCAGAGCGATCATCAGCGCTACCGCAGGGGAACCTATCAACGATAAAGTGTCACGCAGTACCGAGCCTGGCTCAAGCAGGGTGGCGGAAACGGTACCCAGCATGATGATCGCGATAGGGATGACGATCAGCGCGGCCACCAGTCCGGCACCCGGCGGGTTGATGCGATCGCTTAACGGCGCTTTGCCTGTCGGGGCGGGCTCGGGGGCCGCCAACTGCAACTGTTCCAGCACTTCAACCGATAACGGGTAGGGCTTACGGTTCAGCCATTTGGCCGCGAAGTAGCCGATAACACCGACCGGAATGCAGATAGCCAGGCCGATAATGGTCAGCCAGCCGATATCGGCACTGAGTAACCCGGCAGCAGCCACCGGGCCAGGGTGTGGCGGCAGCGCGACGTGCACCGTCAGCATCACGCCGGCCATCGGCAGGCCGAATTTCAGCGGGGAAACTTTGGCCACTTTGGCAAAGCCGTAGATGATCGGTGCCAGAATGATAAAGCCGACGTCGAAGAACACCGGAATACCGAGAATAAACGCGGCGATGGTTAGCGCGGCGATGGTACGTTTTGGCCCTAAAGCCTGACTAAAACGCTGGGCCAGCGACTCGGCCCCGCCGGAATGCTCGATCATCCTGCCGAGCATCGCGCCCAGACCGATAATAATGGTTACCGAGCCCAGCACGCCGCCCATTCCGGCGGTCATCACTTTCATCACCTCGCCGGTCGGAATACCGCTGGCCAGCGCCACCAGCAGGCTAACCACCAGCAGGGCGACAAATGGCTGGATCTTGGCCTTGATCACCATCAGCAGAAGCAGTACTACGCCTAATGCGGCAATTATCAAAAGCAGGGAAGTCGACATGGGATAGCCTTTAATCGGGTAAGAGTCAGGCACCGCGATCGCCAGCTGGCGATACGGGTGCGTTTAATTTTTATAGGGTTGCTGTGCAGGTACGGAGGAGCGGCCTGTTACCGATAAGTCCTTATCCAACCCAGTCCGGCTCGGGTATCGCCACGCGGTTTGTACTCGCAGCCAATCCAGCCGGTATAACCGAGGCGGTCCAGTTGGGCGAACAGCCACGAATAATTCAGTTCGCCGTCGTCCGGTTCATGGCGTTCTGGTACTGAAGCTATCTGAATATGGGCATAGCGCCCGGCCAGTGCGGCCATCAGACCGCTGATATTGCCGTCGACCAACTGTGCATGGAAAAAATCGAACTGGATAAACACATTTGGGCGATCGACGGCTTCGACCAGTTTTGCTGCCTGATGCTGGCTGGAGAACAGATAGTTGGGTTTTACCTGCGGGCTGAGCGCTTCGATCAGTACCTTGATGCCGTGTTGGGCGAAGCTGTCGGCGGCGTAGCGGATATTGTCGATAAAGGTCTCGCGGTAGCGTTGCCAATCTTCTCCGGGTGGAACCACACCGGCCATGACGTGTACGCTGGGGCAGTTCAGCGCGATGGCGTAGGCCAGAGCTCTGTCGATATCGGCACGCGCGGCCTGTTCGCGGCCAGGTACCGCCGCCAGGCCCCATTCCCCGGCATCGGCATTACCGGGGGCGGTATTAAACAGCACCTGCTGCAGGCCGTGGCGGCGAAGCTTTTCCGCCAGCAACTCGGCCGGATAGTCATAGGGGAACAGGAACTCCACTGCGGTGAACCCTTCGGTAGCCGCGGCTTCGAACCGCTCCAGGAACGGCAGTTCGGTAAACATCATCGATAAATTGGCAGCAAATTTAGGCATGATTCAGCTCCGTAGCTCGGCAATCTCATCATCGGTCAAATAACGAATCGGGCGTTCGCCGAGGGTGAAAATCAGCTTCGCCGCATCCTCCATCTCTTCGGTGTTGTCCGCCGCCGCACGCAGACTCTTACCTGTGACCACAGGTCCGTGATTGGCCAGCAAAAAAGCACGGTGTGTCGGTGCCAGCCTGGCCAGATCCTCCGCCAGTCGCAAGTCACCGGGGCGATAGTAAGGCACCACCGGCACCTTGCCGACCCGCATCACCACATAAGGGGTGAAGGGTTTGATGGCATTCTCCACGTCTAACCCCTGCAGGCAGGACAGGGCGGTGAGATAGGTACAGTGCAGGTGCACCACCGCTTTGCATTCCGGGTTGTTCAGATACAGCGCGCGGTGGAAACTGATCTCTTTTGAGGGTTTATCCCCGGACAACCATTCGCCGCTCAGGCTGACTTTCGACAACCGATCGGCCTGCAGTTCACCCAGACAGGATCCGGTGGGGGTGGCCAGTAGCATGCCATCCGTCAATAACAGCGAAAGATTACCGGCAGACCCGGTGGCGTAGCCACGCTGAAAGAACGAGGCCCCCAAACGCACCATTTCTTCACGCGCCTGCTGTTCAGTGGTCAGTGTCATAGAGGGAACTCCGTTTGCGCCCGGGCGAAAAAGTTCTCGTCGCCAAAATTGCCCGATTTCAGGGCCAGTGAAATAGACTTATCGATGGCACGCACCCAGGGCACGCCGGGAGAAATGCAGGGGCCAATGTGGAAGCCGCGAATACCCAGAGCCTGTGTGACCACGCCGGAGGTTTCGCCACCGGCGACGATAAAGCGGCTGAACCCCCGCTGCTGGAGCTGTTTGACCACCCCGGCGAACAGAGACTCTACCGCCTGGCTGGCGGCGGCCATACCATACTGCTGTTGCACCTGCTGCAGTTTTTCCGGCTCTGCGGTGGCGTACAGCAGCGGGGCCAGCGGGGCACTTGCCTGCTGTTGCACCCAGTCGGCCAGTTCAGTGATATAGGCCGTGCGCTCGGCGTCGTCCAGGCAACGCACCACGTCGACCGCCATAGCGGCGGCCTGTTGACGATAACGTGCCACTTGTTGATTAGTCATAGTGGAACAGGAACCGGACAAAACCACGGCTTTTACTCCTTGCGGCGCTCCAGCGGCCTGTGGGCTGCCTTGCCCCGGCTGCGCCCATTGGCGTGCCAGACCCATCGCCAGGCCGGAGCCACCGGTCACCAGCTTCATCTCTTTCAGCGCCGCACCCTGGGTCAGCAAATGCTGTTCATTCAGCGTATCGAGCACGGCATAACGCATGCCCTGATGTGCCAATTGCCGCAGTTTTTCAGTCACCGCCCCGGCGCCGCGATCCATTTCTGTGGCGTTCACCAGCCCACAGCGTCCCTGAGCCTGTGTTTCCATCAGCCGTAGCAGGTTACTGTCGGTCATTGGCGTTACCGGGTGGTGGCGCATGCCGGATTCTGCCAACAACTGATCCGACACGAACAGATAGCCCTGATATACAGTGCGGCCATTCACCGGCAACGCGGGTGAAATCACCGTCTGGCTTTCGCCCAGCGCATCAAGCAGGGCGTCGGTCACCGGGCCGATATTGCCCCGCGCGGTGCTGTCGAAGGTCGAACAATATTTGAAGTAAAATTGCTGGCAACCCTGGCGTTGTAGCCAGGCCAGTGCCTGCAACGACTGCTCAATGGCCTGCGCCACCGGGCAGGAGCGTGACTTCAGACTGATAACCACCGCCTGCGCTTCGATCGGCAGGTCATCCTGTGGCACGCCGTTCAACTGCACCGTCGGCAGGCCGTTTTCTACCAGAAAGCTGGCAATATCGGTGGCTCCGGTAAAATCATCTGCAATGACGCCGAGCAGCATTATGCGTTCTCCTTCTTTTGCGGCAGGTCGATACCGGCGAAGATCTTGATCACCGCACTGTCGTCCTCTTTGCCGAAACCGGCATTGCTGGCGGCGGTGAACATATTGAAGGCGGTGGAGGCCAGCGGCAGCGGGAAATGCAGCGCTTTGGCGGTGTCCGCCACCAACCCCAGATCCTTCACGAAGATATCAACCGCCGATTTAGGCGTATAGTCACCGTCGACCACGTGGCTCATGCGGTTTTCGAACATCCATGAGTTACCGGCGGCGTGGGTGACCACGTCGTACATAACGTCCAGCGGGATGCCGGTGCGGGCGGCCAGCGCCATGGCCTCGGCCCCGGCGGCGATATGTACCCCGGCCAGCAGTTGGTGGATGATTTTCACCGTAGCTCCCAGACCAATCTCTTCGCCAATGCGGTAGACCTTACCGGCAATAGCGTCCAGCACCGGTTGCAACTGCCGGAAAGTGGATGCGGCACCGGAGGCCATCACCGTCATCTGGCCTTCGGCAGCTTTGGCTGCACCACCGGAAACCGGGGCGTCCAACATGTTAAGGCCTAGGGCCAGCAACTGCTGTTCGATCTGTTTGGCATCGGCCGCAGAAATGGTGGAAGACACCATCACCGGCGTATTCGGTTTCAGCTTCGCGGCCAGGCCGTTATCGCCAAACAGGATCTGTTTCACTTGGGCAGCGTTGACCACCAGTAGCAGCAAGGCATCCAGCTCGGCTGCAAAGTCATCCGCGCAGGTGGCAGCCTGTTTTGCTCCGGCCTGTTGCAAGGTGGTCAGCGCCTGCGGGTTAAGGTCGACGCCGTAGGTTGTCAGCCCCGCATTAATGCACGACTTTGCCGCTCCCATGCCCATCGAACCTAATCCTACGATGCAAACTGCAAAATCCGCTGGCTGTGTCATACTGCACCTCATGTTAACTTTAGTTATAATTTGTTTTGTTGTGTTAAATATAAGCGCTTTGTGGTGTGTCATCAGCGATCTTTGTCACAATTATTAACAGTGAATGGATGAGGCTCACATCAGCCAATAATATGAATTCTTTTCTATCTGTTTGTTTTAAAATATTAAAATTAAATCACAGATAACATGTGCAACTTCACGGCCTGAAAACAGCAGGCTTTCGCCGAGCGAAAATTGACGTAAAATCACAATTATTATCACTGCGGTAAAGAGAGGGAACCGTGATACCTGTAGAACGCCATCAACAAATCTTAGCGCTGGTATCAGAACGCGGAGTGGTCAGCATTGCAGAATTGACCGAGCGGCTGGGGGTGTCGCACATGACCATTCGCCGCGATCTGCAAAAGCTCGAGGAGCAGGGCGCGGTACTGGCGGTGTCGGGTGGCGTGCAGTCGGCAGAACGGGTGGCGATTGAGCCTTCGCATCAGGACAAGGAAGGGATGTACAGCCAGCAGAAAGCGGCCATCGGGCAGTTGGCTGCCCGGCAGATACCCGCTGACAGCTGTATCTATCTGGATGCGGGTACCACGACGCTGGCGCTGGCCAGGCACATTAGCGATCGCGATGACCTGACGGTGGTCACCAATGATTTCGTGATTGCGGGTTACCTGATTGAGCACAGCCAGTGCAAAATCATTCACACTGGCGGTACCGTCTGCCGTGAAAATCGCTCCTGCGTGGGGGAAGCGGCAGCACAGGCATTGCGCGGGCTGTTTATCGATCTGGCGTTTATTTCCGCTTCGTCATGGGGGATGCGCGGGTTGTCGACGCCGAACGAAGACAAGGTGGTGGTCAAGAAAGTCATTGTGGATGTCAGCCGCCGCTGCATTCTGCTCAGCGATACTTCTAAATACGGTAAAATCGCCACTTATCTGGCGCTGCCGATAACGGTATTTGATGCGATTATTACCGATGACAACCTGCCCGCCGCCGCGCGCGAGGCGATCCTGCAGGCGAATATTACGCTGATGACGGCCGGAGAGTGAGTGGCTAAAAGTGTTACTCATTATTATGTGATAGGGCGCAGCCTGCAGCGCCCCTACCATGAAGCTATTGGCCAACTGCCGAGGATTATGGCATTTCTTCTGAGCGGTCGCGGTGGATCATCGAGCCAGCCATCAGCGGGGATCCTGCGCAGTGTTGCGCAGAAAACTAAATACCGCTGAACCAGTTATAGCCCTGATCTTCCCAGTAGCCGCCGGGGTTGGTATCGCTGACAAAAATAGCGGCGATATGTTTGGCGTTCTTGAACCCCAGCTTGGTGGGTACCCGCAGCCTTAGCGGGTAACCGTAATCTGCCGGCAGCGCTTTGCCACCGAAGTCCAGCGCCAGAATGGTCTGCGGATGCAGCGCGGTGGTCATGTCGATGCTGGAGTAATAACGGTCCGCGCATTTGAAGCCAACATAGCGCGCGTTCAGATCCGCCCCGACGTGCTGCAGGAAGTTACGCAGCGGCACGCCGCCCCATTGGCCGATGGCGCTCCAGCCTTCGATACAGATCAAGCGGGTTATCTGGCTTTGCTGCGGTAGGTGCTGCAGCTGTTCCAGCGTCCAGGACGCTTTTTTCTCTATCTTGCCGGAGACTTCTAGCCGATAGCCGGCGAGATCCAATTCCGGCACGTTGTACGCGGGGTAAAACGCATTGAACGGGAAGGGATCGGTAATCTGATCCGGACGATAGGTCTGTGCCAGCTTTTGACCGTTGAACAGCCAGGCTTGTACCCGATCGTTCCAGCGTGACATTGCCCACAATACTTTATCGACCTGATCACCGTCCTGCAGGTTGCAGCCGGTCAGCAGAGCGACACCGCCCAATGTCAGACCGGAACGCAGCATCAGGCGGCGCTGCAGATTCACCAATTGTTTCTTTTGCGCCGGCTCAAGTGTGAGTGCCACAGGGCGCTGTTTTTTATCACTCATGCTTGCCACCTGTAATCATTGCCCATAGCGTGCGCGGCACGATCATCACCATCAACAGGTGGATCACCACAAATAAACCAATGCCGGACATAGCGAAAAAGTGCACGTAACGCGCGGTGTCAAAACCACCGAACAGGCTTACCAGCCCTTGTAACTGCACAGGTTTCCAGATTGCCAGCCCGGAGAGCACCAGCAACAGCCCGAGAACCAGCACGCCGAGGTACATTAGCTTTTGAATGGCGTTATAACGGCCGTGCTGATGCTTTAGCCGCAGCGTTAACGCCTGCCAGATATCGCGCCGTAACATACCGGCGGTGAGCGGCAGCAGATCCCGCCGGAAATGGCCGCTGAACAGGCTCCACAGGAAATAGCACAGCGCGTTGCCTGCCAGCAGCCACATGACCGCCAGATGCCAACCAATCGCGCCCCCCAGCCAACCACCGAGCGTAACCTGCGGCGGGAAGAGAAAGCCGA
Source organism: Serratia sp. NA_13 (assembly GCF_052691735.1). NCBI lineage: Bacteria > Pseudomonadati > Pseudomonadota > Gammaproteobacteria > Enterobacterales > Yersiniaceae > Serratia > Serratia sp. NA_13. The sequence continues at coordinate 602,572 of NZ_JBQZFV010000002.1, forward strand.
ACAGCGGTGAGGCGTTGTAGATTTCCCAGCCGCTCATGAACATGCAGACCATGGCAAACAGATTAATCCAATGGGTAAGGCGTACCGGCCAGCGGTGCACCGGTCGCGGCGCGTTGGTTTTCATCATTGGCTCCCGAGTTACATCGGCGGAACGGTGCCGTCTTTGCCGGCAGAAATGCGGGTGGCGACGCGTTCACCCTTATCGTCAGTGGCGGAGAACAACACGATGTGCGCGCCGGGTTTCAGCAGGCTGCGATCGCCGGGATCAAGCGTCACGATTGGCACATCTTCCGGCACGTTAACGGTTTTCTGCTGGTTGCCGTAGGTTACGGTCAGAGTGCTGCCGTTGGATTTAACCAGTTTACCGACGGTGCCGTTGGTCATGGTATCCACCTTGCCGTCGGCAGATTCCCAGGCCGAATGGCCCTCACCGGTGCCGCGCAGGCTGGCGGCGAAGACGTGGACTTCCAGCGCTTTCAGGCTGCCGTCCGCTTGGGGTACTGCGGCGGTGCCGATAAAGCTGTCCGGTTTAATGTCATCCAGCGTACCTTTTGAAACGCTCAACACCTTTGTCTGGTCGTTGAGTTTGACATTGACCTTCTCCCCTTTACGGTCGGTAACCTGCAGGCTGCTGTCGGTCACTTGATCAATAGTGCCGCGCAGTGGAGCAATCACTTTCCCTGGTGTTTGAGCCGCAGCGGCGGCTCCGCTGCACAGCATCAGGGTGGACAGCAGTAAACCGGCAAAACGATGACGGGTAATCATAATGTTCTCCTCTGTTTAGGTTGCCGGTTAAGCATGGTTGAACAACAGGGACAGCACCATGTCCGTTTAATGACATTAATGTCATCAAGCATGTCTGCCGAAGCTGCTAATATTTCGGCTGGCGTAATGAGGTGGCGACAATGCGGATATTGGTAGTTGAAGACGACATCAGCACGGGTGATTACCTGAAGAAAGGGCTGAGTGAGGCCGGGTATAGCGTCGATTTGGCGCGTAACGGCACCGACGGCCTGTTTCGGGCGCTTGAGGATGCTTACGACGCCATTGTGCTCGACGTGATGCTGCCAGGGCTGGATGGCTGGCAGATCATTGAGGTACTGCGCAAGAAAAGCGACGTGCCGATTCTGTTTCTGACCGCCCGCGACGGGGTGCAGGATCGTATTCATGGCCTGGAGCTGGGGGCCGATGATTATCTGATCAAACCTTTTTCCTTCACTGAACTGGTGTTGCGATTGCGCACGCTATTGCGGCGCGGCACGGTACGTGAGGCCGACCACTATGCGATTGCCGATCTGCAGCTTGACGTCCTGCGCCGCAAAGCGGTACGGCAGGAACAGGTGATCCCGCTGACCAACAAAGAGTTCATGTTGCTGCATCTGTTGGTGCGCCGCGAAGGAGAGGTGTTGTCACGCACCATGATCGCCTCGCAGGTCTGGGATATGAACTTTGACAGCGATACCAACGTGGTGGATGTGGCGATCAAGCGGCTACGCGCCAAGATTGATCGGCCATTTGACGTCAAGTTGATCCACAGCGTGCGCGGCATCGGCTACGTTTGCGAGCCGCGCTCATGAAGGCTTTGGCACAATGTTGGCGGGCGCTGTCGTTGACGCTGCGCAGTGCGATGCTGTTTGCGCTGGTGGCGGCACTGGTGGTTAGTAGCGCAGGATGGTACCTGTATAGCGCGATGCGCGAGGAGATGACTATCCGCAGCGATTTACAGGTCACCGGACGGGTGGAGTATTTTCGCCACTTACTGAGCCGGCGCTTTCCTCTCGAGCGGCTGACGGCGAATACCGGCCTGTTCGAAAATATGCTGGGTAACGAACAGGACGTACTGATTTTTCAGCTAGCGGGGCAAAAACCGTTAATCAACGTTAACCCGGCCAGGTTGAGTTTGCCGGCGATAGTCCCGACGCCGGTTGGCACGCCGCAGCGCTTGAGTGCTGTGCAGGGGGGGCAAACGCCACAGGGCGTGCCACTGCGGGCCGTATCGGCGTTGGTCAAACTGGAGGACGGCCGCCTACTGCAAATCTCGGCCGCACATGTGTTGGTCAATGAACAGAAGATGCTGGCTCGTTATCTTTGGCGAATTGTGGCCGCGGTGGCGATGGCGTTTGTGCTGATTGCATTGCTGGGGTATTGGGTGATGCGTTGTGGGTTGCAGCCGTTATGGCGTATGGCGGCGCAGGCGGCGGTGATCACACCGAATACACTGTCGACTCGCCTGAGCGAGCAGGGAGCGCCGAAGGAATTGCAGCAACTGACTCGTTCGTTTAATGCCATGCTCGATCGCCTGAACGAAGGCTATCAACGGTTGACGCAGTTTTCCGCCGATCTGGCGCACGAGATCCGCACTCCGGTGGGCGCGCTAATGGGGCAATGTCAGGTGGCGCTGTATCAGTCACGCAGCGTGGAAGAGTATGAAACCCTGTTGTCGAACAACATGGATGAACTGGAACGTATTTCACGCATGGTAGAAAATATTCTGTTCCTTGCGCGTGCCGGCGAGGGGCAGGCGGTGCTGAACGTCAGTCGCCTTGATATGGCGCATGAGCTGCAACGGGTGGCGGATTATTTTGAAGGCCTGGCGGAAGAACGCGGCATTACGCTGGTTTGTCAGGGCGAAGGGCAATTGCTGGCGGATGCCATGCTGTTCCAGCGTGCACTGAGCAATCTGGTGGCCAATGCGGTGCGTTATGCCGATGAGAACAGCCAGATATTGCTGCAAACCCTCAATCAGCAGACTGGCGAAGTGGTTGTACAGGTGGTTAATCAGGGGCCGGCTATTGCCCCGGCCCATCTTGATAAGTTGTTCGACCGTTTCTACCGCGCCGATGCTGCCCGCAGTGCCGGCAGCCATGCCAGCGGTCTGGGGTTGGCGATCGTCCGCGCAATCATGACGCTGCACGGCGGTAAGGCCCGCGCAGAATGTGCGCATGAGGATAAGGCGGCTCGAATAACCTTTAGCCTGATATTTCCCGCTTCCGATTAATTCAATGTGGTTTGCGCAATGACCTGCAATCGGCTTCAGTGGCGAACTTCGCAGAAAAAAGGCCACGTGGTGTAGCCTTTTGGGTTTTAGCGGGGGGTTACATATCCGGGAAGGTTAGGGTATTGCCCGGTGCTTCACGGTGGATATGTACAAAGTTCAGGTGTTTCTCGTACTGATCGAGGATATCGCCGATCACCTGTTCTTTGCTGTAGTCCATCAGGTCATTGCCCTGGGTGCCTTCCATCAGGAAGGTTTCCAGCCGGTAGTAGTGCGACTTGCCGGAACGGGCGCGATAGGTAAAGCCCGGCACCGAGTAACGCTGTGGCCAGATCTGATAGATAAAGTTCTGCTCCTCGCCCAAATGCACCAACAGTTCCAGATGGTTCAAACGCTCATCTTCGGTTGGCGGCACATCACTGAATTCCACTTTGGCCCCGCGCAATTCCAACTCTCGCGCTACTTCCTGCATCGCCGGTCGGCAACGGGTATCCATCATTTTCTGTGTGTATTGGGTACCCGGATAATTCATCACCCGTGACAGACGCTGCTTCCAGTTCAACACGTCATTGCTGGAAACCGGCATTGGCGCGGTGGTGTTCAGGGCGCTGGCCTTGCGGTAATCCTCTACCCGTAGCGATTTATACAGCCCGGCCATCACAAAGAAGATCACAAAGCTGAACGGCAGGCCCATGATCACCGTGGTTTTCTGTAGTGCGGGCACGCCGTCGGTCATCAACATACCTATGGTCAACAGGCCAATCGCCACCGACCAGAAAATACGCAGCCAGTTGGGAGCGTCATTATTGATATCACTCAGGCGCGAGGTGAAGTTACCTAGTACCAGCGAGCCTGAATCTGCCGAGGTGACGTAGAACAACAACCCGGTGATAGTGGCCACCGAAGCGCTGAAGGTAAAGCCCGGATACTGCGCCAACAGGCTGTAGAAGCCCCGTTCCGGGTACTGCATCACTTCCTGCGCGAAGGCGGCGTTGCCGTGAATAATCTGGTACAGCGCGCTGTTACCGAAGATTGACAGCCACAGCAGGGTAAACACAAATGGAATAATCAGCGTGCCGACCACGAACTGGCGGATGGTGCGCCCGCGTGAAATTCGCGCCAGGAACAGGCCGACAAACGGTGCCCAGGCGACCCACCAGGCCCAGAAGAACAGGGTCCAGTTGTTCATCCACTCCACCGGGCGATCGAAGGCGAAGCTGTTGAGCGTCATGCCCATAAAGCGGTTGATGTAATCACCGACGTTAAGCACCAGCGCATTGAGCAGGAACTCGGTATCGCCGAAGAACAGCACGAATAAAATCAGCCCCAACGCCAACAGCACGTTGAGCTCGGAAAGAATACGGATGCCCTTATTGACGCCGGAAGTCACCGAAATGGTGGCCATGATCACCGAAAGCAGGATCAGCGCGGCCTGAACCGTCAGGTTTTCCGGTATATGGAACAGCACTTTCAGCCCGTAGTTCAACTGCACTACGCCAATACCGAGCGTGGTGGCGATACCGAAGATGGTACCCAGCACCGCGGCGATATCTACGCTGTGGCCAATCGGGCCATTGATGCGTTTACCGAAAATCGGGTACAGGGCAGAGCGGATGGTCAGCGGCAGGTTATAGCGGTAGCTGAAGTAGCCAAGGGCGATGCCCATCAACGCGTACATCGACCAGCCGGTCAGGCCGTAGTGGAACAGCGTCCAGACCATGGCCTGGCGTGCGGCTTCCAACGTCTGACCCTGACCTTCCGGCGGCATCATATATTGTGTCACCGGTTCGGCGACCGAGAAGAACATCAGATCGATGCCGATACCGGCGGCGAACAGCATCGCGGCCCAGCTCATCAGGCTGAATTCGGGTTTTGATTGCTCAGGCCCGAGCTTGATCGAACCAAAGCGCGAAGCGGCGATAAACACCACAAATACGATGTACAAAGTGGCGGCCAGCAGATAATACCAGCCAAAGGTGGTTGAAACCCAATTCAGAGTGCGGGTTATCCATCGCCCGGAGAAATCGGTAAAAAAGATGGTCATCAGCGAGAAGGCCAAAATCAGCCCTGCCGAGGTAAAGAAAACCACAGGATTAAGGCCATCCTTTTGCGGTTTTGAGGAGGTTTCGCGTGTTGTCATCGTCTTCCTCTGTTTTTTAACAACTGAGTAAAATCGTGCCCACATACCAGCCTGAACGACACGCAGGTGTCGCCCGGAAACCGTGCGGATAAAAACGCCGCGGCAATCGCCATTCTGCTTGCCAAAGATTGCCGCTTTGCTTGTTAACGAAACGGAAAATCGTTTCGTGGTGGGAACCGCTTACAGACACTGATTTTGGTCAGATTCGTTAAATACCTCACAAAAATCAGCCAGTTCCACAACCGAAAAGTACATATTTGTAACCAAGCGGTAATAAAATATATGCAATTTTTATTGAACGTTCAATCAAAAAAAAGTTTAATAGTTGTCATGAAGACCAAGTTCAGCAGGCGGAAAGACGGTGAAATCCCGCCGCTGAGACGAGGCCGAAGTCGGTTTTGTGAGAGTCGAATTATGCCAAAGGTAGGAATGCAGCCGATCAGAAGGCAGCAGTTGATAGATGCCACGCTGGCCGCAGTCAATGAAGTTGGAATGCATGATGCCACCATTGCGCAGATAGCGCGGCGGGCGGGAGTTTCCAACGGCATCATCAGCCACTATTTCAAGGACAAGAACGGTCTGCTGGAAGCCACGATGCGCTATTTGATTAGTCATCTGGGCGAAGCGGTGAAGATAAGGCTGCTGGCGCTGAGCAACCACAGCCCGGCATCGCGGCTGCAGGCGATTGTCGCCGGCAACTTCGACGACAGCCAGATCAACAGCGCGGCGATGAAAACCTGGCTGGCCTTTTGGGCCAGCAGTCTGCATCAGCCGCAGTTGAACCGGCTGCAGCAGGTGAATGGTCGTCGTCTGTATTCCAACCTGTGCGCCGAATTTAGCCGGGTACTGCCGCAGGCGCAGGCACGGCTGGCGGCCAAAGGGCTGGCGGCGTTGATCGACGGCCTGTGGTTGCGTAGCGCGTTGCGCGGTGCGGCATTTAATCAGGCGCAGGCGCTAGCGCTCACTACCGATTACATTACGTTTCAACTCCGGGGGCACACGCCACCCTGAGGATAACCCAAGGAGAACCTATGCCCCGTTTTGGCTTACAGAAGCTCTATATCAATGGCGCCTATGTAGACAGTACCGATGGAAAAACCTTCAACGCAGTGAACCCGGCAAACGGCGAAGTGCTTGCCGAAATCCAGTCCGCCAGCGCTGAAGACGTCAACCGTGCGGTGGCCAGCGCAGCCAGCGGACAAAAGGTGTGGGCGGCGATGACGGCGATGGCGCGTTCTCGCATTTTGCGTCGTGCGGTGGATATCCTGCGCGAACGTAACGACGAACTGGCCGCGCTGGAAACGCTGGATACCGGCAAGGCGATGTCGGAAACCACTGCAGTAGATATTGTCACCGGTGCTGATGTGCTGGAGTATTACGCTGGCCTGATCCCATCCATCGAGGGGCAGCAGATCCCGCTGCGCGATAGCTCCTTTGTTTATACCCGCCGCGAACCCCTGGGTGTGGTGGCCGGTATCGGTGCCTGGAACTACCCGATCCAAATCGCCTTATGGAAGTCTGCCCCCGCACTGGCGGCAGGCAACGCCATGATCTTCAAACCCAGTGAAGTGACGTCTTTGACTGCGCTGAAGCTGGCGGAGATCTACACTGAGGCTGGTCTGCCGGATGGCGTATTCAACGTGGTCACCGGCAGCGGCGCAGAAGTGGGCCAGTACCTGACCGATCACCCTGGCATCGCCAAGGTGTCGTTCACTGGTGGGGTGAAAACCGGCAAGAAAGTGATGGCTAACGCCTCCGGCTCGACGCTGAAAGAAGTCACCATGGAACTGGGTGGGAAATCGCCGCTGATTATCTTTGACGACGCCGATTTGGATCGCGCCGCTGATATCGCCATGATGGCCAACTTCTACAGCTCCGGCCAGGTGTGTACCAACGGCACGCGCGTATTTGTTCCCGCAGCGTTGCAGTCACAATTTGAAGCCAAAATCCTCGAGCGTGTAAAACGCATCCGTCTGGGAGACCCTAGCGACCCGCAAACCAACTTTGGCCCGCTGGTCAGCTTTGCGCATATGGAATCGGTGCTGCGCTTTATCGAAAGCGGCAAGAACAGCGGTGCGCGTCTGCTGTGCGGTGGCGAGCGTGTCACTGAAGGTGAATTTGCCAAGGGCGCTTATGTGGCGCCGACGGTGTTTACCGATTGCCGTGACGAGATGGAAATTGTGCGTGAAGAGATCTTCGGGCCGGTGATGAGCATCCTCAGCTATCAAAGTGAAGAAGAAGTGGTGCGCCGTGCCAACGATACCACCTTTGGTCTGGCCGCCGGAGTGGTCACTAATGATCTGACGCGTGCCCACCGGGTTATTCATCGACTGGAAGCCGGCATTTGCTGGATTAATACCTGGGGTGAATCGGCGGCAGAAATGCCGGTCGGAGGTTACAAACAGTCCGGCGTCGGCCGCGAAAATGGCCTCGGTACGCTGGAACACTACACCCAAATTAAGTCGATTCAGGTCGAGCTGGGTGAATATATTTCCATCTTTTAAACACCCCATTATCGATTAAATGCTTGTCCGGGCATCCTAAGCTATTAATCATAAAAATATATACCCAATGGATTTCAAGTCACAGCTAGGCGGCAAGTGCGGGAGTCCCCAGGAGCTTACTTAAGTAAGTGACTGGGGTGAGCGCATGCAGCCAACAACGCTGTGGCTTGAAAGACGAAGGGGATAAGGAGATATCGATGGAATACGATTACATTATCATCGGGGCCGGCTCGGCCGGTAACGTATTAGCCACCCGTTTAACCGAAGACGCTGACGTCAGCGTGCTGCTGCTGGAAGCTGGCGGCCCGGACTATCGGATGGATTTTCGCACTCAGATGCCGGCGGCGTTGGCCTTCCCGCTGCAGGGCCGCCGTTACAACTGGGCCTATGAAACCGACCCTGAGCCGAACATGAACAATCGCCGCATGGAATGTGGCCGTGGTAAAGGACTGGGCGGTTCGTCGCTGATAAACGGCATGTGCTACATCCGCGGCAACGCGATGGATTTCGATAACTGGGCGAAGGCACCGGGTCTGGAAGACTGGAGCTACCTGGACTGCCTGCCGTATTTCCGCAAGGCGGAAACCCGCGATATCGGGCCGAACGATTTTCACGGCGGCGATGGCCCGGTCAGCGTTACCACGCCGAAAGCCGGTAACAACGAATTATTCCACGCGATGGTGGAGGCTGGCGTTCAGGCGGGCTACCCGCGCACCGAGGATCTGAACGGCTACCAGCAGGAAGGCTTTGGCCCGATGGATCGCACCGTCACGCCGAAAGGCCGTCGTGCCAGTACCGCTCGCGGTTATCTCGATCAGGCGCGTTCTCGCCCTAATTTGAAGATTGTGACCCATGCACTGACCGACCGCATCCGTTTCGAGGGTAAACGTGCCGTGGGCGTTGACTACTTGCAGGGGGAAGCAAAGGAAATCACCAGTGCTCGTGCGCGTCGGGAAGTGCTGTTGTGCGCCGGGGCGATCGCCTCGCCACAGATCCTACAGCGATCCGGCGTGGGGCCGGCCGACTTGCTGAACCGGCTGGATATTGATTTGGTGCATGAACTGCCGGGTGTGGGTGAGAACCTGCAAGACCATCTGGAAATGTACCTGCAGTACGCCTGTAAAAAACCGGTGTCTCTGTACCCGGCGTTGCAATGGTTTAACCAGCCGAAAATCGGTGCGGAGTGGCTGTTCAATGGCAGCGGTATTGGTGCAAGTAACCAGTTTGAAGCCGGTGGTTTTATCCGCAGCCGTGAAGAGTTTGCCTGGCCGAACATTCAGTATCATTTCCTGCCGGTGGCGATTAACTACAACGGCAGTAATGCGGTGAAAGAGCATGGTTTCCAGGCACATGTCGGTTCGATGCGCTCCCCGAGCCGCGGCCGGGTGCAGGTCAAATCCAAAGATCCGCGTCAGCATCCGAGCATCTTGTTCAACTATATGGCGACTGAGCAGGACTGGCAGGAGTTCCGCGATGCTATCCGTATCACGCGTGAAATCATGGCGCAGCCGGCGCTCGATGAGTACCGTGGTCGCGAAATCAGCCCGGGGCCGGAAGTGCAGACTGACGAACAGTTGGACGCGTTTGTGCGTGAGCATGCCGAAACCGCTTTCCATCCTTCCTGCTCATGCAAAATGGGCGAAGATGAAATGGCAGTAGTGGATGGTCAGGGCCGGGTGCATGGCATGGAAGGGCTGCGGGTGGTGGATGCGTCAATTATGCCGTTGATCATTACCGGTAATCTGAATGCCACCACCATCATGATCGCCGAGAAAATCGCCGACCGTATCCGCCAGCGTCCACCGCTTCCGCGCAGCACTGCCGAATACTATGTGGCCGCTGACGCCCCGGCGCGTAAACAGTAACCAACATGTCCTCTTGTCGCTAAGGGGGAGGGCTGCTGTAGCAAGCACCCCCTCTCCAAAGTCCTTCCCTGAAGCGAGGGGACAATCCACCGCTTAAACCGGCAGGGAGATCGCCTGATCGAAACTGTTTGGTGTCGCCATACGCCACATACGCGCATAGAAATCGCTTTCAATCTCTTTTTGCAACAGTGCCCCAGGTTTCAGGTAGTAATAGATATCGGCATAGACTTTGATTTCCGTTGAGGTAATACGGCGCAGCATATGGTGTGAAGTCAGCTGCTCCGGACGGCTGACCCCGGCTGCCGCCAACATTTCCGCCAGCGCTTTTACCGTGTTCTGGTGAAAATGGTAAACGCGCTCCGCCTTATTTGGCACCACCAGTGCTTTCTGCCGTAGCGGATCCTGGGTGGCGACGCCGGTCGGGCAGTGGTTGGTGTGGCAACTTTGCGATTGAATGCAGCCTACAGCGAACATAAAGCCGCGCGCTGAATTCACCCAATCGGCGCCCAGTACCAATACGCTGGCGATGTCGAAGGCGCTGATAATCTTGCCGCTGGCACCGATTTTGATTTGGTCACGCAATCCACAGCCAACCAGCGTGTTATGCACGAACAACAGCCCTTCGCGCAGGGGCATGCCCATATAGTTGGACAACTCCAGCGGAGCCGCCCCGGTGCCGCCTTCTTTGCCGTCCACCACGATAAAGTCCGGCAATATTTGAGTCTGCAACATGGCCTTGGCGATGGCGACAAACTCCCAGGGGTGGCCGATACACAGCTTGAAGCCCACGGGTTTGCCGCCAGACAGCTCGCGCAGTTGCTCGATGAAGTGCATCATTTCTACTGGGGTGCTAAAGGCGCTGTGTGAGGCCGGTGAAATACAGTCGATCCCTTCTGGTACACCGCGCGTCGCGGCAATTTCTGCATCCACTTTTTTCGCCGGCAGAATACCACCATGACCCGGCTTGGCGCCCTGACTGAGTTTGATTTCAATCATTTTGACCTGTGGGTTTTTAGCCTGCTCGGCAAAGCGCTGTGGATCAAAATGGCCATCGCTGGTGCGGCAACCGAAATAGCCGCTACCCAATTCCCACACCAGATCTCCGCCGTTCTCACGGTGATAGCGGCTGATACTGCCTTCACCGGTGTCATGATAGAAATTACCCTTGGCCGCGCCCAGATTGAGGGCACGAATGGCATTGGCCGACAGCGCACCGAAACTCATGGCTGAGATATTGAAGATAGAAGCGGAGTAGGGCTGGCTGCAGCCGGGGCCGCCGATCGCCACGCGAAAGCTGGTCGGATCGGATACCGCTACCGGGCACATGGAGTGGCCGATGCATTCATAGCCGGTTTGATACACGTCCAATTGGGTGCCGAATGGTTTGTCACCCATCTCGTTTTTAGCGCGTCGATAGACCAGCGTGCGTTGGGTACGGGAGAATGGGATCTGTGCGTTATCTTCTTCCAATAAATACTGGCGTATTTCCGGGCGGATAAATTCGAAGAAGAAGCGCAGGCGGCCAATGATCGGATAGTTACGGCAGATGGCGTGGCGTTGTTGGGTCAAATCGCAAATCCCCAGTACGCTCAACCCTCCAAAAATGATCGCCGGCAGCCAAAACCAGGGTCGGTGTGGCAACAGTGCCAATGATGTCAGCGTCAACAAGAGACTCAACACAAAGCAGGTATAACGGCTGAATAAGGATGACTTCATAACATCTCCTGATGTTTTTTTAATCCAGACGACATGACTTACGGGAAAATTCCGTGGCGGGATCTTAACCAATGAACAGGAGTGTTGTGTGACTGTTTCTGCTTTGTTTCCACTTGTTGCATTAATTTAACGTGAGCGGAGAGGGGCAGGCCGCCGGGCGGCGGCCTGAAAGGTTATTTACCGGCGACGAAGATGGTACTCATGCTGCGCAAACGCAGTTTCTTCATCGCGCTGTACTTCTGCGAGAAAATGGTTTTGGGGTGAGTGCCGCGCTTTTGGGCAATGTGCAGCAGGCTGTCACCGCGCAGCAGATTGAAAATAACGTCACTTTCCGCTGGGCTGAGTTCCCGGGTTTTCTGCATTTTTATCCCGCCGGGCTCTTTGCTTTCCAACAGGGTTTGTATTTTTTCCTGCAGTGAATAAAGTGGGATGCGGGTAGAGACCAGCTCAACGGAAATGCCCAGAATCGACAACAGTTTCACTACGCGCTCATCGTCATAAAACACCAGCAGGCGTGTTTTCGAGTTGTATTGCTGATGCAAAGACACCAGGCTTTCAATGACGTTGACGCTTTGTTCCAGATTCTGGGAGGTGAAGATCAGCGCGATGTCGTGCTTGATTATTTTCTCCGCCTTAGCGCCACCGTGCATAAAATCCGAAAACAGTCTGATATCGTACTTGCCGTAATGTTTTTTCAGTAATACCGAAAGGCCGACATAGCTGTACTTACACTCACTAATAACAAGGACATTGTTTTTAGACATAATGGTAAATACCCATAATGAGTTAAAAGTATTCAGCTGTAAGAAGCGAGTTCAAATCCTTGATGTCGGATTCCTTCCACAGCTTTCCCTGCAGTGCGTAATATGGCATTTCGTCCAGCCATTTTTTATGTTCGGGAGTTTCTACTCCTTCGATAATCACCTTATAATTATTAAGGTGAAAAAAGCGCAATAAAGCGCGCATTAAACCTTCACCGCCGGACTTTTTCATAAAGTTCCATAGTAAAAAACGGTCCAATTTAACGAAGCGAAATTGGCTGTTATACAATGCGGAAAAGCCCGCATAGCCAGAACCAAAATCATCAAGCCAAAATGAATAACTCTTGAGAGAGGGATCGCCGTGGACACGATCCTTTACCAATCGGGTTGAGTTCTCGCTGATTTCAAAATGAATACAGCGAGTAGCACTAATTCTTTCTGCAAAATGGCTATTAGATAAAGACCTCAGAGAATGATCATCCACATTTAATGTGGCTATAACCTGATTATCACGAAACCAGTGATTATATTTTTCTATCAGACTGACCTGCTCTAACAGAATCTCAATACGGGTGGCGCTATCGGCAGATCGAAAGAACTGTTCAGGAGAGAAATGTGCATATCCACTATTAAAATTGAATCGTGACAGGCACTCAACGGCCAGCAATTGTCCGGACTTTGCGAACATTGGCTGGAAAACATAATTAATCCCGTTATTTTTCTCTCTAAAAGAACTGTGCATTCCTCAATCCCTCGATTGATATACAACCATATGTTTTATAACGAAAATAAAATTAAATATGTCTATTTTTGGGTAAGATTCTTATTTAATGTAGTCAGGATGAGCAATGCCGCTTACAGGCAGTTAAACGCGCAATTTGTTGCCAAGTCCAAACCACTAAAAAAGTAACAAATCGTAAGTATTTAGAATAATATGCTGCTAATCAGGTCTTAGGGTAAAACATCCAACTGCATGAATTTCCCAAACACAGATTATTCCTATTCGATTGAATCGTCAACATCGATCGATAGGTATTTGTTGATAGTTTATTCCTATCAAGAGGGATGTTATGAATGTTTTAAACGATTTAACAATAAGAATACGCTTAGTCTATATTTCGGCGGGTAATGGATTCATCGGGCTTCATTCCTGACAAGGAGTTGCATCGCTGAATGTACTTAATGGTTGTATTAATTCATCGAGAGTCTAAATATGAAAATCTCTAAACTTTCTGCTGTATTAGCATTGGCTGTAAGCACCGTGGGTATTTCTTCTTTCGCTGCACAAGCTGCGGACGGTACTATTACTTTCAACGGTAAAGTGACCGATCAAACTTGTACTATCAGCACCCCAGGCGGTAAAGATTTCACCGTAACTCTGCCAACTGTTTCTGCTTCTACTCTGGCAACTCAGAATTCAACTGCTGGCCGTACTCCATTTGCGATCAACCTGACCCAATGTTCTAGAGGCCAGGTAGCGACTTATTTTGAACCAGGTGCAACTGTTGATTTCAACTCTGGCCGTCTGAATAACCAGGCACGGACTGACGCGGCAACTAACGTGCAGATTCAACTGCTGGGTAGCAACAACCAATTCCTGCCTATCCTGGCAGCTGGTGCTAATGGCGCACAGCAGAACTCCCAGTGGGTTACTGTTGCTAACGACGCTGGCTCTGCTAACCTGAACTACTATGCAGAGTATTTCGCGACTAGCGCAGCAGGTGCTGGTGATGTTACTTCTAGCGTGCAATACACCATCATTTACCAATAAGTAATATTCTTATTCTGGCGGGTGGTTAATTCCTCCCGCCGTTTTTCCCTACCGTAGTGATAAAATAATGAAAAATTCATTTAAAAAATACAGTGTATTGTTGATCGCCGCGCTATTTAGCAGCAGCGTTTTTTCCAGTGTCATCATTAACGGTACGCGTATTATTTATCCGGGAAAACAACGGGAAGTTACCGTCCAATTATCAAATAATGGAGCTTCACCGGCATTAATCCAATCCTGGATTGACGAAGGCGATGCGAAAACCACGCCTGAAAACAGCAAGGCGCCATTTATCGTTTCTCCACCAATCAGCCGTGTTGAACCAGCTACAGGTCAGGCACTGCGTGTATCACTGACCACTTCTGCATTGGCTCAAGATAAAGAATCCCTGTTCTGGTTGAACGTATTGGAGATCCCTCCTGCACCGACCGGGGCAAACAGTACCACGCCTGAGAACTTTCTCCAGGTGGCTTTCCGCACCCGCGTCAAACTGCTGTATCGTCCGGCCGGCCTGACTGGCGAAGCGAACGATGCCCCAGAAAAATTGCAGTGGCGCTTTAGCAGCGCCGGCGTCAGCGTGAAAAACCCAACGCCTTATTACGTGTCGTTTACCGAAATCGATGCCGTCGTCAACCAGAAGAAAGTACCGTTGGCACCCCATGGCGACATGCTGGCCCCAGGCCAGGAAAAAACCCTGTCGTTCTCCGGTGACAGCTCACGTATTGCCGACGTTGCATTTACCACCATTAACGATTTTGGCGGACGCGTGTCCCGCACTAAGAATAAGCAAAAGTAGCTCTTGGAAGAGAGCCTCTTACCCCAGAGTTTGCGGATAGGGGGAGCTTAATTTGGTAAAGGAATGCTTTATATGAAAGAGTTACCTATCTCTGCAGCTATTAAATTGGCGCTATTTAACTGCAAATCAATTTTATTGGTATCCGGTAGCGCACTCTGCCTGGTTTCCTCCGGTTTTGTCTGGGCGGAAACGGCCGCCGACAACAAGAAACCTGCCGCGCCTGTTGAAGCTTCCTTCAACAGTAATTTCTTAATCGGGGATGCACAGGGCGTCGATCTTTCGCGTTTCCGTGATGGCAACCCTATTCTGGCGGGTAAATATTCACTCGATATTTATGTGAATGGTGAATGGAAAGGCAAAAAAAGTATCGACTTTAAGAACGTGCCGGGAAAAAACAGTGCAGATACCTGTTTTAGCCTGTTGTCGTTGGATGAGTTTGGTGTTGATACCGCCGCGATGAGCAGCGATCCTTCTATTAATACCGACACTTGTAAAAGTTTGTCTCAGTGGGTACCAGAAGCTTATTACCGCCTTGATACCAGTTCGTTACGTATGGATATCAGTATCCCGCAGGCGGCCTTGCGCCGTAGTGCCCGTGGCTATGTCGATCCAAAATTCTGGGATCGCGGCATTACCGCCGGCAGCCTGTCGTATAATTTTAACGCTTTCAATACCCGCAGCTCTGCTAACGGCAGCAATTCTGACTCAACCAATGCTTACCTGACGTTGAATGCAGGGTTAAACGTAGCTGGCTGGCAGTTGCGTCATGATTCAAACGTTAACTGGCGTTCCAACGAAAGTACCCACTGGCAAAACACTGCCACCTACGCGCAACGGGCCATTCCGGGGGTGCGTGGCATGCTTACGTTGGGCGACAGTTACACCAGTGGCGACTTCTTTGAGTCGATTGGTTTTCGTGGTGTGCAAATCGCTACGGATGACCGCATGTTGCCGGATTCTCTCACTGGCTATGCGCCAGTCGTTCGCGGCGTGGCTCAAAGCAATGCCCTGGTAGAAATTCGCCAGAATAACCAGCTGATTTATCAAACTACCGTTGCCCCGGGCGAGTTCGTCATTAACGATCTGTACCCTACCGGTTACGGCGGCGATCTGAATGTTACCGTTAACGAAGCCGATGGTAGCAAGCGCCAGTTTAGCGTGCCTTACGCATCCGTGGCGCAGATGCTTCGCCCAGGTATTCAGCGTTATGCCATGACCGCAGGCCGAGTGCGCGATGATAATTTGAGCAAGGAACCCGACATGTTCCAGGCGACTTATCAGCGCGGGTTTACCAATATTATTACCGGTTACACCGGTGCGATCGCCAGCGATGGTTATGGTGCGGTCTTACTGGGAAGTGCGGTGGCAACGCCGGTCGGTGCCTTTGCTCTGGATGTGACTCAGTCCAACACTCGTCTGAAGCAAGGTGACCAATCAGGTCAAAGTTATAAGCTCAGTTACAGTAAGTTGATGACGGAAACCAACACCAACTTCACGATTGCTGCTTATCGCTATTCGACTTCGGGTTATCTCTCCTTGCGCGATGCCGTGTTCTCACGTGACAACGAACGAAAAGGTTTGAGTGCAGATGCGGTTAACCGTCAGCGCAGTGAATACAAACTGACTCTAAACCAGGGGCTGGGCGACAACTATGGTTCCATGTACATCACTGGCTCGGTGCGTGATTACTGGAACCGCGGCGGCAACACCAAGCAGTACCAGGTGGGTTATAACAACTATTATGGGCGTGTTACTTACGGTCTTTCCGCCATTCGCACCTCGGATATGTATAACCGTGATGAAACTCGTTATTACCTGACCATGTCGATTCCGTTCAGCGTAGGTTCACAAACCCTGAGCCTGAACAGCTCATTGGGCTATACCGATAACGGTTATGACAGTAGCCGCCTGGGTATTAACGGTTCTACCGGTGAAGACAACAACATTAGCTACAGTGCAACGCTGGCCAACGATCAATACGGCGGTACCAATAGCAGCGTGAGCGGTGAATATCGTAGCCGGTTCTCGACGCTTAACGGCTCTTACAGCTACGGCAAAGATTATCGTCAGTCGTCGGTTGGAGCCTCGGGTAGCATAGTCGCCCACAGTGGCGGCGTTACCATGACGCCACAGCGCGGTCAGACCATGGTTCTGGTAGAAGCACCAGACGCCGCTGGCGCTATTGTGACCAATTCACCGGGGGTGCGTATCGACGATAACGGTTATGCAGTAGTCCCTTATGTGGCGCCATACCGTATGACTAACGTCACGCTCGATCCGGGCGGCATGTCGCGCGACGTGGAGCTGGAGAGCAGCAGCCAGCAGGTTGCTCCTTATGCTGGAGCTATTACCCGACTGGAATTTAAGACCACCAAAGGGCAGGCAATGATCATTCATGCCCGCGGTCCTGATGGCAATGCGTTACCCTTTGGTGCCGAAGTTCTGGACACCCGCAATCAGGTTGTCGGCATTGTCGGTCAGGGCAGCCGTATTTACATGCGTACCGAAGCGCGCAAAGGTTTGTTGCAGGTTAAGTGGGGCACGCAGCCAACGCAACAGTGTTCAGTCAGCTACAGTGCCAAAGCGCAGAACAATAATACTGACTACGAAATTATTGAAGCGAGTTGCAAATGATAAAATTAACGTGGGTTCCATCGCTGCATAAAAGGTCAGCGAAATACCTGATGCTGTTCGGGCTGATGTTGGTTGGCAGTCAAAGCGCATATGCCGCCTGTTTCGTTAGGTCTGGTTACCAGGCTCAGGTGATCAATATGAGGCTTGGGCGTGTGTTGGTAACACCTGGCCGTCAGGTCGGTGATACCCTGGCCACCGGTCAGTTCCCGATCAATCCGGTTATTAATATCGCCAGTTGTTCAAGAGGCGGCATCGCGATGGGTAGGATTATGCAAGGCAGCTCTACCAGTTTTACCAATGTGTGGAGCACCAATATTCCGGGGATCGGTATCCGTTTGTACCGTGAAGCAGGTTCTGTCAGTAACTTCTACCCGCATGATCTGAGATTTCCCAATACTCCTAATAATAATGTTAACCTTAACGGCGGTTATTTCAAGATCGATATTGTTAAAACTGCTGCGCAGACCGGCACCGGCCAACTGACCACTGGGCTTTATACCAATTATTATATGGATGGTAGCGGCCCAGGATTGCCATTGCTGCAATCGATTGTCGACGCCAATAGTCTGACAATCGTGACTTCAACCTGTAATGTCGACAGCGGTTCCAAAAACAAGGTTGTTCCTCTGGATTCTGTCACGGCAGCTTCTTTTGGTGGTGTTGGTTCAACTCAGGGTGAGAAGGCTTTTGATATTAATATCAATTGCGTAGGTGGCGTGGGTGAGAATCTGTTGCCTGGGAGTGCTGGGCAGGGAATTGTGAATGTGCGTTTCGATTACACACAGGATCCTTCGAATGCGCCGGGCGTGATCAAATCAGAGGCCGGTGCCAACACAGCATCTGGCGTTGCCATACAGCTGCTGGCCGGCAATACCACACAGCCGATTAAGAAGGGTGATGCGGTCAATGCCGGACGTACTATCCCTAATCAAGCCAATACATTAACCCTGCCTCTAAAGGCGCGTTATTATCGTACTGGCTCGACGATTAAAGGCGGTAATATAACGTCGACCGCCGTTTTTACCATCGAATACAACTAAGTTTGCCGGTATTAAAAAAAGCCAATGGATTAGCCCATTGGCTTTTAGGTTGCTGACAAAGCAGGAAAAAGCGTGGTTTTTCCTGCTTTGTGGTGATCGGCCGAAAATCAATAAATTGATTTTCCTGATTTTTATTTATCGGCCTCTACTCGCTCTGGGCAGGAATGAGGTTTGTCATCAGTCTGAAAGCCAATGGATTAGCCCATTGGCTTTTTGTTTCTCTCAGTGCTGACCAACCCAGTTGGTGTAGACCCCGTCCAGACACTTATCTGCATACCACAGATGCACCCCCGGCGACTCGTGGCGATGGCCGCTCAGCGGTTCGATAACCTGTGGGCGCATTTCTGCGACATCCCAGCGTGTAGTACGGCGATACACCGCCGGCGTTTTGCCGAACTGTTTTTTAAATGCGCGCGAAAATGACGGTTGGGAATCAAAGCGGAACTGCAGGGCGATGTCGAGAATAGAACGAGGGCTTGAACGTAACGCCTGTGCCGCCTGCGAAAGACGACGCTCGCGGATATAGCTGCCCAGTGCGTGGCCAGTGGTGCTGCGGAACATCCTTTGCAGATGCCATTTGGAGTAGCCTGACTTCGCCGCTACGTTGTCTAACAGCAAGGGTTGATCCAGATGATTTTCAATCCAGTCCAGCAAATCGTGAATGATATTGACGCGATCCATGTTTGAGTTCTCCCGCAGTACGACATTCAGGTCAGTGTAGGTAAGAGTAATTATCCAAGATTATTCTTTGATAATAAGCCGCAGCACAGGGTTAAGCAAGTGTTAACTAGGGTGCTAAAGGGTGCTAAAAGTGCTCTTGCCGTCGCGGAAAAATGAAAAAGGCCGCACGAGGCGGCCTTAAAGCGAGTAGGGAAACGGCTATCAGTTAGTTTCCGGCTTCACTTCGATGTAGTCCAACTGCAACACGCTGCTGGTGTAGCCACGGATCTTGTTGGTCATTTCAATATTGCCGTTCAGCTTGTGGCCGTAGGACGGAATGATCTCTTTCAGCTTGCTCTGCCATTCCGGCGTCGCCACTTTATCTTTGAACACGGTTTCCATCAGGTGCAGCATGATCGGTGCCGCAGTAGATGCGCCCGGTGATGCACCCAGCAGGGCGGCAATGCTGCCATCCTTAGCGCTGACCACTTCGGTACCGAACTGCAACAGGCCACCTTTTTCATCGTCTTTCTTGATGATTTGCACGCGTTGGCCAGCAGTCCACAGCTTCCAGTCAGCCTGTTTGGCCTCAGGGAAATACTCTTTCAGCGCGGCGAAGCGGTCGTCGTCGTTCATCATCAACTGACCCACCAGGTATTTCACCAGGTCGAAGTTATCCAGACCGACGTGAGTCATTGGCATTAGGTTGGAAGTGCTCAGAGAATGCAGCAGATCGAACAGTGAACCGTTTTTCAGGAACTTGCCGGAGAAGGTGGCGAACGGCCCGAACAGCAGGACGCGTTTGCCATCAAGCATACGGGTATCCAGGTGCGGAACCGACATTGGTGGCGAACCTACGCTGGCCAGGCCATAAACCTTGGCCAGATGCTGGTTGGCAATTTCCGGGTTGGTGGTCACCAGGAACTGACCGCCGACCGGGAAGGCGCCGTAACCTTCGGCTTCAGGAATGCCGGTTTTTTGCAGCAGCGTCAGGGAAGCACCGCCCGCGCCGATAAACACGAACTTGGCGTTAACGGTGGTTTCTTTGCCGTCACGGTTCAGATCGGCCACGGTTACGCGCCAGGTATTGTCGTCGTTGCGTTTGATATCGCGCACTTCATGGCTGAGGTTCAGCTTGAAGTTTGGATTTTTGGTCAGCGTATCCACCAGTTGGTGGGTGATCACGCCAAAGTTAACGTCAGTGCCCAGCGGCATGCGGGTGGCGGCAATTTTTTGCTTAGGATTGCGACCGTCCATGACCAGCGGTGCCCACTGTTTAATCTGGTTGACGTCCTCTGAGTACTCCATACCACGGAACAGGGTGCTGTGCTGCAGCGCCGCATAGCGTTTGCGCAGGAAGTTGACGTTATCGTCACCCCAGACAAAGCTCATGTGCGGCACGCTGTTGATAAAGGATTTTGGATCTTTCAGGACGTTATTTTTAACCTGATAAGACCAGAATTGACGAGAGATTTCAAAAGCCTCGTTCACCACCACGGCTTTGCTGATATCAATGCTGCCGTCTTTTTTTTCTGGGGTGTAGTTCATTTCAGCGAAGGCTGAGTGGCCGGTACCGGCGTTATTCCAGCCGTTGGAGCTTTCTTCCGCTACGCCATTCATGCGTTCATACATGTCGATGGACCAGTTTGGCTCCAGCTCATGCAGGTAAGTCCCCAAAGTGGCGCTCATGATGCCGCCGCCGATCAGAACCACATCAACGGTCTTATTCTCTTCTGCTGTTGCCTGTTGCGTGACGCCAAATAGGTTCAGACAGAAAATTAGGACGAGTAATTTTCTCATTAATTCAAATCTCTTGTGTGTAAATTCTACTCATTGCAGGTGAAAGAATTTATCGGGAGCTACCCTGGAAATAAGTGAAATCAACCCGTCCGGCAAAACCGGATTGCAGTGATAATGTCTTTTTGTTAATCATTTTTTTAACGAAAAGTGGATTATTACAGGCTGCCTGGGGACAGATTGTTCAACTCTGGTTACTGAGGGGATATTATTGTTTGCAATATTGTTAAAAACTACTTTTGTAATTAAAAAAAGCGGATTAAAGGCAGGAATAATTCATTTGTTATTTCTATTTAAATATAACCGCTATATTTACAGGGTTTAATTGCCGCGGATTTATACGATATTCAGCTATCACACAATATTTATAGAACAATTGCAAATGTCCTCGTAACAAAAAGAAAATGGCCGCCGCGCGGGGCGACCATTAACCGGTTAACGCGCTTGCCAAACTCCGCTGGGGAGGGTGTCGGCGATGTAAGTGCTGAAATCGCGCGGTGCACGCCCAAGGCTACGCTGGACATCATCGGTCAATGACGCGTTGCGTCCATCCAGTACGGTGCTGAACAGATACTCCAGCAGCGTGACCATTTCTGCCGGCAGTTGCGCCTCGCGCAGATATCCGACGTAATCTGCCACCGGCACCTGCTGATAGTGGATTTCACGCCCAGCGGCGGCGGCAATCTCGCCAATGGCCTGTTCAAAGGTCATCAGACGCGGGCCGGTCAATTCATAATGCGTATTGCTGTGGCCGGGTTGGGTGAGGGCAGCAACCGCAACATCGGCAATATCTTCCGCATCAATAAAAGGCTCTGGGATCTCGCCTGGTGGCAAATAGACTGCGCCGTTAAGCAATTCATCAAGAATAAAACTTTCGCTGAAGTTTTGCATAAACCAACTGGCGCGCAATATCGTCCAGTCTGCCCCACTGCGTTCAACCACCTCTTCCGCCTGACGGGCCTCGTCTTCGCCGCGCCCGCTGAGCAACACTATTTTTTGGACGCCGCCAGTTACCGCCTGTCGGCAAAAACGTTCAACGATTTCGGTGGCGCCCGGTACTGCCAGATCGGGTTGAAAGCTGAGATAAAGTTTTTTCACATCCTGCAAGACGGGTTGCCAGGTGGTGCTGTTCTGCCAGTCGAAAGGGATGGCGGCACTACGATGCCCGGCACGCACCGGTATACCCTGCTGTTGCAAGCGTGCTAGCACACGGCTACCGGTTTTTCCGCTAGCGCCTAAAACCAGAATGGGTGAACTCTTTTCGTTGCTGCTCATAGCGTTGCTCCAAATATGAGTGTTACTCATGTTTTGTAAATATGATAAACCCTCGTATTATTGTCAAGGCGGTTTTTGTTCAAAGGACGATGCATGATGAATGATAAGCAAAAAAATATTGCCGCCCTGCGGCGTAAACCCAGCCAGACACGTAGCCGTGAGAAGGTGAAGCTGATCCTCGATTGTGCAACTGCGCTGATAGCCCAGCAGGGCAGTGACGCGATGCGTATGAGTGAAGTGGCGCAAAATGCCGGTATTTCGATTGGCGCTCTGTACCAGTATTTCCCAGATAAAACCGCTATCGTGCGCGTGTTGGCGCAACGTTATAACCAGGAGGCGCGTGAATGCATCGAGCAAGGCTTGATTCAGGTACAGACGTTGCCGCAGTTGATAGACGCTTTTAACTGCCTGATTGACGAATATTACGCCTTGTTTATGGCTGAGCCGGTGATGCGGGATATCTGGGCGGCGACCCAGGCCAACAAAACGCTGCGTGAAGAAGAAGTGGCGGAAAGCCGGTTGAACGGCGCACTGCTGGCAACGGCGATACGCCGGTTACGGCCGCAGTCAGACGCGGCGGCGGTGGAAAATGCCGCTTTCCTGTTGATGCATTTAGGGGAAGCGACGATGCGACTGGCGGTGAGTACCGGCCCGGAAGAGGGCTGCGATCTGGTCGCGAGCTATAAGCAAATGGCAGCCAAGATGCTGGCTGACGCTTAGCGGCGCTCCGGTGCCGAAGCCTGACGATCGGTTTACTTAAACGCCATGGCGTCGCGCAGGGTAGAGAACAGATCCGTCTGATCGGTCAGGCCAACGACGTTGGCGGCATGGGGGCCGTAAGCAGCCACCCGCAGTTGAGTGCCGGTGTGCCCCTGTGAGTCTTCCTCTGAATTACCGTAGCTGATGGTCATCGGCGCGACATCTTTGGTGGTCAGCGTTTGTGTCAGGCCTGGGGCCTTGGCGTCGGCGGCGTAATCTGGCTGGAGTGGGCGTGGTCGGCGGTGACGATCACCAAGGTGTTGCCATCCGCGCGGGCGAATGCCAGGGCTTTCTGTACCGCTTCATCCAGATCGACGGTCTCGCCAAATTGGCCGCACGGGTTGGCAGCATGATCCTGTTTGTCGATCGACGCCCCTTCAATCTGCAGGAAGAAACCGTTCTGGTTGGTTTTCAGCAGGTCGATGGCTTTTTCAGTCATCGCCGCCAGCGTCGCATTATTCGCTGCGGACGGGAATATTCAGGCCGCGTTGTACTGCCGGACGGGCCAGGCCGCGTTCCAGCCATTGCCTTACCCGCGGGAAGCTATCGAACTCGACCAACTCACGGGCTTCGTAAAAGCCGATCAGGTTACGTACCCAGCCCAGCAATGAAATATCGGCAATGCTGTAATCCTGGCCCATGATCCAGTCACGGCC
This sequence comes from Serratia sp. NA_13, assembly GCF_052691735.1. Classification (NCBI taxonomy): domain Bacteria; kingdom Pseudomonadati; phylum Pseudomonadota; class Gammaproteobacteria; order Enterobacterales; family Yersiniaceae; genus Serratia; species Serratia sp. NA_13. Next base: position 625,941 of record NZ_JBQZFV010000002.1, read on the forward strand.
TGCAAGCCGGGTTTCCAGTACGCCGAGCAGGCGTTTGGATTCATTTTTATAGCGTTCCAGCGGACGTTTATCCTCATATTCGCGACCGGCGAATTTGTGGAAGAAGCCGAGTTGACCGAACATCGGGCCCACTGCCGCCATCTGGAAAAATACCCACTGGATGGTTTCGTAGCGCAGAGCGGGATCCTGTGGCAGGAATTTGCCGCTTTTTTCCGCCAGGTACAGCAGAATAGCGCCGGATTCAAACAGCGCCAGCGGTTTACCGTTCGGGCCGTTAGGATCGATGATCGAGGGGATCTTGCCGTTCGGGTTCAACGACAGAAACTCGGGCGTCCAGGTTTCGTTGTTGCCGATATCGATCAGGTGCGGTTCATAAGCCAGACCGATTTCCTCCAGCATGATGGAGACTTTGACCCCGTTGGGCGTAGGCAATGAGTAAAGTTGTAGTCTTTCCGGGTGTTGAGCGGGCCAGCGTTTGACGATCGGGAATTGGCTTTGGTCGAGCATGACGAGTCCTCGGGTTGACGATTTGCCTATTGAGTATTGCAGCAAAGTTAACGCGGCGCAGGGTTAAAGCGTGAGGCCAAAATGTGCTGTCAGCGCTTTTTTACCGGCGGGGGTGAGCTGTAACTCGCGGCTTTCAAGCTGACGCCTGATCCAACCGCGATCGATAAAAGTACTGAGCACAGCCGCACCCAGTGCGCCGCCAAGATGAGCCTTACGTTCGCTCCAGTCCAGACAGTCACAGGCAAAACGCCGCCGTGAAAGCGCAGCCGAACAGTCGATGCCTAGTTCGGTTAACGCAGTGCGGCCGCTGTCCGTCAATTGGTAGTCTTCTTCGCCCTCCAGCCAGCTTAGCTGGTGCAGGCGGTCATGCAGTTTTACCGCCACCTCCCCGGCCATATGGTCGTAACAGGTGCGTGCAAATTGCAATGAGGTTGGGGTAGTGCTTTTCACCACCGGCGTTTCGACACCGGCCAGCGCCATCAGCGTTTCCAGTACGGCAGCCACCGCCGGGCTTGCCAGGCGGAAATAGCGATAGCGCCCCTGCCTGACGCAGACGATCAAGCGCTGCTCCTGCAAACGTGCCAGATGCCCGCTGGCGGTAGAGGCGGCAACGTCCACCGCCGCGCTCAGTTCGGTAGCGGTATAGGCACGCCCATCCATCAACAGGCACAACATGCGCGCCCGGCTGCGGTCGGCAATCGCGGCGGTCAATGCGGTAAGACGATCTTCAATATCGATGTTGTTCATACTTCGAGATTAGACGAAGTATGGCTGCAGGGCTAGCGCTAGGATGGGTTTTCACACTGGTCCAGTTCAACGGAGAACATCATGACGGTTTGTCCCTATTCCCGTGCTCTTGCTGCTGTTACTTCTGAAGATCCACTCGCTGACTATATGCAGATGGTGCCGATGGCATTTCAGCCGGACTTGCAATGTTGGGTCGTGGCTTCCCCGGCGGCAGTCCGTGAGATTTTGCACAGTAGCGATTTTGGGGTGCGCCCAGCACATGAACCTATTCCTGCTGCGTTGTTAAATACGCCTGCACAGTCTATTTTCGGTGCTCTGGTGCGCATGCAGGATGGTGAGCAACATCTCAAACTCAAAGCGACCATCTTGCAGACGTTATCTGTTTTTGATGCGGCGCGGATCGAGAACACCGCATTGGCCGTAGCGCAAGAATTAATGGTTTCCTTGCCGGACGCAAACCAGCTCACTCGATTTAACTATGCCTTGCCAGTGTGTGTTATCGCTTCACTGCTGGGTGTTCCTATCGGCGAATGGCCAGCATTAGTCGACGACATTCTGGATTTTTCCCGCTGCATTGCGCCAGGTGGCAGTGAGCAGCAGGTGGAAAGAGGGATCCTGGCTGCGGGGCGCGTATTAGCACATCTGGAAGGCTGTTGCGGGCCATTATGGTTGGGGTTACAGCATTCATGCGCGATGCACGGTATTGATCGTCAGATAGCAATGGTCAATGCCATTGGCTTGATGTTTCAGGCCTGTGAAGGAACCGCCGGCTTAATCGGCCAGGCATTGCTGCTGAAGCGCAGCCACGCGGGGAGTGCGCAGCAACTGATTGAGAAAGTCTTGTCTGACGCACCCCCGATTCAGAATACCCGCCGTTTTGCGCTACGGGATACGCAGGTGGCGGGGTACCCGATATTGGCTGGGCAGAGGGTTTTGGTGTTGTTGTGTACGGGGGCCGAAAGTTTTGCTTTTGGTGAGGGTGTACATCGCTGCCCGGGGGCGGATTGGGCAAGAATTATCGCGCGGTGTGGCATTCAGCATTTATCAGCATTGGGTCTTGATCTGCAACTGCTGCACAACGCCCGTTGGTGGGTTTCGCAAAATGCGCGCGTGCCCGAATTTACCTCTGACAGGAAATCACTATGATTGCCGTTATTTTTGAACTGCAGGCCGCCGACGGCCAGCGCGAAACCTATCTTGAGTTGGCGACTGAATTGAAGCCACTGTTGGCAGAGATAGACGGATTTATTTCGATTGAACGCTTCCAAAGCCTGGCCGATCCGCAGCGGCTACTGTCACTGTCTTTTTGGCGTGATGAAGCGGCAGTCCAGCAGTGGCGCAATATCGAGCAGCACCGCGCCGCACAAAAACGTGGCCGCCATGGCGTGCTGGCACAGTATCGCCTGCGGGTGGCGGAGGTGGTGCGTGACTATGGTCTGGATCAACGGGGGCAGGTGCCGCAGGACAGCCGCGGCTATCATGCTGATTGACAATTCTTGGGGGGTATCTTATTGATAGCTTATGAACAGAAACCGTTTTGCATTCGCGCAGATTATTATCACCATTCACAGAGTGGTGGGATAGCGCGTCTGTTTTAAGCGAAAACCCGCCAGCCAGGCGGGTTAAGTGCTTCCTCCTGCTGGTAATTATCCCTTTGGAGGAACCCATGAAAAACCATTCCCCCTCAGTTTTACATATGATGTGTGGCAAAGCCGGTTCAGGCAAATCAACGATAGCGCACAGCCTTGCGCAGCAGCCCCAAACGCTGCTGATGGTCGAAGATAACTGGCTGGCGACGCTGTATGAACAGCAGATGGCGACTTTGCAGGATTATGTTCACTACTCAGCCCGGCTACGCGAAGTTTTGAGCGAGCATATTGTGCAGCTGTTGCGTAATGGGCTGTCGGTAGTGCTGGATTTTCCGATGAATACGCCCGATCGGCGGTTGTGGGCAAGGCAATTAGCCGAGCGAGCTGGCGTTGACCACTGTCTGCATTTTATCGATGTCAGTGATGCATTATGTAAAAGCCGGATAAAGCTCAGAAATGAGCAGGGTGACCATCCCTTTACGTTAAGCGAAGAGACATTCGATCTACTTACTCAGTACTTTGTTCCCCCCGCAGAAGAAGAGTGTTTGAGCGTTATACGCTATTCCTGAGCGTCCCGTAATAAGGCAGGCCCTTATGTGGGCGCTGCCTTATTCATCGGGTTATCAGAAAGGCTTGGTCGGCAGGTATTTACCGTCGAGGGTGATTACTGCGCGTTCGCCACCGTCCGGGTCCGGTACCTTTTTGATATCCAGCTTGAAGTTAATGGCGCTGATAATGCCGTCGCCAAACTGCTCATGCACCAGGGCTTTCAGCGTGGAACCGTAGATCTGCACCATTTCGTAGAAGCGATAAATGGTCGGGTCGGTCGGCACGCCGCCGGGGATGCTGCCGCGTAGCGGAATGGTCTGTAACAAGCGAATGGCGTCCTCATCCAAATCCAACTTCTCTGCCACCACGCGGGCGGCCTGTTCCGGCAGCGGATGCTGGCCGAGCAAAGCGGCGGTGACGAACGCCAGGCTTAACCCGGTGCCCTGGTTAATCGCTTCGAAGGTCAGGTTTTTGCGGATCTTGGCCATCATAATGGTGTCGGTCAGGGTTTCGCGGGGGGATGAGTAGTGCAGTGACTGAGTCATAATGTTTCCTTAATAAATGAAATTAAAAGCGTGATACGGCAGGGGTTGCCGTGACCTCAGGATTTGTGGCCAGCGGAATAAAACGGCGGGTTTCGCCATCCAGCGCTTCAATGCCGCCGCTGGCGATGTCATACACCCAACCGTGCAGCTTCAACCGGCCTTGTTCAAGCGCCAATGCCACCGATGGGTGGGTTTTGATATTGTTCAGCTGTGCGATGACGTTCTCACGCACCATCGAATTGACTTTCTCGCTGTCGGATGCATGCTGATAAGCCTGATTGACCGCCTTGGCGGAGTCGGCATAGCGCAGCCAGTTAGCCACGGTCGGCATATGTTCCAGACACTGGCAGGTGGCGATGGCGGTCATTGCGCCACAGTCGGAATGCCCGCAGATCACGATATCTTCAACCCCGAGCGCAGCGACAGCATATTCCACCGAGGCGGAGACCCCACCGGGTTCCGGGCCGAACGAAGGCACGATATTGCCAGCATTGCGGATCACGAACAGGTCGCCCGGTTCGCGCTGGGTAATCAGTTCCGGCACCAGGCGGCTGTCGGAACAGGAGATAAACAGGGTGCGCGGGCTCTGCTGGGTCGCCAGCCGTTGAAACAGTGCCGTGCGTTCGACAAACGCCTCGCGCTGGAACTTCAAAAAGCCTTCAATAACCTCTTTCATACTGTCTCCATCAGGGGGCTGTTAAGCGATGGATGTATCTTGCGCCGCTCTGGCTATAGGGTCTAAGACCCATTTATAATGATTGTCATAGGAATTACTTATAGTAGGGGCGCTATGCTGTTAAGACATATTCGTTATTTTCTGGCCGTTGCCGAGCAGGGCAACTTCACCCGCGCTGCCGAAGTGCTGCACGTCTCGCAGCCCACGCTGTCACAGCAAATCAAACAGCTGGAGGAAACGCTGGGTACGCCGCTGTTTGATCGCAGTGGCCGTACGGTGCGCCTGACCGATGCCGGTGTGGCCTGGATGCGCTATGCCCGTCTTGCGTTGCAGGATCTGGATGAAGGCGTACGCGCGATCCATGACGTGGCGACGCTGGAGCGCGGCAATCTGAGGTTGGCAATGACGCCGACCTTTAGCGCCTATCTGGTTGGCCCGGTTATCGATGCCTTTTATCGGCGTTATCCGGGCATATCTCTGAGTATTCAGGAAATGACGCAGGACAGAATCGAGGCGTTGCTGGCAGAGGACAGGTTGGATTTGGGGATTGCTTTTGGCCAGGCGCAGTCGGTAGATATCGAGGCCACAGACCTGTTTAGTGAATCGTTGAATATGGTGGTTGGCGCAGATCATCTTTTGGCCCAACGGCAACACCCTTTGACGGCGGAGGAGCTTGAACGGCAACCCCTGGCTTTGCTGAGCGAAGATTTTGCTACCCGTCAGTTCATCGATGGTTATTGCCGCCAGCAGAGTATCTGCCCGCTGGTGGCGGTAGAGGCCAATGCGATTGGTGCTATCCTCGAGATTGTGCGCCGTGGTCAACTGGCCACCATTCTACCGGCGGCGATTGCCCAGGCGGATCCGCAGTTGCGGTCGGTGCAACTTGTCGCCGCCTTGCCGGCGCGTCGGGCGGTATTACTGCAACGTAAGAGCGCTTACCGCAGCGCGGCATCGCAGGCGTTTGTAGCGGTTTTACATCAGCAGGATTTGATGTCGGCACATGCCAACCCGGTCTATACCCGTCATACTTGAAGCTGCATCTGTGTTGGCTGCGTTTGCTCACCCCTGTCACTTACCTGAGTAAGCTCCTGGGGATTTACAAACTTGCCGCCTTGATGCAACTCCAATTATTTAGGGTATAAAACCGGTTGAATAGGGAGACTTTTATGAAAATGATTTTTCGCGTTGTGACTTTGTTCGTTGTCTCTTTCTGTTCCTTCTACGGCTATACCGCTGAGCAAAGCAGTGAAGAGACAGAAAATGTTTTATCCAGGGTTAACAACTTCTCTTTGGGAATGAATGGGTTTGTTGGTATTGGCAGCGTTGGCGAGACCGAGTTAATAAAAATCCTAACCTATCAGGATGCGGGAGCCATTTTCTTGCGCATTGCCAAAAATCCGCAGGCAACGCCAGAAGCCAAACTTTATGCCGCCTGTGGCTTAAAAAAGCTTAACAACAACAACGGCGAAGCCGATTTTGCCCAGGAGTGGGATAAACAGGTTTCGGTATTGAAAGGGGATATTTTAAGGACAGAAAAATTTAAAGAGGTCTATTTCACTATCTTAAAGCATGGCTGCTGGTGAGTGTATTTATTTCCCCTCAATCCGCCGGATGGGATTTACTGCCTCCGGCCTTAAGAACACCGCGTGGTGCCTGGCTTTTTCTGCCACCGCATCATTGCTCAAATTGTCACCAAAACTTCCCGCGATCTCTTATCACCGTTATGGCATAATGCGCGCCAAATCACATTCCTAATGATATGAAGAGCGAGCGCTGTGTTAAGCACTAACAACATTACTATGTTGTTTCATATGTAAATAGTGCTTAAAATTGAGCACCTTTTCTACTATATACATTCACCAGTCAGTATGAATAGTGCCAACTTTTTATAATGCATTAAATGTTAACTTATTGATTTAAATTGTTTTTAATGAAAGTGGTAAGCTATTATTCTGTTGTGAGTAGGGCTGGTTTCCCTGCTACCTTCACAAAGAAGTAGCATCAACAAAGGCTCTGAGAAAGACAGTGGATTTGGGAGTGAGGCTTAAAAAATCAATTAAAACATTATGTTATGCATTCCCCTTTTTAAAGGGTGAGTCTTAAAAAGTTTGGAACCTCTTAGCATTCACATTAAAGGATGCTACACTGGCAAGAGTTGTCAACCATAAATGGTGATCGAGCATAATATGACTATTAGTAGAGAATTCAAAAATATTGGGAAAGAGATTGAAGATAAAACCAGTATTATATATTGGATTAGAGATTTAAAAGAGAATAGTAAATTAGCTGAGATCATCGACACTCCGGCTTTTCAGCGTTTGTATGATATATCATTTCTTGGTGCAATTGATTACAGTGATTGTTCAAAACTTATAAAAATAGAAAGGAGCAGAGCATATCATTCAATATGTGTTGCAGGGTTAGCTAATTACATTGCGGTTGAAAGAAATTATAGTGAAGAACTAAAGGAAAACTTGGTCGCTGCTGCTCTTATACATGATATAGGACATATGCCATTGTCTCATAGCGCTGAACCTTACATAAAATCGCATTTAGGATATGGTCACCATGAATTAGGGGAGAGCATAATTGATGGTAAAGTGCAAAGTGATAAAAAACTACATAATATTTTAAAAAACAAATTTGATATTGGTTTTTTAAAAGAGTTATTAAGTAACAAAATGAGTTCTGACGGTGGCGATTTATTTAGTAATCAGATTAATATTGATACCATTGACGGGATTACTCGCTGCTTAGAATATAAGGGTGTTAATAGGTCTAATAGTTTAAATAGACTTGCTATCGCAAAAGCCGCATTTGTTTCTGATGATGAGAATAAGTCTCGCCTTACAAGCCTGGACGACTTTTGGAAGGCGAAGCATTTTGTATATTGTAATTACATCAACAATAAACATGGCGTTATATCTGATACATTAAGCCAAATTTTCTTTGAGGAAAAAAAAGAAATAGATGAATCAGATTTGCTGTCAAATGAAAAAAAATGGATGAAAAAACATGGAGTTTTATTCAAATGGCTTCATGATCTAAAGAATAAAACTATCCCTGCGTGCATATCTAACTACAAGATAAATATAACCGCAAGGAAATATGAAATTCTTTATGAAGAAATGGATATTAAAAATCGTTACGTTAACAAAAAGAGTAAGTCAGTAATTAAAATAGATAATCTTGCAGATAGCAAGGCAATACAGCTGGATTTTGATATGTAATGGAGACTTCATGAGCAATTATCGTGCGTTTTTAGATGGTTATGAGACTATTAAGAAAGCAAATCTCTTTTCTGTAGAGGTTTTGCAAAATATTGAAAATGGTTTGACCGAAGTATTAAATGATTTAGACTCAACAAAATATACTATTGTGACGACAGGGTCATTTGGTAGGGAAGAGGCGTCTGAGGAATCTGACCTAGATGTTTTTATATTCTGTGAAAACGCCACGACAAAAGAAAAAATTCTTGCAAAGAAAGTAGGAATAGAAGAAGTCATTAATAAATTCATCTTAAAGCAAGTGGGAGATACTGGAACTTTTGGTGCAGATGCAATAAGCATATTTGACGATATATTAAAAAATATTGGAGGAAGCAACGATTCAAACGAAACACTGACAAGACGTATGTTGTTTTTATTAGAAGGCAAGTCGATTTATAATAAGGAGGTTTTTAATCAATATAGGAATGTATTAATAACAAAGTATGTTGAGGCAACTAGTGATGGGGTTGGAGTTGATAAATTCATTCTCAACGATATTATTAGATATTATCGAACAATTACTACAGACTTTCAGTATAAAGTAGAGCAAGACGGGAAGTCGTGGGGTCTTAGAAATATAAAGTTAAGGTTTTCAAGGAAGTTATTATATTACGCAGGTGTTTTAACCGTAGCAGCAGTAAGCAACTCATCAAATCGTAGTTGTAGGGTTGAGGAAATATCAAAACTATTAGATATACCTGTTTTGAGAAGGATATACCATATAACGAATATACATAATCAAAAATATGGTGAAGAGATAGTTTCTGTAGATAATATATTTAAGCAGTATGATTATTTTTTAGAAATAATAAGTAATGAAGAGCAACGGAAGTCACTAGAAAGTATAAAAAGGAAAGATGATCGATTAAATAATTCCACATACGAAAAATTAAGCCGAGATAGTAATGATTTTACTAGTGAATTACACTTATTATTGAACAAGCTTTACGATACTGAGCATCCCATCCATATATCTTTAGTTTTCTAGGTTTATTCCTAAGGCTGACCCCAGCGGAACCAATTTTTGTTCCGCTGAGATCATTTTTGCTTATAGTTATATTAGCTGTAAGCTTTGTTATAATATTATCTTTATTAGATGTCATTCACAGTAAATTCTTTTTAATTATTTCTTTTTCGTAAGGAATAAGATTCTTACTATCATAAAGCCTTCTATTAACAACTTCTTTAATAACGTCATCATCGATACATGTTGTAGGTATTGATTTAGATAACTTACGGATAGCAGAGTTAGGTATGCCGTATTCAATTAATATGCTTAAGTTATCAGGAATGAAATCATTTTCAATTAACGAAGAATAAAATAAATAATTCCCAGCTGAAAGATTGTACTCATTGCATACGTGTTTTTGTAATTCATTTAATACTAAAAGTAATTTAGGCACCTTATACTGAAACCAGTGTCTCATTAGGTAAAATGACTCTTTTATTGAGTCATCAATAAGTTGTTGAGTCTTTTCTGGGGTGAGTTTTTCACGCTTGATGCTTTTCATTTTGTAATCATACGTGCTTTTTATTATTATATTTATATTCTGATTATAGCCATAATCATATGTAACTTTAGTTAGTTTCCTCGCAGTTAATTGTTTTGATTTTTCATTCTCTTTTAGTAAAAAATCGTAGCAAAGATTTATACAAAAATCCAATTGGTCATATCTTGGGGTGGAACTCCAAGAAAGTAGCATATGATTTTCTTTTATGTTTTCCCTCAAATATTCCAAAAGTCTTTTTTGGCCTTGAATGTTTATAGCATTTTTAGAAAATAAAAACTTCTCATCAATTGGTAATGATTGCAAAAATCTATATTCAGGAGAGTTTTTGTTTCTAACTTCATCTGGTTCAAGGTTTATTAGAATTTCTTCATGTATGGGATTCTGTTCGAAAAAAGGAATGTCAATATATATTGTCTCTTTCTCTGGAGGAATATTAAAATTATAAACATTACCTGAGTAATGTTGCATTAGCCTTCCTGCTCGCCCCCTTATATTCGAGTAATCGAAATAGTCTATTCCAATGTCATCACCTTTTTTTTCATCAAAGTATATAATGTTTTTAGCGCTAGTGTTTACGCCTTCAATTATTGTGGTAGTGCAAAAAAGAACTTGTATCTTACTATCATTGAAATAGTCTATTATTGATGAGGTCATATGCCTGGGTAAGGCACCGTCATGAAATGCAACACCACATTGTAGTGACTGAATTATTGACCACTTAGGTGATATGTTTTTTTCTATCCATTCGATTATCGATATTTCATTAGTAATATTTTTTTTGTTTGAATGTATGATGTAATCAGAATACTTTTTTGCTAATCTCCTTGCTCTATTCGGTGAGGAACAATATATTATGGACTGTTCTCCCTCTCTGCTATTAAGTAACTCAAAAAGCACATTTTCTTTTAATTTTGCTTTTTTCCCCAGATTGCTAAATTGATCAATGTAATTTTTATAGATATCATAAACATTACATCTAACTAAGCTATAATTTGTTTTATAGAAAACAGCATTGTATTTATCTGAGAAGCCAGGGCTAATTCCATCAATGTTGGGGCCAAGAAAATAAAACTTAGGCTCGCTTTTTTTGTAAACTTTCAAAAAGGCATTGTTCAATGATTGATGTCTTTCATCATCTCTATGCGAACTGAATTTATAAAACTCATCAATTACTAAATAGTCTATTTTTGGCAGATCTTGATATTCATTTACTCGCTCTGCTGTTAATAAAAAAATGTTACCTTTTTCATTCTCGCTAAAAATCTGACTGGTCCTAACTATTAATTTATAACTATTATGATATTTAGTTAGCTTTTTTCTAGTTTCATCTAATAGGGCTAGTGTGGGTTGAATTATTAATATGTTTCGATATTTTCTTGAGGAAACAAGCTCTTCAATTAGCAAGCTTTTCCCAAAGCTTGTAGGTGCACTGGCAATAATGTTTTTTCCAGATTCAATTAGCCCTAACAAATGCTTTTGTTCATCATGGAATAATTTCCCATCAATGTTTTTAGACCTGTTTGTCTCTTTTCTTATTGCTTGTGACATGGAGCTAACGACTAAATTTTCTTTTTCTAAGTAGGGATAAAACCCTACTGATTCCACTAAGTCTGCCAAAATCATATCTAATTCAGGAGCGTAGTCATTTCTGTTTTCTAAAATCTGTATAAGTCTATCTCGACCCAGCTCTTCACTACTTGTAATTAGGAATGCACACTTTTGGTACTCTTCAAAAGTTTGATTGAAAATATCATTATCCATGATATTAATCTCCTATTTGTTGGATTAATGACAGTTTTTTATGAAGAGTTTTAACTAATTCTACTTTGTTTTTTACAGGAAACAACATAAGTATTATGTTTAGTTTCCCTTTTAATGGGTGATTGTAGTTTTTATCAAAATGTTCTTTTATTGCTTTGATTTTATCATTAAAGTATTCATTAAACTCATCGCTATTCTCATCGTTGTATTTAGAGAACGAATCACAACTATATGTACATAATAATGGTATTTGAATGCTTTTCAATTTGTCAGTCAATTTACCACCCGACGCTAGCATATTTAACCAGTAGTTTAAATCGGGCGTGTCTTTAAAGTGTTTTATTTTTTTAGATATAAGAGTAAATTCTGAGTTTAAGTAATCAAACTTAAAATGATCTTCAATATCTTTTAGCAACTCACTGACCCCTCTTTTAGGGTCTATATATAGCTTTGACTCTCCAAGCCATAGTGTTTTTTTCTTGGGGTCAATGTGTACAGCGTCGAAACCATGTACGGTATGACCAATAGAGTCTTTAAAGTATATTTTTGAGAGTAGTGGGAGGGTTTCATGGAAATCTCTAAGAATTAAATGCAGAATTAACTCACCAAACTCACCCCGCCGCAGATACTTATCCGCCACATCATCGGCAAGTCCCTCTGAGCTTGAACATAGATCTCTGACTTTTTGGAACTCATCTATTTTATAAACGGACTTAGCAGCTTCAACTATTTTTCCAAGTGTGTCCGTGTTGTTTGTTTGAGTACCTTCATGAAATCCGTATGCAAATTCGTGTAGCGCGGATAATATTTTTTTCACCAAAGGATCTAGACGATAATATGGGACACCTTGATCATTTAAATCAAAACCAACTAAGTAGCTACATAGAGTTGTTTGATTTATCCTCTCTTCTATAACTTGCTGGGAATCAAAAGGGCTCATCAATCATCCTAGATCTATTGATTGTTATATTCTGTTTCATTCCAGTATAAGCATATCATTATATATAGAGAAGACTGTTTTTTTAAACAGCTGTAATTAAAGTCAGGGGCTGAATAACATTAGCGTTGATAGTGACCTGCCCCCAGGATTAGATACAACGCTCACTTAGTAATGTCGGATCCTTCACTA